>NZ_JAUTBA010000001.1:3113788-3736546 GCF_030818895.1 Sphingobacterium zeae
TTCGCTGTGGGATGTTCATAAACAATTCCTCAGAGGGGAAGGGAATATGATGAAAATAACCGACGTTGAGTTCTTGATTTTCTGAGCGCAGCAACTGTGGGAGTAGCATAAGCTGATAGTCCTGAACCCAGATGAAATCGGACAGCTGATCGATAGAAAGAGCCGCTTCACAAAACTTTTTATTCACTGCGACATAGGTAGACCAATATTCGGGATCAAAATGGATGTAGCTCGGTTGATAGTGACAGATAGGCCAAAGCACCTCATTGGAATATCCTTCATAGAAATTGCGAATTTCGTCTTTCGATAAGAAGACAGGAAGTAAATTCATCGGTTTTAGAAGCTCAATAATTTTTTCCTGTTCCTCTTCATCTTTAGGCACAATTCCCGGCCATCCAACCCATAAGATCGCATCTGTTTCAAAGGCTGAATTTAAACCAGTTGCCAGTCCTCCTGCACTGGGTTTGATGATTAATTTTTCTTTTTTTCGTTCTATTTGTATCGGCAGTCTATTTGAAATTATTATTTTCTTCTTTTTTTTCATAAGAATATTAGATCGATTTATTTGTCGTGTAGAAGAGTTATATCGAATATAACGGTGGGTATTTAATCCATTGTTTTAACAACCTTGGCGGAAAATAGTTTGGATAAATTCAAATTACCAGGGTCAATTGGAACGAAGGCGAAGCATATTTTGGCTTATTTTAATATCTGACGAACAATCTTTGGTGCATTTATATTCAGAATAGTAAGTAAAGAAATAGCAGAAAAAAGGCCTGTAGTTTTTACAGGCCTTAACAGGGTATTTTCAATTGGATTACGATAGGCTGGCTGGAGCTTTTTCTGCGTCCAGATTTTTCATGAATTGATGGAGTATGTTACCTAGTCTACCTGAAATTTCTCCTAAAATACTTTCCCAATCTTTCACTGTGCCATCACAGTTGTCTGAAACGATTTTAATACTATGAAAGGCAAGATTCTTTTGGAAACAGAAATTTGCTAGCGCATAAGATTCCATGTCAAAAGCCATAGGGTTTAAATGTTTAATATCTTGATAAAAAGATGAATTTACATGGATAAAACGATCTGATGTCAAAAGTGCATCTTCGTAATTAAATTCATCAACCGATATTGATTCCAATACTCCCCGCCCCTTAAAAAATAATGTGTTCTCTAGAAAAAATCCATCCGTATAAGCGTCTCCTTGTGCATAATAGGAAGGATAAAGAACGTGACCAATCGGATACCGTGTACAGCCTACTGTACCAACATTGAGAACAATTGGATTAATTTCCAGTGTTTTAATGTCTTCGTAAAGTCTGGCGGCAGACAAGAGCGCATTTACTTTGCCAACACCAATTTCATAGATGTAAGTGGATTTACTTGGCGAAGGAAAAGATAGTTCGTTCTTATTTGCTACCAAGATTATTGTTTCAATATCTTTATTCAGGATCATTTAATTTTCTTCAATATATGGGTATTCAAATTCCAATTTTCCAGCAGTGATTAAATTTAAAAAGTTAACACAAGCTTGTTTTGAGGAATCAAAATCCATGAAAGTATAATTTCCACAACTAATAGGATTTTGGAAAGGAACTTCATATCCAGCTGTAAGAATTATTTCAAGAACCTCCTTCATCAACTCCGCTACGTTTTGAGGAGTTCGCTCTGTTCCGGCCAATACAACATAAAATCCTGTGCAGCATCCCATCGGGCCCACATAAATGACTTCATCACCTAAAATCGTTCTAATTTCCGTTGCAAAGCAGTGCTCCAGTGTGTGCATCACTTCAGGAGACAACATACGCTCAGGTGAATTCGGCCTAATCATTCGAATGTCGTAAGTTGTATAGTTTTCGACATTGCTGTTATTGGTCGTAGAAGCTTTCGCGTAGATCCCTTGTTTCAATTTGGTATGATCTACCGTAAAACTATTTACTTTTGCTTTTTCTTTTGTGTACATCTTAATCTGTTCAGTGCTACAAAGCTTGTGGCCTTATAGGGGGTTAAAAGTTAAATGTTAAAAATTTCTACAAAGATACTAGATTATTATAGAATAGGGCTAAAGAACGACTATTTTAATACTTCGTAATGTTCGACTGTTGGAAATGGATCGTAGTAGTGATGTAAAAGTTTCTCCCATTCCTTAAATAATGCAGACTCCTTGAAACCGATGGTATGGTCCTCTAAAGTTTCCCATTCCACCAACAGGATGTACTGATTATCCTTTTCGATGCATTTACGGAGAGAATGCGTGATATAACCTTTACTTGCACTGATATACTGGCAAGCAGTTTTATAATCTCTCTCAAAATTGGATTGTTGCCCTTCAATAATTTGTAATACAGCTACTTCTAAAATCATAATTTCGTTTTGTATGTAAGTTTAGTAATATATCAAACTTAGAGAATTTGTTTTTTATATGCAATACAGTGACAATCTTATCCAGGAAATTTATTCTATATGCAATTTAAAAAGGATTTAGGTCTTACCAATGTATCAGATGTATTTATGCATTGTTGACTCGTAAATTCATAAGCTGGAGGACTAAAGGAATTCCAGGATTACGATTTTGGGCGTTCCAAACTAATGAAAGTGTTGTTCGCTGTGGTAGATCATCCAGTTCCAAAAACGAAACATCAACATGGTATCCATTTTTTAAGGAAGACGGAACAATTGCAACACCGAGCCCCTGAGCCACCATATTAAATATAGTCAATGCATTGACTGTACGAAGCGTTACTTTGGGAATAAACTTATGATCACTGAAAATACTCATGACCAGATCGTAATAGGAGTAACTATAGTTTTTGGAAAACAAGATAAATGATTCGTCTTTTAAGTGATCCAGACTTGGATGTTGAGACGTCAAAAGCGGATGGTTATTGGGTAATACAAGACTGAAATGCTCCGTATATATCGGCTGGCTACTCAGTCCAAGCGGGGCTTCGGAGAGTCGGACGAATCCCAAGTCCAATTCTTTTTTTTCCAGCAGATCGAGCTGCGTTTCGTTTGCCAATTCGTGAAGAGATAACTCAATGTCGGGCTGCTGTTTTTTTAGTTTTATCAGTAATTCAGGCAAAATAGTCTGAACAGCTGATCCGATAAAACCGAGCTTTAAGGTACTTATTTTTCCATTGGCATAGCTCTGAAGTTGAGTTTCTATTTGTGTTAAATGTCTAAATAACTCCTGTGCCTCTTTAAAGAGATACATTCCGGCCTCTGTTAACACGACACTCCGCTTAGTACGTTCAAAAAGTAATACCCCATAACATTCCTCCAACTGCTTAATTTGCCTGCTCAAACCCGGTTGTGCAATAAATAATTTTTCCGCCGCCCTCCGGAAATGTAATTCTTCGGCCAATACTTTGAAATATAATAAGTGTCTAAACTCTATTTGATAATTCATGGTTATCAATTGATGATGAAAATGGTATTTCTGCTTATCAAATATAGCAAGTACTTTTGAGTAAAGCAGATTGGGAGATGGATAAATTTTTATATGGCAGTGGGCATTTGACTTGTTCCACAGCCTTAGCAATAGCGAAAGGATTGGTTCGGGGAGTGATATCGTCGGACGTCAGGGAAAAGATCGATCAAAGCGCCAGTTATGTCAGCAAAATAGTTGGGCGCGGCGAGGTCGTCTATGGGATCAACACGGGTTTCGGTCCGCTCTGTACCACACGCATCGATGCCGGTCAAACGCAATTATTACAGGAAAATATTCTTAAAAGCCATGCGGTCGGTGTGGGTGAACCTATAAGCGATGATTTAGCTAAGTTGATGCTTATTCTTAAAATTCACGCGCTTTCTAAAGGATTTTCGGGTGTTCAATACAATACAATTGAGCGGATGATTTGGCATGTTGAGAACGATATCATTCCTATTGTGCCAAAACAAGGATCTGTGGGAGCGTCAGGTGATTTAGCCCCTTTGTCTCATTTATTTTTACCATTAATTGGTTTAGGAAAAGTCAGGGTGAAAGGGAATGTTGTGCATACAGCCGCCATTTTGGAAAAATACGGTATGGCTCCGATTCAATTAGGCGCAAAAGAAGGGCTGGCGCTGATCAATGGGACTCAATTTATGGCAGCGCATGGCGTTATCGGCGTCATTGAACTATATCGCATGCTTCAAAATGCCGATATTATTGCCTCTTTAATGATTGAAGGGTTAAATGGCTCTATAAAACCCTTCTTTTCGGAGCTACATGAATTACGACCACATAAGGGAAATCGTTATGTTGCTGCAAGCATCTTCCATATGCTTCATGGATCAGCTATTTTGGAAAGTCACAAACACTGTTCCCGTGTGCAGGATCCTTATTCTTTGCGTTGTATTCCTCAAGTCCATGGCGCATCACGGAGCGCTTGGTTTCATTTAAAGGACACCATCGAAATTGAAATAAATGCAGTGACTGATAACCCTGTGATTATTAATGATGAACTTACGATTAGCGGTGGTAGCTTTCATGGGCAATCTATTGCATTACCTTTGGACTATGCCACACTGGCAGCGTCTGAAATTGGGAATATTTCCGATCGGAGGGTCTATTTGTCTTTAGAAGGCCAAACCAACGCTGTACCCAAATTGTTGATGAAATCAACTGGACTTAATTCAGGATTTATGATCCTTCAATATAGCACGGCCGCCCTCGCAAGTGAGAATAAAGGACTCTGTTTTCCGGCGAGTGCCGATAGCATTCCAACTTCTTTAGGTCAAGAAGACCATGTGAGTATGGGATCTGTCTCCGGACGAAAACTTTTGCAGGTGATTGACAATGTTGACAAAATATTGAGCATTGAACTGTTGTGTGCCGCCCAAGCCAAAGATTATCATCAACCGTTAACATCAACTGCTGCACTGGAAGCTATCCATGAGAGCATCCGTCAGTCCATACCACATATTGAATCGGACCAGCCAATGGAAGAGCTGCTGACCGAAGCGTTAAAATTGGTAAAATCAGGAGACCTTATTGCATTGCATGCTCAATATGCTGCTGGAGATATTGCTGCAGAACTGAAACAGCAATTTGAGTTGTTTTAAACTAAGAATGATGAAAAAGGAGTTAAAATTAGTTGGGCCTTTTAGGCAAATATTAACCCTGTCAAATATGCCGATAAAGGGGCCAATTGACGATAGCCAATTGTTTATTATTGATGAGGGGGGAATTTTAATTGCAGGAAACACGATAATGGATGTGGCAGCTTTTGATCAATTACAACAACAATGGGGGGCAGCAGGTGGATCTTATCCATATCGAGGGAGATCAGGTCGTTTTGCCAGGCTTTATTGACTGCCATACACATATTGCTTTCGCAGGCAGTCGTGCAAATGATTTCGCCCTTCGAAATGCCGGTTCAAGCTATCTGGAAATCGCGGCGGCAGGAGGGGGGATCTGGAGTACCGTATCCCATACAAGGGATTGTGATGCCCGAGAATTGGTAGGCCTCACCATAGGGAGGGCACATTTACTATTGAAACAGGGGATCACAACGATCGAAGTTAAAAGCGGTTATGGACTTGACGTTGAACAAGAACTTAAATTATTGCGTGTCATCCGCGAATCAGATCGACAAATACAACCAGACCTTATCCCAACTTGTTTGGCAGCACATATGCTTCCGCGCGACTTCAATGGGTCTGCAAAAGATTATCTCCATATGCTGGCTGAAGTTCTGTTTCCGGCATTAAAATCCGAAAGGCTATCAAATCGGATAGATGCATTTATCGAAAAAGCAGCTTTTCAGGGAGAAGACATTGTCGCTTATTTACAGAGAGCAAAAAATATGGGTTTTGATCTGACAATTCATGCCGATCAGTTTACGACTTCTGGAAGCCAGATTGCGGTGGAACTGGGTGCTATATCTGCGGATCATCTTGAAGCATCAACAGCTTTTGAAATTGAACTTATCGCACAGTCGGACACTGTCGCGGTGGCTTTACCTGCCGCTTCTATCGGATTGGGTTGCGGTTTTACACCTGCTAGAAAACTGTTAGATGCAGGCGCATGCCTAGCCATAGGTAGTGATTGGAATCCGGGGTCTGCTCCGATGGGGCAGTTATTGACAAGTGCGACGATTTTGGCAGCAGCAGAAAAATTGACCAATGCTGAACTACTCGCGGCATTAACTTACCGTGCGGCGAAGGCATTGAACTTGTCTGACAGGGGAATTTTGGTGAAAGGAATGCGTGCAGATTTTAGTTTATTTAATACCGACAATTATCAGGATATTACATATTACCAAGGAAGTTTGCAGCCTACAGCGGTATGGAAAAATGGTATGGAAGTATTATCAATATAACATCATGAAAGATACATTTAAGCGAGAGGTTGCGGAAGGCATTCCTACCACACTACCTCCAACGGTAGAGCGTGATCACACAATCAGCCACGCTCCCCGACGAAAGAATATTCTTACGAAATCAGAAGAGATGCTAGCTATACGTAATGCTTTACGCTATTTCCCTAATCTCTGGCATGCCATTTTAGCGCCTGAATTTTTACAGGAGCTTCGCGACTATGGGCGAATTTATATGTACCGTTTTAGACCACAATACACAATGTATGCCCGACCAATAGCTGATTATCCGGCCTTAAGTAAGGAGGCGGCGGCAATTATGTTGATGATTCAGAACAACCTCGATCCTGCGGTCGCACAGCATCCGCACGAATTGATTACTTATGGTGGGAATGGAGCCGTATTTCAAAATTGGGCTCAATATCGTCTTACTATGCAATATCTATCTCAAATGACTGATGAACAAACATTACATCTTTACAGTGGTCATCCGATGGGACTTTTTCCATCTTCAAAAGATGCTCCTCGTGTTGTGATAACCAATGGCATGATGATTCCAAACTATTCGAAACCGGATGACTGGGAACGTTTCAACGCGTTGGGCGTTACGCAATATGGACAGATGACAGCCGGCTCGTACATGTATATCGGCCCGCAGGGTATTGTGCATGGAACGACTATTACGGTTATGAATGCATTCCGGAAACATTTGGCGGTAGATGATACCATACAAGGTAAGGTTTTTTTGACTTCTGGACTGGGGGGAATGAGTGGAGCCCAGCCTAAAGCGGGTAATATTGCGGGATGCATAACGGTATGCGCTGAAATAAACCCTGACGCAGCAAGAAAACGACATGAGCAGGGATGGGTTGACCAATTGATAGTGAGCATACAGGAGCTCGTTAGACAGGTAAAACGGGCAGTGGAACAAAAGAAAATAGTATCCTTTGCCTATATCGGTAACATAGTTGAAGTATGGGAGGCTTTCGATCGTGAAAATATCCACATTACCGTAGGGTCTGATCAGACATCATTGCATAATCCGTGGTCCGGGGGATATTATCCCATGGGATTAACCTTTGATGAAGCAAATGTTTTATTGGCGAGTGAACCGGACAAATTTAAGCAATGTGTGCGAGAAAGCTTGGTACGACATGTTGATGCGATCAATAAGCATGTGTGCAAAGGAACGTATTTCTTCGATTACGGAAATGCATTTCTTTTGGAAAGTAGCCGTGCCGGCGCAGCAGTCTGGAATGATAAAAAGGACCAATTCCGCTATCCGTCGTATGTGCAGGATATTCTTGGTCCCATGTGCTTTGATTACGGTTTTGGGCCATTCCGTTGGGTTTGCACCTCAGGGAGGGCTTCGGACCTGAGAAAATCTGACGAAATCGCCATGACCGTTTTAGACGATCTTCGAGCAGAAGCCCCCTTAGAAATTCAGCAGCAGCTGCAAGATAATATACAATGGATTAAAGAAGCTGAGAAAAATAGACTCGTCGTCGGTTCTCAGGCGCGCATCTTATATGCCGATTCCATTGGACGTATTGCTATTGCAAAGGCCTTTAACGAAGCGGTAAAAACTGGTTTATTTGAAGGGCCGATTGTTTTGGGTAGAGACCACCACGACGTTAGCGGAACAGACTCCCCTTATCGGGAAACCAGCAATATTTATGATGGAAGTCAATACACAGCGGATATGGCTATTCATAACGTCATTGGAGATAGCTTTCGAGGCGCGACTTGGGTTTCTATCCACAATGGCGGTGGCGTCGGGTGGGGAGAAGTAATCAACGGTGGCTTTGGCCTCCTGTTAGATGGTTCAGACGAAGTGGTTGTTAAATTGGAAAAAATGTTATTTTTTGATGTGAATAATGGGATTGCTAGACGTGCCTGGGCTAGAAACAAGGAGGCAAACCAGGCGCTAGGCCGTGCGATGGAAGGAAATGTTAAATTATTAGTTACCCGTGCGCATCTTGTTGATGACCAAATTATTGAACAATTATTTGATGTGAACGAATGAAACGCTTGTTGAATGATCCTGAAATATATAGCAAAGGCGACCAAGCTGTTTGGAAAGGACGTGTAGATGGTCAGAGTCGCGAATGGATGCGCTGGCATCAAGTAATGAATTGTGTTGACCTTCATGAACCATCCGATTTGGAACAAGCCATCGCTTTTCTTGGATGCTGTAGTGATGAAGGCGTTGCACGAAATCAGGGACGAGTAGGAGCAAAAGATGGCCCTGCCGTACTTCGGAATGTATTGGCCAACCTTCCTGTTTATTTTCCAGATAAACTTAAACTTAATGATTGCGGTGACATCATATTAAAAGACAATGATTTAGAATCATGTCAGGAACATTTGGGGGCTGCTTTGAAAATTATTCTCGAACGAGAAGGATTTCCCGTCATATTAGGCGGAGGTCATGAAATTACCTACGGCCATTATCTAGGGGTTAGTCAATATCTAAAAAACGTGAATGAAAGTTTAGGTATCATTAATTTGGATGCGCATTTAGATATTCGTGCCTTACAGGATGGCAAAGGAAATTCTGGAACGGGATTCTATCAAATTGAACAGGATCAATCGGCAGCAGGTCTGCCTTTTCATTACTTAGCAATCGGAATTCAGGAAATAAGCAATACCAAGGGATTACTAAATTATGCTTGCGAAAAGAATGTAAAGATTATAGAACGCGATAGTTTGGTCAATGAGAAACTTGATGAGATTCGGGACAAAATAATTGGTTTTTCCAAATTGGTGGATTATGTGTATTTAACCATAGATCTTGATGCCTTTTCTTCAGCCTATGCCCCTGGAGTGAGTGCATCGGCATATAATGGCATAGTCCCAGATCAGCTATTTTTTATGATCTACGATTTTCTTTTGGATCTACCTAATCTGCGATCTGTCGATTTGGCTGAATTAAATCCGCATTTTGATATTGATTCGAGGACAGCCAAATTAGCGGCTGATCTACTATTTAAGCTGGTAAATAAATTAGCAGCGAAGATTGAATAAACACCGTAAAGCACGTTAGACAGTTACTCTCACGGTAGTCTAAGGAACGGCCGGGCCATAAAGATATATCCTGTTTTGTAAAAGTTTACGGATATTATTTTCTGTAGCTAATATTTTTAGTATATTTGCTTTGTGTTATGAGTGTAAATCAAAGCAAAAAACAAGAGTTTGCCATCGTGGATATAGAGACTACAGGTGGCCATGCAAAATCGAGTCGGATCACAGAGGTTGCTATTGTTATTCATGATGGTAACCAAGTTCTTGAACGCTGGGAAACATTAGTAAATCCAGGAAAGGAAATTCCTAACTCCATTTTTGCGCTTACTGGCATCAATAATGACATGGTAAAGGATGCTCCAACATTTGAGGAAGTTGCCGAGCGCATTTATGGAATGCTTAAAGACCGTATCTTTGTTGCGCATAATGTCAATTTTGATTACTCATTCATCCGTTTTCAGCTGCATGAATCGGGATTCGAATGGTCAGCGATAAAATTATGTACAGTACGCTATGCGCGAAAAATAAAGCCGGGGTTATTATCCTATAGTTTGGGACGTCTATGCGATTATTTAGATATACCGATAGAAAATAGGCATCGTGCAGGTGGCGACGCCGATGCAACTGCTATTCTTTTTGCTTATTTGAAAGTTCTGGATACTGAACAGATCTTTCAGGATATGATTAAACACAAGGCGATAGATCAACGTTTTCCGCCACACTTAAATCCGTTAGCGTATGAACAATTGCCGAATGAGGCTGGAGTCTACTATTTTCACGACAAAGATGGAAAAGTAATTTATGTGGGAAAGGCTGTAAATATCAAAAAACGGGTATTATCCCATTTTACTGGAAATAACATTCAAGCCCAAAGGCAAAATTTTTTAAAGGAAATTCATCATATCAGTTACGAATGCTGTGGGACAGAGCTTATGGCGCTACTTTTGGAATGCGCGGAGATTAAACGGTTTTGGCCAAAATACAATAGGGCACTGAAACGGTACGAACCTAAGTTCGGATTGTTTTCCTATGAAGATCAAAACGGATACCTTCATCTTGCCATTGGTAAGACAAATAGGGGACAGACATGTATTCAAGTCTTCCAGCGTGAATACGATGCAATTCAGTTACTCCAAACATTTATCCAACAAGATGCTATTAATCCGCAATTCTGTCAGTTTGGGCAAGCCAGTTTGTCAACAAAGTCCATTAAGAAGGATGTATTGCCCGATCGCGACTTACACAATACCAGAATTGAACGCTGTATTGAGGAGTGGTTGGTGCAACGTCCATCGTATGTACTGATCGATAAGGGACGTCATTGTGAAGAGAAAAGCTGTATTGTTATTGAAAATGGTACTTTCTATGGCATGGGCTATATTGATCAATACTATCAAAATTATGGTTTTGAAGATTTAAAAGCACATGTTAAAAGATATCCGAGTAATCATTACATGCTGGAATTAGTCAAAATGGCAGCAGCAAGGCATCCTGCTAAAATACATTTTTTAACAGAATCGACTTTTTTACCAAATACTGCTGCCGAACCGGATTTCCATTATGAAAAGTTAGAGCCAAATAGTCTTTTCAACTTTAGCTAATTGTCTATACTTGGTATCGTAGTCATTTTCTTAGATTTTGGTCATCTTAATCTCAATTATTTGTTAAAGAAATGTGAAATAAAAAATTGTAGATTATAATGGTCCGATAATTGAAATGTGTTTATTAGTAAAGACTTTTCATAATTTAGGTTAATAATTGGTTAGTTAAAACCTGAGGTTCCCAACCTCAGGTTTTTCTTTTTTTACTCCTTTTGGAACTAGCATTCATTTAAAACATGCAGGAGGATACGAGCTACGAAATTTGACCTTTCGACACTACTTGTTCAGTGCTTGTTCAGTGCTTGTTCAGTGATGACTCAGTATCCACTGTATAATCATTGACTGATTACTGTCTAAAAATTGAATTAAAAATGAGCCAAGGGACAAGGTGTAGTTTTTTGCGTCAAACAACTTTTTATTTAATACAAAAAGGTTTTAATCGCATGTATGTCAGTTAAATAACATTTGTCCCCGTTTTGTCCCCCTAAGTTTTTTCTCTATATAGTTAGTTTAAGCTACTTTAGTATTCGTATACTGTAACCGGCGAAATAGTAAAACAAAGATGGGGCGTTTTCTTAAAGTAGCTGCGGTATATCTTATCCATATCTTTATATATAAAAAGGGCCTTGGCCCTTTTTTTTATTTCTAATCCAGATCGCTTATTTTACCCTAAAGGTACCTTGACCTAGATTTTGATATAGATCTTTTTCTTTCGTAAGTAATAGGCGATCAACCAATTCAAAGCGACAAATAGCAATGCAAATAGGGCGGAGGATAATTGTTGATTCTGCCAACTGCCAAACAGGATATTGTAGCTAAAGTCCCAGAGATTTTGCTGGGAGACCCCTATGAGGATAAATGAGCAAATCGTTGGGATCAGCCCACTTATACAGTAAATAAGTAGTGTATTCTTGCCGAAATCATCAAAGATAATATAAAATAATCTGTTGACTTTTTGAAATTCAATAAGGTATATCAATATACATAGGAAGGATAGAGCAATACCAGTGGTAAATAGGCAATAACTACTTGTCCAGATTTTCTTATTGAGTGGGAAGAAGAACGACCAGATATAACCGGCAAAAATAAAAGATAGACCGACCAACAGTAGCACGTTCAGCTCCCTCTTACCCCTCAATTTTTGAATAATGTATTTACCTGCGATATAACCAAATAAGGTTTGACTTATGGCTGGGAATACGCTCCAAATGTCTTCAGGATCAAACGCTGTTCCTTCACCATGATAGAGATGAGAGGCTCCGAACATACTAATATCAAGTTTGGTTCCGAACCAACCGTCCAAACTATAAGGGTCTGATGGATTACTATAGTAGCAAATCAGCCAATAGCACAAAAGAAATACCGCGCTGACTATTAACGCACCTTTATCTTTAAAATAATATACTAACATAGCGCAACTGAAATAACAGATAGCGATACGTTGCAATACGCCGAAATACCTATACTTGGCAAATGGAATCCACTCGAGCTGGTGAAGACTATTCCATTCTACAAAAGGAAAAACATTTAAAAACAGACCGAGTAGAAAAAGGATGATTGTTCTTTTGACAATTTTATTCCAGTATAGTCCTGGTGCCAGCTGATCGCTATTTTTTAAAGAAAATGCCATCGAGTTTCCAACAGCAAATAAGAAAAATGGAAATATAAGATCTGTAAACGTACATCCATGCCAGATGGAGTGTTCAAGTTGCGGAAACACATGATGATAGTTGCCGGGATTATTGACGAGAATCATAGCCGCGAGTGTAAACCCACGGAAAATATCCAGTGATTTAAAACGAGTCATAATAAAGTATATTTGTAAAGAAAGGCTGTTCAAGGAATTAATCCTTTGAACAGCCTATGCTTGGTCTAATTAATAGCCTGGATTTTGAGTGAGGCTCGGGTTTGCCTGCAATTCCAATAATGGTATAGGGAGGAGCAGGCTATTTTGGTTAAAATTATACTTAATTTGTGTGGCATTACTCTGAGTGCCATTATCGCATGTAAATTTAATCTCATTCAATTTATTCATGACTTCCACTGTGACACCATACCGATTCAGATCATCCCAACGTTGACCTTCGAAAGCAAGTTCCAATCGGCGCTCGTTGAGAATGATGGCCTTTAATGCAGTGGAGCTGACACCGGATAAATCTGACAGCCCTGCGCGATGCCGTATGATGTTTATAGTGTTTATCGCACCAGAAGCATTTCCCAATGCGTTTTGAGCCTCTGCTTTAAGCAGAATGATGTCCGCAAGCCGCAAAAGGTAAAAATGATCGCCACTTTGGAAGCTGTTGGCATGTTTTTGCTTTACATTAAATGGGATTTCTGTATCAGCATCTCCACAAGGGTTCCAGAACTCATCTGCCCAAGGAACAGAGAAAAACCAGATGTTGGCATTCTTTCGTTCAGTGTCGCCAGCGTTGTCATAAGCTTCGACAAGATCTTTTGATGGTGTTCCATACCGGCGCCATTCGTTTTCGTTGATTTGGCCATTTTCATCAAGATCCGGGAAAAAGAATGCGCCACCCCAACAGCTTAGATTGGGACTGCCAGCGATATAGGGAATCTCTATGATAGATTCACTGTTATAGTTATGTTTACCGTCAAAAAGATCCGCATAGTTTTGAAGGAGCTGATAGCCACCTTTTCCAGTAATCACTGCATTGGCGTATTGCAATACCTTATTGTAATCGCGATCAGGGCGTTGTGCCCATATTTTGGTCAGCAAGGCATTTGCAGCACCTTTTGTAGCTCTAACCTTGTCAATAGAGGGCTGTCCAAACCCATCGGGAAGATTGTTTGCTGCCACTTGTAGATCCGAATCTATAAAATCATAAACCTCCTCTACAGTTGATCGCTTGATGCGTAATACCTCCGAATCTGTACTGTTGGAGTGTTTTTCCAAGGGGACACCACCGTAAAGTTTGACCAATTGATAATAATGGAAGGCTCTTAAAAATGAAGCTTCTCCAAGAATTTGTTTGCGTCTTTCATCCGAAAAAGTAGGATCTGTGACTTTATTAACATTGTCGATAACGATATTGCATTTTGAGATTGCTCCATACAGTTCTTCCCAATCCCTGCGTACCATTTCATTGGTATTGGTAATCGTATTATAGTCAATTTGTGCAAAGTCTATCTCACCACCACCGGCCGCATGCGCATTGTCCGAACGGATATCGGTCTGTAAAATCATCTCCCATTGATAATAATTGGCATTGCTTCCCGGGCGGGTACCATTGCCTATAAAAGAATTATAGGCCCCGTTTAATGCTTTCTCAATATTGTCTCCGGTGAGATAGGCATTTTCACTCGTTACCGTGGAGGTAGGCTGAAGATCTAAAAACTTTTTGCAGGAATTTAGAGCAAGAGAAGCCAATAAGGCGATGGCTAATGACGTATATCTATTTGATTTCATTGTTTGTAAGCTAAAAGGTTAAAAAGTTAGGTTTAAACCAACAATAAAGGTGCGTGCCTGCGGCGAAGTACCAAAATCGATGCCCGGCGCCATATTGGAGCTCACGGTTTCCTGGTTAGTTCCCCCATACATGCTTACCTCAGGATCTAGACCTGAGTATTTTGTGAATGTTAACAGATTCTCGCCTGTCACATAAAGACGGACCTTATTGAGATTCCATCGTTCAAGCACTTGTTTAGGTAGGGTATAGGCCAAGGTCATCGATTTTACCCTGAGGTAGGAACCTTTCTCTACAAAACGGGAAGAAATCTGTGAATTGTAGTTGTCATCTGTATTATTTAGATCCGGACGCGGCATAGTACTATTTTTGTTATTGACTGTCCATCTGTTTAATACGGCAGTACTTTGGTTTCTCGGTTCCCACATACCCTCTGTATAAATACGTGTCGCATTAAGGATATCATTTCCCTGTACACCCTGTAAGAAAAAAGACAAGCTGAAGTTCTTATAACTAAAATCATTTGTCATGCCATAAGAGAATTTTGGTGTAGCATTACCAATGATAGCCATATCACTCGTTTGAAGACCTGCTTCCGGATCAGCCATCTGATAGATCATATCTCCGGTCTCTGGATTGACGCCTTTCGCGACGTAACCCCAGAATGATCCCAATGCAACCCCTTCTTTTGCAATCGTACTATTGCCACGGCCATCAATATTTCCGTCATAATAGGTTCCGCCATCAATATTCAGGACTTTATTGCGATTGAGCCCAAAGGTCACAGTTGTATTCCATTTGAAATCGTGAACGAAATTTCGGCTACTCAATTCGAATTCGAAACCTCTATTTTGTAGGTCGCCTAAGTTTTTCAGCGCAGTTCTATAGCCCGAACTGTACGGAACCCTTGAGCTGAGAAGTAGGCCTACAGTCCTTTTTGCATAATAATCTGCACCAAATATCAATCTTGAATTAAAGAAACTGGCATCCACACCAATATCGGTCTGATTTGTTGTTTCCCATTTTAAATTGGGATTGTCCAAGGTAGAAGGTGTATACCCCGGTACAACCTGATCGCCGATATTGTACGATCCCGTGACGTCAACTAAACCAAGATAGGAAAAGGCCGGGATTTGGCTATTTCCAACCTTACCCCAACTCGCGCGGATTTTCAAATCGTTTACCGTGTTTTTCAGCGAACTAAAGAAATCTTCATTGGATAAACGCCAGCCGGCAGAGAAAGAAGGGAAGTAACCCCAACGGTTATTAGGCCCGAATACAGATGACGCGTCAGCTCTCAGATTGGCTGTAAATAAGTACTTGTCGTTATAATCATAACCGATTTTTGCAATGCCAGAAACAGTGGATACAGCAGCATCTATCGCTGTTGGCATCGCCGTAATCATCGAACCTCCATTAACGGTGTGAATTGCTGGATTAGCAAAATTCTGGGTAGCGATATTTGAGATTGTTGTTTGTGTTTTAGTGGCAATATAACCTAGTAAACCTGTGAAGTGGTGCTTGTCACTAAAAGTTCTGTCGTAGTTTAATGTATTTTCGGACATCCAATACTGATTGTCCTGCTGCTGGAGCGTCGCCATCCCTTTATATTTTCTACCCTCTGTCGTGCGGAACGGATCCACAAAAGTACGGTACTGGTTGTTAAATTTCTCATACCCAAACAGCGATTTGAACTTTAGTCCCGGTAGGATATTGGCTTCCACAAAGGCATTTCCTGTAAATCTGTTGTTGATATAGCTATGCTCGTTGCCTGTTGCCAATGCAACGGGGTTGTCAAGATCTGTATAGAATGGATCCACTGTGAAAGCACCTTTATCGCCATATATGCCGATTACTGGAGAGCCCACGTAAGCATTCATGATAACTCCATTTCGGGAGTTCTCGGTAATGTCCACGTCGTACCAACGGTTGTAAGATAAGCTTGTTCCAACTTTAAAGATTTTGTTGATCTGATGATCCAAATTAACCTTGAAATTGAACTTGTTTACTGTATTTGTGATGACTGTACCATTATCTTTTTGATAAGATCCAGAGATGTAAAATCCTGTCTTTTCATCTCCACCGCGTACTGAAGCCTGGTATTTTTGGCTGTGACCGGTGCGGAATAGCTGATCTGGCCAGTTCGTATCAGCGGTATATTTCGACCAATCTAAGGCTTCTCCCATCTCAGTCATTAATTCTCTATATTGTACCGCATTTAGAACGCTAGGCTTTTTTCTGATGGCTGAAAATCCTTGATAGGTTTCGAGATTTACCATTGTCTTACCGTTTGTTCCTCTTTTGGTCGTAATCAACACCACGCCATTGGCTCCAGAAGACCCATAGACAGCGGCAGAAGCAGCATCTTTTAAGACCGAAATGCTTTGAATATCGGAAGGGTTTAGTTCTGCTATATTTTCTGTAGGAACTCCATCTACAATATATAAAGGGTTGCTACCTGCAGTGATTGTTGAGGTCCCGCGAACCCGAATGGAAAAGCCTGCTTGTGGCTGTCCCGATGATTTTACAATTTCTACCCCCGCCATTTTACCTTCCATGGCACTCGCCAATTGGGTCACAGGGCGATCTTCAATATCCTTTGTGCTCATGGTTGCAATGGCTCCCGTGATGTCCTTTTTTTTCTGTGTTCCAAAACCGACCACAACGATCTGCTCCAGTTGGTTGTTGGCAGTTTTCATCTGTATATTGAGGTAACTATTGGAACCTACCGTACTACTGATAGTCTCATAACCTATCGAACTAAAGCTCAGTTGATGTGTAGAGGTTGCTTCAATCGAGAATTCACCTTTACTGTCTGTTTCCGCTTGTTTACCTGTTGTTGTATTGCGGATTGTGACCCCTGTTAATGCGTTACCATCGCTATCGGAAACGCGCCCTTTGACAAGCTGTTGTACATTCATCGTGTTTCTTAAGGGCATATCATCTGTTTTCCTTTTTAGGACAATGGTGTTGTTGACAATTTTATAAGAATACGAGAGCTTTTTCAGGTTGTCATCCAGAATTTCAACAATAGAACCATCTTTATGGTTTATTCGGATTTTTTGGTTATCATTAATCTGCGAGTTATCGTACAGAAACACATAAGAACTCTGACGTTCGATTTCTTTGGCGAACTTTGCCAACGTGTATTCTTCGTGTTGTAATTTGATTTTAGACTGGCTCACATTTGCCAGCGCAACATTATTTGCATGGGAAATGCACTGGATAGCTAGTAAAGCCGCAAATAACTTTGCTCTTTTGCCAGCCTTTTGAATGGGTATACGTTTATTCATAATCAGTTGGTTAATTAGATTTTATATTGATAAATTTAGAGTTCCACTTCAATTTTATTGTTGCGTAATTGGCACTTTATATCAAGGAAATTGAGCGTCTCAACCAATTCTTTTGCTGTGGAATTGCGTTTTATTTTTCCGGTCAATTCACGCTTCAAGTTTGTCCCTTTGTAGACAACATCTACATTATACCAGCGTTTTATAGCAGCGAGTGCATCTTTGATCGGTGTTGATTCAAAATAAAAAATGCCATTTCTCCAGGCCATTGCTTCTTCGATATTAGCTTCTGCTACGATAAGATTCCCGGCTGTGGTAAATGCTGCTTGACCAGGTTTCAGCATTTTTGACTTGCCGAATTGCGAGACTTGTACAGAGCCTGCTATAAGTGTGGTTTTATTGTTTTCATTTGGATAGGAGCTTACATTAAAATGTGTTCCGAATACGCGAATGGTTTGTTCATTCGATCGCACATAGAATGGTCGCTTACTATCGTGGCTGACTTCAAAATAGGCTTCACCAGATAATTTTACTTCACGGCTATTTGACGAAAAAGATTCAGGAAACGTTAGCACGGAGCCAGCGTTTAGCCATACCTTACTGCCATCGGCCAAAATTATCGTATACTCTGTTCCAATCGGCGTTTCAATGGTATTGGTACGGCTAGTATCAGTATTCTTACTGGCTGTAAATTGATATTGCACGGTTCCTGAAGCAGTGGTAATTACTTTCACCTGTTCATCCTGATGGAGAACGCTCTGTTGCTGGGCAGAAAGGTCAATTTTAGTTCCGTCGGCTAAAGTTAATACCGCTGCCTTAATACCCGGATGAACTTGCTCTTGCGTCTTCACGGCTACCTGCGGGCTATCTTCGGTTGTTCTTTTAACA
This sequence comes from Sphingobacterium zeae, assembly GCF_030818895.1. NCBI lineage: Bacteria > Pseudomonadati > Bacteroidota > Sphingobacteriia > Sphingobacteriales > Sphingobacteriaceae > Sphingobacterium > Sphingobacterium zeae. The sequence goes on from NZ_JAUTBA010000001.1 coordinate 3,132,319, forward strand.
AGGTAAAGGGGTAGTATAAATAACAGTGCTAAAGCAGCAGCTATTCCACTTAATTTCACCCATTTTGGAATTCGCTTGATTTTTGACGCTTGGATTTCCTGCTTTATATGTAAGAATAACAGCTCTTTGAGTTGTTGTTCATCCGTTGCGAGCTCCTCGGGGATAGGGAGTGGTTCGCCATCACTTGTTTCATACCACTCTTGCAATTCGACTTCCTCTTCAGGGGTACATGTGCCTTGAATCCATTTGTAAGCCAATTTCTTTATCCGGAATTGATTATGATCAACCATATTTAGGAGTTATTTTTTATATAGAGTCCCTAAATTGGGCTGATACCCTGACAAGAAGAGAAAAAAAATTACAAAGTAATCAGAAAGCGCTGAATACCAGCGCGTATTTTTTTTAAGGCACGGCCTAATTGGGTTTCGACCGTTTTCACAGAGATGTTCATGTGCTCAGCGATCTGTTTATAAGTAAGTCCTTCTTCGCGGGATAATTTGAAAACAAGCTGGCATTTTTCGGGCAGTTCGGAAACAAGCTGATCTAACCGAACACGAAGCTCTTCAAACTGGAGCCAATTTTCCGTCGAGTTATCAAAATCCACCCATTCCGTATCGTGCTTAAAAGCCTCCTGTTTGTATTGTTGTGCCAGATATTTAAATACTTTGTATTTAACGGCCACAGCGAGGTAGGAAGCAAGATTGCTTTCAATTTTGAGTTGATGGCGTCTCAGCCAAAGTGAAGTAAAGATATTTTGTACAATTTCCTGCGCATCTTCCAGTGAATTTGTTTTGCGGGCAGCCTGGTAATAAAGCGTTTTCCAATAGCGATCATACAAAGCTTCGAAAGCTAAGCTATCGTCTTGTTGAATCAACACGATTAGCTCCTCATCTGAATGGGCTCCAAAATCTTTCATACACGTCAATACTATGTTTTTCTATGGTTACGCTAGCTAATAGCGGAGTAAATGTAATGACTAAATGATTAATAATATAACTTTAATTAATAAATGCGATGCTCACGAACAAATTTGATGCTTTCCTAAAATATTACCTGCGCGATAGGCATAAAAAAAGAGCATCTGTTAATTCTCAGATACTCTTTTTTTTCAAAGTAACTACTTTTTAGAAGTTTGGCTTCAACAGGTACTTGTCGTAGAATCGGAAAATATGGTCAGCAGCCTCCTCCGCAGTATCGACAATACGGTATAGTTTCAAATCTTCTTCGCTGATATATTTGTTAGGAATCATTGTATTCTGAACCCAGTCCATCAACCCTTTCCAATAATCAGAGCCCACCAATACGATTGGAAAACGTGCGATTTTGCCCGTTTGGATCAATGTGATTGCTTCAAAAAGTTCGTCCATCGTTCCAAAACCTCCTGGCATAACAATATAGCCTTGAGAATACTTCATAAACATCACTTTTCTCACGAAGAAGTACTTAAATTCTAGGAGCTTATCTCGGTCGATATATTTGTTGTGGAATTGTTCAAAGGGTAGTTCAATGTTCAATCCAACAGATTTACCCCCTGACTCATAAGCACCTTTGTTCGCTGCTTCCATGATACCTGGCCCGCCGCCCGAAATAATACCGTAACCACGTGCTGTCAATAAACTTGCAATTTCTACCGCCATTTGATAATATTTGTGTTCACGCGGGGTACGCGCAGATCCAAATATTGACACACAGGGCCCAATTTTTGCCAATTTCTCAAATCCATCCACGAACTCTGACATCACTTTAAAAATCTGCCAAGAGTCTTTTACTTTAATTTCTTGCCATGTTTTGTTCTCAAATGCACGGATAATTTTATCTTCTTTTGTAATGTCCATATATAACGTTATACCTTAAATTTCTAAATTCAATTTTCCAAAAAGGAATACAATATAGGTATTTTTTTAATAGTAGCTACTTTTTCCGATTATTCTTACATTTGCATTATGAATTTTTCTTCTAAGCTTCTCGAGAACGCCGTTGCCGAATTTGGAAAACTGCCTGGCGTGGGACAAAAGACATCATTGAGGTTAGTTTTGCATCTACTGAAGCAATCGGATGCGGATGTAGCTCGTTTTACGGCCTCTATCGATCGCTTGAAAGAAGATATTCAGTATTGCCAGGAATGTTTCAATATTTCTGACCACAGTATATGTGAGATATGCGCCTCATTCAAACGCGATAAAAATTTGATCTGTGTTGTAGAAGACACGCGAGACGTGATGGCCATCGAAAATACAAATTCATATCAAGGCGTATATCATGTATTGGGGGGATTAATTTCGCCTATGGACGGCATCGGTCCCGCTGATCTAAAAATTGAAGGGTTAATCAATCGAATCCAAAGAGGTGAGGTGGAAGAAGTTATTCTAGCGTTGTCAGCAACGATGGAGGGAGATACAACCATTTTTTATTTGTACCGTAAGTTGCGGGAGTTTGATGTCAAAATTACAACCATCGCGCGCGGGATCGCATTTGGAGGCGAATTGGAATATGTTGATGAGTTGACTTTGGGTCGATCCATTGCCACGCGCGTTCCTTATGAGCGCAGTGTCGGGTAATTGTACTTTAGATAGATTCCTTTAACCCCTTCGTGTATTTTTCTGCCTTTATCAATTTGCTTTTTTCGCCATAAGCTGTCGGTAACCATACGATTTGCTTTTTTATTTTTTAAGATATTCACATAAGCAATTTTACCGAGTACCGTCTTTTTTAAACCCAATAGTGAACACAGTAGTCTCCCAATAGATAATGATTGTAGTAGAGGTGAATTTCGCGCATGAGCTTTCGTCCCCATTTGTTTGTGGGGTAGGCCGCTTTAATGGGCTCTTCCATGAGTGATTTTGCTAAAGCTAAACTATCCTGATCTCCTGGTTGTTGTGTCATGGTCCAATAATACAAAGCTTCAATGGCTTGCTCCTCTGTGTCGGGGAGAAGTTGCAATGGAATACCCAGCAATGTTCCGATAAACTTCCAGACATGGAATAAACCTTCTACCTCGTTTTCCAATACATTGAATTTCATACGATTTAGCCCTGTTAGGTAAACAAGAGAAAATCCGAGATTGGTTGCAAGCATATCCCACGTATTTAATGGAATACCCCATTTTTCTGTTTGCCACTGACCGTGCTTTAGAATGTTTAATCGCGCATACGAATGGATACATCGGGTAAGTAGAATGGCCTCTATGCCAATATTACCCTTTTTCAGCGCATCATCGCCTGTGATATCAACCCAAAAGGTTACCGTTTCGGTGAGTCGTTTGACAGCCCCTTTTTTTAGCGCTCCCGTAAAGATCAAAGGTTTGTTTATCGCGCTGGATTCATAGCCACCCATGAGCACATAATCACGTAATACAATTAATCCAGATAAGCCCGATCGTTGACTGAGTTCAATTCCCTGTTCGATTTTATCCCAATCCAACCAAGGTGGAGTAAAATCCACGGTATTGAGAAACTTGATCAATACCTGCTCGTAGGCAGGTTCAATAGGTCTACCAGCAAGCGCATCTTTGAGTAACTGTTGACCTTGATAAAAACCAATTTTTAGATGTAGTTGTTCGACAAGCTGGTCGCAAGCCCTGTCGTATTGATACAGTAAAGGTGCAAATTGACCAGCATCCGCTATCACTGGTTTCTTGGACAGTTTGCGAAGCAGATCAACACCAGGGCCCTTTGACCAATAGAAAGAGAATGAGCTTGTATTAATTTGAAAACGTTCGGGTATACGCATAGGTTCTATTGAATTGTCCAATCTACATAGGATCCATGAATCGCGATGGTATCGTTGGAAATATTAAATTTAAAGTCGATATAATCCATTTGACAGGATAATAGATCGCTGCAGCAGAATTGACGGTCAATTTTAAAATGCATTCTGAAACTACCACCGGTATGATCATTATAGAAAGACAGTCTGCTGATACTAAAGTCGCTTAAATATGGTCCACCATCTTTATTCTCCAAGCAGTCAACAACATAGTCGTTGATTTCCTTCATGTGTGAGGCCATGGACTGATCAAGATCCTGGATATTGAAAGGTATGCTGAGGTGCTCTTTTGTTATTGAAATTTTTATGTTTATCGCTGTCATTGTATTATATCTTGCATGTTAATGAAGGTCTTTCCAATTTGGAATAAATACGTCGAAAATAGCCTCTGTTTCTTTACGGGATTTCTGAGCAAATTTACAGAATGCCTTGAGTACAATTCGATTTATATGTTCTTTTTCTAAATTGATGAGTCGATTTGAAAAATAAATTCCACGCTCAACAATCGTAAATTCGCTTTTTGATAATTTTTTGATGGCAACGCTGGAGATAGTGTAGATGTCCAGCTGTTCTTCCCAGTAGGACATCTGCTTTATAATTTCATTATAAAGTAGTTCTTGACTCCACTTAAAGAGTAATTTCAATGTATTTGTGCGCTTGTTTTGATAAATAGCTATGCTGGTTGCTGTTAGACTAACGTTCGTTGAGGTTGAGTTATCATAAGTTTTAACCAAATAAGGTTTTCCAAATAGGATAAAAGGATTGTCGAGATATGCATACGATTGAAGATCCGTTTCGCTTGTTGGCGGATTCAACTTAATATATTCTTTAACAGAAGCCATATCCCAATGTGCCGGAGCATATACACGATAAGGAGATAGACTGCCTAAAACTTGAATATAGTTTTTATTCCAAGGAATTATTTCGTAAAATGTATTAGCGATTTCGATTTGCATTGCTCGATTTTAAATTACAAATGCCCACGTCAACGTTGAGAAGGCACGATACCCCATAAGTTGTGTTAAAGTAACGTTTTTTATGATATACTACAGCTATAACGGCAATAATTTCTTTTATATTAAGGAGCCCCATCAATAAGGCTTTCGTCTGACCAAATGATGCTTTCTTGGTAACCCACTTCTAACTGTAAGTACGATATTCCCAAAGCGGACTCATTTTGAAAGTACATGTAAAATGGTAAACTTAACGTGAACTCATGGTGTACTCTCTGTACATACAGTTGGAAGTTGCCCAAGAATTGGTAATAACTTTTTAGCATTCTTATCAGCTATCAATACCATATAATATCTACAAAAACCATGATAATTCTTACAAAGAAATTACCTCAAATCACTTAGTTTTGTTATAAATGTTATCGGCATGAATAGACTTACGCAAAATCAAGATACATATTTGTTAACGAATGTATTGCTAGAAACAGGCTTTCTTTATGAAAACGGGGAAGTTGTTGCTACTAAAACAGCATTATTTGATATACAAATTGCGGGAAATAAAATAAGAAGTGTTGAGCCTGCGCAATCTACACCGGATGTAAAAGGCTTTGACATCAAAGGTAAATTGGCGTTACCACCATTTCGTGATATGCACATTCATTTGGACAAAACCTTATTTGGCCTTCCTTGGAAGGCAGTGTTTCCAAAAAATAGGACTGTAAAAGATATGATTGACAAAGAGCGGATGATCATCCCGGAGCTATTAAAAACCTCGGTTGAACGGGCCGAAAAGCTAATTTCACTCTTGCAGGGCTACGGAACCAATTTTGCGCGCACGCATTTTAATATTGATCCGACGTCTGGCACAGCGTCATTGGAGCACTTGTTACAGGCTCTTGAACATTTAAAGGATTCATTTTCTGCCGAATTGGTCGCATTTCCGCAGCATGGGCTATTTTATACAAAATCTGCGGAGCTGATGGAGGAGGTCGCAAAATGGGAGCAGGTGGACTTTATCGGTGGTCTAGACCCCTTTAGTATTGACGGTAGTATTGAGAAGCCTGTGGACTTGACCATTCAACTTGCATTGGACAATAACAAAGGTATTGATATCCACTTGCATGAAGGTGGACAATCTGGCGTTAAAACGATTCATTATTTAATTGATAAAGCTTTCGAAAATCCAGCGTTGCAAGATCGTACCTTTATCAGCCATGCTTTCGCTTTGGGCTACATGGCAAAAAGGGATTTGCAATATACGGCCGAACGCCTCGCGGCAGCGAAAGTTGGTATTTGTAGTTCGGTGCCTTTCCGCAACATGTTAATGCCATTTCCGGAACTGGAAAAGGCAGGAGTGGAAGTTTTTATAGGGAATGACAACGTTCAAGATCACTGGAGTACGTTTGGTAGCGGTAATATGCTTCAAAAGGCCAATCTCGTTGCACAATTATACGGTTATGAAACGGAATTTGAGCTATCCCGGAGCCTACGTTACGCGACTAATGGTCGCATTCCACTTGATGACCATGGGAAAATCGTATGGCCAAAAGTAGGAGATGATGCTAGCCTTATTTTTGTTGATGCAAGTTGTTCTGCAGAGGCTGTCTCCCGCATCTCAACCGTCAATGGATTTGTTCATCAGGGAAATAGCTCATCTATCATAGCATAGAAATGCCGATTTATGGTTTATAAAATTGGCGTTTTTTATTTCGATGCATTCGTTTAATGTAGGAAAGTGGTTTTGCAGTAATCTATTTTATAGGAACCTTCGTTGTGTACCAGTTGAACCTCATTTTTGGTTTTTACATCATGGCCGTAATCGACAAATACAATAAATTTACTGTCTGATACTTTTTCAATTTCAACATCCTGAATATCCAATGCGTCATCATTCCCGCGTCCAAATAGCCAGGTCTCCTGGGTATACAATGGATAGATTTTGCTCCATTTGGCTTTGTAAGCTGCCTCGGCCTTGGGTAGTTCCTCATCAGAGAGGTTTGATGGCCCGTAAATTTGATTGGCGTCTTGTAAAAATGCACGAAATCGCGGTGTACATAACGCATCTTCTTTGTCTAGGTAGTAGCAATATTTTCCAGTTGAGGAGCCTTCGCACTGAAAAATTCCTTTCAACCAAGCTTCTGCTTGCTGATGCTGACCTACTGCCGTGTCTTGCTTCGCTGTCCTTGTGCTGTCTTTGAATGGTATTTCCTTTGCAGGATGATTTGCAGTAGCGCTTTTATGGTCTTGCGCCGAATTTGTACAGCTTGCTAGCATGCAAAACAGCCCTATTGTTGCATATAAACTTTTCATTTTTTGATATCGTCTTAAAACTGGAATAAAATTAGGATATAAATTGCATAACATGATCACGGATTACCACTATATTCAACAGAATATTCATCAAAAAATCTAATTTTCCATTCTTTTTGAAATAATGCAGCGGGCCGTAAGTCTACCGTGTCGAGTAAAGACGCAATGAATCTGGCGTAGTTCAGGACTTTTAATTTTTGTTGATACCAATTATTTATTTTTTATTGTCTGTATATCAGTATTTTATATTTTTTTTATAAATTTTCTTATTTCTTTTTATTGTTACGCAACCTCCCTGCGTATTAAGCCGACGATATTTGTAATGTCAACAGTGACAAACGTTCTTTGATGGAAATTATAGCGAAAAGCTTTAAGATATTTACTTCATTATGAAGTATAAAAGAGCCTTTCTTCTTCAGATGGCATCCTGGTCACCTGTTTCAGTATAGCAGGTTAGTATTGTTCTCGATGAGGTTCAATATACTGATAAAACGAGAAGTTGAAAGGAAAGTGCTTGTGTTAGAGGTTCGAATCCTCTCCTGTAAAAAAGGTAGCTCAAGGGTAGAGCATAGCATTTAGTTGTTGGTCGTAGGTTCGATTCCTACTCCTGAGCAATCAGGATAGTTCAGTCTGGTTAGAATAACAACACAATCGTGTGGGTTCGAATCCCACTTCCATTTTCGGATGGAATAGCATAAGGGTATTGCATCGAACTGTCCATTCGGACATTCAAAGTTAAGACTTTCTTCAAAAAGGTCATTTGGTAGAAGCTTGCTATCTTTTATCCTGCTTATGCGCTGTTTTTCATGCGATTGAGCAATTGATTGATGGCCTGAGATTCCTAAGTGAGGTATCTGCATTTATCATAAAAGGTCATGACGATAAGATGGGGTATTTGTTCATCGACTTTTGATTTAAAAAAAATGTACCAGGACTTTCGAATCCCGCTTGAGGTCAAGGGATAAAAAATAGCAGGTTTTATAATAGAAATAGGAGAATTTAAAAGAATATACAATGAAAAGAGTACAGCTAACTACAGACGAAATCGGATTGGTTGTTAAGAACAATGCGGTGATCCGTGTTTTGAAATCCGGTAACTACTGGTTGGGATTTGGTGAAAAACTGGAGAAGTACACGACGACTCATCCATTTCCTTCCGGTCGCAATGTCGATGTACTGTTGCAGTTGATAGGTTTTCGCGAATTGGTCGATATCGTTGAAGTGGGTGATACGGAAATCTGTCTTGTTTTTTTGAATGGTAATTTTGAAAAGACGTTAGCGTCTGGCAGACATGTTTTTTGGAAGGAATTGCGCGAACGCAGATTTCAATTGGAAGACATTACGGAGATTGAGATCCCTACATCTGTTAATCGTCAATTGCTGGAGAAGCAAAGCTTAAGCTATTATGTACGTCAATATAAGATTGAACCAAATGAGAAAGCGCTGCTTTTTGTAGACGGTGTGTTTGTGGATATTTTGAAGTCTGGAACGTATTGTTGGTGGAAGAATGCGAAAACCATAGCAATTTCAAAAGCTGATATGAGAGTCTTGACGTTGGAGGTGGTAGGACAGGAGATCTTGTCCAAAGATAAGGCACAGATCAGAATCAATTTCACGCTACAATATCAGATTGTGGATATTGTTAAAGCGCTATTGGATAATAAAGAATATGAAAAGCAATTGTATTCGTTGATGCAGTTGACCTTACGGTCCTATATTGGCCAGATGACTTTGGACGAGTTGATGGAGCGAAAGACTGAAATACAAGGCTATGTCTTAGAAAACACATTGCCACAAGTCGCGGGCTTGGGTATAACACTGTTGACCTGCGGCGTTAAAGATGTTATTTTACCAGGAGATGTGCGGGACATCATGAACCAGGTGTTGATTGCAGAGAAGAGGGCACAGGCAAATAGCATCATGCGTCGTGAAGAGACTGCTTCGACACGGAGTTTGTTGAATACAGCAAAGCTGATGGAAGAAAATAGTATGTTGTTTAAATTGAAGGAAATGGAATATGTCGAAAAGATTGCTGAAAAGATCAATACGATTTCGGTTTCCGGAAATGGACAAATTGTTGACCAAATCAAGCAATTGTTTGTGAAATAAAAGATTAATAAGTTGAAAGAGGTGCAGGTAGCAACGTAAAGAGATGTTGTTACCTGCTTTGGAGAAGTTGTATGGCTGCTCCATCAAAAAAGAAAGTAAAAAATGGAAAATAAAAGAATAAATGGCAATGATTTAATTGCATTAGGATTTAAAGAAAATCATACGTTGGGTGTTGCGTTGAAAATCAACAGTAAAAGACACGGTTATACACGCGAAGAAATGTTGGAAAAGTTTAGATCTGTCTTGGAAGACCCGATGAGCTATTCAGAAGATGCTGTGTTTGGTATCTTGTCCAGTGCTATGCTCGGACAAGACGCCGTTGATAAGTCATTAATCGTGTTGAATGAAACACCAGTAGATTATGCGATCTATGGCGCTTCTGAAATCGAAACCGGGGCGAAAGCACAAATGAATGTTGCCATGAAATTACCTGTTGCCGTTGCCGGTGCATTAATGCCTGACGCACATCAAGGCTACGGATTACCAATCGGAGGCGTATTAGCGACAAGTAATGCGGTAATCCCTTATGGAGTTGGTGTAGATATTGGATGTCGTATGGCGTTGTCCATCTTCGATTTACCGGCCTCATTTCTGGAAGAAAATGTAATGTTGCTCAAAGATGTTATTCTGCGTAATAGTAAGTTTGGTGCTGGCAATGGATATTTGAGACACGAACGTGTAGATCACGGGGTACTAGATAACAAATTGTTTACCGAGAATAGCTTGCTTTCGTCCTTAAAGGATAAAGCCTGGACACAATTGGGATCTTCGGGTGGTGGAAATCACTTTGTGGAATTTGGTGTCGTCGAATTTGAGGAGAAAGATGAGGTTTTAAATATTGAACGCGGAACTTATTTGGGCTTATTAACACATTCAGGTTCAAGAGGAATGGGCGCTACCATTGCGGCACATTATACCAAGTTGGCTAAATCCTTGTGTAAGTTGCCTTACCAGGCTGAAAATCTGGCCTATTTAGACTTAGATACTCATGAAGGGCAAGAATATTGGCTAGCGATGAATCTCGCCGGCGACTATGCGTCAGCTTGCCATGAAGTGATCCATGAAAAGATTACGGTGGCTTTAGGGGCCGAATTGTTGGCGAAGGTTGAAAATCACCACAATTTTGCATGGAAGGAAACGTGGAATGGTCAAGAGGTTATTGTCCATCGAAAAGGTGCTACGCCAGCTGCAAAAGGGGTTATGGGGATTATTCCAGGCTCCATGGCTACACCAGGATTTTTGGTTCGTGGAAAAGGGGAGTCGAATGCGATACAATCGGCATCTCATGGGGCAGGTCGACTGATGAGCCGTACACAAGCAATCAAAACGTTCTCTGCACATGACCTCAAAGAGATGCTTACTGATAAAGGTATTACGCTGCTTGGAGCCGGCATGGATGAAGCGCCAATGGCCTATAAAGACATTCATGCCGTGATGGCTTCGCAAAAGGATCTCGTTGATGTCGTAGCTAAGTTTTCTCCAAAGATTGTACGCATGGCAGACGATGGAAGCCGAGAAGAATAATGGTCAAAAAGCGCCTAAACAATACGTTTTAGGCGATTTTTGACTGCTAGTTTGTTCAATTATGTCAATCAAAACGAGCGATTAAATCGGTTTGACCGTCGCAACTTCTTTGTAGGTGTATACGTTATATGGATATAGTTTTTTTGCTAATACTTTTGCTATAGAACTACTGATAAGTAGTGGCACTAATAATAGATATCCTGAAGGAACGAGGCTTGCAATAATAAAAATAGCGGTAAAAGGTGCGTGTATGGCTGCAGAAAGCATTGCCGCGGCACCAAAAAGAGCAAAATTAATGACGATTAACTGTGTTCCGAGGTAACGATTGCAAAGCTGCGCAAACAAAACGCCTAATAAAGCTCCTGTTACTATGCTTGGCGCAAAAACACCACCATCGCCACCCGCGCCAAGGGTCAAAGATGCTACTAGTGGTTTTAGAAGAATAAGCAGAATCAATGGAAGAAAGTAGCTCAAATTTACGGAGTCATGGAGACTGCCTTTTAGAATCTCACCAAGTCCGTGATAACTATCGCCATAAAGTGCTGGTAGGAAAAAGATAAATATTCCTACGGTGATGGCCCCTAAATTGACCCGTATAAAGTTACTTTTTATACCTGCAAAATAGGATTTTGCGTAAATAACAATCTTCGTAAAATATAAAGCTAAAATCCCGCCAATCAATCCTAAAAGGATGACAAAGGGGACTGTCTGCCACTGCCATGCCTTTGCCTCAACTATAAATAATGGACTGGCGTCAACGTAATAAACAAATACATATGCCACCGCCATGGAAGTGATTCCGCTAATGAGCAAAGTCTTATTATATTTCCGTGCAATGACTTCAAAAGCAAATAGAAAGCCACCTAGGGCGCTTCCAAACAAGAGCGTCACTCCGGCGATTACACCGGCGCAGATCAGTTCGGTTTTATAGGCCCAAGCGGCATGTAATCGTTTATATGCCTGGTTCCCTACTGTCGCGGTAGAAACAACGGTAGAGACCTCAACGCCCGTCGATCCACCGAAAATGACGGTCAGAAAACCGTTAATGTAGTGAGATGGAATTTTAAAAAAAGGCAAATGGTCTTTTCTTGTTTCCAAAGTTGTATAGATTTCTTTTATCCCTTTGTTTTTTCTATTTTTAAAAGCATGCTTTCGTAAGAAGTAAATAGCTGTAATACCTATGCTGGGTAGAATAATAAACAGTTTAGGATTCCAGGAAGATACTCTTTCAAACAACTCTTCCTGTACATAACCTGTGCTGTGCTTGAGACTGTATGCCAATAAGCAACAAATGATACTGACAAATACTGAACTTCCAATTAATTTTAAATAGCTATATCGAACAACTTTTTTTCTATATGCCGTATTCCTTTGCATAATGTTCTTTTTTTAATCGGCACAAAGGTAAGCGATATTTAATTTAAAATAAATGGGAATACTGAATGACATATGTTTTGTTACGATATACACCCTAATAGATACCGATGAAAATATCTACTTTTGCATTTGCTGGATCCTGTGCTTTTTCTCCGTAGCTTTCGAAATCTGCTGTATAGGTTCTTGATAAATCAGAATTCCAGATCTCTTGCCAAGTTTGATGGACAATGCCATCTTCCAGATTTCCTTCTGCCGTAAATTGCTGGTATTGATTTTCAGCGATCTGAAGACCGTCCATGTCTTCCGGCACTTCTTCAAGACTTCTTACTTTGCAGCCCAGTAACGTTGTATAAGGCAAGGTATGATCTCTTTCATATTCTGTATAAATACAATAGAGTTCGCTGGATATCTTGTTGGGAATACGGTTTAATACATCTTCTTTAAAAAAGCGGGCCCAAAGTTCGGGAATGTCCTTAGCTGATTGTCCATCTTGATTGCTTGTCCGAACAGCTAGTCCAATTATACTGAATGAAGGAATTGTCTTATTTTTCATGAGTCTTAGTTTTCCTCAAAGTTAGCTTAGCGAATGACAGCTGTATGTCACGAAAGAGAAAATAATGCGTTTATTTTGCGATGGATGTATAGGGTATTTAAGAATAGCGGAGTTGATATTTGTTTTGCTTTAGGCCTTATATTTTTGGTAATTGAGTGCTTTTATTTAAAGAAAAAGTATGGTGCGAAAACCGCGTGCTGCGTAATAGGAGATGGCTCCATTATGATACGTGAAAACTCGGTTGTAGCGTCGATCACAGAATAAAGCGCCACCAAGTTTGCGGATAGCTTCTGGCGTTTGTATCCAGCTAGAAGTTTTCAAATCAAATTCACCGAACATCTGTAGCTGACGATACTGTTCTTCAGAAAGGAGCTCAGTCCCCATCTTTTTAGCCTCTTCCAATGCACTTCCAACAGGCTTGTTTTCTTTTCTATCATTTAGGGCCTTTTGGTCAAAACAAAGACTTCTCCTTCCTTTGGGGCTTTCCTCCGCACAGTCTACGTAGGCATATACCTTTGTTTCTGGATCAATAATAACGATATCAGGCTCACCGGCACTCTTTTTCCATCTGGTGGAGGCTCCACAATTTTTGGGGATTGTCACGTAATTTGTCAGCAACCTCATTCCAACTGATCTGTGGATGCCTATTCGTAAATTTATTAAATCTTTTTTCTAAAGTCTCCAGCAGTAATAACTGCTCCTCTTGTGCAAGTGAATGTTTCATCAATGGTTATCCTCGTTTAATTAAAAGTAAGCATTTAATTCAATACTTGTGAAGCTTCGCGCATGTATTGAATTAAATATCTTACTCCTAAATTGAATTAAATTTATATTTTTACGTTCAATTTTTATATAAATATGGCTTCAGGAATATTTGCAATATTAGATGATATTGCAGCTTTGATGGATGATGTGGCAGTAGCGAGCAAAATCGCGACTAAAAAAACTGCTGGAATCTTAGGTGATGATTTAGCAGTTAATGCCGAGAAAGCAACTGGCTTTTTGGCGTCGCGTGAGCTCCCTGTTCTCTGGGCGATTACCAAGGGATCACTGCTTAATAAATTGATTATTGTTCCAATCGCCTTATTATTGAATGTTTTTTTTCCAATCGCTATTAAGTACATTTTAATCTTGGGCGGTTTCTATCTTGCTTTCGAAGGGGTAGAGAAGATTATGGAATACCTATTCCATCGAAAGGATACCAACGATGAGGGTAAAGTGGAGGTGGTAGTTGCTGAAGACTCGGTTGCCGCTGAAAAGGCTAAGGTCAAATCGGCTATTACAACAGATTTCATTCTTTCTGTGGAAATTGTCATTATCGCCTTAGGAACAGTTTTAGGAAAGAGCTTATCCTTACAGATCATTACGGTGTCGGTTGTGGCTTTTCTAGCCACTGTTGGAGTTTATGGAATTGTAGCACTTATTGTTAGGATGGATGATGCGGGATATAAGTTGATTAAAACATCACGTGAGAAGGGTCCTATTGCAAGTTTAGGCCGATTTTTAGTACGTGCACTGCCGTTTGTCATCAAACTACTGGCCATCGTTGGAACATTTGCTTTAATTTTGGTTTCGGGTGGGATATTTGCTCATTATATTGATTTTTTACACCATGCGCTACCAGCCCTGCCAGGAATGATAAAAGAGCTGTTGTTTGGACTAGGAGGAGGTATTATCGTGGTGATTTTATTTACGATTGGCAAAAAGCTGTTTAAAAAGAAAAAATAAACACCTATTGATCTTTGATGATCGGCAACCGTATAACAAAAAAGGCAGCAGGTATACCTGTTGCCTTTTGTCGTTTCTGGTTCTTAAATTGTATCTGTTGCCTCTGCAGCGGCATCTATTTCTACACGTTCACCTTTTGTATTAATCAAAATTACATCGTCCGAATCCGCTAATGAGACAGAAGCTACACCATCACTGAAAGAGGTAGCCCCGCTGTATATAAATGGTATGGCCACTTTTCCCTGGCCATCTAAATAACCATATTTTCCATCTTTACTAGCAAGGAAAAGATTAGGTTCTTCTGTAACTGAAATTAAATCGTAGTCTGGAGCAACGATTTTATTGGTTTTTATTTCAGTAAGATTATACGTGTCGTTTTCGATACTGATGAAATGCGTTGAATTATTTTCAGAAATATAGCTATAGGTCGCCGGGACAATTATTTTGCCCGCCTGATTCAATATACCATATTTATTTTTCTGCTGAAATACGGCATAACCACCGTTAATGAACGATATCATATCATAATTTGCGGAAATTAAAATTTTGCCGGATTTATCCATGACCCCATATTTTTCGTTTAGTCCAAAAACCAGTTGTCCAAGGTAATCATCGTAACCTAAATAATCGTATTGGAAGGGGATGACTGGTTTACCGGCCAGATTAATGGCACCATATTTTTCATTTTTATATTGAACTATACTAAGATCGCCAACAAATGGTGCGATGTATAGGTATTGTGCTGGTACAATTGTTTTTTCTTCACCGTCTTGTACCCCTAGGAGATTAGTTGCAGCATCTTCAAATAAATAGAGGTTTTCAGCAATCTGATTGATTTCTTCCGAATCATCCTCGTCGTCATAAATGGATGTTACTTGCTCATAATCCTCAGGAACGATAAAATCTTTATCGTCCAGTTGGCTATCGGCGATGTTCTGGGCAATCATATCCATTCCAAGAGGTGTTGTTAACTGCAGCACCGCCCCGGGGATTTTTTTGAACAGATCAAATCCCTCCCAATAGGTGGCTGGCAATTTATCGCTATACCAAATCGACAAGGTACTGTTTTCATCATTATCTTCTGAAATTGGCATTTCGACCTGAGCTAGTTTGCAGGGATAACCGGCAATCATTTTCGTCTGGTTCGGGACGAATTTGATCGCATATGGGCTGCGCGCATTTTCTTTAACGACGTATTTTGCCAGCGCAGGGTACAATATAATGGATTGTTCTTCATTTTTTTTAAGGAGAAAGATTGACTCTTCGCTGTCTCCTGAAGCTGATATAACTTTAATTTTATCATTGTTAACATACGCTTCGTAAACAGAAACTGGAGCTGCTTGTACTTTTTCGCTGGGATCGACAGCATACGTAATGGCATAGTTGATCTTGAATGCTTTATTGATCTGTGCAAACGACATTGTGCTGGCCGCTAAGATAGCTGCGAATGATAGGGATATTTTTTTCATCTTATTAAACTTTGAATGACAAATATCCTGATCCAAAGTGGGGAGTTTTATCCCTGAAATCCGTTATTTAACGATAAATCAACATGTTTTAACTGAATACATTGATTTTGGGAGTAAGCTGAACGACCTTTTCCATATTTAATCAATAATCAGCTGATATTTAAGTAGTAGGCCAGGTAGTTGTTCCGGGCCAAATTTACTTTTTTTCATACGATTGGCCTCTGGATCTAGCTCGATATTGATCGAAGACCGAAAATCGCAGCCTTCGAGATTGCATTGTACAAAACGGGCATTTAGCAAATTCGTTTTTTTAAACAGCACCTGTTGAAGGTTGGCTCGTTCAAAATCCACGTGTTGCAAAGAGCAGTTTTCAAATTGAAACTTCTTTAGGTTTCTTTCAAAAAAAGAGGAGTAATCCAGAACCGAGTTGCTGAAATTGGCATGAAAGGAAAATGAACTACATTCATTAAAGAGTATGCCTAGCATTTTGCAGTCATGAAAAACAACATGATCTAATTGTGTGCCCTTTAGACTTACATTAGAAAGATTACATGATTTAAAGTCACAATTTGTGAATAGAAGATCTACGAGTTCTGCGTCCTGGAAATCACATTGCTCAAAGGTGCATTTGTAGAATTCCTGAACTTGCTTCAGTTCAGCTGTAAATGTCTGTTTAGTGATTGTTTGTTCGACAAGTTCTTCCATTCTGTATCGTGTTGGCATTGATTTTAGCGAAAATAAGCAATTCTCCCAAATGATTTTACTTTAAAATAAAGTCAAAGGCGCTATTTCCGCTTGCGCACAAAATACCTGATTTCATGGATAAAAACGGGGATTTTTTATAGCTATTTTTGATTTAGCCATTAAAACATAATTCTTGGGCTGCTGGGGCATAAGACTGAAGTATTGTAGAACTCTGGTAAGTTTTTATATAGTTAGTTAAAGGGCACTGATCAGTGCCCTTTACTTTTTTAGATATTTTGATGCGCTAATTTGGACAATGTTAGTTGTTCTTTAAATATTGACGCAGCACATATTGTAGAATCCCGTCATTCTTGAAATACTCAATTTCGATCGCTGAATCAAGCCTTGCTTTTACCTGAAATGTGGTGACTTTTCCTGTTTCATGTACAGCCGTTACCTCGAGCAGTTTATGGGGTGTTAAGTCGGTTTCCAGTCCTGTGATAGTATAAACTTCTGTTCCATCTAGTCCTAATTTCTCTGTATTTTCATCATTGATAAAAACCAGTGGTGCTACGCCCATGCCGACCAGATTGCTTCGATGGATACGCTCGAAGCTTTCAGCAATTACGGCCCGGATGCCAAGCAGAAAAGTCCCCTTTGCCGCCCAATCTCTTGAAGAGCCCGAACCGTACTCTTTTCCAGCCAATATAATCAGCGGCGTATTGTCATTACGGTAATCCATAGCAGTTTCATACACGGTTTTTACCTCATTCTTCGGAAAATAGCGACTAAATCCACCTTCGCGATCGACGATTTTGTTTTTGATACGTACATTGGCAAATGTTCCGCGCATCATGACCTCGTGGTTTCCACGTCTGGATCCATAGGAATTAAAATCTTCTTTACTTACCTGATGTGAACTGAGGTATTGTCCCGCTGCCGTGTCTTCTTTAAATGAGCCTGCAGGAGAGATGTGATCCGTTGTTACCGAATCGCCGAGATAAAGAAGCACTCTTGCGTTTTTAATATCCTGTATCGGGTTAGGAACAGCTTGTAAATTTTCGAAAAAAGGTGATTCCTTGATGTAAGTGGAAGTGTTGTCCCATTGGTAATTTTGGTCAAGATTTACTTCAAGTTCTTGCCAATCTGTTGACCCGTCGAAGATCACATCATAAACTTCTTGAAAGTCTGACTGTTTGACACAGGCATTGACGGTTTGCATAATATCTTCCCGAGTGGGCCAAATATCTTTAAGATATACAGGCTCACCGTTGGGGTCGTAATCAATTGGCTCTTCCAATAGATTGATATCAACTCTCCCGACGAGGGCATATGCAACAACTAGCATCGGCGACATCAAAAAATTCATTTTGACCTGCGGATGTACGCGTGCTTCAAAATTTCGATTTCCAGATAATACTGAGGCGACAATCAGTTCACCCTTTTCTACCGCTTCTGCGATTTGGGGCGGGAGGGGGCCTGAGTTTCCAATACAGGAGGTACAACCATAGCCCACGGTGTGAAAACGTAAGGCGTCAATGTCTGCTTGGAGTCCAGATCGTTCTAGGTATTGCGTAACGACCTTTGAGCCTGGTGCTAAGGAAGTTTTTACCCAAGATTTGGTGCGAAGTCCGCGTTCGATCGCGTTTCGAGCCAATAAGCCAGCGCCGATCATGACGGTAGGATTCGAAGTGTTGGTACAGCTTGTGATGGCTGCAATGGCAATACTACCATCACTAACAATATACTCCTTATGATTATGTTTTATGCGAACCGCATGTATAGACTCCTGAATAACTTCATGTGGCGAAGCATGGTCGACAGGTACTTTTCCAAAGGTAAACTCTGTGCCTGAACCGCCATCGGCGAGCCATGCTGATTCAGATCGCTGCAGCACAGGAACATATTGTCGATGGTGTTCGCTGTCTAACAGTGCTGAAAATGTAGCTTTTAAATCTTTTACCAAAATCTTATCTTGAGGACGTTTGGGGCCTGACACGGTAGGCTCTAGACTGGACAAGTCGAACTCTACCACCGACGAATACTGAATATCCTCCTTACCCGTGCGCCAAAGTAGGTTGTCTTTGCAATAATCTTCGACAATTTTAATTTGTTCAGCACTTCGATTGGTACTATGCATGTATTCGAGGGTCCGGTCATCAATTGGGAAATACGTAACCGTACAGCCAAATTCCGGAGACATATTTGATATTGTTGCACGATCTGTTACCGATAGGCTGTCTAATCCCTCTCCAAATACTTCAACAAATTTTCCGACAACGCCTTTTTCGCGTAGCACTTTTGTTATGGAAAGCACCATATCCGTGGCGGTGCACATACATGGTATTTTTCCACTGAGCTTGAGACCGATAACTTCCGGGCAGGTGAAAAAGATGGGTTGTCCCAGCATGGCTGCTTCAGCTTCTATGCCGCCAACTCCCCAGCCTAACACGCCAATACCATTGACCATTGGCGTGTGCGAGTCTGTCCCTACTAATGTGTCTGGAAAAAGCCAATTGTCACGCGCTATAACGCCTTTGGCTAGATATTCCAAATTGACCTGGTGACAGATACCCATACCGGGTGGAACGACAGTAAAATTTTCTAATCCTTTCTGCGCCCATTTTAGAAGTTCATAACGTTCGCGGTTACGTTCATATTCCAGCGCGACATTTTTATCATAAGAATATTCAGTGCCAAAGTAATCTACCTGAACGGAGTGGTCAACCACGAGATCCACTGGTATGGCGGGATTTATCTTCTGTCCATCCTTGCCATGACGGATAAATTCTGCACGCAAAGATGCCATATCGACCACTGCAGGTACTCCTGTAAAATCTTGCATTAAAATCCGGGCCGGTTTGAAGGGAATATCTTTATCTACAGGCTGGGGCGACCAGTTGATCAGTGTATTAACATGATCATTCGTGATACTGAATCCATCGTGGTTACGCAAAACATTCTCCAATAATATACGAATGCTAAAAGGTAAGCGATTGATGCTACCTTCCGGAAGGTCCTTAATGGAACTGTAATGGTAAGATCTTCCGTTAATTTCAATTTCGCGTATTGATTTCTCTTTGCTCATATTCATCTACGTATTTTTATTAGTATATAATACGCATAGGCCCAAATTTGTTTGTAATATCTTTTACACACATCTCTTTACCTAGTTTATGTAAAAAGTTTATTGTTTTTTCGGCACCGCTAGAATCAGACTTTGGATAGATGCTAGGATTATTAAAGATAGCAAGGTAATGGAAGATAATTTATGTTTCATTTAGTATTTTCGGCATTTTCTTGCTAATATTGCATGCTAATTGTATAAGGAGAAATTATCTATGCCCGTCAAACTTCCTAATAACCTTCCTGCTATTGAGCTGCTGAAAAAAGAAAATATATTTGTCATGAGCGATTTAAGAGCAAATGAGCAAGATATTAGACCACTACGTGTTTTAGTACTTAATTTAATGCCTCTTAAAATTACCACTGAAACAGATTTTATCCGTTTGCTGTCCAATAATCCCTTGCAGGTGGAAATGGAGTTTTTACGACTTGAAACACATGTCTCCAAGAACACACCAGAAGAGCACTT
Source organism: Sphingobacterium zeae (assembly GCF_030818895.1). Classification (NCBI taxonomy): domain Bacteria; kingdom Pseudomonadati; phylum Bacteroidota; class Sphingobacteriia; order Sphingobacteriales; family Sphingobacteriaceae; genus Sphingobacterium; species Sphingobacterium zeae. The sequence goes on from NZ_JAUTBA010000001.1 coordinate 3,152,386, forward strand.
GGAAATGTTTTATAAGAGTCTGACTGAGGTAAAGGAAAACTTCTACGATGGAATGATCATTACGGGTGCTCCGGTTGAAATGGTTGCTTTTGAGGAGGTGACCTATTGGAATGAAATCAAGACGATCTTTGATTGGGCGAGAACGCATGTTACCTCCAGCTTGTATATCTGCTGGGCTTCCCAAGCAGCACTATATCATTTTTATGAGGTAGAGAAGAAGCCGTTAAGGGAGAAACTTTTTGGTGTATTTAAGCATACCGCTTTAGATAAAAGACACCCTTTGTTCCGGGGGTTTGATGATGAATTCTATATCCCCCATAGCCGCCACACGACTGTTGAAAAGGATGATCTTTTAACGAAGGATGGTTTGGAAATTCTTTCAGAATCTCCGGAAGCGGGTATTGCTATCGCTTCATCCCGTGGGGGGCGAGAGTTTTATTTGACTGGACACTCGGAATATGCACCTTTTACATTGGACGAAGAATATAAACGAGATTTGGAAAAAGGTCAGCAGATTGCAATGCCGGTCAATTATTATATCGATGATAATCCTGAAAATCGCCCTTTGGTTCGCTGGACAAGCCATGCAAATCTGTTGTTCAATAATTGGTTGAATTACTTCGTTTATCAAGAAACACCTTTTGACCTGAAAGATGTTATCCATTTGGGGGAAATCAAACAGGGATAATCTGAGTTGCTTTTTGAAACTTATTTGTTGCATCGACAATAGCATAACTTTTCTTAAGTTTGTAGATAGCGACAAACAAACTCAATTTTATATGAAGAAAAACATACTCTTAGCAGCCCTGCTAACCTGTGGCTCATTGATAAGCAACGCGCAAAACAATGCAATTAATGTGACTTACATGGATAAAAGCGTGCGCCCTCAAGATGACTTTTACAATTTTGTGAATGGACAATGGATGAAAACAGTCAAGATTCCTTCCGATAAGGCGCGGTGGGGATCATTTGATGAGCTTCGTGAAAATACAGATATTGCTACGTTAAAGGTACTGCAAGAGTCACTTTCAGGCGATTTTCAGAAAGGAACAGACAATCAGAAGATCGCAGATTTGTATAAATCGTTCGTTGATATGAAGACGCGTAACGAACTTGGATTGGAGCCAGTTAAACCATATCTTGATAAAATCGCTGCGATTAAAAATTTCGAAGATTTATATCAGTATCTTGTTGAAGTGGCGCCTATTGGCGGAAATCCTTTTTTCAGTGGTTATGTTTATGCACATCTTAAGAATTCAGCTGTCAATACGGTATATTTAGGTGGGGGAAGTCTTGGGTTGGGAAGATCCTATTATCAGGTAAATGACAAGAAGAATGAAGAGACGTTAAATGATTATTCCACTTATATCTCTTCACTTTATGCCAAATCAGGTCAACTTACAAGGGATCTAAAGGGGCCGAAAATTGTTGCCTTTGAAAAGCAGTTGGCCTCAAATCTTAAAACTGTTGAGCAATCAAGGGATGCCAATGGCCGGTATAATCCCATCGCTGTTGCGGATCTGAAAAAAATCGTGAAGAATATCGATATTGCAAAATACTTAAATGACGTCGGTTTTAAGGCTGACACGGTTATTATACCGGAAATAAAATACTATGAAAATCTTGACAAAGTTTTCAATCTTCAAAATCTACCGGTGATTAAAGAGTTATTGACATTTCATGTGCTAAATAACGCGGCGTCTTACACTACGCAAGAATTAAACGATCTGTCTTTTGATTTTTGGGGGCGTAAGTTAAAAGGACAAAAAGAACAACGTGCGCTAGACAAGCGCGGCGTAGAGTTTGTTAACTCCATCGCGGGAGAGCTATTGGGTAAATTATATGTGAAAGAAAGCTTTCCTCCAAAGGCTAAAGCCGAGGCTGAGGAGCTTGTAAGCTATCTGATTAAAGCATTCGGCCAGCATATCAAGGACCTGACCTGGATGTCTGACGACACAAAAGTAAAGGCTTTGGAAAAACTGGCTAAGTTTAAAGTTAAAATTGGTTACCCAGATAAGTGGAAAGATTATAGCAAACTTGAAGTGGGCATGTCGTTGTATGCAAACGTATTGGCATCAAGCAAATGGGCATTTTATCAAAATTTGGCCAAACAAGATAAGCCAGTGGACAAGTCTGAATGGGGGATGACCCCGCAAACTGTAAACGCTTATTATAGTCCATTGTTTAACGAAATTGTCTTTCCCGCGGCTATTCTTCAACCTCCGTTCTATGATTACAAGGCCGATGCAGCTGTTAATTTCGGTGGTATTGGTGCGGTAATTGGTCACGAACTTTCACACGGCTTTGACGATCAGGGTGCTAAATATGATGGGAATGGAAATCTGAACAACTGGTGGAGCGATAGTGATAAGGCAAAATTTGAAGCCGCTGCAGATGCATTGGTCCGTCAATTTGAATCTTATGAGCCTGTCCCAGGAGTTTTTGTAAACGGTCGTTTCACATTGGGCGAGAACATCGGTGATTTGGGCGGCTCATCTGTCGCTTTTGATGCCTTGCAGCTTTATTTGAAAGATAAGGGCAATCCTGGATTGATAGATGGGTTTACACAAGATCAACGCTTCTTCCTTTCTTGGGCAACTATTTGGAGGACCAAAACAACGGATGAGTTTGTGGTCAATCAAGTGAAGACCGATCCCCATTCTCCAGCGCAGTATCGTGCTTTTGCGCCGATTATTAACCTGGACGCTTTTCACAAAGCTTGGAATACCAAGGAGGGAGACAAAATGTTTGTTCCTGTGAATAAGCGGATTAAAATTTGGTAGTTTGTTCATGAGATCAATTAAAAAAGGGCGTATTGCAAAATGGAATACGCCCTTTTTCTTGACTTATTTTAAGTTATTTCATCCATTTCAAAACCAAATAGAACCCAATGGCTGTAATGGATAAACTCAATGCAATGGCCCACCATAGCGTTGTGAAACCAAAGGAATCGACAATACTTGTGCCCAAGATTGGCGAAAAAATATTTGCAGCTGAAAAGGCTAGCGAGTTGAAGCCCATGTAGGCTCCTTGCGTTTTTGGGGAAGACCTATTAACAGAAACGGTTGCCATAAAAGGCAATGTGAGCATTTCTCCCAATCCAAAAATAAAGAATGTGAAATATAACCAAGCAAGTCCGCCAGTAAAATTTAGCATGGCATATGAAATGGCACATAGAAATGTTCCAAAGACGAGTGTGCTAATTAATGAAAATCTCTTCTCGGCAATATGAACAATAAACATTTCTAACAACACGATGACGAAGCCGCTCCATCCAAGCAGAAATCCAATTTGGTGATCATTCAAATGGTGAACTTCTCGGTAGAATATCGGTAAGGTAGTGATCAGCTGAAAAAAACAAAAAGAGAAGATACAACAAAAGATATTGAATAGGACAAATGGCACGTCGGTATAAGGATTTTGCCCTTTTTTAGACATTTCATTATCAGGTGTAATATCTTTTTTTGATCTGATATCGCTTCTTTTTTGTCTTTTATGAAAAAAGACAAAGAAAATTATTGCTGCACAGAGAACGGCAAGGGAATTTCCATAAAATATCCAATTGAAAGAGATGGCTGCCAAAAAACCTGCCACCGCTGGACCGATTGAGAAGCCCAGATTTATAGCCAAACGATTCAATGAAAAGGCGCGGGTGATATTTTCAGGTTTAGCGTAACTTGCTACTGATACGGAGTTTGCAGGTCTAAAAGCATCAAAAATCAAGCTTAACGTAAAAATCATTATGGATAGCGACTGTACCTCTTTAAAGTATGGTATCAGTAGGAATAAAGGAGCGGCCAACACAAGACTTCCAAACTGAACCTTGAAACTACCAATCCGATCGGTCAGCCAGCCGCCTATATAAGATCCACAGACGGAGCCAACGCCATAACACATCAAAACAATTCCGACTTGTTTTATATCGAAGTGCAAAACTCTGGTCATGTAAAGGCCTAGAAATGGAATCACCATGCTTCCCATTCTATTGATCAGCATGACGATAGCAAGCAGCCATGCAGCTTGTGAGAGTCCTCTAAAGGAGTCTAGGTATATTGATAAAATTCTTTTCATTAAAGGGTAAATCAGCTTATATAAACCTCGTGTTTTAAGTCTATAAGTCTTCTTGTTGTCTTGAAAAAAAATGCCAAATTGATTAGTCAATTTGGCATTTATGAATAGTGAATCAAATTATGCCAACATGGACGCTGGAATTGTAGGATCGACTTGATAGGTGCTCGCCACCATTTGTTTCTTTTTGGAACCCGGCTCCATAATGAAATCAATCCTCCCCAGATTAATCCCTGCAAAACCGACTTGATTCACAACGGTCTTCGTACCTTTTAAATTGGTAACTAATGTGGGTTCATTTAAAAATGTATGCGTATGCCCGCCTATAATTAAGTCGATATCTGATGTTTTGGCGGCAAGCACCAAATCCGACACTTTATCGTTTTCATATTGGTAACCTAAATGCGACAGACAGATGATGAGATCGCATTTATGTTTTTCCTTGAGTATCTTTACCACCTTTTTGGATACCTCAATTGGATCCAGATATTTCATTCCCTTAAAGTTATTGGGATCTACCAATCCCTCGATATCTACACCGAGCCCGAATACACCGATTTTTATACCACCCTTATGAAATATGGTGTAATCGTTGGTTTTTCCTTCCAATACTGTTCCTTTAAAGTCGTAATTGGCCGTTAAAAACGGAAATTTAGCATGGTCCAGGTATTTCACAAGTCCGTCCAGTCCATTGTCAAATTCGTGATTTCCAAATGTCCCAGCGTCATACCCCAATTTCGTCATGAGATCCAGCTCCAGCTTCCCTCCAAATAGATTAAAATAGGGAGTACCTTGAAACATATCGCCCGCATCTAATAATAGGAGGTGTTCTTCTTCTTTGCGAATTTTATTGATAAGCGTGCTCCGGCGTGCCACACCACCCAATCCTTGATATTTGCCACCATCCATAGGAAAAGGTTCAATTCGGCTATGCACATCGTTGGTATGTAAGATTGTAAGTTTTACTTTTTTGCTCTTAGCGTTAGCTTGAAAAGGAAGTGACCCCAATGCAACTGCAGCAGAAAATCCACCAACTTGCTTGATAAATGATCTTCGGTTAATTGATTTTAATTCTTCCATCTAATTCTGCATTTACTTTTTTGCCTTCTTTCGTTAATTCACTCACGTATTCAATCAGTCCTTCACGCATCCGCTGCGGATAATTTGCCCGCGATACAGATTGTGTCAACAGCGTCAGGTTGTCGCCACCATTAGCGAGATAATCATAGGTTACCAATTTATACAACTTATTGTCTTCAATTGCTAGACCTTTGATTTTAATGTCCTGGGCTTTGTTGCCTGTAATGGTCAACGTCATCCCAGCGATGGGTTGACCATGTGTTGAGGCGATATAGTCTGCAAGTTGACGAATTTGAGTTCCCTTGAGTTCGAGAACTGTTAAAGTGTTTTCGAAAGGCATCACCTCGAAGATATGTCCAACGGTAATATCGCCTGCTTTCAGATCATTTCGGATTCCACCCTTAGTAGCAAATGCTATATCCGCAGGGTTATGGGCATTGTGTTCACTCATCCACAACAAGGCTTCACAAAAAAAATTGCCCATTAATGTTTCTGCCGTCTTCTCTTTTGTCAACGCTTTGTCTGCATGTCCTATAACTCGATTCATCTCCACTTCCATTTTATGTTTGAAAGGCTCGTAGATTGATACGACTGTAGGATCAGCTTGCATATCGCTATTGATATGATATTGTTGGAAATCTTTCTGCGTTGGATGGAGCTGCTTGCTACAACTGGCAACCATCAAAAGCGAACCGAATCCAAGGCTACCAATAAAGGCAATTTGCTTTGATATCTTCATTCTTTTTTCGTTTAACCAAATATTGGGCAAAGTTAGCCAATTATATATGAACAAATCTTATCCAATGTTAGCTAATTTTTAAAAACAACAAAAGCTTAACATCGTATGTTAAGCTTTGTCCATATAATTAGAAAAATAACAACCTAGTGTACTAATTCCGACTCGGCGATAGGGTTGGTATCCAACTTACTCTCTGGTTGGAGAACTTTTCTACTTTTGCTACGCGCGGACAGTTTGGCTCGATACGCTTTCCAGTTCATTAATAGGACTGAAAATAAGATCACAGCTAGTCCGAAAATCTGCAATGAGGTCACTACATGCGAAGTGAAAAAATGACTTAAAATAAGTGCAATGATTGGATTCACATAGGCATACGTACTAACTTCCATTGCGGGGCGAACCTGTAGTAACCAAATATAGGAGCTAAAGGCGAGGATTGAGCCAAAAGTGATTAGGTAGCCCAAATTGAACCAGTCCACCGGTGCCACGCTACTTAGCGAAAATGTTGTATACTCACCGGTGAAAAGGGCGGTGATATTAAAGAGTATACCTGCAGTAACCATTTGCCAAGCGGTCTTCACCATGACATGTAAATCCTCTTCCTCTTGTTTCTCAGATTTTTTGAAATATTTGGAAATTAGAGACCCTACGGTCCAAGCGATAGAACCCAATACTAAAATAGATAGGGCGATCACCTTAAGTGTTCCATCGGTATTATCATTGGTTGACATAATCTGTTCAGCGAATAACATCACCACTCCACAGAAGCCTAACGCGACACCTAAAACCGTGCTAACACTGCTGAAATTTTCTTTCCATTTGGGTTTATCCAATAAAATAAACCAGATCGCTGCTGCTGCAGCAATAATGGCGGCAACACCACCTGAAACATATTGTTCGGCCCAGATAACCCCAGCCATATCGACAAAAAGCAATAGAAATCCTACGATCGCTGCTTCCTGAACGGATCGCTTATTAAACAATTTATAACCTTTCATTGCGCAATATGCCATTAGAATTACGCTGGCTGTAACAAATCGAAACGAACCTAATATAAATGGTGGAAAACTATGTAGTGCCTTTTCTATAAAGAAAAAGGTCGATCCCCATACAACATAAATAATGATATAGGCGACAACAACCATCAACGGGTTAGCGGCCTTTTTTTGTCCTTGCAACATGATTAAACTTCCTTTCTATTACTCAGGTATTACGACCTGCTGATCTTCCTTAACCGTTTGAAGTACAATTGTAGTACGGGTGGAGATGATCCCTTCCACTTTACTTAAAGTATTTCGCATCAGATCAACTAATCCGGTCGAATCTGCAGTTCTTACTTTAATCAGGTAACCATCATCACCTGCAATGTCATGTACTTCCTGTACTTCAGGAATTTCGGCAAGTGCCAATCCAACTGTTTGTTCACCAATGATATCATTGGCTTTTATGAAAATAAATGATAAAAGTTTTTGATCGACCGCTGCAGGATTGATCTTGGCACTGTATTTTAAAATTACCTCTTTTTGCTCGAGCTTTTTTACCCGTTCTAGAATCGCAGAAGGTGCCATTCCCAGCTCTCTGGCGATATCCGCGTTGTTGATACGTCCATTATCCTGCATTAAACGCAAGATTCTATAGTCGACCTGATCTAAATTATATTCTACTTTTGTCATTTCGACTGCAAAGGTACGTATTTAAGTATAAAATTCAAAATATTATAACGAATAATGAATATAATTCTGTTAGATTGTTGGTGTTGGTGAATATTGTTCGTGTATGATAGTGCTTTGATTTGATCGGATATGCTAATGGGTTGAAAATAAATATATTGCCTTTTAGTAAGCAGCGTTTGTGATTAAAAAATGTATCTTTTTCTTAATTTCAAAATAATATTTCTTGTAGAAAGTATGACGCCCAGTCCGATCAAACAGCCTAAACAAACACAACCAAAGCGATCTAAGGCAGCGAAGTAGGAGCGGCTTTCCTGTTCATGCAGATAGACTATAATTAGCGCAACCATCGATGTCCTCGCTACAGCTATAATGTTGAGTAGTTTACAAGTAATCAACGAGGCCAGGATACCGATTACCATTGCGTAAAGTTGCTGGATCGGAACAAAATATAAGCTCAGTCCAATGGCGGATCCTATGAAATTGGATTTGGCCCGATCGATCGCTATTTTTTTTGACTCATTCTCTTGTGGAGAAATCACCAGTATAATCGAGATAAGGGTCCAAGAAACAGAATATTGGGGAAAGGATACAAATAAAGGATAACCGATAAGGAAGCCAATTAGTACGCGAATCGTATATATAATAAAATCTGAATGGAGCGTATAGCGAAGGAATAGATTACGCATATAAGAAATCAATCGTTAATTTAAATGATGTAGTGCTACAAAAATACAAGCATTGTTTGAAGGAACGAAATAAAATCATCATTTATGGCAAATGTTCCTGTTTGCGTTTTTGTGCGTTTTTTGCTTTTGATTTGGTTATTTCTTGCATTCTTCTCTTTTACCAATGCATAAATTTAACTAGATTTGTTTTATACTTTAAATGCAGATTAAGTGAAAGATCAGAATCAATTAGCCTTATTAGCTTCACAACTCAAAGGGGAGCTCTATTATACCCATGAAACTAAGGACCAAACGATGTTGCTAGCCTATTCGACCGATGCGTCTGTCTATCAGGAAAAACCGTTGGCCGTAGCGATACCCGCAGATATTGATGATATTAAAAAATTAATTGATTTTGCGCGCCAGAATAAGGTCACTATCATACCACGTACTGCTGGCACTTCCTTGGCAGGCCAGGTAGTCGGCCATGGTATTATTATGGATATTTCCCGTTATTTTAACCATATTATTGAGCTTAATGTTGAAGAGCAGTGGGTTCGAGTTCAACCGGGGGTGATTCGCGATGACTTAAACAACTATCTTAAGCCTTTTGGGCTGATGTTTGGTCCTGAAACTTCAACGGCGAGCCGTGCTATGGTAGGTGGAATGATTGGTAATAACTCTTCGGGTCTGCATTCTATTGTTTGGGGCGATACAAGGCACAATTTGATTTCAGCCAATGTACTGCTGGACGACTGTTCTGAAGTAACCTTTGAAGCAGTTGATGAAGCAGCCTATTTTAAGAAATTATTATTAGCCGGCCGTGAGGGGGATATCTATCGTAATATGAATGAATTATTGACAGATCCACAGCATTTAAGCGCAATTGAAACCGGCTATCCGAAGCGATCGATCACAAGAAGAAATACAGGTTACGCGCTGGATATTTTAAGTGATCGTTCGGCTCCTTTTAATATGTGTAATTTATTGGCCGGTTCTGAAGGTACGCTGGCTGTCGTTACAGAAGCTAAACTTAAATTAATGCCCTTGCCTCCTCCTGAATTAGGTTTGCTCTGTGTTCATTTTGCCGACATGGTAGAATGTATGCATGGTAATGTTGTGGCTTTAGCGCACAAGCCGGAAGCTTCCGAATTAGTGGATAAATACATCATGGATTTTACAGTTGGGCATCCAACGTACAAGTATAATCGCTTTTTTATAGAAGGCGATCCGCAAGCGCTATTGATTGTGGAGTTTAGGGGGCATACAGCGGCCGAAACAGCAGCGAAAGCGATGGCATTGAAAGCCGATCTCGTTGCGCGTGGCCTTGGTTATGCTTATCCCTATATTACGGGTATGGAACAGACGAATTTAGTTTGGGATGTGCGCAAAGCGGGACTCGGTTTAATCCGTAATTTGCCTGGGGACAGTCAGCCCGTAAATTTGATTGAAGATTGTGCTGTTTCGCCTGAGGACCTACCTGCTTATGTGAGCGATATTCAAAAGCTTTTGATGGAAGAGGGCGTGCATGCATCATATTACGCGCACGCGGGAGCGGGAGAGCTGCATATTGAACCGTTCGTGAATTTAAAAACAGCAGCAGGGAAGCGTACTTTTCGTTCAATCCTCGAAAAAACCAGCGATCTTGTATTAAAATATAACGGTTCACTGAGTGGTGAGCATGGTGATGGTCGTTTGCGCGGAGAGTTTATTGGCAAAGTGCTTGGCGAAAAAGTTTACAAATTGCTTGAAGATGTAAAATATATCTTTGATCCACAGGGCGTTTTTAATGCTAATAAGATTGTCAACACGCCGCCAATGGATGCTCATTTACGTTATGACAACGATAGTAACCGAACAGAAATAAAGACCTATTTCGATTTTTTTAAAGATGAGTCTATTCTTCGGTTGGCAGAGAAGTGTTCTGGTTCGGGAGATTGCCGAAAGACTGAAATTACTGGTGGAACAATGTGTCCTTCGTTTATGGCTACGCGTGATGAAAAAGATACAACACGCGCACGGGCGAATATGTTAAGACAGTTTTTGACAAATTCCACCAAGAAAAACCGTTTCGATCATGAAGAGATTAAGGAGGTCATGGATCTGTGTCTAAGCTGCAAAGGCTGTAAAACGGAATGTCCCTCGAGTGTAGATGTGGCCAAAATGAAAGCCGAATTTTTACAGCACTATTATGATGAGCATGGCGCAGGGTTTAGAACAAAACTAATTGCTAATTTCACGCAGTCTCAGAAGTTGGGGTCGTGGGTCGCACCCCTTTATAATTTTGTTGTAAAAAATGATTTTCTGTCTGGCTTGGTCAAGAAAACTGTCGGGTTTGCACCGAGACGTTCGCTGCCTACAGTAAATGGAACAACCTTGAGCCAGTGGGTAAAAACACAAGGTCCTATCAGGGATGCCAAGCGTAAGGTCTATCTTTTCTCGGATGAGTTTACCGAATATAATGATGCAGAAATCGGTATTATAGCGTATAAATTGCTGAGTGCCTTGGGCTATGAAGTGATTATTCCAAAACATGTGCAAAGTGGACGGACATACCTTTCTAAAGGTTTTGTGAAAGAAGCAAAGAAAATTGCTAATAAAAATATACATTTTTTAAAGGGATTAATCACCGACGAAACCCCGCTTTTAGGGGTTGAACCATCAGGTATCATTACGTTTAGAGATGAATATTTAAGCCTGGTGGATGACGATATTCGTATTGAGGCGCAAAACATCGCTAAAAATGCATTGATGATCGATGAATTTTTACTGACAGAGATGAAAGCAGGACGTATTCGTCCAGAACAGTTTACAACGGCAGCAAGAAAAATCAAGCTTCATGGTCACTGTTACCAAAAGGCTTTCCATCTGGTTACTGTTACGGAACAGGTATTATCATTTCCGACGAATTTTAGCGTAGAGACAATTCCTTCTGGCTGCTGTGGTATGGCGGGTTCATTTGGTTATGAGGCCGAGCATTACGACGTTTCAATGAAAGTGGCCGAGCTGGTTTTGTTACCAGCTGTACGGAAAACGGAAGCCGATACTTTGATTGCCGCAGCAGGTACCTCTTGTAGACATCAAATCAAAGATGGGGTCGGAAGAAAATCTTATCATCCTGTGGAAATTTTATATGATGCTTTATTGAAATAAAATAAAAACATTGCTAATAGTTGTTTGTTATCTGTAATAATGGTAATATTATAAGAGCAATAATCATTGATAACTGATAACAAACAATTCATTATGTACAAGATTAAATCTATAGCATTTCTTGCAACCGCTACGATGCTGATGGCTGGTTGCGGAAACTCCAATCAGAAGAAAACTGATGGAAGCGATACCACAGCAACGAACAAAATTGATGGCGTGAAAATTGAGCAGTTTACAAATGGTGCTCCGGGAGCTGAGAAAAAGAATTTTTTCTTACGTATTACTGATGAAATTAAAACGGATTCAAGCCGTATTTATATCACGCAATCTCTTTACAAGCAAGATACGGTGGGAGCGAAGTTTGAGGTTGTAGATTTTATACCCGCAGGTATAATAGATGGCCAGCCAAGTGATGACGTTGGTTTTACCAAAGGTAAAATCAGAATCTCGTCGTCAGGTCAACAGTCTGATAATTTAATTAAAGCTTTAGGTGAATTATTTCAGACACCAACGACTGATTCTTTTACAAAGGATGTGATTCTTCCGAACGTATTTTCATCCAATAAAGTGAATGCGGACCTATCTAAAAAAACGGCCTATAGCTTTAAATTATTCTTTGATAATAAGAAAGCTGAACCGGCTGAGCTCTTCTTTAACGTTGATACGTACAAACATTCTATTGAGTTTTCGGAGAAGGATCCTTCGTTCCGCGTTGGATTATTGTCGGCGCTAACGGGTAAGTAGTGGAAATGTTATATACTGTGCGGTAACGATGAGCAGAAAGCGATAGTTGTCGCCAACGTATCATTATTCATACAATAAAAAGGCTAGATAAATTCTAGCCTTTTTCGCTTTTTAAAAATAAAAGAAATAAATTTGTGCTAATAAATTTAGTTTAATATGAGGAAATCCGGTACTGCAGACCTTCCATTGCATTTTGGTAAAGTACCTGCGTGGCTTTACGAGCGTATGGCTTCTCTAGGGCGTTCAATCGTTGAAGTTATGCTCATGGATTATGGAAGGGATGAGGTTTTAAGGAGGCTTGCTGATCCATTTTGGTTTCAAAGCTTTGGAGCTGTTCTTGGCATGGACTGGCATTCCTCGGGGATTACAACGGCTGTTATGGGTGCATTAAAACGCGCTATTAATCCTGACGCCAAGTCATTGGGACTCTACATCTGCGGTGGAAAAGGCAAGTTGTCCATGCAAACCCCACAAGAACTGCTTCAGGTTTCTGATCGTATTGGATTAAATGGTAGCGACTTGATTCGCAGTAGCAAGCTTGTTGCGAAGGTGGATAACACAGCCGTTCAAGACGGTTACCAATTGTATTTACATAATTTTATCGTGGCAGATAATGGCAATTGGTCAGTCGTGCAGCAAGGTATGCATGAAAAAGATGGGACTGCCCGTCGTTACCATTGGCATTCTGAAAAGATTAAATCGTTTGTAGAGGAACCGCATGCGGGTATCACCGGTCCTTCACAGGGTATGATCTTCAATTTAACGGCTACTGAAGCGGCGGCAAACAGAGCGGGTATTATGACGTTGGTGGGAGAGGATTCGTTTAAAGTTATACAAGAATTCGCTAAATTGGCCATGCCATCTCATCACGATGTACGTGCCTCGGATGTCAATCTAAAAAGGTTGGGCGCTATGTTATACGTTGCTCGGGAAAGTCCACTTATTGATTTTGAAGATCTACTTCTTTTAAAGGGAATTGGCCCCCGTACGTTGCAATCATTGGCCTTAGTCAGCGAAGTAATTCATGGTGCACCATCCCGATTTAAAGATCCGGCTCGATTTTCTTTTGCTCATGGGGGAAAGGATGGTCACCCGTTTCCGGTTCCATTAACTATTTACGATGAAAGTATTCAGATTTTGAAAAAAGGCATTGAAAAATCTAAATTGGGTCATAGTGACAAATTAAAGTCCGTCCAGAAATTACATCAGTTGGTGTTGGATAGTGAACGAAATTTTGAGCCACAGTTTGATATTCAGCAAATTATTGCAGAGGAAAAGCGAGATTCCTGGAAATACGGTGGACGGACAGTTTACGGGGATGCAGCACCTCAAAGAAAGAATGCACATGGATTGCAACTCAGTCTTTTCTAGGAGGATCTTTCAATTGTAATTGTTTTGTTAAAATTTGTTAAAGATCGATAAAATCGTTTTTACGCTAGTATATTTGCTCCCGCAATGAAAGCGGTTATTACAATATTCTTTTTCTTATGCTTCTTAATTATAAGAAGCAGTAATAGCCATGCAGTTCTCATTGAATCCGATCGGCCGACCGTTAGTTTTATGTATCAGCACAATCACGTCGATTTACAGCAGTATATTGATGCATCGGCTGAACACATTGATCCGCTGTTTTATGGTAGTGTACATGACGATAACCCTGTCATAGCTGAATTTGATTACGAGAATTTTCAATTGACCAAAGATTTGCATGCCACATCCCAACTTATTGCGCTGCTTCTCTTTGCAATTGTCCTTTTTATTTTTGTTTTTCGATTTGCAAAGAAAATTCCTTTTTGCAATTTCATAGCCTATCTTTTCCCTCAAAGATACGTTCTTCAACAAAACTGGAGAATTTAAAATATATCCTTCGAAATTTCATATGCTTTGGTGGATATCCTAAGGGATGCTCCGCTTAGTCGTAATCGATTTATACAATCTATTAACAAGTCGGAACGACTATAAACCAAAGTAGAGGTCATTTCACCAACCAGCACAACAAACAATCAAACTTATTTTTTTAATTAGACGCTTACAAATGAAAAGAGTATTTATGCTCGCTAGTTTGGCTATTACCTTATGCCAAATCGGGTGTACTTCCAAAAAGGAAGAAAAGGAAGAAAAGGAGAAATTTACAGCGACCTCTCCGGTGCAAATGGACACCACTATCCGTAAGGACTTTGTTTCCCAGATTAGGTCTTTCCGAAATATTGAGCTTCGGGCTCAGGAGAAAGGCTATCTCGAGCAGATCTTCGTAGATGAAGGACAATTTGTCCACAAAGGGCAACTACTTTTTCGGATTATGCCGAAGATGTATGAGGCCGAATACCGTAAATCTTCGGCAGAGGTTAATGTGGCAGAAATTGAAGTTCAAAATACAAAAACGCTAGCTGATAAAAACGTCGTATCGCCCAATGAATTAGCGATGGCTAAAGCAAAGCTTGAACAGGCTAAGGCGGAGGCTGCGATTGCGAAATTGCATCTTTCCTTTACAGAAATCAGAGCACCTTTTGACGGAACTATCGACCGTATTCCGTTGAAACTGGGAAGTTTGGTGGATGAAGGTGAATTATTAACCAGTCTTTCCGACAATAGCGAGATGCTGGTTTATTTTAATGTTTCCGAACCAGAATATTTGAGCTATCAAACTAACGTTAGTAAACGCGGGGATACCCATGTGGGCCTGTTACTTGCCAATAATGAGCTATTTTCGCAAAGCGGTATGGTGGAGACGATAGAAAGTGAATTTAATAGCGAAACTGGAAATATTGCTTTTAGAGCGAAGTTTCCCAATCCAAACCGTCTTTTAAAACATGGGGAGAGCGGCAAGGTCGTCATGAATTTTCCGTTGAAACAGGTTTTAATTATACCACAGAAAGCGACATACGAAATGCAGGACCGTAAATATGTGTATGTCGTCGATAAGGATGGTAAATTAAAATCGCGTCATATCACAATTGGTAACTCCCTACCAGATTTGTATGTGGTAACGAGTGGGCTTCAAAAAGATGATAAATTTTTGTTGGACGGTATTCAGAAAGCGAAGGAAGATGAGAAGGTCAGTTACAGCTTTGTACAACCTAAAGACGCCATTTCCAATTTAAAATTAAAAACAGAATAGCCCCTTACACTTAAATTCTTATGTTTAGTCGTTTTATAAATAGACCAGTGCTTTCAATCGTTATATCACTGATTATTGTGTTTTTGGGTGTACTATCTATGGTGCAGCTTCCTGTAACACAATTCCCCTCGATATCGCCACCGAAGGTCAATATTACAGCCGAGTATCCAGGAGCAAATGGTGAGTTGATGATTAAATCAGTTATCATTCCTTTAGAACGGGCAATTAATGGAGTTCCGGGCATGAAATATATGGCTTCTGATGCCGGTAACGACGGTGAAGCCAGTATCCAAGTGGTATTCAACCTAGGTACCGATCCCAATCAGGCATCCTTAAATGTGCAGAACCGTGTAGCTTCTGTGGTCAATAAACTTCCACCAATTGTGGTGCGTGAAGGAGTGAAGATTACACGCGAAGAATCCAATATGCTCATGTACATCAATCTTTACAGTAAAGATAAAGAACTGGATGGAAACTTTATGTATAACTATGCGGACATGAACATTGTCTCCGAATTGCGCCGCGTGGACGGTGTTGGGGTGGCAAATATACTTGGAACCCGTGAATTAGCCATGCGTATTTGGTTGAAACCCGATCGTATGACGGCTTACAAAATATCTGCAGAAGAGGTAATGAAGGCCTTATCTGAACAGAGTTTAGAAGCTTCACCGGGTAAAGCTGGTGAATCGTCCGGTATGACCTCCCAATCTTTCGAATATGTATTGAAATACCCTGGACGCTTTACCACAACTGAAGGTTATGGCAACATCGTTTTACGTGCGGGCGAAAATGGCGAAATGCTACGTTTAAAAGACGTTGCGGACATCAAATTTGGCTCGGCGATGTACGATATCTATTCGACACTGAACGGAAAGCCATCTGCGGCGATTGTCTTGAAACAATCTTATGGAAGTAACGCATCTCAGGTCATTCAAGATGTAAAAAGCAAAATGAAAGAGTTGAAGGCATCTTTTCCGAAGGGACTCGATTATGAAATTAGTTACGACGTTTCCAAGTTTTTGGATGCATCCATGGAAAAAGTAGTTCATACGTTATTGGAAGCATTTGTGCTTGTCGCTATTGTCGTTTTTCTATTCTTAGGAGATTGGCGCTCAACGTTGATTCCCACCATTGCAGTGCCGGTTTCATTGGTGGGATCGTTTTTATTCATGCAGTTTTTTGGAATTACCATCAACTTGATTACACTGTTTGCATTGGTGCTTGCCATTGGTGTGGTTGTGGATGATGCGATTGTGGTTATTGAAGCCGTCCATGCCAAGATGGAAGAGCTTCATATTTCGGCTTATAAGGCAACCAAAAAAGCGATGCATGAAATCAGTGGTGCCATTGTTGCGATCACCTTCCTTATGGCGGCGGTTTTTATCCCCGTTGCCTTTATGTCCGGTCCCGTGGGTATATTCTATCGGCAGTTTTCTATTACCATGGCAACTTCAATTATTTTGTCCGGGGTTGTTGCATTGACCCTGACTCCTGCATTATGTGCGATCATGCTGAAGAATAATCATGGCAAGGCAAGAAGGAAATCCATTATCGATAAGTTTCTGGATTCTTTCAATAGATTGTTCGATAGGATGTCCAACAAATATGTTTACTTGTTGAAAGGGATAGTAGATAAACGGACGTTTACATTTTTAGTATTAATTGGCTTTTGTATTGGAGCCTATTTTTTGAACAATGCTGTTCCTGCAGGTTTTATTCCCAATGAAGATCAGGGGATGATTTATGCCATTATTCAAACGCCGCCAGGATCAACATTGGAACGAACCAATTTAGCGGCCCAGACATTGCAAAAAGAAGCTGAAAACATTGATGGTGTACAATCGGTATCGTCGTTAGCGGGTTATGAAATCCTGACTGAAGGAACTGGAGCAAATACAGGTACTTGTTTGATCAACTTGAAAAGCTGGGAAGAACGTAAAGAATCCTCACAAGAGATTATTGAGCAACTTGAGGCTGCTGCCAAAAATATCCCAGGGGCGTCTATCGAGTTTTTCCAACCACCAGCCGTACCGGGCTATGGTGCCGCGGGTGGATTTGAGCTTCGTCTTCTGGACAAAGCAGGTTCTGGCGACTACAAAAAAATGGAAACAGTAAGCAAGGATTTTGTGCGTGAGTTGAACAAGAGACCTGAGTTATCGTCTGTATTTACCTTCTATAGCGCGAGTTTTCCACAGTACATGTTGCATATAGACAATGATCTAGCGCAACAAAAGGGTGTTACGATTGACAATGCGCTGAATACGCTTTCGACTTTGGTTGGTAGTAACTACGAAACGAACTTCATTAAGTATGACCGTCAATATAAAGTTATGGTTCAGGCTTTGCCGCAATACAGGGCTTTGCCGGAAGATATCTTAAAGCTGTATGTGAAGAATGAAAAGGATGAAATGGTCCCATTTTCAGCATTTATGCATATGGAAAAGGTCTATGGTCTTTCTGAGATCACGCGCCACAATATGTATTTGGCCTCTGAAATTTCAGGTTCTGCCGCGTCCGGCTACAGTAGTGGTGAAGCAATCCAGGTGATTAATGAAGTCGCCGCCAAAACGTTACCTCGAGGCTATGGTATTGACTGGGCTGGTATCTCCAAGGATCAAGTAGGGCGTGGAAATCAGGCGATTTACATCTTTTTGATCTGTCTCGGCTTCGTTTATTTAATTCTTTCTGCTCAATATGAGAGTTTTATTATGCCTTTCGCGGTACTACTTTCTTTACCAATCGGAATCTTTGGTGCCTTTCTATTATTGAAGTTATTGGGATTGGAAAACAACATTTATGCACAGGTCGCCTTGGTCATGCTCATAGGTTTACTTGGTAAAAATGCCGTGTTGATTGTTGAGTTTGCTGCTCAGCGGCATTCGCAAGGATTGAGTATTATTGAAGCTGCCTTGGATGGGGCAAAAGTTAGGTTTAGACCTATTTTGATGACGTCTTTTGCCTTTATCGCTGGCTTGATTCCCTTAGTTATGGCGTCTGGCCCAGGTGCAATAGGAAACCGTACGATCGGTACGGCAGCAGCGGGAGGTATGTTGTTTGGAACAGTGTTTGGTATTTTAGTGATACCAGGCTTGTACTATATCTTCGGAACTATTGCCTCTAAACGTAAGCTTATTAAACATGAAGATGAAAATCCATTAACTGAAGAACTTGATAATAATGACTAATCTCAGCAAAAAACAATGGGTCATTGCAATTTCGCTTTCAGCAGCAGTGACGGGATGTAAGGTTCCGAAAGCGACACAAATACAGGAGAATAAATTTGTTCCACAGCAATTTACAGACGTAAATAAATCTGACACAACGAATTCAGCATCGGTTAAGTGGCGCGAATTTTTTACAGATCCAAATCTAGTTGTATTAATAGATACAGCGTTAAAAAACAATCAGGAACTGAATGTTACTTTGCAGGAGTTGGCAATCGCAAAGAATGATATTCTTTTACGAAAAGGGGCGTTGAAACCTACTGTTGGTTTACGTGCCGGAGGAGGTGTTGAAAAAGTTGGGCGATATACCAGCCAGGGTGCAGGTGATGCAAGTACAGAAATTGCGCCTGGAAAAGAAATGCCCGATCCGCTAGGAGATTTGACCATTGGCGCGTACGCAAGTTGGGAAATTGATGTTTGGAAAAAACTAAAAGATGGCGAGCAAGCTGCGCTCAATCGTTATCTTGCTACAGTAGAGGGGAAAAATTTTGTATTGAGTAGTCTTATTGCTGAAGTTGCACGCTCGTATTATGAATTATTGGCATTGGACAGTCAATTGACTATTATCAAACAGAATATTGAATTACAGGACAACGCGCTTGCGGTAATCCGATTGCAGAAACAGGCTGCTCGTGTAACAGAATTGGCTGTTCAAAAGTTTGAGGCTGAGGTTTTAAAAACCAAGGGCATGGAGTTTGAAACTAGACAACAGATCAAGGAAACTGAAAATCGTATTAATTTCCTATTGGGACGTTTTCCGCAGGAGATTAAACGCAATCAAAGTAGTTTTGTAGATTTGATCCCGGCGAAAGTTCAGACAGGTTTACCTAGCCAACTCTTAAGCAACAGACCTGACATCCGAGAAGCAGAATATGAACTCACTGCAGCCAAATTGGATGTAAATATTGCACGGAAAGAGTTCTACCCCTCTCTGGAGATTTCGGCTGCTTTGGGTTTGCAGGCATTTAAACCTTCTTACTTGTTTAAAATGCCGGAATCGGTTTTATACAATTTAATTGGGGAGCTTGCGGCACCATTGATCAATAAAAATGGGCTTAAAGCAGAATTTAGTACGGCTAACGCAAAACAGATACAGGCTGTTTATAATTACGAAAAAGCAATTCTGAATGCTTACTTAGAAGTCTCTACTCAACTTTCAAATATTGAAAACCTTGGTCGCAGCTACGATTTCAAAACAAAACAGGTTGAGGTCCTTAATAATTCCGTCACCGTGTCCAACGATCTCTTTAAATCAGCGAGGGCAGACTACATGGAGGTTTTGATGACACAACGCGATGTGCTGGATTCGAAACTTGAATTGATAGAAACGAAGAAGCAGCAGCTCAATGCTGTTGTCAATATCTATAAAGATCTGGGAGGAGGCTGGAAATAAGTTGTTTGTTTGAATGGACCCCGCTAGGCGGGGTTCTTTTTTATAAGCCTATGCAAAATTCTTTCTTGTGGGAATAGAATTAATGCTTATTTTTAATCCTTATTTAATCAATCGTATTTGTTTTATGGAATCACAAGAGTACATTCTTATCAATGATGATGCTGAAAGGGGAGTGTTTTATAAAAAAACTTATCTTCATGTTGCGTTTTCGATCTTAGCATTTATCGTTTTGGAAACTTTGCTGATCAAATTGATCCCTTATGATTTTATCGTTTGGATGGTTAGCGGAAAATTTATTTGGTTGTTTTTATTGGGATGTTTTTGGTTAGGGTCCACACTTTCATCAAGATGGACACTTTCGCAAAGCCGTCAAACCCAATATCTAGGACTAGCTTTCTATATTGTACTGGAAGCAATCATCTTTCTGCCAATGATTTTTATGGCGGTGTTTATGACGGAAGGTATTAGTGTCATTTATCAAGCAAGTATAATGACTTTGGCATTGTTTACCGGGCTTACTGTTGTAGCATTTGTATCCAATAAAGATTTTTCATTCCTGAGGAATATTCTGGTAATTGGAGGCTTCTTATCCTTGGGGGTAATTGTCGCTGGTGCTATTTTTGGTTTTGAACTTGGATTATGGTTCTCGGTTGCAATGATTGCACTTGCTTCCGGAAGCATACTCTATCAAACTCAAAATCTGAAGTATAGTTACGGCAACGAACAATACGTTGGAGCGGCGCTACAGCTATTTTCATCAATAATGTTGCTGTTTTGGTATATTCTACGAATTTTAATGCGCAGAAGATAAATTTTGTTCATTTTAAAAATAAGAAACGGTGGTTAGAGTAAAGTTTATTTTAACCACCGTTTTTTACTTTTGTATAGTCTCTATTTTAGTCTATTTTTTAGATTCTTCAGCCCTTGATCGAAATCTTTGTTCATATTCATGAATAAATTCATAAAGTTCCATGGATAGGGCGATTTTCCTGAAATACCCCAAGTCACTGAGGTTTGATTAGGCGAGATCTCTTTTAGGATAAAATAACCTTTGGCTGGTTCACCTATGCTGAAATCGAGGGATGTTTCGATTGTTTCGCCATCGACTACAATCCTGCACGCGATTGACAAACAAATAGATCTGACTAAGCTGATACAATCAGGTAATAGTTGTCGGGGTCACGTAGGATAAATTGATCTTTCAAAGAATTCTCGTTGTAATGTATATCCTTCTCTATGACTGCATTTAGCAAAGTGGCGTTTTCGAAAATTTGCTGTAAATTGTCTACTCTAAAGAATAATATGAGTCCATTCCCTGCCTGTATTTGATCCCGCATAGTAGGATGATCATGTTCCCCCCATTTGTGTAAACAGAGAATAACAGTTCCGTTATCTGTGAGAATTTCAAATGTTTCTCCTCCATGTTGACCGGTACAGCCTAAAAGCTTTTGATAGAATTGTGAGCTTTTGGGAACGTTATCCACTGCGATGATTGGTTCTGTCCGTATCATGTTATCGTTGACTTGAATTTACTAAGGTTAATAAAAGAGGCTTAGTGATTTCTCTCTCACCAAATCTAATATCATGCGATAAGCGGCCACCGAGTTACCGTGTTGATCCAAGGCTGGACTATAGGCCCCTATACCCATTTTATTCGGTACACTTACAGCGATTCCGCCACCAACACCCGATTTACTTGGAAGTCCCACAGTTCTGGCATATTCGCCGCTAAATTCGTACATCCCTGCAATGAGCATTTGCGATTGAACTAGCTGAGATAGACTTGGATTATTGTATTGCTTATTTCCATCATAACGCACACAGTGATTGGCAAAAAAGAAACCTATTTTAGCCAGATCCTCTGCGGTTATCTCAATTGAGCACTGTTTAAAATAATTATTTAGTTTATCTTCACCTTCACCATCAATGAGTCCATTGTTGCGCATCAGGTAGAACATACCTCTGTTTCGATTTCCAGTCTCCCGTTCCGAATTATATACGGATTTACTATAATCAATCTTTTCATTATTTGTTATAAAACGAATCATATTGCGTATTTTAAGAAAAGGTTCCTCACCTGTTCCTTTAATAAGCGAAGTCGTTAAAATGGCGCCAGCGTTCATCATTGGATTGAGTGGTTTACCCGATGTTTCCAAATTCGCAAAATGATTGAAAGGTTTGTCCGTGCCATAGTATCCCATATTATTGAAAACAACTTGCTCGCCATTTTCCAGTACGGCAATCATCAGGGAAACAATTTTTGAAATACTCTGAATTGTAAATCTTTGCTGTACGTCGCCAATACTAACGATTGTTCCATCACTATTTACGACCGAAAGAGCAATGGACGATGCGTTGGCTTTACCCAATTCCGGAATATAATCGGCCACCTTACCTTCATTGAATGACTGTCTATTTTTATCCAATATTTTATCCAATAATGCTTTATCAACAATCGCAGTTTTAGTACCCTGCTGGTTTTGAATGCTATTTTGAGCAAAGGCTACAGGAATTGATCCGCAAGATATCAAGCCAATAATACAGGCTACCAACCTAATATTTTTTCTCATTTTTTAATTATTTATTCGTTCCAAAGATAGGGAACAGTGTATTAAAAATAAAAGAGGCGCTAAATAGATAACGTTTTAGCACCTCTTCCTAGTAGCTCATACCTTAGGCTGCATTTGGAGCTGGGTCCACATTCCAACCGGAAAGTATACCGCCATAGAAAAAGAAGGTGACGTAAAAATTCTTTTTGCTCACCTTATCAGTAACGAGGTATTTTTGAGTGACATCATATGCATCTATTTTTTTATATCTAGATAATGCTATCGGGCTGGCAGCCGGGTTTTCTGAACGGACCAAATCTTGTATCTTTTGGTTGATTAATTTCATAATTCCTTCTTTTTTGAAGGGATTATTTTCGATTTTCACATGTGCCAAACCTGTTAAAGTTCCATTATTTTGAGCTTTCTTCGCTTTCGCAGCAGCTGTATAGGCTCTGAATTTTTCCTTGATCTGAGGGTCTTTTAAGCTATGGATGGTAAAAATAGAAATTCCCTGCGCACCATTATTTAGCGCTTCATCCATATCGGTAAATATTTCCTCATTATTTTTAGCCATCAACCCACAGTATAGGGACGTATTTGCACCTTTGTCGCGCACATTTTCTAAAGTACAATCGCTAATAAAGCTTGGATCTTCTGTATAGAAATTGCTGTAAACCATTGGAAAAACAACATCTAAATTCCACTTACCCCAATCCTGACGTACCATACGCGAAGCCATTTTGGGGGTCGGAAATGGGGATGCTGCCATTGTTTTGCCATGAGAATGAACAATTTCTGCAATCATATTGGCGATATCTGTTATCTGATCGCAACGAAATTGGCGCCATTTGAGATCTTTCGATGGATCTTTTTGTGCACGAGGGTCATAGCCATATTGTTTTTTAAATTTTTCTATAGCAATGGGATGATAGCCGTAATCCCAAGCGGGATATTCGCGATCTTGGACAATATTATATTTAGGCCAAAGGGTTGTGGGGAGGACAACATCCACATAACGATTGTAGTCAATAGAGATACCTTCCAATCCCTCAACTTCACAATAGGATTCAATTTTCTTTTTGATATATTCTTTTACTCCTGGTACTACGGGCGATAAAAATTTATAATAACCAACGTATGCAGTAGTATCTGCGAGACTTTTTCCACTGCGATTGACACTGAACCAATCTGGATGCTCTTTAAGTATTTTATCTCTGTCGTGTTCCAAATTCATCGTCCAAAGCCAGGCTATAACCTGGATGCCGTATTTTTTTGCAATAGGAATCGCTACACGATACTCATCTGGGCTAGCAGCATTTAACATCACGCCATCGATCCCTAGATAGTTCATCTCACGGCAAATAGAATCAAAGTTTGTTTTGGCGTTGTAATCTAGCCAGGTCCAAAACATAGCGGTTTTTTCTTTGTCTGTGGCGTGAACGCTTGATACTGAAAAGCTTTGAATCAAAAGGAGCGCAAGGCCAATAAAGCATCTTCTGATTAGTGTTTCTTTCATAATATATTTATCGATTCTAAAATGTATTCCATATTTACATGATGAAGTTTTCTCATAAACTGCAAAACTCATGAAAAGATCAATCTATAGGTTTTAAATTTAGATTGTATTGAAATTCGCCTGTGAAATTACATAAAAACGTGGAATTTATACCTGATCTTTTTTTAATCCGTTTGATTTTCTTACAGTTATTAAATTTTATTAGAATAACAAAACATTTTTTAAAGCTATGTGTTGTACCTACAACATTAGATTTAGGACAATAAGATTATTAACAATGAGAAGTAAGCTGGGCTACTGGCTAAGAAAAAAAATGTTTTAGTATGAAGAAACGCTACATTCCAATTTCTATTGCATGTTTATTGAGCCATACCTTGGTCAAAGGGCAAGAACCAGGTACTGTACAAGAGCATAAAGTTGATTCTGTGCAACAAAAAAAAGATGACACGACATATCCCAAGCTTCAGGTGAAAGGTTTGTTTCAGGCCCGTTATCTTGTTAGTGCTACAAAAGATGTCGATGTCAACGGGCTACATCACAGTGATGGTTCAGGTACGGATAACAATTTTATGGTAAAATATATGCGGGTACAGATGCGCGCTCAGATTAGCAAGCGTACTGAAGTTGCCGTATTAGCTAACCTCGCAGATTTCAAAAGTGATCCCAAAACAAAAGTGCTCGAAAATGCCTACTTGAAATATACATTTAGTCCCAAATTGGCAATCACAGTGGGCCAATTTCGTCCTTGGTTTGGCATCGAGGAAACTTATCCTATTGACATCATCAAATCTTTAGACTGGTCAAATCAGTATCTAGAATTCGGCAAACTGGGCTGGGCCAGTTTTCAAATAGGTGTCGCTGCAACGGGGGAGACCAATCTCGGTGAGGTTCCTTTTAGTTATTCTTTGTCTGTCGTGAATGGAAATGGAAAGAATCAGGTGGTTGATATGGATAATGGTAAGCAATATGCCACCCGTTTGGTCTTTGGGCTTTCAAAGAAGTACGGAATTAATTTAGGACTTAATGGAGGCGTTGGCGATGTGATGAAAAAACAGGTACATGCATTGGGTGTTGATCTAACTGGGAATGTCAGTTTTGGTAAACGATGGAATCTTGATATGCAATTGGAAGCAAAACAGGCGATCAATCATAACCTGTATTATTCTTTGGAAGAAAGTGCGCGAACATCCAAGTTGAGTGACTATTTGGTCCGCGGTATCTATTTTCTACCCAACTTAAGATATGAAGTAAATTATTTCAATCTAAGCGCTTTCGAGCTATCATGTCGGTATGAGTATATTGACCCTAATTACAAACTCAATGCAAATGCGCGTCAAACATATACGCCAATGTTTGGCTTGGAATTTTTAAAAAATTATGGTGCAAGGATACAGTTGGGACTTCAGTTGGACCGATATAAAAAGCAGACCGAGAATACCAGCGAATTCAATAAAAATTTATTTATTGTTCAAGTACAAAGTCGATTCTAACCTATTAAACTACGTTTATCATGAAAGAAATCAGTATTAAAAATGTTGCCATTACTTTTCTAATAGCACTCATTTTATGGTTTATCCCAATACCGAAAGGCGTCAGTCCGGAAGCCTGGCATTTATTTGCAATTTTCGCTGCAACCATTCTTGGGATTATTTTAAAAGCAGCTCCTATGGGTACCATGTGTATGATGGCCATTGCCTTTACGGCCCTTACACAAGTATTGGCACCTGGAGATGCGGGTAAGTCCATTACTAAAGCTTTGACTGGATTTGGCGACAAAGTTATCTGGCTGATAGGAATCTCTTTTTTTATCGCCCGTGGCTTTATCAAAACTGGTTTGGGCAATAGGATTGCTTTTCTTTTCATTCGTGTTTTTGGAAAGAGTTCGCTGGGACTGGCTTATGGATTGGGTTTAGCAGATGTCTGTCTGGCTCCGGCTATCCCGAGCAATACTGCTCGTGGTGGAGGAATTATCTATCCAATTATGAAATCTATGGCGATTAGTTTTGATTCAGTTCCTGACAAGCCAGAGACACATCGAAAATTAGGATCTTATTTAACTTTAAACAGTTATTACATGAATCTGATCGCATCTTCCATGTTTTTGACAGGCACTGCGAGTAATCCAATGTGTCAAAAATTTGCTGCAAATCTCGGAATTGATATTACCTGGATGTCCTGGGCGATTGCTGGATTTATACCCGGTATTGTCGCATTTTTTGTCGTTCCGCTTGTTCTTTATAAGTTATATCCACCTGAATTGAAAAAAACAGGAGATGCACCTAAGATGGCGGCGCAGAAATTAAAAGAGATGGGACCAATTTCCAGAAATGAATGGTTGATGCTTTTGGCGTTCTTTATCTTATTGGCATTATGGATTTTTGGTGGTTCTTTTTCAATTGATGCTACAACCACAGCCTTCATCGGTTTGACACTACTTTTACTGACCTCTGTATTGACCTGGGAGGATGTTAAAGCCGAAAAAGGAGCATGGGATACGATTGTTTGGTTTGCTGTTTTAGTTATGATGGCCAGTTCCTTAAATGAGCTCGGCTTTATCGGCTGGTTTAGCGACCTGATCAAAGTACAGATTGGTGATTTAAGTTGGCAAATAGCCTTTCCGGTCATCATTCTTGTTTATTTCTTTAGTCACTACATTTTTGCGAGTGCTACCGCCCATGTAGCGGCGATGTATGCTGCTTTGCTGGGCGTTGGCATTTCATTAGGTATTCCACCGATGTTACTGGCAATGATGCTCGGATTTCTGGGTTCTATCTATGGTGTCTTAACGCATTACGGACATGGCCCCGCACCTGTATTCTTTGGAAGTGGTTATGTAGATTTAAAATCCTGGTGGCTGCGGGGAATTGAAATAGGCATTGTATTGTTGGTGATTTATATGGGGGTAGGTGGACTTTGGATGAAAGTTATAGGTTATTATTAAAATTAAGATCTTATTATGTTATCTACTTTAGCTAAAAAGATGCTCATGTGTCTGACGGGATTGTTTTTAGTATTCTTTTTACTGATTCACTTTTTGGGAAACTTGCAGCTCTTCTTGCCTCAGGAACAAGCGCATTTGCAGTTTAATGCTTACTCGCATTTTCTTTCAGGCAATATCTTGATTAAATTGATTTCTTACGTACTTTATCTAAGCATTATTTTACATGCTTTGGACGGATTAATGATCACATTACATAATAAAAGGGCTGGAGCAAATTATGTGTCCGATCGCCGTGGGCGGGCGAGCAAGTGGTATTCGCGCAATATGGGAATTCTCGGAACCCTTATACTGATCTTTTTGGTTATTCATTTTCAAAATTTTTGGTATGTGTACAAATTTGGTGCTCCACCACTTGATGATCGGGGCAATAAAGATTTGTACATGCTTGTCGTAGAGGTGTTTAAGCAATGGTGGTATGTGGTTATTTACGTATTCTCCATGGCTGCTCTCTGCTATCATCTTATTCATGGGATTCATAGTGCGATTCGAACCTTAGGCGTATTCCACCCCAAATTTGTTAAATGGTTTAAGATCATCGGTATCAGCTATTCTGTCATCATCAGCATTGGTTTTGCATTGATGCCTATTTATATATTTTTTACAGTAAAATAAGGAAGGGAATTCATGGCATTAAATTCAAAAATTCCGGGTGGACCATTGGATCAGAAATGGACGCTCTATAAAAAAACTGCCAAGCTTGTTAATCCTGCGAATCGTAAAAAGCTGGATGTTATCGTTGTGGGTACTGGACTTGCGGGCAGTTCGATAGCTGCTTCGCTTGGCGAAATGGGTTATCAAGTAAAATCTTTTTGCTTTCAGGATAGTCCAAGGAGGGCGCATTCCGTGGCTGCTCAAGGTGGCGTAAATGCGGCGAAGAATTACAAAAATGATGGGGACAGTGTCTATCGCATGTTTGTTGATACGCTCAAGGGGGGAGATTTTCGGGCCCGTGAGGCCAATGTTTATCGTATGGCCGAGTGTTCGCTCAATTTGATAGACCAGGCGGTAGCCCAGGGCGTTCCCTTTGGCCGTGAATACGGAGGTTATCTGAATAATCGATCTTTTGGAGGTGTTCAGGTGAGCCGTACATTCTATGCAAGAGGTCAAACTGGGCAACAACTTCTTTTGGGCGCTTATCAGGCGCTTATGCGTCAAGTGGGTAAAGGTACCGTACAGCTTTTCTCTAGGCACGAAATGCTCGATATTGTTGTTATTGATGGGAAGGCCCGCGGTATTATTGTTAGAAATCTTGACACCGGAGAAATACAACGACATGCTGCACACACCGTTATATTGGCCACTGGAGGCTACGGGAAGATTTATTATCTATCTACATTGGCAATGGGCTGTAACGGCTCTGCAATCTGGCGAGCGCATAAAAAAGGAGCGTTAATGGCCTCGCCGAGCTGGATTCAGATTCATCCCACATCGTTGCCACAGTCTGGCGATTATCAATCTAAATTGACATTAATGTCTGAGTCTTTGCGTAACGATGGAAGGATTTGGGTTCCACTACATAGGGGTGAGACACGGGACGCGAACGCTATCCCCGAAGAAGAAAGGGATTACTATTTGGAACGGCGCTATCCTGCATTTGGCAATCTCGCGCCAAGGGATATTTCATCGCGGGCAGCGAAGGAACGCATCGATGCCGGCTTTGGCATTGGTCCACTTAAAAATGCCGTTTATCTTGATTTTGCGAAAGCTATTCGAGAACAAGGAAAACAGAAAATACAAGAGAAGTATGGTAATCTATTTGATATGTATGAAAAGATAACCGGATATGATGCTTATAAAGAACCGATGATGATTTCACCTTCCGCACATTTTTCCATGGGCGGATTATGGGTGGATTATGAACTGATGACAAGTTTACCAGGGTTATTTGCCTTAGGTGAAGCTAATTTTGCAGACCATGGCGCCAATAGACTTGGCGCTAATTCTTTACTTCAAGCTTCTGTGGACGGCTATTTCATTGCACCCTATACGATTGCAAATTATTTGGCAAACGATATTCATACGGGTAAAATTTCTACAGATCATATTGAATTTGTACGTGCAGAGGAACAG
The DNA here is from genome assembly GCF_030818895.1 of Sphingobacterium zeae. Taxonomy (NCBI): domain Bacteria; kingdom Pseudomonadati; phylum Bacteroidota; class Sphingobacteriia; order Sphingobacteriales; family Sphingobacteriaceae; genus Sphingobacterium; species Sphingobacterium zeae. The sequence goes on from NZ_JAUTBA010000001.1 coordinate 3,181,379, forward strand.
GTAAGGAAGCAAATTGATAGATTTTTGAAAATCAAAGGTAGGAAAACTGTTGATTATTTTCATAAAACACTTGGTAAAATACTTTATGATTACTGTGGGCTGTCACGAAATGAAAAGGGCCTTCGCTATGCTATTGGGGAGATTCAAAAGCTTAAACAGGAATTTTATAATGAGGTCATTGTTAGCGGTGTGGCTAGTACATTAAATACTGAATTGGAGAAAGCTGGACGCGTAGCGGATTATTTTGAAATCGGCGAACTGATGTGTTATGATGCGTTGACAAGGAACGAATCCTGTGGGGCACATTTTAGGGAAGAATACCAAACAGCAGATGGTGAAGCATTACGCAATGACGCGGATTACCAATTTATTTCAGCATGGTCTTGGAAGGGAGAAAGTGAACAACCAGAGTTAATCAAAGAGCCCTTGACTTTTGAAGAAATACAGCCGACAGTAAAAAGCTACAAATAAAACGAACAATTATGGATTTACATCTTAAAATATGGCGACAGAAGGATCGCAATGCCACAGGAAAGTTAGTGACCTACACGTTAAATAACCTAAATCCGCATATGTCATTTTTGGAGATGATGGATACCTTAAATGAGCAGCTGATCACGCAAGGCGATGACCCTATAGAGTTCGATCATGACTGTCGCGAGGGCATCTGTGGTCAGTGTGGATTGATGATCAATGGAATTGCTCATGGACCACTTAAACATACCACCACCTGCCAGCTACATTTACGTTCATTTAACGATAACGATACGATAACTATAGAACCCTTCCGTTCGGCTGCATTTCAGGTAAAAAAAGATCTAAAAGTGGATCGATCAGCATTTGACCGAATTATTTCTTCGGGCGGATTTGTATCCATTAATACTGGGCAAGCTCCAGATGCGACCGTTATTCCTATTGCTCACGAATTAGCGGAATCTGCATTTGACTCTGCTGCCTGTATAGGTTGTGGTGCTTGTGTAGCGACCTGTAAAAATGGTAGTGCTGCTCTTTTTACTGCTGCGAAGATTACGCATATGGCTTTGCTTCCACAGGGTAAAGAAGAGCGTAGCTTGCGGGTTTTAAATATGGTAACTCAAATGGATATGGAGTCTTTCGGTCACTGCTCAAATATGGAAGCCTGTGAGGTAGAGTGTCCTCAAGGTATATCCGTATTGAATATTGCACGTATGAATTTTGAATATAACAAAGCTTTGATTTTTAAGAAGCGGCAATGATCTTCATGAATGGTATTCTATAAAACTGGCACGATTGTTTCTTCAATCGGACTTTAAGTATAGAATTGACTTCATAAAAAAAAGATGCATAGTTCATTGAATTGTATTATCGACATAGCGAAAAAGAATTTAAAATATTTTATGGACGAAAGAAGGGTTTTTATACTAATTTTGGAAAAAGAAAGTCATTAAAGTTATAGCGATTGATATGAAGTGTAGCAGGTTGTTTGCCTTAATTTTCACATGTAGCGTGATGTTAAGTATTACGTCATGTAAAGATTTTTCGAATAAGGTTTTAGGAAAGGGGAATCTGAAAGATACAATTACAGAGCAATTAAAGGTTGAGGAAAAGATACCGCATTTGTTGGACAGGTGGGATTCTCTTCAAAAAAATCAGATTCTTTTTACGGTTGACAGTCTGCATCCTATTTCCGTAAGACAGCAAAAGCGTGAACTTAAAGATTCCTTGCGTAAAGCTTTTGATAGACACCCGAAACATATTTATTTAACTTTTGATGACGGTCCATTAATTGGTAGTGCTTTTATTGACTCCATTGCGAAGGAGAAAAATATCAAAGTTAGCGTATTCCTTATTGGTAAGCACGCCAATATGAGTAAAGGTAGGAAACGTGATCTTGCGCGATATGAATCAAATCATCTTGTAGCGTGTTACAATCATAGTTATACACACGCAAATAATCAATATTCTAGATTTTATAATAACCCTCAAAAGGCTTTTGCTGATTTTGAAAAAAATGAAACAGATCTCAACTTGAAGCATAAAATCGTTCGACTTCCAGGAAGGAATATCTGGATCTATGATAATGTTCGAAAGATCGACCTCAAGAACGGGGCCAGTACGGCGGATTTGCTTCATAAAAATGGATATACGATTTATGGTTGGGATGTGGAGTGGAGACTCAATAGTGTCACTGGAGCACCCATTCAGAGTCAAGAATCGACCTTAAGTCATATTAGGAATTATATGAACAACAAGAGTTCAATGGTACCGAACAATGTCGTTTTCTTGATGCATGATGATATGTTCCAAACGAAAAAGGGACAGCAGGAATTGTCTTTGTTAATTGACGCACTCAAAAGCGAAGGCTACCAATTCGAATTTATGCAAGATTATCCCATTAAATATTAATTAAGCACGCTGGCATCAAAGGATTACAGCGTGTTTTAAATTGCCTACCTTTCTATTTGCTATCCTGGAGTTCTTTTCCTATCTATTAATAAGTGCTGCTTAATTACTGCGGTATCCTGCAATTTTGGCTATTTTTATTAAATTAATTATAGATGTAATTAGAAGGCATGAAAAGCTGCCTTTTTATTTTATCTGCACTAATATAATTTCGATATTGTAAAGATGTTTTTATTCATGCAATCGCTTGTGAAGTTCTATGGTATAGGGCGGTCAAAACAACCTTAAAAAAACTTTTAAAGTCATTTTACGATCTGTGCGAAAAGGTGGCCTACTTAAGAAGTTTCAAATAGCTTATTTACAAACGTTTGTGTAAAATATGTTAAATAGTGTAAAAATAACACTTGTATTTTATCATAATTTTTGTAAATTCAAAATGAATATTCAATTATAAACCGCTGTCGTAAGATGCTAAACCGATAAATCTTATCACAGCAAAAAAAATAACTATTATAAATAGAATTTAAACATTAAACAGTTTTTATGATCAACTGCCATTATTTCTCAAATCAATGGAAGAGAGCGTTTTGGACTGGTTCGTTGTGTTCTTTAGTCACATTGAGTCCCCAATTCGTCGACGCTGCAACGTTTGCAAGCTATGGAATTTTCTTTCAACAAGAGTTAAGTGTTACCGGTAAAGTGACCGATGAAGCTGGAATGCCTATTCCAGGAGTGACCATTTCGGTAAGTGAAAGTAACTTAGCGACTAAGACCGACAACGAAGGTAAATACAAATTGGATAAAGTGCCAAGTACTGGTACCCTCAATTTTCGAATGGTTGGTAAGCTATCTATGGATGAAGCTGTAAAGGGAAGACGTATTGTTGACGTCATTCTACTCAATTCACAATCTAGTTTGGAAGAGGTTATCGTGGTAGGTTACGGAAAGCAAAAAAAGGAGACTGTGACTGGGTCTGTCGCGACGGTTAAAGGGAGTGATCTTGCCAAATCACCAGCATTAAACATCTCAAATGCGTTAACAGGCCGGGTACCTGGTGTCACAGCGACCAATGGGAGTGCTGAGCCCGGTTATGATGGATCTAACATCAAGATCCGCGGGACAAATACGTTAGGGAATAGCAGTCCTTTGGTGGTAATTGACGGTGTTCCGGCGCGTGAAGGCGGAATCGAGCGGCTTAATCCCCGTGATATTGAAAATATATCGGTACTTAAAGATGCTTCCGCAGCAATTTATGGGGCCCGTGCAGCTAACGGCGTTATTCTTGTCACTACGAAAAGAGGAAAAACAGGCAAGCCACAATTTTCCTACACTTTTAATCAGGGATATTCCCAACCTACAGTAATCCCCAAATTGACCACTGCTACTCAATTTGCTGAAATTAGAAATGAACTTGAGATCTATAACCTATCGGTCGACGAATGGTCTGCAGCATATAGCGCAATAACAGATAAAGGGAGTTATATTAAAAAAGATGGTGGAGTATTAGATGCACCTTTTAAACCCGAGGATATCCAAAAATACCGCGACGGGTCTGATCCTTGGGGCCATCCAAATACAGATTGGTATAAGTCTACCCTAAAAGATTGGTCGCCGCAACAACGCCACAATCTTCAGATCAATGGAGGTACTGAGGATGTCAAATATTTGATGTCCCTGGGCTATCAAAATCAGGATGCATACTACAAGAACTCTGCCACAGGCTATAAACAATATGATTTGCGAATTAATCTCGATGCTAATATAAGTCAATATATAAAAACGCAATTCGGCGTATTAGGGAGACAGGAAAATCGCAATTTTCCAACAAAAACTGCTGGTACAATCTTCAGAATGCTCATGCGCGGAAATCCCACTCAACCTGCAATTTGGCCAAACGGTATGCCAGGGCCAGATATAGAAAACGGTGAAAACCCCGTCGTTATCACTACTAATGCCACAGGATATGATAGGGACAAACGCTATTACTTCCAAACGAATGGACAGGTTGAAATTACTAATCCATGGGTTGATGGTCTGAAGCTAACACTGAATGCATCTGTAGACAAATATGTGAAAAATCAAAAAACGTGGGTGATACCTTGGACATTATATTCGTGGCAAGGTGCATATGAAGCTGATGGGGAAACACCACAACTGGTCCCCGGGCGGCGTGGTCCTGCGGATCCGAATCTGAATCAAAGCAATGAAGATCAATTAAACATCTTGCTTGGCGGTATTTTGAGCTTTGACCGGAAATTTGGAAACCATCAAGTGAATGCCATTGCGGGTATCAATAGAGAAACAATTGATAACGATAAATTCAGTGCTTATCGCCGCTACTTTCTTTCCAATGCGATTGATTATCTTTTCGCCGGCGGGGAACAGGAAAAAAATAACGACGGTGCAGCATGGAAGCGCGCTCGTCTAAATTATTTTGGTCGGTTTGGTTATAACTATAAAAGTAAATATATCGCCGAACTCTTGTGGCGTTATGACGGTTCTTACATGTTTCCTGAAAAGGAGCGATTCGGATTCTTCCCTGGGGCAATGGCTGGATGGGTCGTGTCAGAAGAAAATTTCTGGAAGCAAAATGTACCTGTAATTAATTATTTCAAAATCCGTGCTTCGTACGGCCAGATGGGAAATGATAACATCTACTATGATGATAAATTACAAGAGTATCAATATTTTTCCACGTATTCTTTTGGAACGTATATCGTAAATGACAAGTTAGCCAAGTCTCTTTACGAGAGTCGTGTACCAAATGAAATGATTACTTGGGAAGTAGCCAATAATTACAATCTCGGATTTGATTTTCAGTTTCTTCAGGGCAAGTTGAACTTGGAATTTGACATCTTCAAAAACCGGCGTAATTCAATTTTATGGCGCAAAAATGCGTCCATACCGCAAAGTACAGGAATGACGCTCCCAGCCGAGAATATCGGTAAGGTCGATAATAAGGGATGGGAGTTTAATCTCGGTTATCATGGTAAAGTCGGGGAACTTGGTTATACTGTAGGCGTTAACGGTGGGTATGCGAAGAATAAAATCATCTTCTGGGATGAGGCACCAGGAGCGCCAGCATGGCAGCAGAGTACAGGAAAGCCAATAAAAACTGATATCTATTATATCTATGATGGCGTATTCAAAGATTTAAATGATATTGCAAACAATCAGTTAGATTATAGCGCCATAACAAAGACGCTACGTCCTGGTGACATGAAGTACAAAGATTACAACGGTGACGGAAAAATCACACCCGATGATAAAGTTAGACGCGATAAAAATAGTGATCCAACATTTCAAGGCGGTTTCAATTTTAGCCTTACCTATAAAGATTTTGACTTATCGGTATTATTTCAGGGGGCTACAGGCGGAGAGATCCGTGTCGGTACAGATGAGTCTGGATCTATTGGAAATTTTGTGGAGGAATTCTACGAAAACCGCTGGAGTATCAGTAACCCGAGCAGTGTATATCCACGTTTAACAGACCGCGGTAATCAATATTATTCCTATAATAACACGTATTGGATGCGAAGTACAGATTACCTCCGACTTAAGAATGTAGAATTAGGATATAATCTATCCTCTAGTATATGCAATAAAATTGGTATAGGCTCATTGCGTTTATTTGCGAATGGAATGAACCTCATTACTTGGAGTAAAATCAAAATGTATGATCCGGAAGCTGTGAATGCATTAGGACAATATTATCCGCAAGCAAGATTAATCAATCTGGGCGCGTTGTTATCGTTTTAATCAACCCGAATTTAAAAGAAAAAGAAGATGAAAAAGATTACCAATATATTACTCATGCTACTTGTATTATCTGTAACATTACACGCTTGTAATGACGATTTTGTAAGTACAAAGCCACTTAGTGAAGTGCCACAGGAGGTGGTGTGGTCAGACGCGGGCTTATCAGAAGCTTTTGTGACTGAAATTTATAATGGATTTGGAGTAGGTGGATTTTATGAACAGCAAATGGCTTCGATGACAGATGAAGCACTATTCACCCATCCAAACCGGGGAATAAATACAGTTACTGAATCGCGCTCGAATCCTGCCGATCAGGGCTATATTATGGAAACTTATGAATATGGGCGCATGTATACACGCATCCGGGCGACTAATATTGCGATTTCTAATTTAACAGAAGCCAAATTTGATAAAACAAAGGCAGATAAACTTTTAGGGGAGGCCTATTTCTTACGTGCTTATTATTATCAGCAGTTGTTACGTTACTATGGCGGAATACCGATCGATAATAAGATCTATACGCTGAACGATAAAGACTACATGGTTCCTAGAAATACCTATGGAGAATGTGTCGATGCCATAGTTAAAGATCTTGACAACGCGGCTCAGCTTTTGAAAGGGGCATCTCAAGTAAAAGGACGGGCGAGCGAAGCTGCTGTACTGGCATTAAAATCAAGAGTTTTGTTGTATGCCGCTAGTGACCTTCACGATGCAAATAAAGCAAAATCAAAATCTACATTATTAGCAGGATATAAAAACCCAGAATACCTAATGTATACCACAGGTAATCAAGCAGATCGTTGGACAAAAGCAAAGGCCGCTGCCAAGGCTGTCATTGATCATAGCGAATTTGCCTATAAACTTGATTTAAATCAGCCTGCTTCGGCTGCTGATGGAGCGATTAATTACATGGCTCTTTCCTTAGGAGGGGGGAGTAAAGCAGTTGACTTTACGGCAGCGAAAGACATTATTTTGGGGCGATTTTTTATCGATGAAAAAGATGAACGCGGTGGTTGGGTAGGTCGCGACAATGGACCGAATGGCTACCACAATTGGGCTGGAAATACGCCAATACAGTTGTTGGTAGATGATTACGAGACGATTGCGGGTGAAAAGTTCGATTGGTCAAATCCAACTATGTCAGCTAATCCTTATCAAAATCGTGATCCGCGTTTGAAGGCAACTCTATTGTATGATGGTGCAGACTGGAAACCTCGAACAGCTGATGTTGCCGCCCGGGATAAGGTAAACCAGATTCAGACGGGGCAATATGAGGTTGTTAATGCACAAGGTCAAAAAACCACACATTTTGGTCTCGACACAAGAAAGAGCCCTATTGAAGATTGGAATGGCTCCCGAACGGGCTATTATATCCGTAAATTTACTGATCCAGATCCTACAATGGAAGACCAAAATACAAGACAACGTATTCCATGGCCGATGTTTCGTTATACGGAAGCGGTATTAAACTACGTCGAGGCATGTCTGGAGTTAGGTGAGGAAGGCGAGGCTAAAATATGGATGAATAAAATTCGGTTTAGAGCTGGAATGCCTCCAATACCTAGTAGTGAAAGTGGAGCGGCGTTAAAAACACGCTATCGAAACGAACGTCGTGTAGAGTTAGCTTATGAGGAGCATCGCTTCTTTGACGCAAGACGTTGGATGATAGCTGCAGAAACAATCGGCCGGAAGGCAAATATCATCAATATAACTGGAACGCTTAAGGCAGGCAAAAGTGTGACACAATATAAATATGATCCAAGCAGTTACACCTATAAATATGTTGTATCGGATATTGATCCAGGAATCGAAAACCGAAATTGGGATGACAAGATGTATTTTACATCTTTACATCGGGACGAGATTAATAGAAATACGAAGTTAATTCAAAATCCCGGATATTAATTCAGAAAGGTCTTCATTATAAATGGAGGCCTTTTTAACGTTATTTTTTAGGATGATTGCAAAGCAGTAGAATTTGTTTTACAATTAGTTCAGACATTGAATTTTTTTTTGGACTGGTGAATTGCGCCACTTTTTTTCTTAATTTGCATCAATGTCAAATCAAGCGAGTAATTATCAGTTATTTTCTACTGATATTTTGGTACTTTGGAGAAGCCAAAATGTTTCTTATATCAAAGTGGAGGAACTGTCTGTTGTTAATGGAGTCACCTTTTTTGAACTTATACCAGATTCGGAACTGTTGGATGAGGGAGGGATTGACACGCTTTATCCTATAGATTCTGAAGATGTTGAAGATATGATTGTTTTCAACAGACATATTAAATTTGTCGTTCATGATATTTACCTGGATGAAGATTAACATTAATTTAGTAGCCTTATTATAAGGGACTCAGCTCTTCATATTTAATCTTTCTTCCTGAAGATCCAATAAACGAAGGTGCTTCTTAATAATTTCTTCGTCTAGTAGAAGCTCTTCACGATTTTTATTGATCAGCCACATACGTTGAGTTTCAAGAATGTCAATATATATTTTGCGATATTCTGCGTAATTGATGATAATTTCAGAGCTCCGCAATTGATTCTCATACTTATCTAACTGATCCTTTAAGGTCGGAAAATTTTCAATTTTGTCGGCGTAGTCATTTCGAATTTTATCGACAGCAACTTGAGCTAGCCTATTCTGAATTTCATAATCGATTTCCTTCTCGCTTCGGACAAAATCTCTATCTACTAATTTGATTGTTCTTAATATAAAAGGGAGTGTTAATCCTTGAACGACTAAGGTTAAGAGAATAACGACAAATGTGATAAAAAGAATAAGGTTTCTCTGTGGAAAAGGGGTACCATCGGTCATTGTTAAGGGAATGGAAAGAGCTGCTGCCAGAGAAACTACGCCACGCATTCCGGTCCAGCCAATAATCATTGGGGTGTGCCAACCTGGTGATTGGGTATCGGCGACTGTTATGAAATGTTTCATTACTAGAGTGGTGATTACCGCAGCATATCCAGCGAAAATTCTGACCATAATAAGGACTATTGTTACGGCTACACCGTAGCCAATCGCGGTAGAAATATCGGTATCTCCCAATCCCGAAACAATTTCAGGTAAATCTAATCCGATAAGCATAAAGACAATACCATTCAATAAAAAGCAGAAGCTTTCCCATACCGTTACGGTGCGAATTCGGGATGCGCTACTCAAAAAGTCGTGGCTGCGATAGGATAAAAATAATCCGCCACTTACCACTGCCAAAACGCCGGAAGCGTGAAGTTGTTCTGCGATCAAATACATGGAGAAAGGCGCTATGAAAGTTAGCAATAGATCTGTATTTGAATCGGTGGGCAAAAGTTTGTGCATTTTAAGGAAAATATATGCGATTGCAAGCCCTATTGCTGCACCGCCAACGCACATCCAGATAAAGCTTCCGGCAGCTTGGTACCATACAAATTGTCCTGTCGCTACGGCGATCATTGCAAATCTGAAGATTATTAATGAGGAAGCATCGTTTAATAAACTTTCACCTTCCAGAATGGAAGCCAATCTTTTAGGTACTTTTACAAACTTTAAAATTGCACCAGCGCTAACTGCGTCGGGCGGTGATACTATTCCTCCCAATAAAAATCCAAGTGCTAAGGAGAATCCCGGGATAAAATAGTTAGCAAATACGGCAACCGATAAGGCTGTAAAAAAGACTACAACGAAGGCAAAGCTAAATATAATCCTACGCCATCGCCATAGTTCTTTCCATGAAGTTGACCAAGCAGCCTCGTACAAAAGTGGAGGTAAAAAAATAATAAATATTAATTCAGGCTCTATTTTTATAGCAGGAACTCCTGGTATAAAACTAATTACAAGTCCGGCTAATACAAGTAAAACGGGGTAGGCAACCTGAATTTTTCTCGCCAGTAAGATCAGCATCGTGATCAATAGGAGTACAAATAGATAGAATTCAAAATTTTCTAACATATATAAAGTTTAGGTATATAAATATAAATCAAATTTCCAAAATTCTTTAATAAAAGAGGGCTGATCTGCTTATTGAAAATTGGAAGAAATATTTCTTGAAGACTGTCGCATCTTTTCCTATTTTTGTTAGAAACAGAAAAAAGATGGAGAACGAAGTGATCGGTTTGAAACGAGTCGCAACACTATGTATCTTGAGAAATAAAGATAAATTCCTATTATTAAGACGCTTAAAAGAACCTAACAAGGATATGTACGTTCCTGTTGGTGGAAAAATAGACCCCTTTGAAAATCCGGATGCAGCTGTTGAGCGAGAGGTTTTCGAAGAAACAGGTATCCATATAACTTCAAAACAGTTTTGTGGTATTTTGACAGAAACTTCTCCAGTTAATTACAACTGGATCAGTTATGTATATGTATCAGACATCGAATTTGTCGATGTACCGTATTGTGATGAAGGAGATTTAGAATGGATTTCAGCGGCGGATTTATCCGCTATTCCGACGCCAATAACCGATCTCTATATCTATGATTATGTGGGAAAGAAAAAGCATTTCGCCCTTAATGCTACCTATGACTCAGCTTTGAACTTGACGGGACTATGGGAGCAGTATAGTAATACTAAGCTTATTTAGAATGCTTTAATTGAGTAAGAAAAATGACTGTTAATAAAGACGCGATTAAAATCATTGCCTTTGATGCTGATGATACATTATGGGTAAATGAACCCTATTTTCAAAAAGCAGAACATGATTTCTGCGCACTGCTGGAGAACTATCTTCCGCAGCATGCAATTTCACAGGAACTATTTAAGACGGAAATGAACAACCTGTCGCTTTACGGATATGGCGTAAAAGGTTTTATTCTTTGTATGATAGAAACTGCCAGCCGTATTTCTGCTGGCCAACTGCCTTTGAGCACAGTAAACAAAATTATAGAAATTGGACAGTGTTTATTAAAAATGCCGATTGAATTATTGGATGGCATAGAGGATACTTTGGTACAACTTAGTGCACATTACAAATTGATTGTAGCGACGAAGGGCGATTTGTTGGATCAGGAGAGAAAGTTGAAGAATTCGCCTCTTCAAAAATATTTTCATCATGTTGAGATTATGAGTAACAAAAAAAGTGAGGATTATACGAAATTGTTAAGCAAAATTGACTGTCCGGTTGAGAATTTCATGATGATAGGAAATTCAATAAATTCCGATATTTTACCCGTTTTGGAAATTGGTGCACAGGCAATACATATTCCGTATCACGTAACGTGGTCCCATGAACAAGCAAGCAATGAAATAAAGCGGCGTAGTTTTCTACAGATAGACAGTTTAGATCAACTGCTACCAATCTTGCTTTAGTTAAAGATATAGATATCGCTAATCTCTGTTGTGAAATCACATTATTTTTAAATTGAAAGACACAATCAATATCGCCGCCATTCAATAGTTAAATTTCCTTTTCTAGATTGGTCGTTTTAATGTTTTCAAATAACCATCAAGATACTTCATTGTTATTTGAAAACATTATTAACCGGTCACATAGAAAAAATTAGAGACGTAATCATTTTCAATTTTTTCTTATTTTTTTTGAATCGGAATCCGTTAACAATAGATCCTCTAAAATTAAGAGATATCGTCGGTGTAGAAACGATCAAAGTAGGCAAGTCGGTTTTGAAGCGAGATTTAGAGGCCCTTTTAATTCTCATTAACGTAATCCTCCTATTTATGCCTTTTCCCTTTTTGGTGGTAGGGCACCTGTTGAACGAGGTTGTGTACAATCTCATTCCCTTTGGAAGATATGGGTGAATTAGCATACTGCAATGAAACAATATCTGTAGCGTCTACGTCTGGTAGGTTTTTAATCTGATTGTACCATTTAGGTGGAGAGGATAGATTGCTCTTTTCGTATTGATGTTCTTTCTCCGTATTGATATTTACAAATCGTTTTTTCCAGCGGCTGTAAATAAATGCAGCAACACCTGCTGCTGCAGTGATCATTAATCCAATTCGTGTATACATTGCTCTAATCTTTTATTAGTTGAACAGTTCCTCAATTCAAATTGTTCAAAAAACTTTAAATTGATGTTACCAGAGATGACACATCAAGATTGACATTATCCCGTCTTAAACCATAGAAATGAGTCAATGTAGGAGTTACACGGCTGAAATCGTACAGCAGATTTGCTGTATTTACTCAATTTTTGTATCATTGGGGAGATGATAACCAATGCAGCAGATTAAGTCTTTTTTATTCGCTTATCTCCAACTCTTTCTTTTCCTTTTCTTAGGGCAATCTTCAGTTTGGAGCCAGGTCAATACCTATGCGTTTAAAACCTTAACCTCTGATCAGGGCCTGGTCCATAATCATGTCAATTGTGCACTCAGGGATAAGTACAATTACCTCTGGTTTGGTACCGAATCTGGTCTGAGCCGATTTGATGGGACGCAATTCACAAATTTTCGCTATTCCGCCAATAAACGTACCGGCCTGAGTGGAAATGCAATTTCCGCAATCTTTGAGGGACCAGAAGGCAATGTATGGATTCGTACCAGCAACCGGATGAATGTGTATGATCAGCGCTCAGGTATTATCATCCAGCAGCTTGATTCCATACTGACCCGCTTAAAGTTGCCCGTCAAAGACGTACATACGATAAGACAGCTGGAAGGGCAGATCTTTGCACTATTGTATAGCGATCGTTCGCTGATCTTGTACGATAGTCTAAAGAAAACCTATCGTACTGTACCGTCGTTGACCAAAAACAACCGAATCGCTGATGTGATAGCTGGTCAAGGGCACACGATCTGGGTGATCTACGAAAATGGTCTGTTGGGCCACATCGATACCAAATCATTGCGAAGTACCAAAACCAGCCTATTGCCGATCAGCAATAAGCTGGTAAATTATAATCTATTTGCCGACCGGGAAGGTGCGATATGGGTTTTCTCAAAAGACATTCCAATTGGTGTATACTGGCTTGACCCGAAAGATGGCTCAATTCAACACCTCCAAAAAGAACTGTCCAATCCTTTTGTAGGCAATATCGTGCAAGATGATCAAGGGCACCTCTGGCTAGGAACTGACCATGGTGGGATCAATGTTTATGATAAAAAAACAAAAAGTGTGCAAATCATCGGTAACGATAAATATGATTTACGAAGCCTACCTTACAATAGCATAACGGCTTTATATCGGGATAAGTCAGGTATTATCTGGACGGGAACATACAAAGGCGGCATCAGTTATTATCATCCCAACTTGTTATTATTCTCCTTAGTCAAGAACTATCCTGGACTTCCCAAATCACTTCCCTTTGACGATGTCAATAAGTTTGTACAGGATCGAAAGGGTAATCTCTGGATTGGGACAAATGGTGGGGGATTGCTCTATTATGATCTCAGTCAGAAAACCTTTACGCAATACCTGCATGATCCTCAGGATCCCAACAGTTTGAGCAGCAACGTGATTGTTTCCTTATTGCTGGATGCGGAAGACAGGCTGTGGATAGGAACTTATCGAGGTGGTATGTGTCGATTTGACGGGAAAAGTTTTAAGGTTTTCCACCGTGACTCGGCTCCTGGAAAGTTGAATGACGATAGTGTATGGGAGATCTACGAGGATAGTCAACATCGATTTTGGATAGGAACCCTAAGTGCTGGCTTGTACCTGTTTGATAAACAGACAGAACAGTTTTCGAGAGCGTATACTCGGCAGGGACAAACCATTAACAGCAATTATATCTCTGTCTTGTTTGAAGATTCAAAAAAACGGCTCTGGATCGGCACAGCGACAGGTTTGGCATTGTTGGCTCCCGACGACAAGATTAGCTATATGAATACATCCAGTTCGCCCATGAAACTTATGAATGATCTGATTTATGATATTAAAGAGGACAAAACTGGTCGTATTTGGGTAGCAACACAAGAGGGCTTGCATGTAATCGACGGTACAAAAGTAAGCTATCTCACACAACAGGATGGACTCAGCGACGATGCGATCCTAGCGCTCTTGGTCGATAATCAAGGGGGAATCTGGGCTTCAACAAACAAAGGACTGTCGGCGATTGTCGGCAAAGGGCAGGCCGAGAAGTTCATCATCCGCAATTTTACACGGGAATCAGGCCTTCAGGGGAATGTATTCAATGAAAACGCCGCTTTAAAAATGCGGGACGGAAGACTTGTCTTTGGTGGCCCAAAGGGATTCAATTTTATCGACCCTAAGAAAATTAGCAGCGAAAGTGAACTGGTCTTACCGCTTTTGTCCAATCTTTATTTATTTAACAAGCGGATAGCCGTAGGTGAGGAATTTTCGGGCCGGGTCATTTACGATCAAGCCCTGAATAATCTTAAAGAACTGAGTCTTCCTTACAACCTCAATGCCATTTCGCTGGAGTTCTCTACCTTTGACTACCTGCAACAGCATAATGGACTCTACCAATATCAGCTTGCTGGTCTAAGTGATGAATGGTTTGATTTTGAACCGGCAACCTTGCGCGCCAATTTCACCAATCTAGACACCCGAAGCTACAATTTGTATATTCGGCACGCCATCGATTCGAATAGCTGGTCTGAGGGCGTGCTGCTCCTAACAATCGATATACAGCCACCTTTTTGGCGTTCGGCTTGGGCCTTTCTTTTCTATGCCAGCCTGGTACTGATCGTCCTATGGGCTTATTTTTATTTGACAAAACTACGTGTCAAGACGCGCAATCAACTCTACCTCGCCCAGGAACAGGCTGCACAGGCAAAGGAACTGGATGCGTTGAAAACACGTTTCTTTACCAATATAAGTCATGAATTCAGAACTCCGATCAGTTTGATTCTAACTCCGGCGCAGCAACTGCTGGATGAAGAGCAGCATCCAGAAAAAAAAGCCGACCTAAACTTAATCAAGAAGAATGCAGACCGTCTACTTAAATTGGTCAATCAGCTGCTGGACTTTAGAAAATTGGAGAAAAGTGAGCTTGAGCTGAACGAAGCGTATGGGGACCTCATGGGATTTATCCGCGAAATGCTTGATGCCTTTGCGGGGATAGCGCAAAGCAATCAGATCTCGCTGCAGGTCAATATCGCTCCAGACACCTATCTGTCCTGGTTTGACAAAAACAAATTGGAAAGCATTATTTTCAATCTGATGTCAAATGCGATCAAGTTTAGCCCGGTATCCGGCATTGTGGCATTCAATGCCGAAGTCACTGAACACGAAACAGGAAAGATGCTGCGTATTGAAGTTCAAAATCAGGGTACAGCGATTCCCGAAAACCTACAAGCCCGCGTATTTGAACGTTACATGCAACTGGATGTGCCCAATGGAAAACTGAATCAGGGTACGGGAATCGGGCTTTCTATTGTTAAAGACTATGTCGAATTCTTGGGCGGAACTATCGCGCTGAGCAGCAATGTGCACTGGACGATTTTTAAAGTTCAGCTACCCATACATAAGGCCGAAGCGAGTGTCGATCCTGTCGAAAGCAATAAGCAGGATAAACCCGCTATTTTATTGGTCGAAGATGATATCGACTTCCTCCATTACCTGGAGCGGAGCCTGAGTTCAGCCTACCTAATCCACGCTGTGCAAAGCATCAATGATGCAAAATTGATCCTAAGCAAGCAACAGGTCAATCTGATCATCACCGATCTCAGCCTCCCTGGAGAAAGCGGACTGGAATTTTGCCGGTTTATAAAGGCCCAGGCCAAGCTGGTCCATATCCCTGTGCTGATTGTAACGGCCGTAGTCAATCAGAAAATTGAACTGGAAGCCTTGGAGTCGGGTGCTACAGATTATATCAACAAGCCTTTTAATATTAACCTGCTACGTTCAAAATTAGCGCAGATACTCCATCAACAACAGACAATGGTAAAACGGTATAAAAAACAGATTAATGTTAATCTGGCGCAGCCCGATATCGTATCTGCTGATGAACAGTTTATCCGTATGCTGGTAAAGGAAATTGAACAGGATCTCAGCGACTCTTCGCTTTCTGTCGAACTGCTAGCCAAAAGAATGAACCTCACGCGCGTAGGGCTTTATAAAAAGGTGCTAGCCATCACAGGCTATTCACCGATGGAATACATCCGACATATTCGGCTCAAACGTGCCATGCATCTGGTTCAGAACTCGAAATTATCGATGGCTGAAATTGCTTATGAAGTAGGATTCGGAAATCCGAAACAATTCAGCAAATATTTTAAATCTGCATTTGGCAACTTGCCGTCTTTCTATCGAAAAAGCTTGTAAATAAAAGGTTTATAGGTAATATCGCCTGCGAGTATTCCCATACAAGTTAACAAAATAACCCCTAAAAGTTAACAAAACATACCCCTTATACAACCGGTTGCATTCTATATTTGATCTGTTCTTTCAATAGGAAAGGACGCGTAATAACCAAGGGAATATAATAACCAATAAATCTTATTTAAATGCGCAACTTAACGTACGCTTTAAGTGGTTTGATGCTCTTCGCAATCGTGCAGCAGGGATTTAGCCAAACCAATAAAGCTCATTATGAAAAAATGCCTTCCGGTATTAAGGTCAGCTTCAAAAATTCGGAGACCTCCATTGATCAGGATATTTATTTGGATGTCGTGACCGACAAGATTGTGCGTGTCACAGCTGTTCCGGCTGGTGCAGCCTTACCAGGACAAACAAGCTTAGTGATCGTCGATTCACTGCGCCGGCAAGTAAAATCGCTTGCGGTAAGCTCGACCGACTCGACGGTAAATGTACAAACGGCCAATATGCAGACAGTGGTTTCCTTGATAAATGGTAAAGTGGAATTTTTTGATCTTAAGGGGCAATCCATCTTTAAAGAAGCAAAGCGGAATTCAAGTTCTTTCTTAGCCAATAGTTATCAAGGTGATGCATTTTATCACATTAACCAAGACTTTATTGTCAATGCGGAAGAAGGGATCTATGGACTCGGCCAACATCAGAATGCGGTGATGAACTATAACCGCGGAAAACAGGTTTCGCTGCTGCAATATAATACCGAAATCGGAATCCCCTTTTTACTGTCCACCAATAACTATGGTATTTTATGGCACAATTACTCCATTACAAAAGCGGGCGACGTGCGGCCGTTATTGCCCCTAAATGCTTTTAAGCTGCAGTCAAAAGAAGGTGAACCGGGGTGGCTCACAGCAACCTATGTAAATCGGAACAAGGGCGAAGAGGTTTATCTATCCCGACCGGAATCAATCATTGACTATGGCTACCTAACAGATCAGCATAAGTTTCCAAAGGGCGTAAATCTGGCCGAAAGTAAGGTCATCTATGCCGGAAGCTTCTCTTCGCCCTACACAGGCAAACATGTGCTGCATTTTAAATATTCGGGTTATATGAAAGTCTGGATTGACGGGGAGCAGGTCGCCGACCGCTGGCGGCAATCCTGGAATGCAGGTACCTTTGAGATTGAAAGGGACCTGCAGAAAGATAAGATCCACCAGATCCGAATGGAATGGATACCTGATGGGGGCGAATCTTATTTTACCTTAAACTGGCAGAGCCCCATTCCAGAAGCGCGTAAAAACGTATTTTCCTTTAATTCAGAAGCTGGAGATGCCATTGATTATTACTTTGTACAGGGCGCATCAATGGATGAGGTCATTGCAGGTTATCGCCACTTGTCCGGCAAGGCACCGATTATGCCGCTTTGGAGCTTCGGATTTTGGCAGAGCAGGGAACGCTACAAGACGCAAGCGGAAATTGAAGCGGTCGCAGCTGAATTCCGTAAGCGCGAGATTCCGATCGACAATATTGTGCAGGATTGGTCTTACTGGACTGAAAATGACTGGGGGAGCCAGAAATTTGATGTAAAGCGTTTTCCAGATCCTCAGGCGATGGTGAAGAAGCTGCATGATCAGCACTTTAAGATCATGATTTCGGCCTGGCCCAAAATCAATGAAGAGTCATCGGTATACCAAGAATTTAAAGCAAACAAATGGATCTATCCGCGAAATATTTATGACGGCCGTAAAGATTGGATCGGAAAGGGCTATACCTCGACATTTTATGATCCTTTCAACAAAGCGGCACGCGACGGGTTCTGGAAATTGTTGGACAACAATCTTTTCAAAATTGGGATCGATGCCTGGTGGATGGATGCGAGTGAGCCAGATATTCACTCCAATATTGATCTGGACGAGCGTAAATCGGTCTTTCAGCCAGCTATAGGATCATCTGTTCGCTACTATAATGTGTTCCCTTTGCAAAATGCCAAGGGTATCTACGAGGGCCAGCGTGAAACAGATCCTAACAAACGGGTGTTTATTCTGACGCGATCCTTTTTTGCAGGGCAGCAGCGCTATGCGGCGGCTGCCTGGAGCGGCGATATTGCTTCGAGATGGCATGACATGAAAGATCAAATTGCCGGGGGCATCAATTTCTCGATGTCCGGTACACCTTATTGGACAATGGATGCAGGTGGCTTTTTGGTTGAAAACAGGTTTCACAAACCTGATGCGGCGGACTTGGAGGAGTGGCGCGAGCTGAATAGCCGCTGGTACCAATACGGGGCATTCTTGCCTTTATTCAGGGCGCATGGACAATATCCCTACCGCGAGCCGTATAATATCGCTCCTGTGGATCATCCGGCCTATAAAAGCATGATCTATGCGATCAATCTACGGTATAAATTACTGGCCTATAATTATAGTCTTGCCGCAAAGACTTTTTTTGATGACTATTCGATGATACGTGGACTTGCCATGGATTTCCCTCAGGACAAAGATGGATTCGACCGCAATGACCAATACCTTTGGGGACCATCTTTGCTCATCAGTCCTGTCACTGAAAAAGGTGCGAGCTCACGCAAGATACACTTTCCAAAAGGAACCAGCTGGTATGATCTATACAGTGGCAAGATGGTAGCAGGCGGGCAGGATCTGCTTATTGCAACACCATACGAACGTATTCCTGTTTATGTCAGAGCCGGAGCAATATTGCCCATTGGACCGGTCATGCAATATACTGCCGAGAAAAAGCCGGATGTACTGGATGTCTATGTCTATGCGGGAGCAAACGGTCATTTTTCACTCTATGAAGACGAAGGAAGCAACTATAATTATGAAAAAGGGAAATATAGTCGCATTGATTTCAGTTATGACAATTCGACAAAGACGCTGTCAGTGGCCAACCGTCAGGGTGATTTCGATGGCATGCTGACCAAAAGAAAGTTCAATTTCATTTTTGTCAGCGACAGCAACGCCGTTGGACTGGATGTTTCACCAGCAAAACCCACAGTGGTAACCTATGCCGGTAAAGCCTTGCAGGTCAAATTAAAATAATAAAAACCAATTTATAAATCAAGAGATATGATAAGCAAACAATTGTTGAGCAGGGGCATGGCCGTCGTTGTCATGACCAGCGTAACCTCTTTGGTCTGGGCACAATCCTTTACCGGATCGGTTGTTTCGGCTGATTCAGGACTGCCGATCGGGGGAGCGAGTATCAAAGTAAAGAATCAGAAGATTTCAACAAGCAGTGATGAATCGGGCAAGTTTGCACTGAAGGCCAGCACAGGGACAGTATTGATCGTTACCTACGTGGGGTACAAAACCGAAGAAATTACAGTGACTGGCCCCAATATGGTGATCCGCCTGCAGCCGCAAGCTTCCGATCTTGAAGAAGTGGTGGTTATCGGCTACGGTGTACAAAAGAAAAAACTGAATACAGGAGCCAACTTGAAGGTAGAGGGTGAAGAACTGCAGAAACGTAATCAATTAAACCCGCTGCAGTCGCTTCAGGGGCAAGCACCGGGTGTATCCATTACATCAACTTCCGGTCAGCCGGGAGCAGATATGAAGGTGGTCGTACGGGGGCTGGGAACAATTGGCAATTCAGGCCCCTTGTACGTCATCGATGGCGTTCCGGGAGGGGATATTTCGGTCTTAAATGCGGCCGATATCCAATCTATCGACGTATTGAAAGACGCGGCTTCGGCCGCCATCTATGGTTCGCAGGCTGCCAATGGGGTTATTCTGGTCACCACTAAAATGGGCGCTGCGGGAAAAAATGTGCTGTCGTTTGATGGCTATACAGGCATTCAGAACGTTTCGCGTAAAGCAAAATTGCTGGATGCAGATCAGTACAAGCTGATCATGAATGAGCAATCGCTGAATTCGGGGGCTGGGGTTATTGATTTTAACAGCATGGACGGTCTGGCCAATACCAATTGGATGGATTACATGTTTAAGGATAATGCAAAAATGGACAATTACAATGTTGCCCTGACTGGCGGCAATGAAAAATCCACCTACGCCTTATCGATGAACTATATTGGTCAGGAGGGGATTGTCGGTGGTAAAGATGTTTCCAACTATCAGCGTTATGGTTTCCGTACGAACTCGGAACATAAACTCTTCGATAACTTTGTGAAAATAGGTCAGCACCTTAACTTTAACTACATCAAAAATCGGGGCATCGGTGTAGGCAACCAGTACAATAATACCTTACGCGGTGCTTTTGCGACTTCGCCCTTGTCACCGGTGTACTCGGACAATGGCTTGTACGGAAGTCCTTTCAATGATACCTCCAATTCACCTTGGTACAATGGGGACAGCAATCCATATGGGGTGATGATGACCAATTCGAATAACGCCAATGATGGCCAAAAATTACTGGCGGATGTATTTGCGGAGATCGAGCCGATCAAAGGCTTGAAGGTCCGGTCATTGCTGGGATTCAACTATTATGCTTCAGAATACAGAAGTTTTACGCCCTTATTCCGCTTCTCCATCTACACCTACAACCAAGATCATACAACAACCTCACAGAACATGAGCAAAGGTCATACGCTGACTTGGACAAATACGGCTTCCTATGACTTTGATATCCATACGGATCATCGTTTTTCAGCTATGGTTGGTATGGAATCGCTACGTTACCAGGGAACTTACCTTTCGGGGTCCAACTGGAATCTGCTTTCGCAGTTCAATGATTTTGCACATGCTTACCTGGACAATACCACAGGCCAGGCACACCTAGACGAAAAAGGTAATGTTGTCGAAACGCGTACCGTGTCTGGAAAACCAGAGAACATCACGCGTAGGGTCTCGTACTTTGGACGGCTGGGCTACAACTATAAGGAAAAGTACCTGTTGAATGCTACATTGCGTGCAGATGGATCCTCTAAATTTTCGCGCAGCAATCGCTGGGGATATTTTCCTTCGGTATCGGCAGGCTGGGTAATTTCTTCGGAAGAGTTTTTTAAAGAACATTTAGCGGCTGTAAACTTCTTTAAACTTCGTGCTTCATGGGGGCAAGTGGGTAATCAGGATATCGCTGATTTTCAATATGCGGCACCCATCAGTACCTCAACAGGCATTACATCGTCCAACCCCGGAGCACATTATGTCTTTGGAACGAGTAACAATAATATCGCCGGGGCTTATCCGAGCCGTTTATCCAATCCGAATCTGACCTGGGAAACTTCCGAACAGACTAATATTGGATTTGATGCCAAATTTGCGAACAGCCGCCTGGATGTTGTGGCCGATTTTTATGTCAAAAAGACGAAGAACTGGCTGGTTACAGCGCCCGTTTTGGCGACAACCGGTACGTTGCCTCCTTTTATCAATGGCGGTGATGTGAAGAATACGGGGGTAGAATTGGGACTAAATTGGGCGGACAGGATCAATGAAGTCAAATACCGTCTTGGGGTAAATGGTGCCTACAACAAAAATAAGGTCGGACAGATTCCGACTGAAGATGGAATTATCCACGGACAGACAGCCATGTTATACGATAATTCGGAAGAATTTTATCGTGCCGCAAACGGCCTGCCCATTGGTTACTTCTGGGGGTATAAAACAGACGGTCTGTTCCAGAGCCAAGCCGAGATCGATGCCTGGAAAACAGCCGGGAAAGGTATTCTTCAAGCGGATGTAAAACCCGGCGATGTGAAATATGTAGATCAGAATAACGATGGTATTATCAATGCCTCGGATAAAACAAATCTGGGTGTAGGCATGCCTAGTTTCACCTATGGATTTAATATTGGACTAGATTATAAAGGATTTGATTTTTCGGTCAATGCCTACGGCTCCCTGGGCAACAAAATTGTACAGTCTTACCGCAATCATGCCAATAAACAGGCAAACTATACCACACGAATATTAGAGCGATGGACGGGAGAGGGTACTTCCAGTACAATTCCCCGTGTTACGGAAACTAATGTCAACTGGCAGTTTTCAGACCTTTATATTCAGGATGGAGACTTCCTTCGGATTAGCAATGTGACCTTAGGCTATGACTTATCGAAGCTGATCAAATGGAAGTATGCCAATCAGATCCGCTTCTACGTACAAGGTCAAAATCTGTTTACGTTCACCAAATATGATGGGATGGATCCTGAGATCGGTTATGGAACCGATGGTTGGGTATCGGGTATCGACCTCGGTTACTATCCAAGACCAAGGACTGTATTATTTGGCCTAAATGTTAAATTCTAAACACAAGAAATCATGAAAAAAACGAGCTATATCTATCATTCCATGTTATTTGGATCCTTAATCTTAGGATCATGTTCATCCAGTTTTTTGGATGTCGAACCGATGACAAGCGTTTTGGAAAGCAATTTTTATAAAACCGTAGCCGATGCTGACATGGCTCTGGTCGGCTGTTATGATGGTTATCAACGGACGACCTCCAATGGGAGCCAGTCTTTCTATCTGACAGCAGAGGTGGCCGCCGACAATTGTTTTGGCGGAACAGGTACAACAGACGGTCGCGCATTTCAGGCAATAGACCGTTTTGATATTGCGCAGTCCCAATCGGACAATAATATCTTTGATGGTACCTGGTCTGATTACTACGCGGGAATTTTTCGCTGCAACACACTATTGGGAAAATTGGACGGTACTGATTTTTCAGGCAACACAACAGCGCGGGCACGTATCGAAGGGGAAACGAAATTCCTGCGGGCCACCATGTACTTTGATCTCGTCCGTCTATTCGAAAACATCCCTTTGCTAACGAGCCCGACCAATGAGAATATTCCACAGTCGGACCCCAAAGCGATTTATCAACTGATTGTTTCAGACCTTAAATTTGCTGCTGCCAATATCCCAGCAACCGCTTACCCGAAGTCAGCTGCGGCAACCAATGATGGTCGGGCAACTCCATTTGCTGCCAAAGCGCTACTGGCCCGTGTTTATCTATTTTATGCAGGCTATTATGGCAGTGAAGATATCGGTGTCTCCAAGACAGAAGCCCTGGCGGGACTGGAAGAAGTTATCAGCAGCGGCCAGTTTGCGCTGGTGGCAGATTTCAAAAATCTATGGCCGGCAGCGAGTTATATCCCCAATGCAAGCAATAATACGCTAGATATTTCCAAATATGCCGGTAAGGGAAATGCTGAGGTTGTATTTGCACAGAAATTCAACAATACATCGAACTATAACGGTTATGTTGATGGCAACCGCTGGGTCGTCTTTCTGGGCTTGCGCGGTAAAAATTGGTCGCCTTATGGCCAAGGATGGGGGGCATGTACGGTAAGCAAAAAGTTCTTCAATGAGTTTGACAACAAGGATACGCGCAAAACTGCCTCAATTATTGATATCGATGGCGAGAATATCACGGGATTTGACCTGAAAGACCAGCGTGAGTATACAGGTTACACCATCAAAAAATACGCCCCCACGGCATTGCCGGACGGCACCACCAATACTGGAGGGGATAAGGATATGCAACTGTCCCAAGACCAGGATTACTTTGTCATCCGCTACGCTGATGTCTTGCTTATGGCGGCAGAACTCGGTTCCGCAAACGCACAGAAATACTTTGACGAGGTAAGGAAAAGAGCGTATAAGACCAATTTTGTGCCGCTAGCAGTTTCAAAAAACAATATTCTGAAGGAAAGAAAATTTGAATTTGCGTTTGAAGGTATCCGCTATTGGGATGTATTGCGGCAGGGGCTGAATAACGCCGCCGCTACACTGGAAACAACCGAAGATGTGCTCAGTGGATCTGTGCCGGAGAAGGTCACTGTGACTAAAGAGCGTTTTTTGACAACGAAAGGATTTATGCAAATACCCAACAAGCAGATTACCTTATCCAATGGTGTACTGAAACAAAATGCTGGATGGAACTAAACACAGGTATACCAGGACTTACTATTGGTTGAATTATAACTAGACAAACATGAAAAAGATATTCACATATGCCATCTGCTTTTTTGCGGCGATGGTATTCTTTGGAGCTTGTTCTCCCGAGAATTATACACTGGGAGACATCGATGTCACTTCGGCGCAGTTGGAGAAGGGAAAGGCCTTTACCGTTGAACATGACGCCAGTAATCCCAATATTGTGTATTTAACCAGCTTGATGGATTCAAAATACACCCCATTGTGGGATCATCCCCAAGGACGGAGTCAGGAGAAAAAGGTAACCCTGAAAATGCCTTTTCCCGGTGAGTACACGGTAAAATTTGGTGTCGAGACGCGTGGTGGTATCGTCTACGGTGAGCCAGTGACATTTAAAATCGACCAGATGTATGCCGAGTTTATCAGTGACGAGACCTGGACCTTATTGACGGGCGGGGCAGGGGAAGAGAAAACATGGTACCTCGATCTGGATGCTGAGGGCATATCCCGTTACTTTAAAGGTCCAATGTATTTTTACGGCACCGGTGACTGGTGGGGAAGCATCAATAAAACAGCCGCGCCTTTAAACAGCGATAGCTGGAGCTGGGAACCCGATTGGAAAAGCAATAGCTGGCTTATGCCTGCCGGAGATTATGGAAGTATGACTTTTGATCTGAAAGGCGGTGCAAACATCAACGTGAATCATGCTATGCTGGGGAAAGTTCAGAAGGGGACTTTTAATATCGATACCGAAAAGAAAACCATCCGTATGACAGGGGCTTCCCCTTTACATGGAAAGCCGCAAGATGGGATCGTTGTCGACTGGGGTGATGTACGAATTATGTCACTGACCGAGAATACGATGCAACTGGCGGTATTGCGGGATGCGGTGCTTTCGAACGACGGAGCAGCTATGCTGACCTTTAATTTTATCAGCAAGGCCTACAAGCAGAGTTTGACCGGAGATGCCAAAGATAACAATGAGACCCCATAAATGTATGCTGAAGCAATTAGTTGATACTGGGTATAGCCGAATAATGATCCTGCTCTTCCTGTTATTGGCGACCGCGGGCTCCTTAAGTGGACAGTCCAGAAAGGTTATTGATTTTAATGGGGGCTGGTGGTTTAAACGGGACAGCAGCCAGCAATATAGCAATGGACGAAAAGGAGAGGGCTGGCGTAAGCTCGATCTATACATGACTGGAGTATCGAAATGCCATTGAGAGAAAACATCCCCGCAGGTAGCGGGGCTGCTTACCTCGATGGTGGCGTAGGATGGTATCAAAAAACGTTTAAGCTGGCTCAGGCTGAGCGAGGGCAACGGATATTTATTGCATTCGAAGGTGTATACGAAAACAGTGAAGTCTGGATCAATGAGCATTTCTTGGGAAAAAGACCCAATGGTTATATCGGATTCGAATATGAGCTTTCCCCTTATTTATACTGGGATGGTAAATAGCAACAACGACCATGTAAAAAATGTGAATGTAATCAAAAACTATTAACGCACTGTCCGCATCAATCATACTTTCAGTGCGTTAAATTACATCATGTGATTTAGTTATATCGCAATTTTCCCTCCAGTTATTGCTAATGTGGCACCTGCTATGTAACTGCTATCTTCGGAAGCCAAAAAAACATATGCTGGGGCAATCTCTGCTGGTTGTGCTGGTCGTTTAATTGGGGTTTCCTTGCCAAAATTTTCTGGTTCAGGCATAGTCGAAGGTATTAACGGCGTCCATACGGGTCCGGGAGCTACAGCATTTACGCGAATACCTTTATCCTGTTGTAGAAGCATTTGCGCGAGATTCGCTGTAAAATTTTGTATAGCCCCCTTAGTTGCCGCATAGTCTAAAAGAACCGCACTTGGATGATACGAGTTAACAGACGCTGTATTTATGATTGAGCTTCCAGGTTGCATATGAGGGACTGCTGCTTTTGATAGATAGAACATACTTCTTATATTCGTTTCGAAAGTACGATTCCATTCCTCTGCCTTCAACGCTTCGAGTGTCTTATGCGCCATCTGGTAAGCAGCGTTGTTGACTAAGATATCTATGCCTCCAAGTTCAGATAACGCGCAGTCTATTAGCTGGTTACAATAGTTTTCGTCACGAAGATCTCCTTTGGATAAAATAACTTTACGACCTGCCTCTTTTACGAGGCGAGCAGTTTCTTTTGCATCTTCATCTTCGATATCATAGCCATAGCTGATTATCAAATCTGCACCTTCGCGCGCATAAGCGATCGCAATGGCTCGGCCAATACCTGAATCTGCGCCTGTAATAACAGCTTTCGCACCGTTAAGCTTACCACTGCCAACATAAGTTTTTTCACCATGATCAGCTTGTGGTTTCATAGCAGTTTCCGTTCCAGGAACCTGCTGTTTTTGTTTTGGGAAAGGTGGTGTAGGATATTTTGTGTGTGGATCTTTAAACTGTGACATATTTTTTATTTTTTTGTTGTATAGTTGTTGTTTTGTGAACAATTCTTATAATGAAATCGTTCATAAAAACTATATTATAATGCACCTACGTCGCTAGTAAGATCTTTTAGGGGGTGCAAGAATGTAATGCGAAAAAGAATGGAGGATTTATCTTATTTATTGCCTTTGCATCACTCTATCAATATTCACCTTAATGTTATCTAGATCAAAAGGTTTTGCTATAAAGCCATCCGCTCCATTATCATTGGCTATGGTTGCGCCATCAACGCTAGCGGAAAGCACTATAACAGGCAAATGCTTTATTTTATCGTTTTCACGAATTATTTTTAACGCTTGATCGCCAGACAACAAAGGCATCCAAAGGTCGAGTAGAAGCAAATCTGGTGTATGCATTTCTATCTGCTCAATCAATAGGGTGCTATTGGCGACAGGTAAGACAACGTAACCTTCCAATTCTAAAAATAGCTCGAGAACTTCAAGTATTCCCTCGTCATCGTCACAAATCATTATTCGTTTAGCTTCCATGTACTTTTTGTTTTGCATAATAGATAATGTAGAAATAAAATTAGCGCCCTCATCGGCCTCACTTTCCATCCATAAAGGCAATTTTAATTCTTAGGAGAGACGCAAATCATATGCCTTTAATACCGTCGAACGTATAAATCACCGGTAATTCAAGTACTTTAACTCTAAGAGTCTTGTTAGGAAACTTTTTTAAATGGATTTAACTCAATGAAATCTAAAACATAGATAAATATTTAATTTAGGGCAGTGGTTTCATTTCAATTAACTCCTTTTGTGTGCATTGGAATACAATATATTGCTGTTGATGCGGTAATAAATAGATCAGTCCTCTCTTTTCCTCCGAAACACACGTTCGATGTCCAAGGTTCATTTATCTCAATATGTCCGATCAATACACCTTTCGGACTATAGATAGAAACACCTTTTCCAGTGAGGTAAATATTTCCCTCGTTGTCTAGGGTAAGTCCATCAGAGCCCTGCTCTATGACCGCTGTCTGCCCACTTAATTTACCCTCAGCATCAATCCTATACCGATACGTTTTATTTCGTTCAATGTCTGCTACATACAAATATCTTCCATCAGCCGAACCAACTATTCCGTTGGGCTTAGTTAGGTCATCAGCCACCACAATTGGCTTCGTTCCTTTTCCGAAAGGAAGGTAGTATACTTTTTGCCCCGCTATCTCTGGTTTCTTTCTATCCCAATAATCACGTTGATAATAGGGATCTGTAAAATAAATACCTCCTTTTTTATCCACCCACAGGTCATTTGGGCCATTCAATTTTCTTCCATCGACATCTGATAGCAGGACCGTAATGTTGCCATCCATGCTTATTGACCAAATTTCGTTTTTCTCATCCGAACATGACAGTAGTTGATTCAGATGATTAAAATACAGTCCATTTGCACGGCCTGAAGAATCTTTAAACAACGAAAGATGACCGTTTGTGCTGTATTTCCA
Organism: Sphingobacterium zeae; assembly: GCF_030818895.1. Classification (NCBI taxonomy): domain Bacteria; kingdom Pseudomonadati; phylum Bacteroidota; class Sphingobacteriia; order Sphingobacteriales; family Sphingobacteriaceae; genus Sphingobacterium; species Sphingobacterium zeae. Next base: position 3,209,464 of record NZ_JAUTBA010000001.1, read on the forward strand.
GATTTTGTTATTTGGTTGGTCAGTAAAATAAATATTCCCATCTCGATCCACGGCGGGACCTTCTGTAAATTTAAAATCCCGAGATATTAATTTCAAGCTGTCTTGAATAAATAGCTGGGCTTTTATGTCTATCCCTCCTAACATAAAGAGGATGAATAAGAACGTGTGATAGGACCTGCAATAACTAACTGAATGTTCCATAATGAAGTTTATTATTTCAAATTATTATTATCAATTATAGTTCCACCATTAAAGTAAGCGCCATGTTGATATACTTGTTAAAGAAATTATATCTTAATGTGGTCGAATGATCAGGTATAATGTTAAATAATCAGATACAATATAGCCTTTATTTTTTTATGGGAAAAGTTTCTCTTTAGCAGCGATATAAAAATCGTGTGTGAGTAAAATAACGACTTTTATTTATATGGTTAAATATAACTATTGACTTAAGTATAACATCTGTGGTAACTTTGGGAATTGTATAGATGTTCAATCTACTAATTCAATTATTAAGATTCAAAAATTACTAGTGCCAAATATGACTATTCCATTTAGTATTGTTTTGTTAAGTTTTTTTATAATGATTTATCATACGCCTTTTACAAACGTAGGAGAGCGGCAGGTTACTTATACTGATTATTCCCGAGGGCGAACTTTGAGATCCCAAATTTGGTATCCAACAGCGGATACAAATATTAAAGATACGCAACTACCATTTGTTTTACCACCTACAGTAAAAGATGCAAAATTTATACAAAAGAAATATCCATTGGTTGTACTTTCTCATGGTACAGGAGGAAATCGATATAGCTTATCATGGTTGGCAATTGAATTAGCAAAAAATGGATATTTTGTGATAGCTCCGGATCATTGGGGAAATACCATCGATAATAAAATTCCTGAGAACTTCGTGCGTTATTGGGATAGGCCGCTGGATATGAGCTTTCTAGTTTCATCATTGCTTAAAGATCCTGTTTATCATAGTTACATAGACAGTAATAAGATAGCGGGAATCGGATTTTCGTTGGGAGGCTACACCACTTTAGCACTTGCTGGCGTTAAAATTGATTGTGATAAACTCAAGATAAAAGCATCTATAGTGAAAAATCGCCAACAATTTGTTGTTCCCGAGCTGGGTGATCTTCAAGAACTCATACAAAAAATTCCATGCAACCAAGTGCCAGGAAATTTAAGAGATAGTCGATTTAAAGTCAACATAGCTTTATCACCAGCTTTGGGACTGGGGCTTTCGGAAGAAAAACAAAGCAAAAAATCTTCGGTTTTAATCATTGGAGCTGCAGATGATTCCATTGCTCCGCTGGCATCGAATGCGCTTAAATATAGTCAGGTTATGAAAGGCTCAAAATATAGCGTACTGCCAGTCAAAACGGGGCATTATGTTTTTTTAAACGAAGGAAAATCCTATTTAGTTAACGAAGAACCGACTTTTTATTGCGATCACGAGACTATTAACAGAAGATCGGTGCATCGTCAAGTGGCTGCAGAAATAAAACGTTTCCTTTGCGAACATCTGCAGTAATTGACCGCCGATTTTTCAATATGTGGCTCCAATAGCTACCAGCTTCATCACCTCTCAACGGGATGGCCTACTACGCTCTCAAATAGTTGAAAAGTGACATGGTTGTAAGTCAATTAGTCAAAAAATAAATTTATTAGTTTCTGTATTAATAAGTTAATTGATACAGGATTGTTACAAATAGAGATTTTTCTTAATTTTGGTATTTTAGTATTTATAATTCATTCAATTTATGCTTTTCATTTATACGCGTTACGAGTACGTTCTAGGGAGTAAAAATATTTTAGCTACATTAAAAAATGAGACAATACCGCAAAATTTTAATCTTAATATCATCACACCAGCAACCAAATTTTTAGGATTCCCAATTGGTGGAGGTTTGGTAAAGATGTCGCGCTTAGTGGATCAAAACGGACAGGTCATCCACGCTCGAAATTATTCACCCGAAATAAAAGAGGAAGTTAAGAAATTTAAAAAGACACTTAAAATCCCCTATATTAAACTATGGAAAGGGTATTTGATGATAGCCTCAATAGCGATTGCCGGCTCTATCATTTACGGTATAAAACTAAATTTGGATGGTAAAAAATACAGTAATGAAAAGGGTAAGCTCGTGAAGTCGGCTCGACAATTACAAGTGGGACAGCTGTATGGAGCAAGTTTTTTTACTGATGCTGAAGGAAATAATATCGAAGGTTTGCCAGGCGGTTGGGTTAAAATTCTAAAGATAGAAGGAGATACAATTTTTGTTCAACGGTCAAAAAAAATGACAGATCGTGCGATGTTTGAAATGGAAGATTTGGAATCAATCAAACCAACAACCGATGAAGATTGGAATAACCATATCGAGAGAATGGATTATCCACTATTCAAAGAAGCTGCCCTTAATAAAGATTTATCAAGAATAGATCTTTCATATATTGGTGCGGACCATGATAAATATTCTGGCGTCATTATGTCTTTCAAGGGCGTTGAGTAGTTACTTTTATTAAACTAATCATATAGAAAATGGGAGAGAAGTTTACCAACTTTGACGGAGGGGAAAATGAAAATAAGCAGGAAACACAGCGTACTGTATCATTTCAAAAAAGCGGTCCATTTTTTATTATTTTGCCTTTTTTAATCCCCTTATTTTTTATCGGAAAAACTTTCGGTTGGTGGCAAAAGGAATTTGTCGCGAGAGGATATATTATTGGAATTGAATCAAATGGTAAAATCTATGAGCTGGGCAATGGTGGTGTATTTGCGTTCAGTAAACGTTTCGTTAGCGATAAGAAAGTGTTTTTAAAGGCTGGATCAGGTACAGTATGTTTTATTTCTGCACTAGCGGAGCAACACTACCAACTCAATCCAGAAAAACCGAACAATCCATTTTTTCAGGGGAGCGTCACCTTTATTAATTACGATAAATCGAAAATTTTCTGTCGGGAGGAGAGAAAATACGTTGACGCTAGTTCATACTATACGGTAAATAGTGCTTTTGATCGGGATGGCCAACTTTTGTTGGCCTACAGTACCGACGACAAAGCTCCAAAATCCTTAAGGAAGCCCCAATTTATAAAAACTATCATTAATCAAGGCATGTCTCGCCGCTCGGGGGGAAGTGTAAGTGATGTGAAAGATCCTTATATTGATGTCTCAGCGATCTTTGAACAATATTTTCATAAAAAGTTGAATTATTCGGTTGACGAGGAAAAGAAAATTATACGTCTAATTTTATAGTTGTCGATAAAGATCTTATCCGTGGAATATGTAAAAAAACTAAACTTAATTTTTTTTATAGTCTCTGTAGTTATGAAAGAGCGTCCACCGTTCTTGGATGTCAAGTTAATATACACGTTCTTAAACGGTTTTAAAATTGTTACGTCATGATTAGTCCACCTTTATATATTTCTTGAGTACATCAAAAAGTTCAGCCTGTCGTATAGGTTTGGCATGAAGGTCATTCATTCCGTATTCAATGCATCTTTCTCTTTCTTCCGGTACACTGCCAGCAGTTAGGCCTATGATAGGTACATCTTGATAACCCGGCAACATTCTAATATATCGTGTCGCATCAATACCACTCATTGTTGGCATCTGTACATCAATAATAATAACAACGAACTGCTTCTTGTTACATTCTTCCAATGCCTGCATACCATTGACAGCTTCTGTTAGTTGCACAGTAGGAGCAAAGTCCCTGATTAACTTATTATTTAGGGCCATATTCACAGGATTGTCATCAACCAATAATACTTCCGATGGTAGAACAAATAACGGTGGTTGTCCTCCTACTTGGTTCACTATGTTTTCTGCTGCAGTATTTTTATTAATGTTTTTAAGTATTTGGTATAATTCATTGGACTTTATAGGCTTCATCAATAGATACATATTTTCAGTATTTTTACGCGATGTATATTTTTCCAGTTCCTCGGAAGAAGCAGCGAGTAGTATAAATGGGGTAGTCTCTTTGTGCCGATTTAATAATCCTTTTATTTTATCGATTGTTTCCAATCCCGACATTATAGGCATATGATGATCCATTAGGATCACGTCAAACCGTTCACCTTTTAACATGATATCTAACGCTTCCATTCCATTAGAAGCCAAGGAGGACTTGATATCTTTATAGGCAAGCATGTGTTCTAGAATGATTCTGTTGGATTCATTATCATCGACAATTAGAGCCGTTTTGATAGATATCTCATCCTCAACTTTCCATTCGGGAATTTCATAGGGGACCTTGATATCGAAGAAAAATACTGAACCGCTTCCCATTTGGCTGATTAGGGATAAATGACTTCCCATATATCCCAAAATATTGTTCGAGATGGTTAGCCCGAGCCCCGTGCCTCCATATCTTTTGCTAATAGAACTGTTTTCTTGGGTAAAAGCATCAAAAATATATTTCTGTTTCTCAGCAGGATTCCAATCCCTGTATCTCTTACTGAAAAGCGTAAAGTGATCATGTTATCGTCTATGTCTAACTTCTCAACCTTTAATTCAATCTCTCCCTGTTCTGTAAATTTAACGGAATTACCCAAAAGGTTGATTAAGATTTGCTTTAACCTTGCTTCATCAAAGGATAACATTTTTGGTAATTCTGGTTCAACATTCAGCAAGAGTTCGATGTTTTTTTTGTGCGATTGATAAAGAATAACATTTATAACTTGGCTTAGCATATCATAAATATTGCTTTTTTCGATTGAGAGCTCCATTTTTCCGGATTCTATTTTGGAAAAATCCAATATATCATTGATAATTCCAAGCAGGTTTTCACCGGACTCATTGATATAATTCAGATATTGCTTCTGTGTTTCATTCAGTGGTGTTCTCAAGAGGAGGTCGGAAAAACCAATAACCCCATTCAAAGGCGTACGAATTTCATGACTCATGTTGGCTAAAAATTCGGATTTTGCCTTGCTGGCAAGATCTGCGGCTTCTTTCGCATTTTTTAGCTCATCATTAATTTTTACTGCATTAGTAATATTTTGTATGGAAATAATGATACCGCCTACATCGTCGTTTGTAAGATACCAAGGCCCCACTTTAAGGTCATAATGCTGAATTTCTTCCTTTCCTTTCACCTTTAATTTAAAGTCTCCATGATTGTAAGTTTGTCCCAACAATGCATTCCTGTAGATTTCTGTTCTTTCTCCTGGAATATCCGGAGATGTGCTGAAGAGATTTTTGCCGATAAGATTCACATCATGAACATCAAATTCCTCTTTCCATTTGCTACTTACAGCAACATAGTTAAAGACTTTGTCGAACATCGCTAAAGGAATAGGGACATCAGTGGCGAAAGATTGCATCATAGCCTCTTTGCGCGTAATTTCCAGCAACATTTTTTTAACGGTATCAATGTCCTGAATAATTCCATAAACTCTGTTGCAGATTTCATCTTTAAATTCAGGAATACCTTTTACTCTCACCCAGATTGTAATGCCGTCATTACGCAAAAGCTGAAGCTCTTCATCAAAAGAAATTCCTTGTTGTACAGCCCTGTCAAAGAGCGATTTTATTCGTTTTTCATTTTCTCCTTCATAAAATCCAAGAGCATTTTCAAAGGTTGGTTGGAAATTGCTTTTGATTTTGTGAATTTCCCTCGTGCTCTGAGACCAGAAGAGCTTACCAGTTTTCATATTAGCCTCCCAGCCGCCAACTTGTGCTACCGCACTTGTTTCCTCCAGCATTTCCTTGGTACGAAAAAGATCCTTTTCGAGCTTATCTCTGCGTAAAATGTCGGATTTTAATAGTAAGCTGATATCCCCGATTGCCTGTCTCAGCATCTAAGAGTATGTTTAGAAGATCTTTTATCAGACTTATAGATTCCTTACTTTTTAAGAAGCTTTCTCTATTCTCCATCTGGTTTCGAATGCTGATATAGGATGCTACTGAACTTGCAATCAGCAGTAGCAATGAGAGCACTATACCTATCTGAAGATTTCTAATAATTTTTTTCGGCATTGTATGGTTGTTTACAGTCAAGATACTAAAAAAGTGGAACATTATAGATTTAAGTACACACGTACTTTAAACTATCAAATTTGCACAGCTATTAATAATAATCTCTAATAAAAAAACTCTCTAATAAAAAAACTGTAAACTAAGTTGCGGTTGTTATATTCATATCATTAAAAGCCATCGAGGCCGTATATTCCAAATATTTTGTCCTATCAAATCTATCCATATTGTGTAATGGGCCTATAAATGTACTTTGAATGGAAGACACGCCACAATATTTCAATATGCCTTTTTCCAATTGAACGAGCCCACAAGAATGATAAATTTCTTCATAAGTATCCAGAGATAAATCGCCTGATGTGGTAATAATTCTTGCTGTCTTTGAACGTAGCAGCCCCGTAATAATCCCATTTTTAGCACTTTTAAAGGCTAGTCCAGGTAGAAATAAACGGTCGATAAAGCCTTTCATAATTGCAGGCATACCCACCCACCACAGCGGATGTATCCAAACCTGGTGTTGGCTCCATTGTATATCTTCCAATGCTTTTACCAAATCTGGTTCAAGATCCATCCTTTGTCGATAGCCAAACTGGAGATTGGGGTTAAAATTTAATGCTCCTATGGCTACATAGCGTATATCAGCCCCATTTGCTAATGAAGATTTAATGTATGACTGTGCTAACGCTTCGTTGAAGCTTTCGTTATCGGGATGTCCGTTGATGACTACTATTTTTTTCATTTCTTTTGATTTAAATGCTGTTGGATAACTTGACTGGCTGCTTGTAAAATGGCTTAACGTTTTATAAAGTGACTACTATTTTTCCAACTGTACGGCCTGTTTCGATGTGTAGATGTGCCTTTGCCATCTCGTCGAAATTGTACACATGAGAAATATGAGGTTTCAAGATACCTCTTTCTAATAGTGACGCAATTCGCTGCATATCAATACCGCTAGAATAAACGGACATGAAGTAGCAGGCATGTAACTGCTTTTGTTGCGCTTTAAGCTCGTCGTCTTTTGTGTGACCAGACGGTAATGCCACTATAGTTCCAAACGGCTTGAGTACACTTACGGACTTTTGGAAGTTATCGCCCCCAATGGCTTCTAGTACAAAATCTATGTCATATAGTACATCTTCAAAATGTGTCGTTTCATAATTTATGTGTTTATCTGCACCCAAGCTGAGGACAAAATCTCGATTGGAATTAGATGATGTTGCAACCACATAAGCACCAATATGTTTTGCAATCTGTATAGCAAAATGTCCTACGCCACCCGAAGCTCCGTGAATAAGAACCTTATCTTTCGGTCTCAATTTTCCATAACTGTCAAACGCCTGCCATGCTGTTAAGGCCGATAGGGTACTGGCCGCGGCTTCGATATGGCTAATGCTATGCGGCTTCAAAGCAAGATGCTCCGCCGGAGCAGAGACGTATTCGGCGTACGCTTTGCCGTGACCAACAAAATTGACCATCCCGAAAACTTCATCACCAATTTTAAATTGGTGAACCTGATCCCCGGTTTCTATCACTTCTCCAGAAACATCCCACCCCAAAATCAATGGATCATGATGCGCTAAATCTTCTGCTAAAGGTGCTTGCTTGCTACGGACTTTAGCATCAACAGGATTAACACTGATGGCCCTCACCTTTATCAAAACTTCATATGCTTTAACAGTTGGTCTTTCAATATTCTTGTAAACAAGACCAGTGGTATTTCCGAACTTTTCCAATACTATTGCTTTCATTTTCTTACTATTTATTAGGCAAATATAGACCGATAAGCATTCCTAAAACAGGTACATTTAAAGTATTTATTGGTATTTTTGCAGTATGCCCAAGGAAAATATTTATCAATCAGTACAAGTTTTTTATGAAAAGGTGGACAACTGTCCATTGCGTGACAGAGAATTTAATTTTTTTGAATTGGTTTATGTTATTTCGGGATGTGGAGTTCACGTTGTCAATGGAAACAAGATCACTTACCGTACGGGTGATATGTTTCTTCTTGCTCCGCATGATCGACACGAGTTTGATTTAGAAATCACTTGTGAGTTTATGGTTATACGTTTTGGGGAAAGCTATATAAAAGAATATCAATGGAAAAGCATGGACCATATGGAATGTATATTGTATTATGCTTCGCATTTATCTGGGTCAGTCCTTATTAATAGAGAAGATCAGCAAATGGTTTCATCTCTTATGCAAAATTTACGACAGGCCATATCCTATGAATTTATGTACAATGAGGACCTTATCCGTCATTTGGTCAACGCTATAATTGTCATAGCAGGAAGAAATATTGCTATAATGAAGCCTAGTGGCATCACTGTAAGATCAGACGGTCGAATATTGCAGATACTGGATTACATACAGGAGTATATTCGAGAACCTGAATTACTGAAAGTTACAGTAATTGCGGATAAGTTCGGTATATCACCCACCTACCTCGGTACTTATTTTCGAAAGCAATGCAACGAAACCATCCAAAGCTATATATCCTCCTATCGTATTCGCTTGATAGCGCATCGATTGCGCTTTAGTAACAAAAGAGTTCATGAACTAGCCGACGAATTTGGTTTTGCAGATGAAAGCCATATCAATAAGTTTTTCAAACGGCACAAAGGGGTTAGTTTAAAAGTTTTTCGCGACACTGCGCATTTAAACGTTTCTGAAGACGCTTAACAGGCTTAAATTCTCCTTATCATTAGATATTCTATATTTTCCAGTAAATACGGTAATGGGATACCCGAGTAAATTGAGCTTGAAATTACGCCTGAGCTATTCACAAAATTTAATTACCATTTTCAAGTCAGGGCATTATCACTTTATAACATTACTAAGCTATAATTTAACTTAATTATTTTCTATTAAAAACCATTTGATTAATGTGGTTGTTTTGTTCATGTATTTTAAATTTCTCTAGCACGTTACGGTCTTATGCATAACCAAAGATACCCTAAAAATGGGAACAATCTCCACTTCAAAATTGATCAAAATTATAAGCTAATAGCGGATATGATTAAAGACGAGGTCTTTCGAGTGCTTCTTAAAGCTAAATTGATCTGTTATGCAGAAATGGCCATATTAACTTTATTTGATAATAATCGAAATTTTGTTGCTACTTACTTCCACGATGTGGAAGGAAACGCAAGTGTAGACAAAGTGCTTTTGGAATATGTGTTTGATAGTAATATCAAGTCGACACATTCAGCGCTCAAGGATGAACAATGTTTTTTGCGCAATTCAGTAATTTTCCGAAAATATAACATAGCCTACTATTCTGAAACAGCATTAGTAAATGCAGATGGAAATACAGTTGGTTTCTTAAGCGTTATGGATAGCAATGTGAAAGATATTAACGATAATCAACGCGCTCTTTTATCTTTATTATGCCTCGAGGTGCTTGAAATGATCTACCATAGTAATGAGCGTATTAATCTAAGCAGTGAATTGGAATATGTAAAATCTACGATCGACATGACAAGTAAAGTGGCAAGGGTAGGTGGTTGGGAGTATGATCTAGTAGAGCATTCAATCAATTGGTCTGAAATGACTAAAACTATCCACGGTGTTTGCATGGACTATAAGCCCACTGTTGAGTCGGCGGTAGAATTTTACAAGGATCCAAAACATCAAATGAGAATTGTTCAAGCTATGAATGATGCGATATCCAATGGAGTGCCTTGGGATCTTGAACTGGAAATTGAAACAGCTCAGGGCAGGGGATTATGGGTTAGAGTGCTTGGAAATGCGGCTTTCGAAAATGGAAAATGTATTCGCCTTTATGGGACTTTCCAGGATGTTGATAAGCGGAAACAATCTGAGGTAGATTCCATCAAGTCCAAAAAATTGCTTGAAGATGTATTAAACGCAACGACTGCAGTTGGCATTATAGCAACTGATTCAGAAGGATTGATAACGCTTTTTAATCGCGGAGCTGAAGATCTATTAGGGTATACCAGTAAAGAAGTCGTCGGAAAAGTTAGGCCGACATTATTTCATAGTAGCGATGAAATAAAAGATCGAGCGCATGAATTGGAAACTGAACTGGGTTATCCTGTTAGCGAAATTAGCGTATTTGTCGAAAATGCAGAACGTTTTGGATCAGAGCAGCAAGAATGGATATATGTAAAAAAGGATATGACACAAATTTATGTATCTGTTGTTGTTACTGCAATCCAAGATATTTCGGACGAGATCATAGGTTATTTATATATAGCCACAGATATTACTAAGATTGTTCTGCAGCGAGAAGAATTAAAAAAAGCAAAAAAACTTGCTGATCAGGGGAGTGAAGCAAAGTCCGAATTTTTAGCTAATATGAGTCATGAAATTCGGACACCTTTAAACGCAATTTTAGGTTTTACGGATTTAATGAGCCGTACAAAACTCGATGACGTGCAAAGAGAGTATCTTTCTATCGTCGATCAATCTGCTAATATTCTTTTGGAAGTTGTAAATGATATACTTGACTTTTCTAAAATTGAAGCTGGAAAATTAGAACTTTCCGTTGAGAAAAGTGATTTATATGAAATGCTCGCTCAATTAAGGAGTTTGATTGATCCTCAACTAAAAAACAAAAAGTTAAGTTTTAAGCTAAGCCTATCTGAATCGTTACCGCATTACATTTGGGTTGATGCTCTTCGATTGAAACAAGTGCTTATGAATCTGCTGAGTAATGCATTAAAATTTACTGAGCGGGGGAAGATTGAGCTTGGTGCCGATGTACTGTTTTCCGACAGCAGTACCACAACTCTACGCTTCAGTGTAACTGATACCGGAATTGGCATTAAGCCAGATAAGCAGGCAAAAATATTTGAAGCATTTTCGCAGGAAGATGCTTCAATAAGCAAAACTTTTGGAGGGACTGGCCTTGGACTTAGTATTTCTAATCAGTTGCTAAAACTGATGAATAGTCAACTACAATTAGAAAGTGTATATGGCGAAGGAAGTAACTTTTATTTTGAAATAGCATTAAAATCCCTAGACGGTGAAGTCTATGAGTGGAAACTTTTGGAATCATTACATATGTTACTTGTCGCTCGGGATGATGCCGATAGAGCGAATACAGCATTGATATTAAATATGAAGAAAGTAAACGTATCGTTAGCTGATAACGGATTCGAAGTTCTTCAATTATTAGCCAAAGGGCATCGATATGATATGATTATTATTGACCAAGACTTACCAGTGATGAACGGTATTGATACAATAAGAAAAATTAGAGAAAAATTAATCTATAGTGAGACTGAACAGCCGATTGTTCTAATGGTGTCTACATTAGAGAGCAATACGCCCGTAGATAATAACGGTGATGTTACTTCGTTTATCAATAAACCTATTAAGATCGATCAGCTGTACTCAGTGTTGGTTGACGTGTTAAAGCAGCATGTTAAATCATCAAAACTCGATGATAAAGAAACTGATTTTCTTGAGTCAAAACATAAAATCTTAATTGTTGAAGACAATAACTTTAATATGTTACTTACCCATACGATTGTACGCAATGTTCTTCCAAATGCTGAAATTATTGAAGCTGCGGACGGTTTGAAAGGATATGAATTATTTAAGGAACATGCTCCTGATTTGGTATTTATGGACATACAGATGCCTAAGATGAATGGTTATGAATTAACTAAATTAATCAGAAAAAATGAAGCAAAGGAAATGCATACGCCCATCATAGCACTGACTGCAAGTAATATTAAAGGTGAAAAAGAAAGATGCATATCGTATGGCATGGACGATTTTGCGGTGAAACCTTTTGTAAAGAATACATTATTGGATCTTCTACGGAGATGGTTGCCAAGATATTAGAAAAGACCCATCAAATCAGTCAACAATTGTAATCGAGGTAAAGAATTTTCTAGAATACTGAAGTTCGTATTCGAAAAGCGGGCTGTTAAAAAAAATTATTCCGCCCAGTAATTAGAGCTAATTCTGGGCGGAAAGGATTGAAAAGGGAATGGATGATATGACGGATCTTTTATTCTAAATTTGTCAATGGAACAAGCCTAAAGTTTGCTAGGTACATCTGGAAGTTCTTTACAGCTTGCGGTGTATGGCCATCTTCGTTGACATCGTAATTCGTATATCCCACCAGCGATTCAAAGCCATTTGTTTGCAAAGATGTTGAATAGTCTTTTAGCGAGCTCATAGCTAATGTTGGAAAATCGCTAAACTTGAGCGTAATAGTTTTCCACCCATTTTCAAATTTAAACGGGTTTAGTTCTAGACCTCCTGTAATTACTTTTTTCCATTCCCAAGGAGTGATATTATAGAGGTAGGCATAGTTTACACCACTTCTATTTTTATTCATTTTAAATGGAATGGCGCCTGATACCCACGGTGACGGCATATAGAGGTCAAATTGTATGGCGAGATTTTCAATCGAGGTATTTCCTTTTATATCGCCATTTTTTTCAATCAATGTATTGAAAGCTTTGTAGGCGTAAAACTTAAAGAAGTTACCGCTTATACCATTGTTTGCCGCTACGGGTATATCGACTTTTGTCGCTGGTATAGCGATTACGTATTCTGGGTTTTGGGGAAGGCCTGTGAGTGCTGTTATTTCCACTGGATTTGAGTAGATTCTGATCCCATTACTTCCTCCGGCAATCATAGCTTCCTCTGTGAAAGTTCGTAGAAACATGCCATTTTGAAAAAACATGTAAGGGGCAGAAGAATAGCGCTCATTATCGATGTCAATCGTAAGACGACCATATTTTTGTCTATCTATGTTAGCCGGAACAATCACTTGTAAGATGGAGTCATTGGCAGATTTTATAATGCCTTTTGTCGAATCAGGGAAAGTGATCGCATTCGATTCTTTCAGGTTTTTGCCGTATACTTCAATGAGATCTCCAGCATAGGGCATTGTATAGGACACTCCAGTGATAGATGGTATTTTATCGGGGTCCCGAAAAATAAATCCATCAAAGCTTGCTTGACCTGCTGAGGTCACCAGCTTGATAGTATTCAAAAGAGTTGGGTCTTTTACGTCACTCCCTGTCGGTACGGTCTCTGGTACGTTAATAATAATGTCTGTGTCAGTCACGTAAATAGGTATAAATGGGACCTGCATTCCGTTAAAATATACGCGTTGCAGCCCGTTAAAGCCGTTGCCGTGAATACGAATCCAGTTGTTGAAAAAAATAGAAGATATCTGGGAGCTCTCTGTATTTCGGCTGTGTGACCAGACACCCGCAATCTGAATGTTGCTGCTAGATACATCCTTTTTGCAAGAAAAAAAGCTATAACATATCAATGCTAAAATGAATATATATATAATTCTTAAATTTTTCATGTCAAATTATTTAAAGTCATAATTTATTGGAGCTGAGGTCAGTTCAGGATCAGTTGTTACATCAGCAGAAGGATAGGGCAAACACCAAATATTGGATGTTGCACCCACTGCGTGGACGTAAGATCCTGCGGGCAGATTGTGTACCACTGACTGAGGCTTATACCCACTTTGCGCGCGGGGCGAGTTTGTCCAGCCTTTACCAGAAGGGTAGAGTAGAGGATCATACGTGTAAGCCCAAGCAGCATAATTAGTAAATGGAGTATCAGCATCACTATCTTTCAGCTTGTTATTAAGGAGGTTAAGGATCCAGTCCATGTCGTAAAAAGATCTCCTTTTAAGGTCAGTCCAGTAGATTGTTTCATAAAAAAACTCGAGTCGCCTTTCCATAAATAATTTATCCCGGGTAACCGTCGTTGCAGCCACGTAGTTTTGTGTATTTTTGCTGAATGCCCTTTCCCGAACTTTATTGAAATAAGCTAACGCAAGTGGATCAGCGGTCTGTAGCTGTTTTCCTAGGGCGGCTTCAGCATACATGAGATAAATTTCCGACATCCGTAGCATGGGCGATACTAATCCTGTATTGCCCTGAACGGCGGCACCATCGGTGTCTTTACTGCTTCCGACGACAAATTTTTTTAGATTGACCTTCGTTTTTCCACTAGGCACAGTCCAGCTTCCCGCGCTTAAGTGTGTTCCTATGTAATTGTAATTTTGTCCAGGTATTGCTACACTTCCACGCATTCTGGCTAACGCACCATCATCAACGAAAGACTTTAGCATGTCGTAAGAGGCGAATATCGCCCCACCCCCGTTCAAGTTTCCTGTTAACTCTCTGTTGTAAGCTAGATCGTTTAAGGGGCTTGTGTATCCCCATTCTGTAATACCCGGTATAAATTGAATTCCAAACAATGTTTCTGAATTATTATTGTTCTGCGTTCGCCATAATTGTTCAAAATCGGATAACATAGAGTAGTAGCCGCCTTCAATTACTTGTTGACAAAGTTTTTTTACTTGCTCGAAGTAATTATCGGCCAATCCGCTGTTACTGCCACCATTATTCCTGCTTATATATTCAGCTGAGAAATGATTGCCCATGGCGTAATTTGCAGCCATGAGGTACAACCGCGCCAGCATACCGCGTGCGCTATCTTTGGTGACCCGACCTTTTGTATCGGTATCTTTAAGATGTTCGGCCGCAAATAGTAGATCATTAATGGCATATTGTACCACATCTTCAAAGCGATGTGGCGGCGTCAGCGGATTTAACGTATGGCTTCTAGGGTCGTCTATAATAGGTACGTCGTGCCATAGATTGGCAAGATACCAATACGCGGTTGCACGCATAAATCGGGCTTCAGCTTCACATGCTTTTGCTTCCGCTTCGTTTATACCATTTGCGATCGCTGTCTTTACATAATCATTGATAATATAATCCGCTTGCGTAATGACAAGATATAATGATGCCCAAGAGTTTGCGATGTTATTGTAATTGGCAACTTCGGAGAACAAAGCGGTGGTAATCAGTTCGCCGGTGACGCCATCAACATATAGATTTCCCGCTCTGGCTTCGGTGATTTCCCGTAGTGAGGTGTTGGTGGTGTACCATGGACGACAGTACAAAAATGCTGTGGCACCACGGAGGTCAGCGATATTTTTAAACGATTCATTAGCTTGTTTCTGTGTTTCTGATGTTACATCGAGGTATTTTTCGCAGCTGGAAAAGCCTAATAAAGCGGCACAGGCCAAAGAGATATAATAAAATGCTTTTTTCATGATCAAATTGATTAAAAAGTAATATCTAAACCCAATGTGTACGTCCGTGGTGAAGGGACAAATCCACCGTCTACGCCGTAGCGAAGCATACTTTGACCCGAGCTTGAGCCTACCTCGGGAGTGTAGCCTTTATATTTCGTGAAGATGAACACATTCTGTAGATTGGAATATACCCGAATAGTATTGATATTATATTTTGATAAGAATTTTGTAGGAAAACGATAACCCAATGCAATATTCTGTACCCTTAAGAAAGTTCCATCTTCTACAAAGCGATCGCTAAAGATACTATTTTGAGCGTCTCTGACCGATAATCTTCCCAACTCAGGGTCTGAGCCAGGTAGCACATAAGCGTTCCAAACGTTCGTATTTTCTGCATTGCCATCGTAGTAACCAATTTGAGCATAATTGGCTACCTCTTTTCGAACATTGCTGTACGTTCTGGGATTGTCCAGAGATGTTCGAAGAATATTAAAGATCTTATGGCCGAAGGATCCGTTTAGAAATAGCGTAAAATCAAAGTTTTTGTAATTAAATGTATTGTTCAGACCAAAAGTGAATTTGGGCAATGGGCTTCCGATCAATGCCATGTCGGCATCATTGATGATCCCGTCCTGATTTAGATCTGCATAAAGGATGTCGCCAACATAGGTGGAGGTTGCTAAACCTTCATTATTCACAATATCTCCAATTCTATTCTTAAAGGTTGCTGTGACTACCGTACTGGTTCCGTTACCGTTGTCTTTTAAATAGTCTGCAGCAGAATTAATTCGGCCAATCTGCTTATATCCATAAAATTGCGAAATAGGCTGACCCTGCATCGTTTGTGTGATGATATTTGTTCCGTTAGAATAATCAATTTGCTGAATCGTTGCTGTACTGGTATTCATCCGCGTCACCTTATTTCTATTGAGGGTAAATACGAGTCCACTTCGCCAATTAAAATCAGGTTTTTTGACGTTATGTGTATTGAGAGAAAACTCAATTCCTTTATTTTGAATTGCACCAATATTATAATAAGGAGGGGCTGCCGAGCCAGGGGTATTCCCACGTGTCCCGGTAAATGAGGGCAACGACAGCCGCAAAAGAAGGTCGTCTGTGATTTTATTGTAAGCATCAAAAACTAGTTCGACACGGCGTTTTAAAAAGCTTAGATCTAAACCTATATTCCATGATTTTGTTGTTTCCCATGTTATATACTCGTTCGGAATATTTGAAGTCGAATATCCGACGCCCCAGTTGTTTGTGAGGGCATTGGCCAAAATGGCTTGGTAAGCAAATGCGTCAACATTGGCATTCCCAACAGCTCCATAGCTTACTCTAAATTTGAAGTCATCAATTGTATTTTTCAAAGGAGCGAAGAACCGCTCCTGGGAGACCCGCCACGCCAGCGCTGCCGAAGGGAAATTTCCCCATCTATGGCCTCTGGAAAAGTTATGCGATCCATCACGGCGAAATGTCGCGGTAAAAAGATATCTGTCATCATAATTATACGTACCTCTTGCAAGGAAAGAAACCCTTTTGGTTTCGTTTGAGTTCCCGGCATTCGAATCATATTCCGCGTCGCCAGCGTCTAAACCTGGCAGTTCACTTGAACCGTATTGCCGCTCACCCATTAAAAATTCATAACGTGTGGCAATGACTTCATTTCCGAGCATGAATGTTGTCTTATGCTTTGTGCCGAAATCTTTGTTAAAATTTAGAAGATTTTTCAGCGACCAGAACGTATTAAAGGATTTTTCATGTCGCGTTTCAGCGTTGGATTTAATCGAAGCCCCGAATGTATAAGCCGGCAAAAACTGCTGATAATTATTTGTATTACCTTCTCCGGTGAGTTCGGATCTAAAATTCATCCATGTCGTCGGTTTAAATTCCAGGTAGAAATTACCTCTTCCTCCGAATTGGGTCCGATTACGTTGGTTGAGCTGCGCAATCGCCAATGGGTTTGCAAAGCCTAGATTATTGGCATCATACTCCGACGAGGGTCCTCCAAATGTACCATCGGCGTTGCGGACAGGTATTGATGGTGTTTGAAGCAAGGAGCTTCCTACAACGCTCCATGCTGAAACAGCAGTAGCCTGCTTAGTATAATTTGCATTCAGTACAGCGCCCATCTTTAGCCAGGGGCGCAATTCGGTCTCTTGGTTTAGTCGGAAAGTGAACCTTTTAAAGCCTGCCCCGTATATGATGCCATCTTGATCAAGATAACCTGCAGATACTGCATAATTGGAGATCTTGGTGCCGCCTCTTACAGCAACATCATACGTTTGTAGTTTGCCCACCCGATAGAGCTCATCTTGCCAATTTGTTCCTTCACCTAAATACTCAGGGTGTGCAAAGTCAGTCCGATATCCATAGCCAAGTACATTGGAAAACGCGTTGTGGTGTACGGCATACTCGCTGAGATTCATCATTTTTATCTTTTTTGGGAGCTCTTCAAGACCATATTTTGCATTGAAACTGATAATCGGGCGCGCATTTTTACCCTTTTTCATAGTAATTATAATGACACCATTTGCACCCTGAGCACCATAAATTGCGGAAGCAGATGCATCTTTAAGCACCTCGATACTTTCAATGTCATTCGGATTTATCCCTGCCAGAGCATTCACGTCGTTATTACCAGTTTGTCCACTCATAATGACTCCATCCACAACGTAAATAGGCTCATTGGTACTGTTGATTGAGTTAATTCCCCGAATTTGAACAGAGCTTCCGCCCCCCGGAAGACCAGAATTGGACGACATTTGTAACCCCGCTATTCGCCCCTGAAATACTTGATCTATCGTAGTGGGTACAGATTGCTGTATACTCTCTGCCGTAATTGACGAAACAGCACCTGTAAGGTCACTTTTTTTCATCGTACCATACCCGACGTTTACAATAACTTCGTCAATTTTCTTGGTGTCTTCTTGTAGGATAACGTCAATCGTTTTACGATTTGAAGTAGCTACTGTAATGGATTGATAACCTACGCTCGAAAAGTTGAGGTTTGCATTTTTTGGAGCCTTTATGGTATAAAAGCCATCATTGTTTGTTTTGGTTACGGTACTGGAATTCTCTATTCCCACCGTAACGCCAATCAACGGCTCACCGGACAAATTTTTTACTGAGCCTGTTATCTGTATACTTTGACTGAAAGCTTCTAGACAGCTGAACAAATACAGAATTATTAATAAATGGATTTTCATAATTTAAAGAGGTTAGTTTATTGTTCCAATTTTTCTCTTTTGAAAAAGACTATTGATTTCTTTCTAGTTTCTAAACCAATTGTTACGCCTAAAGAATAGGAAAGAAATTTTTGGCTTGGCACGTCGCAGTAGATGTTCAGTGGTTGTTAAAAATTGGACTGATGGATGAAATTGACGCACAGCAATACTCATTCCTTGATTTGGATTTTTCATAATATAAATAGTATTTATAATTGGTTTAGGGCATTTCGTTCGACATAGGTCGGAATGCTTGCCCTTTGTTGGATTTAAATGTCGTGATAACATTTTAAAATTAAAATACAGTCGTGTTTCATAATCATTGTAATTTGTAACATCCTTTTTTAACTTACTGTGATACAGATGTAAAAATTACGATGAGCATATGCGCTAGAAGATTTATTTTTCTTGCTTGTTGCTTATTTCAACTGTCGTTTTTATATTTGGCGGATTAACTAAACATGAAAGCGAAACAATTCATATGGATCTTGCTGCCATTGATGCTCCTACAGAGTTTCTCAAATGTATGGCTATGGTCTGTATTTGAACTGAATAGGGATTATATCGCACGCAATGAATGTGTAAATCGCTTCAATGAAAAAGCACTTTCCTGCCGCGGACAATGTGTATTGATGAAGAAAATGCGCGAACATGAGGAAAAAGAACAAAAAAATCTTGAATCTCGTATTATTGACGTAGTCTTTGTCGACAGCTCCCACAATTTTTCTTTTGATATATCTTCCTTAAGTAGCGAAGAAAATATTGGTTTGTCATACCCAGAATACAAACAAGATTATTCGTACAATCCCATTTTTACAATTTTCCATCCACCATTGGTTTAAATTATTTTATAGCATGTAACAATTGATAAACTATTCAATGAGATAGCTCTTTCAATTGCGATTGTCAAAAATAAATAAATCAAGATAACATGAACACATATTCCCGTATTGGGATATCTGTGGGCTTATTTTCATTTTTAACATGCCAATTTATTGCATGTACGCCATCATCTGTTTCAGATCGATTACCCATTTTAGGGGAAAGAGAGATTACTGAAACTGATAAGGACGGAATTAAGCTTATGGATACCCTATATCATACAATTCCCGATTTTACACTGGTAGATCAGGATAGCAACATCGTGTCTAAAAATACATTGAAAGGAAAAATCTATCTGGCCGATTTCTTTTTCACGCGTTGTCCCACGATCTGTCCCGTCACTTCCCGTAATTTGCTTCAAGTAGCAAAACACTTTGTCAATGAACCCCGGGTTGTCATTGTATCACACACGGTAGACCCCAAATACGACAGACCCTATGTGTTGAAGCGGTATGAAGCAGAACTGGGCGCACCTTCCAATTGGCTTTTCCTTCATGGGCCGAAAGCCGTGGTGTACAAGCTCGCTGGTGCTGACGGTTATTTCTCGTTCGCACAGCAAGATCCGAATGCTCCAGGAGGATTCGATCATAGTGGTGCTTTTACACTTGTTGATACTGCTTTTCGGATCAGGGCAGTATATGATGGTACAAAAACAGATTCAATTCCGAAAATTATAGCAGATATCCAGCTTTTGCTGAATAAAGGATAATAAAAAACAATTAAATGAAATTATCAAAACTAGTTTTCAAACTAACCGTAGCATTTTCAATTGCCTTATCGGCGATCGCTTGTTCGTCTGAAAATAACGCCAAAAAACATACTGGTGCCAAGGATTCCGTGACACCATCCATTCCCAGCGAATCCGAACTTATTCCGATCTCTGATACCACATACAATGAGCTAACATTTAAAGTCTTTGCTGATGCTAAACTTGACAATAAGTACCACACTGTTTATTTACAGGTAAAGGACAAAGATGGGAAACCTTACGATAGTTCATCCCTTGACTATTACCCACAGATGGATATGGGAATGATGAAACATGGAGGACCTTTTGAACATCCTATTGCTTTAGGCGAGGGCTGGTACCGTGGGGCAATAGTGTTTATCATGGCCGATATACCGGATATGGGACCAGGCTGGCATTTGTATACCCTCTTGGAAAGGGACAATATAAAAGATACCGTGGCCATTAAACTTCCGGTATCAGCCGCAAAGACAATGCGCACCATGAGTTCCGGTACCCGGGATGATAGTCGCGTATTTATATCTAACCTGCTACCTGACACAGTAAAGCAAGGACAGCATCCCATCAAGTTTTTGATGAGTAGGATGGAGCACAATAATTTTCCACCATTGGATGGATACGTCATCAAGCTGAAAACAAATATGCCATCTATGGGACACGGCTCTTCGGGCAATAAGGATGCTGAAGGAATAGGAAATGGCTACTATGAAGGCGAAGTTAACTTTTCCATGGCCGGACAATGGGAAATCATCGTTGAACTGTGGAAAGACGGCAAGAAAGCGAATCAGGATGATATTAAATATTTTGTTCAGGTAATTAAATAGTAATTGAAATAAAAATATGGAATTAGCATAACATACGGCTGTTTTTTCAACTCCAAATAGCTTCCAAGTTTGCGATAATTTTATAACCAACACACATATAAAAAATAAATTATTAAAATGAAAAAAAATCTAATGTTTTTATTGACTGCAGTTGCAGGTATTATTCTTTCATCTTGTGAGAAAGAAGTAGTTAAAGAAATCTTAACAGACAGCCAGGGAACAGCAACGCTCAAATTCGACGCAAGATATGGTGACCAGGATTTTGAACTGAACAAAAAATATGATTTCAAGCTGACCAATGAAAGTGGCACCTACAATCTTCAATTTGATTTTAGCAGATTCCGTTACTGGGTCAGCAATGTCAAGTTGATCAATGCTGCCGGACAGGAAATCTTGGTACCCAATTCATATTACCTGGTAGAGGAAACCCAAGAACTGGTCGTTGATCACTCCAATGATGTCTACCCTGCTACAAAAAGAGAAGAAATCCAGCTCAAAAATATTCCGGTAGGACAATACAAAAGTATCAAATTTTCGATCGGTGTTGAGCCTAAATATAATGATAACTTCTCATTGACCACAGGGGAGCTTGGCGTGCTGAACGGAATGGGGTTTGATGATGGATGGATGTGGTTTACAAGCTACAAATTCTTGAACCTGAAAGGAAATATCTATTGGGCTGATGGCAATCCAAACAAAAAAACATTATTGTGGGATATCGGTTCCAATGATCTCTATACTGGTGCAGAGAAAGAAGTTACATTTGATAAAAATATTGAAATCAGTGGTACCAACACTTCCAATATCAATTTTAATGTCGATGTGAAAGAGCTTTTGTCAACCACCCCTTATCCTTGGGCCAATAATACCATCAGTCAGACAACAAAAGATCTGATGAAAGGCTTGCGCGATACGTTTCTTTCCAAGGCAATAGTTTTCAAAGGAACTGAATCCAAAACAAAATAAGATCAGTAGGGATGTCAATGTCAAAAAATAATAAGGTACTGCATTTTGGATTTTTGTTGTTGGCCAATCTAATGTTTTCCTGTCAGAAGGAAACCATAGAAACGGTTGATCCGGAAGATAATACGCCTTACGTAATGGAAGTGCCCGCCAACTTTCCAAAGCCTGCCGCTATGCAAGACAATCCCCTGACCAAAGCTGGCGTCGAACTCGGACGGCACCTGTTTTACGAACCCTTATTGTCCTCTACCATGACAGTAAGCTGCGCAAGCTGCCATCATCAGGATCGTGCTTTTTCGGATGGTCTGATCCTTTCAAATCTTGGTATCTCTGGCAAAGCCCTGGATCGGCATTCACCTGCATTGTTCAATCTGGCCTGGGCCAATAATGGACTTTTTTGGGACGGCGGATCCAAAAATTTAGAATCGCAGGCCTTTGGTCCTTTGACGCACGAGGATGAAATGGGAATTTACTTTCCCGAAATGGTCGATCGTTTAATGGCAAAACCTCTTTATGTCGGTCTCTTTAAAGAGGCATTTGGAGAAAATCCTACGGCTGCGGGTGTGGTGAGGGCCCTGGCCCAGTTTCAGCGCACAATTATATCCGCCAATTCAAAATACGATCGCTACAAAAGGAAAGAGGGACAGGTTAGCTTCAGTGAAGACGAACGGCTGGGTATGCAATTGGTTCAGTCAAAATGTGGAGGCTGTCATTCTACAGACTTATTTACAGACAACAATTATCACAATAATGGTATAGATACCGATTTTAGTGACGATTCCAAAGATTGGGTTTACAAGGGGCGATATCGCATCAGCTACGATATCAAAGACTTAGGCGCGTACAAAACGCCTTCTCTAAGAAATGTCATGGTAAGCGCTCCTTATATGCATGACGGACGCTTCGCAACCATTGACGAAGTCTTAAAACACTATCGATCCGGAATAAAAAACACAATATATACAGACCGGCTACTTTTTCAGGCTAATGGAAATCCGGGGATTGCTCTTTCAGACAGAGAAGTAAAAGCGATCAAAGCATTTTTGATCAGCCTTACTGACGAGAAGCTACTTTCAGAAGCGAAATACGCTAATCCAAAGTAAAGCATCAAAAAAAAAAAACATAAAAACAAAAAATATGAAAACGATTCAATTTAATATTTCGGTATTCATTCTTGCTATTTCACTCTTTTTAGCTGCCGGATGTAGCAAGAAGGATGCACCTGCACCTGACGATACTAAAAAAGGAGTGTTCTCCATCGAATTTGACAATATCGTTGGCGATGAGACATTGGGATTTGATCCCCGAACCTATAAAAATGCCAGAGGCGAAACCTTCCGGATCAAGATATTACGATACTATATAAGTAACATTAAGCTCTACAAATCAGACGGCAGCGAATATGTGGTACCACAGGAAAAAAGTTACTTTTTTATCGAAGGTTCGGATAAAGCTACGCGGTTTGCAAAAGTTGAGGTTCCCGAAGGAGACTATAACAAGGTAAAGTTTATTATTGGTGTAGATAGCGCGCGTAGCACTATGCCAACGGAAGCACGCCAAGGCGTGTTGTCCTTCAATCCGGAAGAGGGACACGACGGTATGTACTGGGGATGGAATCAGGGATACATTTTCTTTAAGCTGGAGGGGTATTGTGATGCGATATCTGACGATCAGCAAGGGGATCCAACGGGCAATAAACAGTTTAAATATCATATCGGCGGATATGGAGGTTATAATCCCAAAGCACCTACGCTTAACAATATCAAGGAGATTACGATGGATCTAAATCAGGCTGGCATTGCACAGGTACGCGAAGGCTTGCGAAGCAATGTGCATTTGTTCGTTGATGTGATGAAAGTGTTCAATGGGCCTTACACATTTTCCATTGTGCAGCATCCAAATGTCATGTTTAGTGAATTCAGTCAGAATATCGCCAACAACTTTACCTCCTTGTTTACACATGACCATACCGAAAACTTTGTAAAAAGCGAATCTGAATTGTAACTATGAAAAAGTTTATTGTCTTTGCACTGGTCTTAGGCCTGGTCTGGGCCTGTCATAAAGCAGATGATATTACGGAGGATATATTTCCTGGCTTTGTACGTCCGGATAATTTTCCAGAACCCGTTTATAAGTTTGAACGTAATCCCATCACTTCGGATGTCTTCGAGTTGGGGCGGCAACTTTTTTATGAACCGCGTCTGTCACGCAACAATACCATTGCCTGTGGGAGCTGTCATATCCTTTCAGCGGCATTTACCCATCATGGCCACGATGTGAGCCATGGTATTGACGATAGGCTGGGCATACGAAATCCGATGCCGATTTTCAATATGGCCTGGCAAAAGGAATTCTTTTGGGATGGTGGTGTTTTCGATTTAGATATGTCGCCGGTTAACGCAATTACAAATCCTGTGGAGATGGACGAGTCAGTGAGTAATGTCTTGAGCAAACTGCGCAAAGATTCCGATTATCAGCAACGGTTCAAGAAAGCCTTCGGTAGCGATGGGATTACAGACGAGCGGTTCTTTAAGGCGCTTTCCCAATTTATGCTTATGGCCATTAGTGCCAATTCAAAGTATGATCAGGTTATGCGGAACGAAAATGGGGCCTCTTTTACAGATGCTGAGAAAAATGGCTACCTCTTTTATCAAAACAACTGTGCTCGTTGTCACACAGAGCCTTTGTTTACTGATCGTGATTATCATAACAATGGATTGTCACCCAACCATGCCAACGATATCGGTAGGGATACCGTTACCCTGAATCACAATGATCGCTATAAATTCAAGACGCCTAGCCTGCGCAACCTATCCTATACAGGCCCTTATATGCATGATGGCCGATTCTTGACTTTGGATCGTGTATTGGAGCACTATCGCAATGGTATGGTCGATTCAAAAACCCTGGATCCGGGATTTCGGAAAGCGGACGGTACTTTGGGTGTCCACATGTCGGATGAAGAAAAGGCTAATTTATTGGCGTTTTTAAAAACATTAAATGATGCCTCTTTCGTAAACAACAAAATATTGAGGGAACCTGGAAATACGGGTTTCGTGGTAAACTAAAATTAAATATGAAGCGAATAAAGATAAAACTATTAGTTCTAGCTATGGCCCTATTGCCCCTTTCATCATGGGCATGTGATATCTGTGGCTGCGGGGTAGGTAGCTATTATTTGGGTATACTGCCCCAGTTTAACAAGCGTTTTTTGGGTGTACGTTATCAGTACAAGACCCTACAGACCCATCTTGGACCCACTGGCAATCGGACGCCGATAAGTGCGGATGAGACTTATCAGACAATGGAACTGTGGGGGGCATGGAATTTTGGAAGCCGCTGGCGGGTTATGGCAATTGTTCCCTACAATTTCAATGAGCGTAAGATCCCTGGAAGTGGCGATATGGGGAAGATGGATGGGCTTGGAGATGTGGTCGTTTATGGTTATTACAAAATCTTCGAACAAATGGGAGGTACCCGCTCAAACAAGATGTTTAACCATTCCCTTTGGATAGGTGCAGGGATTAAAGCGCCTACTGGAAAATATGATAATTCTCAGCGATCATCAGCCAGTCAGGATGAACCCAACAACTTTCAGCTGGGTACAGCCAGCACAGATTTTATGGTCAATCTGGCTTACGACATCCGTATTATGGACCTTGGATTGAACACCAATGTAAGCTATAAGATGAATACAGAGAACAAGTACGATTATCGTTATGCGAATAAGTTTTCCGTCAATTCATTATTATACTACAAATTCAATATAAAAGATAAAGTCCGTATTTCGCCCAACTTAGGAGTAGGTTACGAAACACAGCCTAAGGACGTCACTATGGCACGATATGATGTAGCACAGTCGGGAGGATATAGTTTGGCCGGAATAGGCGGTGTCGAAGTCAATATGGGTAAAATCAGTGTGGGAGCCAACTATCAAGCCTTATTGTCCCAGGATCTAGCCGACGGACGTGCCAAGTCAGGTCCACGCTGGCTCACCCATATTTCCTATAGTTTTTAATCACCATAATATAAAAAGAGATGAACAAAAGAATTAATGTAATCCTTTCCTGTATGGGTATCGTCGGGATGATCGCTTGCGGCGGTAATGGAGAAAACAAAAAAGAAAACGATACCAGTAAAGCAGCAAACCAAAACGTGGCATCGACAGATGCGGCAATGTTGGATTTTAAATCAGATGGATCCAAGGGAGTGGGGCCTGTCAGCACAATCGAACACAAAGCATTTGATGCACAGCTAGCCAATAAAGGTGTAGAGCTCTTTGTTTCCAAATGTGCCATGTGCCACAATTTTGAACGCACTTTAGTGGGACCATCGTTGGATGGCGTTGTAAAGCGCCGTACACCGGAATGGATTATGAATATGATGCTGGATCCATCCACTATGCTTGAAAAAGATGCCGATGCAATAGCGCTGAGCAAAGATTTCAGTTCGCCGATGATTAGCTTAGGACTTCAGCAAGAAGAAGCCAGAGCTATTTTGGAATATTTGAGAGAACGTAATAGCGCCTCAAAATAAGTTTACCCATTTTATTTTTTACATTAAATATGAGACAATGGTTGTACCAAAAGAAAAACTAGATTTTTTAAGGATATTGATTCCTCTTCAAGCGGAATCGTGATTATGCCTATAGCCCAATTTTTACATGCTAAGAGATGCCAACCATTTTATAGTATTTGGTGTTATTAAGAGGGAAAGCGATTAAACTATACTTTTCAAGAAGGTGTTTGGAGCATATGGTAAAACTAAAGTCAAGATATATATATATCAATAGTATATTTTGCACAATATAGTTTTAGTTGTAACTTTGATTACACGATTAGTTTTTAAACTTGCCTGATCGAATTTGATCTTTACGTTACATTGACAATTATTTTTACTCCATAAGGTAATGGAGAGATATTTTAACACTTTATAAAAAAAATCACTAAATATTAAAAAACATGAAAGTACTATTTGTAGTCACTTCCCATGATGATTTGGGAAATACAGGACATAAGACGGGATTTTGGGTAGAAGAATTCGCTGCTCCCTATTATTCATTTAAAGATGTTGGCTTTGAAATAACCGTTGCTACTCCAAAGGGCGGGCAGGCTCCAGTCGATCCAAATAGCGAGGTTCCAGATGCGCAGACCGCGGCGACCGAAAGATACTATAAAGATGAGGAAGTACAGCGAATTATTGCCAATACCGAAAAATTGAGCGATCAAAAAGCAGGCGATTTTGATGCCGTATTTTATCCGGGAGGTCATGGTCCGCTTTGGGATCTGGCAAATGATAGGGATTCCCAACAATTGATTCTTGATTTCTATAATGGCAAAAAACCTGTAGGAGCTGTGTGTCACGCACCCGGTGTCTTTAAAAATGTAAAATTCGATAACGGTGAAGCATTTGTTAAAGATAAAAACGTAACTGGTTTTTCGAATAGTGAAGAAGCTGCTGTCAAACTAACTGAGGTAGTACCATTTCTTGTAGAGGATGAGTTAAAAAAATTAGGCGGTCATTATACCAAAACAGATGACTGGGGTGTGCATGTGGTGGAAGATGGTTTTCTTATCACTGGACAAAATCCTGCATCTTCAGAAACTGTTGCGGAGAAGCTTATTACACTTCTAAAAAAATAATAATAGACGATGAAAGGCAGTTTGTACTGCCTTTTGTCATTAAGCGGCACAACAACTCTACTTAATGTCAAATTAGTCACATGCACCCCACCTTACCGTTGCTGGACAAAATTTTTGAAGGTGGGAAAAAATAATAATAAAATGAACACTGAAATTCAAAATAAGATAAAAAACGTATTTGAAAAACAAAAAGACTTTTTCAGAACGCAGACCACGAAGGAAATTACGTTTCGCAAAATGCAATTGCAAAATTTCCGCAAGGTCTTTGCGAGTTATACTGACGCAATCTGTGAGGCTTTGAATATCGATCTTGGGAAAAGCAGGAAAGAAGCAGAATATGCCGAAATTCAAATTGTATTAAATGAACTTGATGATATGATCCAGAATATGGAAGAATGGGTAAAACCAACTTTCGTTAAATCAAAACCGCATACTTCAGGAGCTGATATCATTAGTAAATATATTTACGAGCCCTATGGCGTGAATTACATTATCGGTCCATTTAACTATCCTGTTCAGTTGACTTTCAGCCCGCTCATCGGTGCCCTGATGTCGGGTAACACGGCTGTAATAAAACCATCTGAAAACACCCCACATGTTGCACAGGTTATTGAAGATATCGTAAAAGAAGCGTTTGATGAAAATTACGTTGCTGTATTTCAGGGTTCTATCGAAGAAAATAGCTTCTTATTGACTCTTCCGTTTGATTATATCTTTTTCACTGGAAGTCCAAAGGTTGGTAAGATCGTCATGAAAGCTGCCGCTGAGCAGCTTATACCGCTAACATTAGAGTTAGGTGGAAAATCCCCAACGATCGTTCATCACGATGCTGACCTAGAAAAAGCTGTTCAGCGTATTTCTTCAGGCAAGTGGATTAATTGCGGACAGACCTGCGTTGCGCCTGATTATGTTTATGTTCATGAATCTATCAAAGACGAATTTATAGACCGATTTAAGTCGTATTTGAGAGCAACTTACGAAGACAAATCATTAGGAAAAATAGGGAAGATTGTCAGTCAGCATCAGATCAAAAACTTAGCTTCTTATCTAGAAGCAGCGTCAGAGAAAGTGATCTATGGCGGTAAATACGATCTTGAGACACGTCATTTCGAAGCTACACTCATGACAAATATAAGTTGGGAGGATGATGTGATGCAACAGGAAATATTTGGCCCAATATTACCTATCCTCACTTATACTGATATAGACGAAGCTTTAAATGAAATTAACAGTAGACCAAAACCTTTGGCGCTTTATGTGTTTTCGGAAGATCAAAAATTTGCAGACGATGTGATCGCACGATCAACAAGCGGTGATGCCGAAATTAACAGTACATTGATTCACGTAGGATCTCATTATCTCCCTTTCGGTGGAGTAGGAAATTCGGGAATGGGTAAATATCATGGTAAGTTCAGTCTAGAGAATTTTAGTCATCAACGATCTATTCTCCAAGTTATGTAGGATGTAACCTCAAATTTAATACAATAGAGGCTGCTTTGGTAAGAAGCAGCCTCTATTGTATTAAATGACTGATCGGGATAGTCGTTTCATTGATAGCATGAATAATATCCAGCTGTGTAAGTTACGAGCTGATAAATTTTAAAGTTTTGAGACCTGATGCGACTTTCAATTGTAATTTCTTAAAAGAAATTTATCATACACCATAACTTGCACAGTTTTTGTTTAGGTATCGTGAACTATTTAACGCTGCATTAGGTTGGTTATATAAGACCGTTTGCGCTGTCAATTTATTGGGTTCCTTAAGACAAAATATGAAAACTGTTTTTATTCTAGAAGATGAGGTTGGTATACAGGAAGTACTTGAACTTCTTCTATCATCACAAAATTATAATGTCGTAACCTTTTCAACCGTGAAGGAGTTCAACTGTAGGGAAATGGCTGTTCAGCCGGATTTATTTATGCTTGACGTGATGCTGCCTGATGGACTCGGAACCGAGGTGTGCCGAGAGCTTAAATGCGATCCAATAACATCTAAGGTACCGGTATTATTGATGAGTGCTCACGCTAAAATTATAAAAACCGATGATCCCCATAGCGCTGATGATTTTATGAGCAAACCATTTGATATCAACGATGTTATTTCAAAGGTTGATAAGTTGACCGCACTTCAGGCATAACACAGGCACGAATATAATGCTATTGTGATTAATGGGGGAATGGTAGGCTGAAGGAAAAGATACTACCTTCATTTTGATCACTCTCTACGCCTATAGTTCCATCATGGAGTTCTACTATTTCCTTGCATAGATAGAGACCTATACCAAGGCCCGCTGTTCCACCAGTGCTAATTTCCTTCACCCGATAATAACGTTCAAATATTCGTTCCTGGTCATCAAATGGAATGCCTTTTCCATGATCTCGAATACTAATTTTGATATTTTTATCCTCCAAAACATAATCTGTAATTATCGTCGATCCAACAGCAGAATACTTTATGGCATTGCCAATTAAGTTATGTATGACCTGCGCTATCTTTTCTCGGTCAGCATATAAATTTACTGCCCCACAAGATTTAAAAATAAAGTTATGGGTTTTGACAGTGAAGCATATCTCTTCTTCAATTTCTGAAAACAACAATTTAAAATCAAAAACTTTTTTATCCATATACATCATACCCGATTCCAACCGCGACACATTGAGAAAGCCATTAATCATACTTGTCATATAGTCAACTTGCTTTATAGATTTACCAAGCATATTTTGAGGAGCAGCTTCCTTTGTATGAAAGTCCATTTGCTGTAACATTTGCAGATAAGCTTTAAGCGATGTTAGTGGTGTCTTAAGCTCATGACTCACCATACCCATAAAATCATCCTTCCGCTGTTCTTCTTTTTTTTGCTCTGTCACATCCCTAAGTGTACCATTAAGACTTAGTGGATTTCCATTTTGATCGTAGAATACTCTTCCATTTGCCTGAAGAAGCCTTATTTTTTTATCAATCTTATTTTTAATCCTATATTCCACAAAATAATGACCATCGGACTCAGGACTAATCGCGTATTGAATTGCTGCCAACACATGATCCATATCCTCTGGTAAAATGACAGATAAGGCTTCTTGAAGATCTGCATTTTCATAAGTTGAAAGGCCAAACCAAGTCTTGAGCATGGAGTTACCCGAAAAATGATTTGTAGCAATCTGATAGTAGAAAGTGGCGAGCTCACCAGCTTCTATTGCCAGGGCGAGCATCTGCTGATTATTTTCATTCCGTCTTCTTTCCAAAAACTGTTGGGTAATTTCTTCTAGGATGATAAGCACACCTGAAATGTCGCCATCTCCTGAAAATATAGGCTGATAGATAGAATTTACGATCGCTTCTCTCAAGCCATCTTTGTGCAACAGTTTTACCGAGAATTCTGTATTAATTTTAGGCTCTCCGGTTTTATATACGTGTTTAATCCATTCGTTAACCGGCTGTCCCTGAAGCTCTGGCCGCGCACTTTCATGAGGAAATCCGATTAACTCTGACTCTTTGCGCCCCCAAATCTTGAGGATTGCAGGGTTGGCAATTTCAATGAGATGTTCGGGACCGTTTAACATGGCAATACCCACAGGTGCCTGCGCTATGATTGCTCGGATATACTCTCGACTATCTGCAAGCTGCTTTATATAGCTATTGAGTTCTTCATTCGTGGCGGTAAGTTCCTCAAGCGTAGCAGCCATTTCCTCATTGAGTGCCTGCTCTATTTCTTCTTTCTGCTTTATCTGCCTTAAAAACTCCCGGCGTGAAGTTACTTCGAGTGCAGTATTAAGAATACACCATGTTTTCTGATCTTGGTCAATGAGCGCTCTATATTCGTAATCAAAATAGTCCAATGTTTCCTTTCCGTTCTTGATCAATACGGCGGGAGCCTCAGAAACAGCATACGTCTTTCCGGTATGCCAAACGTCTTGCAACAGTTTTAGAAACGGCTGCCCCTCGAGTTCGGGAATAGCTTCCATTAACGGTTTCCCGATAACAGAAGATTCTTTACCCCAAAGTTCCAACATGCCTGCGTTAGCAAAGCGGATAATCATATTCTCACCGGAATATATAGCGGTAGGTGCAGGGGAGCAACCTAAAGCCTGAATAATTAATTCAGCACTAAAGCAACTATCAAATGGGCCTTCGGTTTGGGAGTTCATACACCAGCAAAAGTATGGAAAAGATAATTTATATTTATGAATAATTGTACTAAAATGCGCTATATGTTTTCTCATGCAACTTAATAATAGCTATAGTCTGCATGTTCTTGCGCATTTTCTGATTTTATTGTATCTGGCCAACTAGATTATCCATTTTTTATCGATCACATGTCATGTGATCTTTCAGATTTCTTCAAAATGAGATTAAGCTCCTTTATCTTCTTTGATAAAGTTTGCCTTTCAGAATTGGATTTCGTTAGGTTGACTGCCAGTTCGTAATGTTCAATAGCTCTTTTAATGTTCACGTTGGAATACAGGTAACCTAACAATTCATGATAATAATTGCTTTCAACTAAATTTAACTGTTTGGCTACAGCAATAGCCTCTTCGTTGCCATAAACTTTGGCAAAAGCAAAGGTTCGGTTTAATGCAGTAATGGGTGAATATTCAATTAAAATTAGTTTGTTATAAAGCTTTAAAATGTAATCCCATTTGTATTTATCGGTCGTTGTAGTATGCCAATAAGCAATTCCCGCTTCCAAATGATATTTTGAAAGTTCATTACCGGTCGTTGCATTTATCAGATAATAATTGCCTCTTTCAATAAGCGACTTATCCCACAAACTTTTATCCTGCTTGTCAAATAAAACAGCTTCGTTTTTATCATTCGTGCGTGCCCTAAGTCGTGAACTCTGAAAACACATAAGTGCCAATAAAGCATTACTTTCAGCTGTGTTTGTCAATGGATTCTCCGTCAATAACAATGTGAGTCGCGTTGCTTCTGAACAAAGATCTATTTTGATTTGCTGTTTGTTTGATTTGGAAAAATAGCCTTCGCTAAACAGCAAATACAATGTTCTCAAAACAATATCCAATCGTAAGCAAATTTCAATTTTTGTTAAACTTTTAATTTGAAAATTATCTTTTCGTAGATTTGCTCTCGCTCTTTGTAGTCTCTTTTTGATGGTCTCTGAATTTGTCAAAAACGCATTTGCAATTTCTTCAATGCTAAAACCGCAAAGAATCTGAAGTGCCAGGCAAATTTGGCTCTCATCTGAGTTAACAGGATTACACACCGCAAAAATCATCGCTAATTGACTATCAGAAACCATCTTTGAATCACACTCGAAATTCGGTTCAACTTGGAAGTGAGGCTGTATTTCGTTTTTAATTTTTTTTTCAAAAACCGATAGTTTCTTGAAGTAGTCTTTGGTTTTGTTTTTTGCCACCACATAGAGCCAGGCTCTCGGATTTTCGGGTATTCCGTTGACAGCCCAATGTTGCGAAGCTTTTAAAAATGTGTCGCTGACAATATCCTCTGCAATTTCTATATGCTTTAAACCAAAATTACGACATAAAACCGCCGTCATTTTTGTATACTCATGTCGGAATAAATGAGGCAGAAGCTCCATGGTATAGAATTTTGTTACACACTGCATTAAAATACACAAAACTTTCCAACAACAATGCAGTTGGAAAGTTTGCTTGGATTTATCTAATTACGTTTGACAACTTCTCGAACTTCAATACTTCCCCCCACTTGGGTAAAAATTGGATTGCCTTTTGCTATTTCTACCGCTTCTTCAATGTTATTTGCTTTCACAACAATATAACCGCTGATAAATTCTTTAATTTCTGTATAAGCTCCATCTGTTATCACATTGTTGGGCTTCACTATTTTCGCACTTCCCTCAAATGGCAAAAGTGTATTGCCTTTATCCACCAATTTGTTCTGTGATGCAATTCCAGCTAACCAATTCATACGTTCCTCAATTTGTTCAGGAGAAGGTTTGAAGTCTGAAATGTCCTTTAATCTAAAAATTAATGCAAATTCTTTCATATGTATAAAGTTTTTATTGTTTGCACTTAAGACGACTGATTAACAAATATAGGGACAATATCACGTTAATTTTAATTGCTTCCAGTTGCATCCTAAATACAACGATGGATCAGATCGCATTTTATTGATCTACATCATGAAAAAAAAACTTATAAAGTGATAATTTCAACCTAACAAAAAGATAATACAATGGAAATTACAGCCGCATTAGTAAAAGAGAAAGGTGGAAAATTCGAATTGGAAAAAATAACCTTAGAAGAACCTCGACAAGATGAGGTATTAGTACGAATTGTAGCAACCGGAACTTGCCATACTGATATGGCTGCCCGAGACCAGCAGACCGGCGATACACCATTTCCTATCGTATTGGGACATGAGGGGGCTGGAGTTATCGAGAAAGTAGGAGATGGTGTGACAAACCTT
Source organism: Sphingobacterium zeae (assembly GCF_030818895.1). Classification (NCBI taxonomy): domain Bacteria; kingdom Pseudomonadati; phylum Bacteroidota; class Sphingobacteriia; order Sphingobacteriales; family Sphingobacteriaceae; genus Sphingobacterium; species Sphingobacterium zeae. The sequence goes on from NZ_JAUTBA010000001.1 coordinate 3,243,212, forward strand.
AAGGTGGGAGATCATGTTGTGTTAACGTTCGGTTTCTGTGGGGAATGCTACACTTGTCAGCATGGTAAACCTACCTACTGCGAAAATTTCCCAGCTTTGAATTTTGGGGGAGCACGTATGGATGGCTCTCATAGTCATCATCGCAATGAGCAAGATATTTTCGATAATTTCTTTTCTCAGTCATCCTTTGCCACCTATGCAATAGCAAATAAAAGAAACACTATAAAAGTTTCTGAAAAAGCGCCGTTAGAGTTATTGGGACCGTTAGGCTGTGGTATCCAGACTGGGGCAGGAGCAATCATCAACTCGTTGAAAGTGTCTCCGGGAAAAACAATTGTTATCTCTGGTGCCGGTGCTGTGGGATTGGCTGCTTTGCTGGCAGCAAAAGCATGTTCGGCTGCGCAGATCGTGTTAGTTGATATCAATCAAGAACGTTTAGATTTTGCGTTGGAACTAGGTGCAACCCATACAATTAACAGCCGTAATGAGAATGTAGTAGAAAGTTTACAAAAAATTTCCCCAAAAGGTTTTGACTTTGGTTTTGACACCACGGGCCGCAATGATGTCATTAATAGTACCTTATCAAACCTGAAGTCCCTTGGACAAATGGGAATTGTTGGAGTGGCTACAAAGCCCCTTGAAGTTGAAATGAACGCATATGTACTTAAGGGAATTAAATTAATTGGAATTGTGGAGGGAGATAGCGTACCGACCGAATTTATCCCTGAGATGGTACAGATGTATCTGAATGGACAGTTCCCTTTTGATAAATTGATTAAGAAATATAAATTTGAAGATATCAATCAAGCCATAGAAGATTCCGAATCAGGAAAGACCATTAAACCAGTAATTCTTATTGGTGAGTACAACGCTTAATCAAAAATAATGTATAAGTCAGTAGCAGTAAATGTTGCTGACTTTTTATGTTGAATATTTAGGTCCATTACATCAGTTATTTATGGGTTAAAGTTAATAGGGCTAGAACTATTTAACATGTTATCGGTTTATAGCAAATAAATTGATTACATTTGTCTTATTGATCTTATCGCATGAATTCTCCCAAAAACATTGATCCTGAGTCGTTGCTCAGTGTACTTTTTCACTCACCAAATGCTACGGCAGTCTATCAGGGAGAAGACATAAAAATATTAACCGCCAACTTAGCAATGCTTAATTTCTGGGGAAAAGACAGATCCATTGTTGGTAAAAACCTACAGGATGCCGTTCCTGAACTGAAAGGACAGCCTTTTGTTGATATTCTCAAAGGAGTATGGTATTCCGGTGAAACTTACATCGCAAAAAACTGTTCCGCATTTCTTCAAAAAGATGGTGTGCTCCAAGAATTTTTCTTTGATTTTGAATACAAAGCTATTTTAGATGAAGCTGGCTGCACAGCGTATATACTGCATACTGCTTCAGAAGTTTCAGAACGTATGGAAGCGTTAAGACTTGCAGTGGAAAAGTCACTTGCGGAAAAAAATCTTAACGAAAAACTTTTTGCCATAAATGAGGAATTTAAAGTAATAAACGCAGATCTCCTATCTAAAAACGAGGAACTCATTACTTCAGAAGACAATCTTCATAAGCTATTTTCTTTGTTGCACGAGCAGCAGCAGCTTTTCCGAATTATGATTGAGCAGTCTCCTGTTGCCATGGCTACTTTGAAGGGTCCTGACTTTGTTGTGGATGTGGTTAATCAGCATGTTCTTGACATTTGGGGTAAAGATCGCTCTGTATTGGGGATGCGGCTTGCTGACGCGCTGCCTGAACTGAAAGATCAGCAATTCCTCGATATTTTGAAAAATGTTTATGAAACCGATCAACCTTTTTACGGAAAAGAGCTTAAGGCCCTACTTACCGTAGATGGGGAAACGCTAGAGCGCTATCTTAATTTCGTTTACCAGCCTACGAATGGACTCTCAAAGGAAGAAAAGCTTATTCTTATTGTGGCGACGGATGTTACAGAACAGGTAAATAGTCGAAAAGCAATCAATGAAATAAATACCCGACTGGAGATTGCAATGGATGCTAGTAGATTAGGTTCTACCGAGGTGCAGCTAGCAACTGGAAAGATGGAGAGTACAGATCGATTTAAGATGAACTACGGATTTATGCCAGAGGAGGAATTTTGTTACGCGGATCTGTTTGAGGCAATGTATCCTGAGCATAGGGATAGGGTAAAAGCACTCGTGCAGCAGGCCATTCGTACCAATGGAATTTATAGTACCGAGTACCCTGTCAAATGGCGCGACGGCTCCACTCATTGGATTCAGGCTCATGGACGTCCTCGTTACAATGATATGGGTGTGGCGGATCGGATGGTAGGCATGACATTAGATATTACCGATCGTAAACTTTTTGAGCAGCAGAAAGATGACTTTTTAAGTATTGTGAGCCACGAATTGAGAACGCCAATAACGGTTTTAAAAGCTTCCCTACAGTATCTTGAACTTTTAAAGGATAAGCCCTATAGTAATCTTCATTCAAAAATGATCAACCAATCTTTAAGGAGCGTGGAGAAGATGAACGAATTGGTGGCTGAACTATTGCAAATACGTCGCCTTACTGAGGGACAGCTTGAAATTAAGAAAGATTGGTTTAATATGTTTGATCTTCTTCAGCATACCTGTGACCATATTTGCTTTGAGAAAGAATATCAACTGGTTGTTTCGGGAAATCAAACTGCAAGCGTGTATGCCGATGAGCATAGGATCGATCAGGTTGTTATCAATTTTGTCAATAACGCCATGAAGTATGCGCCGATGTCGAAAGAAATTCATCTAAATGTCGAGGTACTGGAAAATCAATCGGTAAAAGTCTCTGTCCGCGATTTTGGCATAGGCATCGAGCAAGAAGCCCTGCCTAAATTATTTGACAGATATTATAGGGTAAGTCATTCGGGTAAAGAATATTCTGGATTAGGACTTGGTTTATACATCTGTTCTGAAATTATCAGAAAACATGAAGGCCAGATAGGAGCCCAGAGTGTTGTTAATGAAGGAAGTACATTTTGGTTTATCCTACCGAATGGCAAGTTACCTGATTAGATTATGCTGTTTGGTTCTGAATTGAACGCAGTCGCTGCAGAACTAGATTGTAATGGTGAACGCATTGATAAGCTCGCCGGATATATAGAGGGTATTAATGCGAATAAACAGACTAGCCTTACAGTCGCATCAATTCTTTTAGGCGCTGTGACGACGGTGACTGCTACCACTGTAAATAACAAAAAAGCTTCACAACGGATTTAGTATTTCAAAACAATAATGCCCAAATTTATCCAAGTTCCATCTGGGGGATTATTCCAAAGAAGAATTTCATCAATTCCGTAAATCTTTCCCTAGTCGAAACAACGAGACAGCGTTGGTTACAATACGGCTTGGACGACAAAAAGGATAGCTCACTGGAGAAACTCTACTTTAGAGATGGTGGTATTTTCGCCGCAGTAGAACTTCATGATCTGGCAAATATGCACAATGAATTGCAGGCAATACCCGATCCGACAAAGAAAATGGTTTTACTTATCCAAGATAGAAATTACTTTTAACATCATTGCGATCACGTTTTCTTTGGTCGAAGGAATTACATTATGAACAATTGTATAACCTTCGACAAAAGGGATAAGAAAGCTCACAATATCCTCAGGTTTGCAGCAAAATTTGGCAACCAGATTGATCATCCAAAGACAATATGTTTTATAATATGCTTCTACTGCATGCTGCAATTCTTTATTTCTGGAGGCCAAAGTCCATATTTCCTGAAACATTAGTGTTTGATGACTAGATTTGCTATTGATTAATAACATGCTCAATACTTTTTTCAGAAAAGTATTTTTATCGGGGAGACTATCCTCAGTTAAAAGTTTTATAGCCTCTGTAAGCTCCTTTTTACAACTTTCAAAGTAAAACTCAACTGTGGCAATGAAGAGGAGATTCTTATCCCTATAATAATATTGGAGATTACTTAGCGATATATTGGCACGTTTAGCAACCATTCTCATCGATAGCTTTTCCGCTCCTTGTTCAGTAAGGATCGCTATCGTTGTTGATAAAATGTGATTTAAACGCTCTTCTTTTTTATCCATCCTTCAAATTTAAAAATAAATCTTAAAAATTTCAGTTATTTAGGTCGAATGACCTATATTTGAGCTAGGTCAAATGACCTAGGTTTTAATTTCATAGAATAGCAATAAAAAACATTCGAAAATGAAAAATACAACAATTTTACACACAGCCAATGAATTTGTATCCAAAGGAGATAATGAAAGCTTCTTATCATACTGTACGCCGCAAACAAAATGGGTTTTCGTCGGTGATCGGATTTTAAATGGAAAAGATGAAGTTCGTGCTTACATGAAAGAGTTTTATAAAGAGCCGCCAGTTTTCAACGTTGAAAAGACAATTGAAGAGGGCGATTTTGTTACAGTGACTGGAGAAATCCGACTGAAAAGTAAGACCGGAAAATATGAACATTTTGACTATTGTGATATTTGGAGATTTGAAGATGGAAAGATAGCGGAGCTTAAAGCCTTTGTCATCCAGAAACCCTAATAATTTCTACAAAACACATCCATATTGAACTAATATTATAGATATATCATGATTAAAATAGTAGTTTTAAACAATACCAATGTTGATGCAAATATTCAAAATCAAGTTTTTGAACTATTTAAGCAATTAAGCCCCAATAAGCGACAATCAAGATTGGATGAAATTTTAACGGAAGATAATAAGGTTACCGTACTTGCATGCTTTTCGAGTGACAGAATAGTCGGCATTGCCTCAATGGCCGTCTATCGTGTAATATCGGGCAGAAAAGGCTGGATTGAGGACGTCGTCGTAGACAAGGAATATCGCGGAATGGGAATCGGGAGGATACTCATCGAAAAATTGCTAGCTATCTCCAGCGAACTGCAACTCAGTGAAGTGCTACTATTTACCGAAGAACACCGCACATCGGCTATAGAATTATATCAAAAGCTTGGTTTTAATAAAAGGGATAGCAACATCTATATATTAAAGAACTAATCAAAATTATACAAATATTATCGACGTAAAGATTTGAAGTCATTGCAGTTTCAATTTTGGTTGTATTAAATTTGTACTATTTTTTTGCAATATGAGAAAATAGCAGTAATTGGTGGATTGGGTAACTTATCAGGTGGTGATCTTTTTCTAAAGCTACTTAAAGATCAGCGTGTCTTAAAAGAACAAAATAACTATCATTTTATTTTTGAACAGCATCCCTACAGTCAGATAAATTCACCTTTACATCATGTAGAAGTATGAAGGATCCGATGTACACGTAAAAAAGAAGGATAATCCGATAAATTATCCTTCTTTTTTTCTAACTATCATATGAATAGCCAATAGGCTTATACATATATTAAAGTTTTACGGCTAAATTAGCGGAAAAACGCCTAGGCATCATTTGGTTGACGTAACTACCCCAGTATAGCTTATTTGTGAGGTTGTCCACTTTAAAGCTTATCCGAAATCTTTTGATGTCATAACCCGCCACAGCATTCATGACCACGTATTCCGGAATATGAAATTCACCATACTGACGCGATTGACTGATGTAGGCTTTGCTATTATAATTACCACCTGCACCAATTGAGAATCCCTGTAAGGCTGTAGCCTGAAATGCATAGTTTACCCATAAATTGACAGTTTGCGCTGGTCCCGTCCACTGACGTAATCCATCGATATCGGCATTTGTATTTATGGAGTAAGCTTTATTGTAAGCATATCCAGCAATAATATTGAAACCTTTGACCATGTTGACAATCAATTCTGTTTCCATGTCCGCTACTGATTTGTCCCCCGTCCTGTATAGTGAAACCATTGCGGGTGGGATCAGGTCTGAGGATATCGTTCACTTTAATATCATAATAACTTATTGTCGAGTTTAATTTGCCATCAAGCAAATTAAGTTTGAGACCAGCTTCCCATTGATTAGCATTGCTTGGCTTAAAAACCGTTCGTGCACCATCGGGCTGTATAGCAGGACCATTGTTTGCGAATCCGTTCATGTAATTTCCAAATAAAGATATTTTGTCTGGTATAAGCTGGTACACGAGTCCCAATTTCGGCGAAAGATTTGTTTGGCTAAACTTTCCGGTAACCGTATCAGCCGCCAGATCGTATGAGCCCCCAGATGCAAAGTGGTCAATGCGAAGGCTCGCCATGGCCAAAAAATTATGAGTTATATTAAAAACATCAGAAAAGTAGGCGCTATAAGTACTTTGTTCACTGATTGTACGTATGGGATTTAGTGTGGCTAAAAATGCATCTACAGTAGCTTTCGAAATATGAGTATAAGCTGGATCTTTTCCTTTTAGACCGATACGGTCGAACGGGTAGGCAATAATGAAGTTTTCATTGGATCGGGCGTTATAATAATCCAGCCCCACTACCAAACGGTTGCGATGGCCGGCAAGCTCAAAGTCTCCAGTGAAATTTTGTTGAATTTCAATACTATTATAATTTGAGTTACTATATCGGATGTTTCTATTCACACTGTCCTGCATAATTTCATTCCATACGCGGTAGCCAACACTGGAGTGTTTTGTTTGCGAGATCAGCGTTTGTGACTTCCACTTAGCTGACAATTGATAAGCGGCTTCAGCATAAATGCTAACGGATGGTTTAGATTCCGTTAGGTCGTTCCCATGATAATATCTCTTCCAGTTGATTCCCAAGCTTTCTGTGCTTTTTTTTGTGAATGACATTTCGGGAAATAGGCGATGGAAGTCATTTGCTTTCTGTTGATAGATCTCCGCATCGATCGAAATTGTTAAACGATCATTTACTTTATACAAGAGAGATGGTGCAATAAAAAGACGTTTGGTAAAACCTGCATCCATGTAATTGCCTTCATCGTGGTAAGCAATATTTGTGCGCATCAGAAGTCCAGCATCTTTTACCAGGGGGGTGTTAATGTCGGCAGTAATTCTATTCAGGTCGAATCCGCCCAATGTATATGAAATCTCCCCCTTAGCTATGTCGAAAGGTTTCTTTGTCACCCGGTTAATCAATCCACCAAACGAGGTCAAACTATTTCCAAATAAGGTGGCCGACGGGCCTTTCAATACTTCGATGTGTTCAATATTAGCGACTTCCAAACTATTATCTTTTCTATCCTGGATGCCATTCCTAATGAAACTGTTGTTCTCAAAACCGCGCATATAAAAAGAGTTGCTTCCATTGACCAGACCCTGGCTCACACCGGTTACATTTTTTAGCACATCATTGTACGTCACGATGACCTGTTCCTGCAAAATTTCCTTGGGCACAACATTGTATACTTGGGGATTCTCCAAATTTTTTAAAGGTAACTTTGCTACCTGTTCGGATTCTTTCTTTCCAAACCTGCGGTATCCCGAGATTTCGATGCCGTCAAGTACCCTTTCTTTTAGACTTAATACAAAGTCTACCACCATTTCCTGACCATTAAGTAATGTGATTTGTTTTGACTCCATGTTTGCGCCCAAATATTTGGCAGAGATTATATAATTTCCAGCTTGTAATGTGGTAAAGCTGTAATCTCCATTATTGTCAGTTTGGACTGTTTTTTTGCTTTCCGAAAGCGACACCGTTACAAATGGCATTCGTTCCCCAGTTTGTGATTTTATTGTACCACGCACTGCTGCTGCTTGGCAGAATGCTTTATGGGACAATAAAATCATAACTAAAATAAAAAAAATCCCTATGGGATTAAAAAAGTTAAAATTGATCGGTGGTTTCATGTCAATGATATAGATGATTATGACTACAAGGTTGTATTTAATATTTATTTAGAACAAATATAAATAATAAACCTGTACTCCAAAATACTATTTGAATTTTGTGAATGAAGCAGCGTACCTCATGTGGGTAGCATCCAACTACGGAAACATTTTTTTGAATTGACCTAAATGCTTTCGTTAAAAATTTCTTTAGAAAATGAAACGGCATAGAATTGAGCAAGTAATAAAAGTTATTCATTGTTTCTCCATGAATAGTACTATTTAAGATGTCGTTTATACCTTGATATATATTGCTATCCCCAATAGTTTTGCATACAAATATTATATACGAATACGATGGATAATAAGAATAGTAATGAAGAACATTTTAGACCTTATGGTACAATTGCATTTATGTTTATGTTGTTGATTTTAACGGCGCTTGTATGGTTTAGCGTTTATTACATTCAGATTGATAGAGCTTAAACAAATAATATCATGGTAGATAAATACGAACTAAGAGCGATTATATCAAGTGGAGTACTTTTGTCCCTATTTTTCTTTGCAGTATTATACAATTCATACAGCCGGAAAATTGATATGCCAACTTGTGTGCCTTTTGAGAAAACTTTTGAGAAATCGGCAGTAAAAAAGATAGATGATGGGCTATACGAAATTTATCTTGTCGCACATATGTGGACTTTTGATCCGGAAGAAATCGAGATACCTGCTGGTTCAACAGTTGACTTTTACCTAACCTCAAAAGATATCGTCCACGGTTTTCATATTAATGAAGAAGGTGTTAACATGATGGCTGTTCCAGGAACAATCAACAAAATTACCACCAAATTTGAGGAGGAGGGTACGTATCGCTTTGTATGTAACGAATTTTGTGGTACAGGCCATCAGAACATGATGGGTAAAATAATTGTGAAATAAATTTTGTAAACAATATGATGGTGAGTAATCAGTTTAAAACAACACTGCTTATCGGTCTAACTATGCCGATGAGCCTATTTATACTTGGCGTATATAACGGAGTAATGCAGACGCTTTATCGATCCGGAGTGCTTCATCAACATGCTACTGCAGGGATAAATTACTATCAAGGATTAACGATGCACGGAGTTATCAACGCTATTGTCCTCACAACGTTCTTTGCGGTAGTTTTTGGGCACTATACTATTACAAACTACCTTAAAAAGGAACCATCAAAGTGGTCCTACATGTTATCCATGATTCTCATGGTTATAGGTTCTGCGATAGATCTCGTTGTGATGGTATTGGGAAAAGCTTCAGCGCTTTACACTTTTTATGCTCCATTGCAGGCATCAGCTTTATTTTATATTGGGACTGCAATGTTAATAATAGGTAGCTGGATAGCATTCGCGGGATGGGTCAAGATCTGGTTTGAATGGAAAAAAGAAAATCCGTCGCTACATATGCCTATTGCTATTCTTGGAACATTCGTAAACTTCACCATGTGGTTTATGGCTAGCATTCCGGTCATCTATGAACTGCTCGTTTTGTTGACCCCTTGGGCCTTAGGCCTTACCAACCAAGTTAATGTACCAATGACCAGAACGCTGTTCTGGATGTTTGGTCATCCATTGGTATACTTTTGGATTTTACCTGCCTATGTAGGATATTACACCATGCTGCCAAAAATAGCCGGTGGAAAATTATATTCTGGCAATGCTGCTCGCCTGGCTTTGTTACTATTTCTAATCCTCTCAACACCTGTAGGCGTTCATCACCAGTTCAGCGAAGGTGGAATAGCACCTAGCATCAAGCTATGGGTAAGCATATTGACATTTGGAGTTTCCATTCCTAGCTTTATGACGGCTTTTACAGTAGGCGCTTCATTGGAATATGCGGGCCGTAAGCGAGGTGCTAAGGGACTTTTTCAGTGGATGTCTAGACTCCCTTGGTTAAGGGCTGACAATTATCTTTTCGGATATTTTATCTGCGGTTTGATTCTTTTCATTTTTGGCGGACTCTCGGGCATTGTCAATGGATCTTATACGCTGAATCAGTTGGTTCACAATACGGGCTGGGTGCCGGGGCACTTTCATATGACTGTTGCCGGACCATCCATTCTTTTTATCCTGGGTCTCACCCTTTTTATGTACCAGCACCTATCTGGAAAACCGATGACATCTAAATTTACGGTAACGATCATACCCTACCTGTGGACGGTCGGTGTCTCACTCTTGTCACATGGACTTATGGCTGGCGGATTGATGGGTGAGCCCCGTCGAACTAATATGGGTCTTACCTATACAAATCCGGAGAGTCCATTATACAATAGTCATTGGGTACCTTCATCAACCGTCACGATGGTCGGAGGTCTTATTATGGGAACAGCTGCATTACTCTACTTTATCTCATTTTTTAAAATGCTGTGCAATAAAGCTGTAGAGCTTCCAACAATCAGCATGCCCGAATCTGAAGAACTACATAATGAACGGGAAATACCACTATTGTTAAACATGAAACCTTGGATCATATTAGCGGTGATCCTAATTGGAAGTACCTATATTCCATCATTCAAAAATGTTTTTAAATATGGAAAACCTGTCGAAAGTAAATATCACATGGATAATCCATCAAATCTGATCGACAATGAAAAGTAAAACAAGAGTATATAGTTGGTTTGTTGCATTGGTATTAGCTGTGCCCTTATTAGCATTTATGTTGGTCCGTTATGTAGCATCAAACGATATCGCACTTCCATATTACGGTGAAAACTTTCTTGAGATAAAGAAAGGTGAGGCAAAGCATATTGGTGCTTTCGAATTTAGTAATCAGGAAGGTAAGTTGATATCCAGTGAATTTGTGAAGGGTAAAGTATGGATCGCCTGTTATTTTTTTACATCGTGTCCGACAATCTGCCCAAAAATGATTGCAGGCATGGGAGATATTCAAGAGGAATTTTCAGATGAACATCAGTTAAGAATGGTATCCTTTACGGTGGATCCGGACAGGGATACGCCTGCAGTATTAAAAGAGTATGCAAATATCCGGAACATCAATACCGTACAATGGAATCTAGTGACAGGTAGAAAAAAAGATCTATACAGGTATGCCCGTAAAGATCTTAAAATAATGGCGACAGATGGAGACGGTGGCCCACAAGACTTTATCCATAGCGATCGCATCGTACTTATCGATCAAAGCGGATATGCTAGAGGGTATTATGATGGCACCGAGGCAGCTGATATAAAACAGCTTATTAAAGATATAAAAAAACTATTAAAATAATTGAACCATGATGAAATTTATCGGGATTATCTTGATTGCTCTATTTTTCTTTTCATTTCCCATTTATGGGCAACGAAATATTGAAGCGGGAAAAAGTATATTCAAAAGCAGATGTGCATCTTGCCATTCAATAGACAAGCGAGTAATTGGTCCCGCACTAAAAGATGTAGATAAAAGACATGAAGAAAAGTGGATTATTGACTTCGTTCATTCTTCACAGACACTGATTATGGCCGGGGATGAAACAGCTAAAATGCTCTTTCAAGAATATAATAGAACAATTATGCCTGATCATAAGGACCTATCCCCAGAGCAAATTAGAAATATTATTGCCTATATTAAAAATGAAGGTAACGGTGTGCCCGCAAAAGCTTCAAAAAGATATGTGCCCGCATACACTAACCCTTACAAAGATAAAAATGGATTCGTTGATAAAATTTTATATCTAAATTTTGACGAAGCACAAAGTCCCCTAAAGTTTAGCGATACAACATCATGGCTGATTATTGCTTCAATTATTGCTCTACTGCTTACGATATTTTACTTGAGCGCTTATCTTAATTATGTTAGCGACACCTTAACTTCAAAAAAGAAACGAACATGAGAAGAAAGGGAGTCCGTAAAAAAAGTTGTATTGCTATAGAATTAAAAGCATATTTGAGAAATGGATAAAACTTACCCCACTTTTGATATCTGTAATTTGATAACGAATAAGCTATCAAATGACCTTTTCAATGCAGACAGGTTTCATGGCTATTTATTAAACAATCCACCGATCAAGAAAGTGCATAAGCACTCTTTTTATCATTTGGTATATTTTACTTCCGGTAAGGGACAGCATATCATAGACTTTAAATCTTATCCCATTGAAGCTGGCAGTATCTACTTTATGCGTCCCGGTCAGGTGCATAGGTGGGAATTTGAAAGCGATGTAGATGGTTACGTTATCAATTTTTCTGCTACTTTTTTCGATCAACTCGGCATAAATTCATCAATGATTGACCATTTCCCATTTTTTAATATTTTTTCCAGTGGTCAAATGTTAAAATTGAGTGAGAGTAACCGTGTCAATATAGTTTCCATTTTTGAAGATATTTTAAGAGAGCTATGCGAAAATCATCATCTAGCGCCAACAATCATTGCAGCCGACCTGCTTAGGCTATTTGTGTTATCAAGCAGAGAAATGGATGCTGAAATGCCAATTTTCGCCAAGACAAACTATAATTCTTTACTTTTTAAACAGTTTCTAGATTTGATAGAGGAGAATTTCAAAGAACTAAGGCTTCCGAAAGATTATGCTGCACTACTTTATATCACCTCCAATCACTTAAATTTTATCTGTAAAGACCAGATTAATATGTCCTCTGGAGAAATCATTCGGAATAGGATATTGCTGGAAGCAAAAAGAATGCTTGTAAACGTTGAGTTATCTGTTGCAGCAATCGCCATAGATTTGAATTTTTTTGATACATCTTATTTTATCAAATTTTTTAAAAAATACACACAATTTACGCCTGAGGCATTTAGAAAACAATATTACAACAAATCATAACAGTTCTTCAAACACTACACTATTACAAAATATAATCTACACATTAAAAGCGGGAGTTTGATCGGTTACGGTCGAAACTGTATGTGCTACATATGTAAATTACCATTTTTTACAGGATTAATACCGTTACTCAAGAGGAAAAATGTAATAGATTCGCATTATTTTTTAAAAAAGGGTATTGGTCTATGAAAGAACATTTAAAGCCACAAAAGGATATTGAGCTATCACCGGAATTTAATGTAAAAGATGGAAGATTATTTTATAGAGATATCGATCTATTTCGATTAGCTAAGGAATACGGCACGCCATTAAGATTTACATTTCTACCATCAATTACAGATCAAATTAAGGCGATGGATAATTTTTTTACAACGGTAATCGCACAAACTGGATATAGAGGGACATATACCTACTATTATTGTACGAAAAGTTCACATTTTCGGCATGTATTGAAAAAGGCCATGGAATTGAATATAGGTATCGAGATTTCTTCCGAATATGATATCGCATTGATCGAAGCCTTAATGAGGGAAGGAAGTATCACAACTCGCATAAAAGTTATTTGCAACGGATATAAAACACCGAGGTATCAAGACGGTATCATTTCGTTGATTGAAATGGGATCTTGTAATGTATTACCTATAATTGATAGTAAGAGTGAGCTTCAGCATTACATTAACAATTTATCGCATTTAAAAGAAATACAGATTGGAATACGTTTAAATCTTAGTTTTCTTCATTTCTACCCCCATGAATCGAGATTTGGACTCTCTCCTCAGGATATTAGAACTTTATTCAACACTGCTATTAAAACGAATAATTTTCTAAAATTTACCACACTACATTTCTTTAACGAAAAGGGAATGGCAGAAAACGATAGCTATTGGGATGTCCTAGAAGAGGTTGTAAAGTTTTATTGTGAAATGAGAAGGGTAAATTGTGATTTAACGACGTTGGATATCGGCGGAGGAATGCCCTTTAGGAATAATCCTGGAACCAATTTCGATATAATCCTTTTTGTTCATCGTATCGTGACTACCATTCAATATGTATGCCGGCAGGAGGGAGTACCTGAGCCAGACATTATCACAGAATTTGGAAAATATACTGTGTCAGAAGCAACCACTACTATATTTAAGATTCATGAGAAAAAAAGAGGCACACTTATCAATTGGGCTATAATAGATGGATCGTTCATTACCCACCTTCCCGACACTTGGGCGATTAGGCAAGAATATCCTGTTCTTCCAATAAATAATTTAGATCAAGAGCAATCACCTTTTGTTTTGGGTGGATTGACATGCGATAGTGCCGATATCTATCCGAATTCAGAAAAAAGGGAATTTATCAATTTACCTAATGGTGATGCCGAACAGTTTATTGCCTTTTTTCACACTGGAGCCTATCAGGAAGCACTCAGCGGATTTGGAGGTGTTAGCCATTGTATGATTCCAGATCCTAAACATATACTTATAGATAAAGATAATGATGGCAACCTTGCGATCAAGGTATTTTCTGAAAGGCAGAAGAGCAAAAATCTGCTACGCATATTAGGATATCAATAATATCTTATTCTTTTTAATTCGAATATCAGTTGCTCGCAGAGCCCCATATTTTCTCACGTGCTAACAATATATCATAAAGACCATTTTTTCTAGAATTAATACCACAATTATAAAAAAGCTTCCAGTAATTTTAATGGAGTAATTTTTATCAACAGATTATTTTTAAATATTAGGTATTATGACATTACATTTAGGTGACGATGCGCCCAATTTTGAGGCTAACACAACACATGGATTTATTAACTTCCACAATTTTCTTGGAGATAGCTGGGGGATATTGTTATCCCACCCCGCAGATTATACACCTGTATGTACAACAGAGTTGGGGCGAACTGCGCAGTTGAGCGATGAGTTTAAAAAAAGAGGCGTTAAGGCAATAGCCGTAAGTGTAGATGCTATTGAAGATCATCATGAATGGATTAAAGATATCAACCAGGTTAAACAAACAAATGTTGATTTTCCTTTAATTGCCGATCAGGACAGACTAGTATCAACTTTATACGATATGATCCACCCAAATGCATCTGGCACACAGACTGTACGTTCTGTATTCATCATTGATCCGCAAAAAAAAATACGCTTAACGATGACTTACCCAGCGTCAGCAGGTAGAAATTTCGATGAAATATTGCGTGTTATTGATTCCCTTCAATTGAGTGACCAATATAAAGTTGCTACACCTGCCGACTGGAACCTTGGCGACGATGTAATCATTTCACTCGGTTTAACTACTTCGGAAGCAATTGAAAAATTTCCTAAAGGGATAACAGAAGTCAAGCCTTATCTTAGATATACGCCCTATCCGAAAGAATAATTAGATACAGCTATTATTGTAATCGACAATCGGATACCTAATTGTCGATTACTGTCGTAGGCAAGTTTTCGTTCGATCCATTTAAGGTATTTTGTCTATGTTCAATTCCCCAAATGATCATAGCATCAATCACACTTTTAAAAGATTTCCCTGAAGTTGTAAATTCATATTCTATGATAATTGGAAAGCTGTCATGAACAATACGATTCACCATTCCGTTGAGCTCTAAGTCCCGCAGCTCTTTAGAAAGCATTCTCGGCGTAATTTTAGGAATTTCTTTTTCCAGGTCCTTAAAGCGTTTCCTGCCAAATTGCAAGGACGCCATAATAGGCAGCTTCCATTTACCAGCCAATACATTTAGGGTGTCATTTACCGCCAAAAGATAAGTCTCTGGACACTTCTGAATGACGTTGATATCGATCAGTTCCATTTTTCAATTATTATTATCCAAATTATTCACTATACTTTAGTATAGCACTATACAAAAGTAAGTAATTCCTTCGTAATTTTGTATAATCAAAACAAAGAACTGAATAATGAAGTGAAGGAAAACAATTTTTAGTGTTTTTAGTTGCGATTATAATTATTGGAAGCTTTTTCGCTTTCAATGAAAACGATACTTTTAAAAATAAAGATCAGCGAATGGAAATAGTTTCAAATCAAAAATTAAATGGGAAAATGAAAATTGAAATATGGAGCGACGTGATGTGTCCTTTTTGTTACATCGGGAAAGAAAAATTCGAAACTGCCTTAAGTGAATTTGCTTATAAAAACCAAGTAGAGGTTGAATGGAAAAGTTACCAGATTATGCCGGAATTGCAAACCCAACCCGATAAGAGTATTCATGAGGTTTTAGTGGATCAAAAAAGGATAAGCTTAGAGCAGGCCAAACAGCTTAATGGATACGCCACACAGATGGCAAAGCATGTAGGTCTGACCTACAACTTCGATAAAACAGTTCCTGTAAATACGCTAAAAGCTCATCAGTTTCAACATTTTGCTAAAGAAAACGGTAAGGGAGATCAAGCGGAAGAGATTATGTTTAAAGCCTACTTCACAGACGGTAAAAATGTTGATGACATTCCTACACTCGTTAGTTTGGGTCAATCGATAGGTTTAGACGGAGTGGCATTACAACAAGCCTTAGAGAATCAAATCTATATACAAGCGGTAAAAAAAGACATAACGGAAGCTCAGGAAATTGGTGTCAATGGGGTACCATATTTTGTTTTCGACAGAAAACGAGCAATTTCAGGAGCTCAAGATCCTAAAGTTTTCCTTGAGATACTACGAAAATCCTTTGAGGAGTGGAGAGAAGAAAAACCGAAAGGCAAACTTGACTTAATAGAAGGTGCTGTTTGTAAACCTGACGGTACATGTGAACAATAAATTTTAACAATAACATATAGCAAAATGAAAATAGCTGTTATCGGTGCTACCGGTTTTGTGGGTAGTCGAATCACAAATGAATTAGTAAATAGAAATCATCAGGTTTTGGCGATTTCGAGAAAAGAAAACACTTCGGATAAAAGTAATCTGCAGTTTGCACAAGTGGATGTCACAGATATTACTACTTTGACAGCATCCATAGAGGGGGTAGAAATAGTAGTGAATGCGTTCAGTCCAGACGCCAATAATCCAAATTTAGCAGAAGACTTTATGAAAGGTTCATTAGCCATTCAGGAAGCAGTTAGAAGTGCCGGTATTAAACGTTATATTATCGTGGGTGGTGGTGGAAGTTTGCTAAACGAAGAGGGCGTAGCGATCTTGGATACTTTACCGCAGGATTTGCCTTTTATCCCGAAAGCTCAAGCAACAAAAGCTTATTTTGATGCGATCAAACAGGAGAAAGATTTGGATTGGGCGTATTTTAGTCCTGCTTTGGAGATGAACCCAGGTATCACGATCGGCAGAACCGGTCAATACCGTTTGGGAACAGACCATCCGGTGATGAACGCGGACGGAAGAAATTTGCTTTCAGCAGAGGATGTCGCTGTAGTGATTGCAGACGAAGTTGAAAAACCTCGACATCATCAAACTAGATTTACAGCAGGGTATTGATGGTCAACGGATCATTCATAGTACTAGGTGGAATAATTCTAGAAGCATATATTTATCAAAGGTAGGTTAGGCTATCTGCCTTTGATTAATCTTGATTTATTCATTATTGATGTTTTATCATGGGAAATTTAATTCATACAGAAGCTAATATTTCATTATTAATATTAAGAGTGGTAGCTGGTATTATCATTTTGCCTTATGGATTAAAAAAAATAGGATGGAAGAAAAATAGTCCCGGAAAAAGTTTTCAGGGTACTATTGAAATGGGCGTTCCTTATTTTATTGTATTTTTGCTGACCGTAGCACAAACACTCGGCGCAGCTTCTCTCCTTTTTGGTTTTTTAGTAAGAATATCTGCTCTTGGTAACTTTATTGTAATGTCGGGTGCATTAGTTGTACATTTTAAAGACGGGTGGAGCATGAATTGGTATGGTAAAAAAAACGGTGAAGGGATAGAATATTTTGTTTTGATTTTATGCATCTTGTTCGTATTAATGTTAGACGGTGGAGGGTTATTTTCATTCGACCGCTTTTTAATGAACTTTTTTTGTTATTAACAAACAATTCGGTACACATCTGCTCAGTATTTGCCTCGGGTTGGTATCAAACAGAGTAAATTAGGTTCATAACATGGATTTGGTCTTGAGTAGCAATTCAAATGCAACAAAGCGGAAGTGATAAGTGGATACGGATTAGGAACAAACGTTAATTTAGCGTATAAAAAATGGAAAATAAAGAATTTAGATTTCAAGGACTGGATGCTAAAGCTGAATTACAGATTTCCTTGTGGCTTGTTATTCCCGCATTAATTATGATGTTTGGAACCTTGTATCTATCCCATCAAATTTTTTCGAATGCATTTTTTCTTTTCCCAATTATTATTGCGGCACTGATTACAATTTTAGGAAGTATCACACTACTGCAAATCATCAGCAATAAGATAAACGATAAGCAATGGATCATCAGAATCAGTAAACAAGAAACTATTAACGCAAGATTTAGAAATAATGTATATGATTTTAATCTGACTGATATCGTGATGATTAAAAATATGGGAAATAAAGGTGTTCGCTATTTAACCATTAAAACTAACGGTAGGCTTCTTAAAATAAGAGTCGGCCACACTGGCTTCGCTCCTTTTTCCACCGAAGCAGATATCACTGAGCTGGATGCATTTATAGCTTATCTAAGGCCATATATAGATCAGAATTTTAACACAAAAGTGCTCAAGAATGCAATAAACCCCAACGTTATTCCAAATTTTGGTGTATTTGTAAGAAAAGGCGAAAAAATCAAATACAGCATCATCAATAGGATGGAACCCTGGCAGGTTATTGCAATGATCTTATCCATAGGCATCATCACCATGATCATTTTTTTCAGTGTAATGGAATATTATTTTTTTAAGTAAAGTAAAAATGGCCGGAAAAAAGTTGTAGCGAACTATTAATTTAATCATCGTAGAGCCAATATGATGAAAGATTTAAATGTAAATTTAGACATGAGTAAAATTTTGCGAGAACAGCTCCGAAACTATATCGATATAACAGATGTGGAGTTTGATTATATTTTGAGCCATTTTAGCTTTAAGAAATTCAAAAAGCATCAATTCCTCATACAGGAAGGTCAGTTCGTATTAAATGATTACTTTTTGCTCTCTGGCTGTGTGAAATCATATTATACTGACGAAATCGGTAAAATACATATTCTTCTTTTCGCTATTCAGGATTGGTGGATAACAGATTACGAAGCCTATTATTATCATAAGAACGCAAAAGTCAATATTGATTGTCTAGAAGATACCGAAGTGCTATGCCTTAGCAATGAAAACAGAGAAAAGCTCTGCCGCGAATTCCATCAAGTCGAACATTTTTTCAGAAAGAAAACAAACCGCAGGAACGTGGCGTTGCAAAACAGGATCCTATCCTTACTGAGCAGCTCTGCAAAGGAGCGTTATGAAAAGTTTGTACAAGACTATCCATCGTTGGTGCAAAAGTTGCCCAAGCACATTGTTGCTGCTTATCTTGGTGTAACAAGAGAAACACTGAGTCGCTTATACGCGCCAAACAATTGATCTACCTCACATTTTTTTTGTGAGGTACGTCCTTTATATCTTTAAAGAATACCCTGAATTTTGTTTTGTCAAATTAAAAATTAAGCACAATGACAACATTTAACATTCAAACAGCAAGCAGCACTGTGAACTGGACAGGAAAGAAAATTCTGGGCTTACACACGGGAACTATTCAAATCAAAAGTGGTTTTTTGACTTTTGAAAACGATCAGATCATCGATGGAGAAATACAGATTGACATGACTTCAATTGTAATCACCGATATTTCTGACAAATCTATTTACAAGGAGTTTTTTGATCATTTAAACCACGATGATTTTTTCTCGGTCGATCAAATTAAGACAGCTTCTATGAAAATCAACAATGGAAGAAAGGAAAATATGCATTACTTCATTAGTGGTGATTTGACCATTAAGAATATTACACAGCCCATTCATTTTACGGCGACTGTAGAAATATTCAGCGATTTCTTGCATGCATTGGGCGAAATCAACATTGACCGGACATTGTACAATATTCGGTATGGCTCCGGAAAGTTTATACCGAATTTGGGCGACAAATTGATTTACGATGAGTTTGTACTACAGTTCAAATTAGTTGGGCAACGCTAAATTTATTCATATGTGGACAAAAACAAAATTCACTAAACTCCTTGGAATAGATTTACCCATCGTTCAAGGTCCCTTTGGTGGAAAACTATCCTCAGAGGATCTTACAGCACTAGTGTCAAATAAGGGCGGATTAGGCTCTTATGGTGGACAGCCGTATGATGCTGCCGAACTAATTTCTATATCTAGAGGCATCAGAAAATTGACCTCAAAACCATTTAACATTAATCTATGGGTTAATGATCAAGATGCTACGGCCGGAGATTTTGATGAAAGCAAGTTTCAGCAAGTTATCAAACTTTTGGAGCCATACTTTGAAGAGGTCGGTGCAGAACCACCGACATTTCCTTTGCCAGCGAGTCCTAAGTTTGAAGAGCAGATTGAAGCTATTTTTGAGATAAAACCAGCGGTTTTTAGTTTTGTTTATGGCATACCCTCTGAAGCAATTTTGGAGAAATGCCGGCGATTAGGAATCATAACGATAGGAACTGCTACTACGTTAGATGAAGCTATCGCTATAGAACATGCTGGAGTCGATGCCGTGGTAGCCACAGGCTTTGATGCAGGTGGGCATCGGGTTTCATTTCTGGATAAACCCGAAGAAAGTTTAATAGGAACGTTTTCATTTATTCCGCAAGTCGCGGATACCGTAAGAATCCCTGTCATAGGTGCTGGCGGTGTTGCCGATGCCCGTGGGGTAAAAGCGGCAATGGCACTGGGTGCCGACGCTGTTCAAATAGGAACAGCTTTTCTGGCTACCCGGCAATCTGGAGCAAGTAAAATACATCGTGAAAAATTATTTTCAAAAGAAGCCCGCTATACAACATTGACCAAAGTTTTTACAGGACGATTATCAAGAGGATTGAAAAACCGCTTGACAGAGGAGTTAAAAGAATTTCAAAATAGTTTGGCCCCTTATCCATTGCAGGGAAAAATTGTTGGTAAACTGGGGGCGTATCCTGCAAATTCCGAATCGGATCCTGAATTGAAGTCGTTTTGGGCAGGTCAGGCGGCCTCTATTCTTCAATATCATGACGCAGAAAAACTGATTGCAGCTATTAGTGCTGAAATGGAAAGATAAGAAGTATGTGCAATTTAAAAACGATCCGAAACTTACCTTTTACTCGTTACATCAATTATAGAAAAGCCGAGTTTTAAAGGTCGGCTTTTCTATACTCCATGTTGGCATTTGGGATTCGTTTATATGAATGTTAGATAGTTTTTCGCGACATAATCTTTAGGCTTCTTGATTTTTCCTTAGAGAACACTTTTTCAGCTGTTTTTGTTCCATATCGACTATAGTCTAGAGCAAAAAGGTTAAGAGCATTTGCCGAACCCAATGGTTCGGGTAAACCAACTTTATATAAACAAATCAGCAGCCAGTTTAATACTGGCTATTTTGTTAATTCAGATGAGATTGAACAGGATATTAGTAAAGTTGCTTTATACATCTTAGTCACTTTGGATTAAAGCTTACTCAGGAAGACTTGGATCATTTTTTTTGCCAGGATCAATGTCGATCGACAATAAATCGTGCGATTCACCCTTCAAATAACTGCGCATCTTTTCGCTCATAGCTCCCATAGCGAACGGAAAGTAATGCATATAACATATCAGGTTTTACGGCCTCTTGAATACTGTCCAAACGGTTTAACATGACATTTCTATACCGATATCTTCGTCTATATGCGTTGCTAACTACATTGCTATTTTCTCTCCATGTTTTTTCGCAAAAGCAATCAGGAGTGGATAGCAATGCGTTGGCAATTCAGTTCGTTGAGCGACAGCTTCCCGAGGGCGATTATACCGCAGCGGTGTTGGGAGTTCCACGTCCCAACGCAGCGCAACGTGCAATCGTTGAGAAAATGAAACAAGCCGTGACCGCCAATGAAGATTGGTTTTATAAAACAAGGAAGGAATTAAAACCAGGAGAGCCGATACCGTATCACGAGAATCTAGGTATTAGCGAAGAGGAGTATGCTGTTTTTATGAAGTTCTCCCAATCTGTCAAATTAGACAAAATAGGGGTTATTGAACTCAAGATCGTGCGTAAGGAAAATAGTTTACAATTTGAACCGAAAGATTTCGGCGACTATTTAAAATATCTAGTCTTCGATTTAAAAGACAAGAGGGTCAGGGTTGATAGTCTGGTATTGGAATACAAAGAGCAGATCACGATGGATGCCAAAAGGACAACATTGGTTGCAGGGCCATGGGTAGGTTACTCCTGGCAGCTCGAAGAAGTTAAGAAAGACGGACAATTAATTTCAGATCCAAATAAAGTAGTTCCTGCAGAAATGGGAGAATTGGATATAAAATCTATTAAGGTAATCATTGGCGAACTCGCTCATAGCAATCAGCGTTTTCTATATCTCAAGAGTAACATTGTCAATAAAGGACATTTGCTTGCAAAACAGGATTTAGCTCTTATATTAACAAAAAAATAAGCTGAAATCCAACGTCATGCTTAACTTATTGACTGATCGGAAGATTACATAAGGAGCTCAATTCTGCGGCATTATCTCATTTGTTTGCTTAAGATAACTTTTTATCTTGAATAAACCTTTAAAGTGAAACCGACCAGTGTCTGTAACGAAGTGAGGTTTTCATCATTGAGATGCAGCAGCTTCTTTCAAGAATTTTTTAAGGACCGTGCAGTGTACTATACCTCAAGTCTCATCAATAAACAATTAGCACGAGGTATGAAGGATAGTGATTATTACCTACCAGAGGTTTACTTTATTGGTATTTTGGAGTTTGACATGGATAGAAATAGAAGTTCTGGTATATCACGTGTCACAGAGCGTCCTTATTTCTATGATGTGGCACTGTGTGGCAAATTGACCAAAGCAGTGGTTGTACTTACTCAAACATTTGAGTACCATGGATAGATTGCCATCATTTTTCGATAAAATATCATTTAGATAGGAGAGATAGGTAAATTAACGGAGGAGGAGCTAATGTTATACGAAGCAAGTTTAAAACATAAGCGTGATACTGAGAGCGTATTTAATTCGGCCAAAAAATCCGGAGAAGCCTTGGGTCACGCTAAAGGCCTAGCAGAGGGTAAAGCTAAAGGTTTAGCAGAAGGAGAGCGTAGAAAAGCGCTTAACACTGCTAAGGCATTCAAGGAAATGGGGCTACCTATAGCTGATATTGCTAAGGGCACAACACTTTCTGCCGAAGAGGTCGAAAACTCTAGTACATCGGTGCTAGCGTGCTATAAGTGAAACCTCTCTCGCACCAGGCTAAAACCATCAATCATTTTATTTCCAACTTTGCGTTAATACATGACTTACCAATTATCGATATTGGCGGATTTTTCAAGAATGGATTTAATCAGCCCATTAAAGTACGCGTTTACGAATTGATGCCTTTTCTCTTTTTTGGGGTTACCGTTGCCTTTGAAATAAAATTTTTTCACATCCATTTTATTCCAAGTGCCGTTGTAGTTCATAATTTGAGCACTGAAAGTTGGACTGTTGATTCTTATTTTTCCATCTTTAAACAAAAAAGACAAGGTGTAATCGACATCGTAGTAAGCGATAGCGGATGTTTTAAGTCCTCTTTGTTGGTAGGCTGCTAAAGTTATCGCTTGCCCGGGAACCAAAGTCAAGCCTTCTTTGGGATTGGAATATAAGCTATTGATCGACTTTAATACATTGTCGTAAAGTTCTTGCTGTTTAGCGCCAGGAACTTCTACTACGGTATAATCTAGATTCTCTTTTGAAACGAAACCTGTTGGCGCTAGAGTAAAATATTGTGAAAATGCTAAATTTGTAAACAGAAGCAAAAATATTCCGATAAGGATGTAATTTTTCATATTCAATTGTTTTAAAGGGAATTAAATAAGTCAACTTTACAAAAAGATCTTTAATTCCATCAATTCTTTTTGCAATGTACTTGTTTGTAAAGAAAATTCAAAATTAAATGGTTGGAGAATTAAAAGTAGCTGGCGCGCCGATGAGACATTAGTGTGCATTTTATTATTTTCTTACCTTAGTTACTTTGAAACGATGAAAAAGATATAGGGTGCCCGGTATGATTTCTATAGAAGATTTTTTAAGCGAATATTTTGGTATCCTGCAAATTGATGCAGATGAGGTCAATTGTTGTGTAATCAGTTTAAAGGACTATCAGTATGTTATTGACGCCGTCAAGTTAAATTTTTACCTGGTCATTTTATGCCATCGGGGGGAATGTAATGTCACTGTTGGGCACCACGATTTTTCAATAAGTACATCTACCATATCCATCATTCCGCCACAAACACTTTTTTCCATTAAAACCTTTGCTAAAACTTTTGTAGCTGATTTTTTGTTTTTTAAATCCGACTTTATCAAGAAAGGATTTGTAAAAAGTGAAGTTATGGAAGAGCTGCTGCTGATCAATCCAGATTATCCTCCCATTTTTGATCTGGAAGAAACGAAATTTCTGGATTTCTCTTATAAATTCGCGAAGATAAGGGACGAGACAGAAAGTCAGGCACCTTTTTGTCTTGAAGTGTCCAGGCTGTATATTCTGCAGATTTTATATGACTATAACAGAGTCTGTGAATTGTGTCTATTAAATTCGGATAAGTTAATTAATCGGCAGTACCAAGTTATGTATGCATTCAGAAAACTCGTAGATAGAAATTTTCATCAGTACAAAACCGTGAAGGAATATGCAGACCTCATGTATCTGTCGTCAAAATATCTAAGCGAGTGCGTGAAAAATCAGACCGGCATATCTGCTCTCGCTCTTATTCAAAACAGGATCATGCTCGAAGCCGAATTGCTCTTAAAATATGCGACGCTTTCCGTAAAAAACATTTCTGATAAACTGGGTTTTACTTCCGCGTCCTCTTTTTCCCGTTTTTTCAAATCCGTAAAAGGTGTTTCTCCCATACACTACCGTGAAAAACCGAAAAATTGACAACATAATCGGAACTTCCGTAATTGTTTTAATCTGTTTTCATTTAGAAATTTGTTCGAGGAAATTAAAGCAAATTTATGAAGAAATTAGTGATAACAATGGCATCTGCTACTGCTTTAGCTTTTGCTGCATCCTGCACTCAGCAGCTAGATAAACAAATTTCAAATGGAAATAACAAGATGAAAGCGGTACAATTCAGAATAGCACGGCCTACCAACAATTTGGATGAAGTAGTTAAATTCTATAATCAAATGCTCGGTATGGAAATAATCGGCAAATTTGAAGATCATTTGGGTTACGATGGCGTGATGTTGGGTATGCCTGACAAAACCTATCATCTGGAGTTTACCCAGCAAGCGGAAAAGGCTCCTTTACCCGAACCAACAAAGGAAAACCTACTCGTTTTTTACTACGATAATGAAGACGATTATAAACGCGCAAATGAGCGTTTAAAGAATGCGGGAATTGGTGGCGTCGAACCTGAAAATCCGTACTGGAAAGATAAAAGTGTCACTTATGAAGATCCAGACGGGTGGAGAGTTGTACTGTTTAATGGAGTATATAATCCGTGAGGAGGATATTGAGGTGAATGATCCTGAGGTGTATGCTGCGCCAGATGGGGCAAGCTGTTGGTGTTCATCATTATGATTGATAAAGAGCTTTATTGACTTCACCTGCAGCAGGGATCATTTTGCGGTTATGCATTTTGGATCTTTACCTGCGGTGAAGTCTAATGCTCTTCGTTTTTCATGATTCTAAAGAAATATTCTCTGTTTGCTCGCGATATGGGAATGGTATCATTGTTTAGCATCATGATAATCCCATCCTTAGAAAAGCTAGTCACGAAATCTGTATTTATTAAATGCGACTGATGTACGCGTATAAAATTGGGTGAAATAAGGATATCTTCGTAATATTTCAATGGTTTGGAAACAATTATGTGCTGCCCGTTCTTGAGAATAAATGTTGTATAGGAACCCGAGGTTTCACACCTGATGATGTTTTTGAGCTGCACAACATGCATAGCCTCTATGGTGGGAAGCACTATTCTATCATGCTTTTTTGCGATACTCGAAGAAGGAGGAATAACATGTTGAAAATCCATATATTCAGATTTTTTGCCTGCTATACGATAAAGCGTCTCTCTTAACTCATGATGGTCTATTGGTTTCAGAAGATAGTCGATAGCATTAAATTTGAATGCCTTTATCGCATGCTCCTCATACGCAGTAGTAAAAACAAGATGGAAATTCTTATGACTAATCTGTTCAAGAACATCAAAACCGGTCCCGTTTTTTAGCATGATATCCATAAAAACCAGGTCTGGCTTTAAACGGTCAATAATTTTGACGGCTTCCGGCAGCCCTTCCGCGTAACCGATCACCTGGATTTGTTCGGACGCCACCATTTCAAGAAGGATAGAAAGGGCCTCTCTTAGATGATATTCATCTTCTATAATAACTGCTTTATACATTTTTATACGATTGGAATATTGATCGTGATTGTGCATCCATCACCAGAGCTTTGGGAGGTAAAATGAGGTATACGCTCGCCTGAGTCATTCTTTGCATAGAGTGCCAGTCTTTCATCTATTATTTTTATGGCCAATGGATCATGTTTGTTTTTTTGTTTTCCTGTTTGAGAAGCCTCCATTCCAATTCCATTATCTTTGATAACACAAATCAATACCTGCTCCATTGATTTTTTTGTAAATGTTATAACCAAGTTTCCTTTCCGATGTGACAAAGGTTTTAGCCCGTGTTCGATCGCATTTTCCACCAAAGGTTGTATGAGCAGGGGTGGTATTTTTTCGTCCATATTGATGTCGTCTGCAAATTCGATGCTATAATCAAACGAATGGTTAAGCCTCAGTTGTTGCAGTTCAATGTAACTTTTCAAGTTTGCGGTCTCCTCCTGCAAGGTTACTGATTCTTTTCTGGAATGATACAAGGTCTCTCTGGTTAGCCGTGCAAATTTATTCAGATAGGTGAGCGCTTTTGTACGGTCATCTTTCAGGATAATGCTCTGAATATTCGCAAGGCAATTAAAAATAAAATGAGGGTCCATCTGAGACTGAAGAAACCGTCGTTCCAGCGAAAGCTTCGCCAATAGGTTTTCAAGACTGTCCTTTTCCAGCAGGTTGAGCTTGAGTTGATCATTTATTTGCTGCTGTTTCAAGTTATCCGCTTGCTTCTGGTAAAATCGTTTTCTATAGTAAAAAGAAATGAAAATAAAAATAACAATAACCAGCAAGATCAGGGAAATTACATAGCCCAGATTCTTATTTTTTTCCTGAAGCAATTTTTCATTCTCTAACTGCTTTATTTTACGAATTTTTTCAGCCGATTCAAATTTTATTTCCGCAAGCTGTAAATTCCGCTGCATGGTTTCGTCGTAGGTAAGGCGATTATATTTGCTAAAGGACTGGTCATAACGATAATAAGAAGAATAATCTTTTTCGCTAGCGGCGACTTCCTTGAGGCTGGCATAAAACTGGGCTAATATTTCATGGTCTTTATACGGTAGCCGAAGCTGGTAAGCAATTCCTTCCAGAAACATTTTCTTTGCTCTGCTATATTCCCCCTGATACAATAAATATTTTCCACGCAATCCCAGACTGTTTCGGTAAGTAACCTTCACATTGTATTTTTTGCTTATGGCAATGGCCGTATCCAATTGCCGTGTAAATAACATGCCATCCATCAGCTTTGGCCGTCGTATCAACAGTGCCGCAAGATTAAGATGAGAAATAGCAATGTTACTCTTACTCGGTATCCTATTGTTGTTCACAGAAGCGTAGTCTGCAGTCTGCTTTAAAAATTGTACAGAGTTCTCCCATAAGGAAATGTTATCTGCGTGTTTATCTGTCAACCCTGTCAGGTAAGAGCCCATTGCCAATCGGGCGTGTAGTATGCTTTCAGCATTTGAAGATTGTTGCGCATGTTTCATCGCTTCGCGCACATATTTTTCGACCCGATCATCCGAACTTAAGGAAAAGCTATAAGAAATATCGGCGCATATCTGAGCGCATAGCGCATAATTTTTATGCTTTTCAAAAAGTGTATTGGCTTGAAGCTGGTAATTCAGCGCGGCTGTATTTTCATCGAAATAGGACTTGAGGTTTCCCATAACCATATACGCGTAAGCCTTTGCCCGCTCATCATTTGTTTGTGAGGAAATTTTGTAGGCTTGCTCGGCATAGTTATTAAATTCCTTTGGGCTATTCAGTCTTCGATAAGTTAATGCCAAAAAGGCAAGACAGATTGCTTCATCTTTTTTAGAATTTGATTTCCTGGCCAATAAGAGCGCGTTATTGAGCATTTGTTTCGCTTTCGCACTATCCGTAAATCTGTACGAGTATCCCTGGGATGCCAATGATTCTATTTTTGAGTCCTGGGCTTTCAGTGAAGCGTTGAATACCATCAACGGAATTAATATTGCATGGAAAAAATAGCGTTTGGTGAAATGTAGGTGATCCATAAAATGCTGCAATATTTTTTTTTCAAATATAGCTATTAAATCATTGGGTTAGTTTTTCGTATAGGGGCTCAAATCTACCAAACAACAAGTAAAAACGTCCAGATACAAATTACCCCTTGGAATCGATCGCTTTAAAATAGTAATATTGATCTGCTTAACTGACAAAAACACATCAGCGAAATAAACGTAAACGGCGTAAAACTTGATTAATATGGAAAATACAATTAAAAATTTTAAGAAAGAGGGTAACCGTTATATACTTAAACGGCAGTATGGATTCGGTATATTGATTGTCGCTGGTCTTACAGTTTTGGCCTGGTTCGGATACACATCTAATAATGCAGCGATGATGTGGATTTTTGGAATCTTCGCGGCACTATGTTTTTTATCCATTTATACAGAGCGCATGGTGATTGATTTAGATGCAAAAGCTTTGTTTATCAAAAGAGGTTTAAAAGCAGAGACATGCATTCCATTTTCAGATATTGCCCATTACCAGATGAGTAGGTTGATCTACATCTTTATACCCGTCAATACATCACTCAATGTACGCTATTTTTCAAAAGGTGAGGAGAAATTTGCCATTGTTGCACAGGGCCTGTCAAAACGTGGTATGCAGGATATTTTAAATGATATCGAAGAAATAACACGTCCTTATGTCGGAAATTAGCATGTATAAAATCGTTGACAGTGGTAAACTATTTAGTTTTACGCCCAATCGCCAAAGCGTTAAGCTATCAGTTTGGACACTTGTTGTTGTTTTATCACTGGTTTTACTATCCATTATCTTTTTTCATGATATCAACCGGGGAATGGCCATTCTTCTTGTTGTGCTCGGTCCATATCTCATTCTACATAGCCTTTATGATATTTTCATACGCGCCGAAATCTGCTACATGTTTGATCAAGAAGACCGAATTGTATATAGGAAAAAGCCGTTATTTCCTACAAAAAAGATCATGGCATTTGAAGAAATGGTCATTTTCACCAGCACCACCGGAAGCTATTGGCACTATGCCATTGGGGCAAAAAATAATCATCTGGTAAAAAGTTATAGGATCAGTGAAGACTTTAGGGAGGGAAGAAAAAAATCCGCAAATGAATCAGCATACGAGAGCGCTATTTTAGCAAAGCTCCATGAAATGCGGCAATTGCCCGTAGGTTAGAATCGAACTATATGGTTGTCAGTTTCTCTGAATTTAAAAACAATTAAACAAAATAATGAAAGATACATTGCATCAGCACGCATTAAAAGCACTTGCCGAAGACAATTATGCCGTGGCAGCGAAATTTTGGCTGGACGGCTATGCTCTTCCCCATAATTTGGAGGAACTTCATGAATTATTTTACCATATCGATAACCTCAATAAGGCAAGCATTGACCCTAATCTATGTGCCATATTGGGTCTTATAGCACTCGACTATAATGAAATATTTGAATCCAACAGGGAGATAGCTTTAGAAAAATGCTTAGACTGGGCTATTGGTGGGCTTAAAATTGATCCTCACCATTACCACTGTTGCCGGAATGCTGGATCTGCGTTGTACTGGCTTGAAGACTGGGATGGGGCTTTGCATTATTACGAAAGATCCTGTCAATTACGATCGTCTCCGGTGTTAGAGGTCCGCATCTTCCGAATAATGAATAGACACAATGCCTATCCGGATTTTTCGCAACTTCGTCCTTCTGTGGATTCGCAATCAGCTATGGAATTATACAACGCCGGGGTTGAAATCGATTATGTTCTCAGGCAATATGCCGGAATGTCCGAAGTCGAGAACCTACGACTCACCGAACTAAAAATAGAATTGTACACCCAAGCTTATCAACTTTTTAGAACCGTAGTTTTTACCGAGCAGACAAACAGTCTTAATTACGATCCACATACCTTCGCCATGTGCTGTAATAATCTTGCTCGGGAACTCAATTTCAAAGAAGCATATCAAGATGCTGTCACCATTGTCAACGAGGGCATAGCGCAAAGCAAATTTATGGTGATTCTTCTCAATAGAATGTACATTTATATGTGCGCTGGTATGCCCAAAAATGCCATTATGGATGGTGAAGAGCTTTTGCAAGAATATGTTGAAGAAATGGACGTTATTACCATAATTAGCACTATTGATGGGATATGTCTTAGTCACTCGGATATGGGTCAATACAAGGAAATGCTGTACTGGGCCGACCAAGGACTTGAATACTACCAATCGGTAAATCCAAGTGACCCGATCCTTCAAGATGAGGAAATTGTACGCTGTGTGACCAATTTTTACATATCGAAATCCAAAGCTGCGTCAATGCTTGGCTTAGATGTTGATAATTCGGCGGATTCCGAACAGGCTGACTCCTTACTGGAAAATATGCCTGACAATCCGAGTTTGATGATAAGCAGAGGAGAATCGTTTTTAAGGGATAAACAATGGGAAAAGGCGTTGGAGTGTTATAATCAGGCAGTACATTTCGGGCTAGAAAAAGGAATGGCAAGATCTGTTCAGGTTGCATTGTACAACCGAGGATATGTTTTAGAAGTGCATATGAAAGATAGTGAATCAGCTCTTAAAAGTTTTGAGCAGAGCATTGGGCATGGCAACACAGATTTTTGGTGTTATTACTGGGCCGTACACAGTGCATACCACTTGACAGAAAATGAAAAAACTGTGCATTACGGTACATTAGCAATCTCCATGCTGCCGGAGCAGCAAGAAATTACAGATGACATCGCGGCAGAACTATATGAACATATCGGTACATCGCTGATTGATATCGGACACTATACAGAGGCAGTGAAAAACCTTCAAATTTCGCTTGAACTTTGCTATAATCGTATCGCAGAAGATAACTTAAAAATCGCACGGGCAAACGCCAAAGAGCCAGGCTTTTTTAGAAAATTTTTCGGATAATAGCAAAATTTCAGTTTTATAAATTTACTATCGCTTATGGAGAATGCAATCATCAGGAAAATAGAAAAATCGGACAACGATGCGCTTTCAAAACTTATCAGAGCTGTTTTTGAAGAGCACAACGCACCAAAAGAAGGGACTGTTTATTCCGATCCTACCACTTCAGACTTATATGCACTTTTTAGCAAAGAAGACGCCGTGCTTTGGGTAGGTGAGGTAGATGGCGTCCTAGCGGGCTGTTGCGGGATTTATCCCACCGCTGGATTGCCGCCCTACTGCGCAGAGCTGGTTAAGTTCTACCTCAATCCAGTGTTCAGGGGGATGGGGCTTGGTAAAGCGTTAATGAATAAAAGTATAGAAAGCGCAAAGCGTCTAGGCTACAATAAAATCTATCTTGAGAGCTTTCCAGAGTTTTCAAATGCGATAAAAATGTATCAAAATATGGGCTTCAGATTACTTCAAAAGCCATTAGGGAATTCTGGACATCATGCTTGTTCAATATGGATGCTTCGTTGTGAAGAACCTACGAGTATTTAGGCTTTGTAAGCAATCAGCCAAGTGCTTAGGTATGGTAATTGTTAGAAAATAATGTGTAAGTATCTTTAAAAAACCAACTTCATTTGTATGGCTTTAAAAAAATTGGGCATAGTTTCGTTTACAGTTTTATCGTTTGTATTGCTTTGTGGATGCATAAAGAATAAACAGGCCATTCAATTGAAAAAAATTATAGACGAGAAGGAGGGTCAGACAACTGCTATTTTGATTGGCGAAAAAGGTATGGAATCTGCTAAACTGAACTATTTGATCGAAGGTGATTATGACAGAGCCCTATTAGTTGTCGATCAACAGGAAACAGCTTTCAATGTTATCCTTAAAGATTTAAAAAATGTAAATGTTGTGGGTATAAAAAAAGGTAAAGAGCTCCAGCAAGCTGAGATTGATTATTATACGGCGCTTAAAAAGCTATATCTCTTCTCGAAAAAAGAAGTTGAGCAGCAAAAGAAAATAGAGCAGGAAAAAAACGAAAAGAAATTCAGGATTGCCATCGATGAAAGATATAAACTTGCTTTGGATAAACAACGCTTATATCAGTTAGTTTACGAAGCGGATGATAAAAGGAATCGTATAAAGAAGCAATTTGAAGTTGAAAATAGTCTTTAAAAATTTCAATTTTCCCTAATATTCTAGCCTTTTTCAATTTTGCGGCTACCGCCATCAATCTTAATAGTCTCTTTCCAAAAGGACATCGCCTAAATATCATAAATAAAAAGCTACATTTGTGCAGTTAATTTTGATAATCTCGCAATATAATTATGGCTGATCTTACATCTTTCAATGAGCAAAAAAGGCTGGAAGCTCTCCATTCTTATGATATCCTCGATACAGACGCAGAAGGTGATTTTGATGATCTCACCCAATTGGCTGCAGCAATCTGTGATACGCCGATTTCGCTGATAAGCTTTGTCGATAAAGATAGACAATGGTTTAAATCTCATCACGGTCTGGATGAGAGACAAACTGACCGTTGCCATTCGTTCTGTTCGCATGCAATACAGAATCCAGCGCACCTCATGCAGGTTGAAGATGCTCAAAATGATCAGCGTTTTCAAGATAATCCGCTGGTTACAGGAAGTCCTGATATCCGTTTCTATGCAGGAATTCCACTTTTGGACAGCGATGGATATGCTTTAGGCTCACTATGCGTGATTGATAATAAGCCGAAAATTTTAAATGAAAGTCAGCAGAAAGCACTTCGGACGATTGGCAACCAGGTCATCGACAAATTATTGCTCCGTAAGAATAATAAAAAGTTGCTGTTAGCCAACAAAAATCTTATGGAAAGCAATATTAAATTAAAAGCAACTGAAGAGAGATTAAAAGAAAGTGAGAAGCGTCTGAAGGCAGCTATATCTGCAGCCAATCTCGCGACCTGGCAAATGGACTTCCATAACAGACAACTATCTCCATCGCCCAGAATGAAAGAGCTCTTTGATTTCAATGCCGATGAACCGATGTCCTGCGAGGATGCTGTAAATCAGATTGCAGAGTCGCATCGGCAGCAAGTCATCGATAGTATATATTCATCCTTTTCAAAAGTTGAACCGACCGAATTTGAGTTTCCAATTATTGGTTTCCATGATAAAAAAATAAAGTGGCTGTGTGCAAATGTGCAAAGCTATCAAGATATGGAAAGTCCAAATATTTCATATTTATCCGGGACAATTGCTGATATTACCGAAAGAAAACTTGATGAACAGCGTCGCACGGATATTGTCGGAATGGTCAGTCATGAATTGCGGAATCCATTAACAGCCATAAAAGCTTATGCTGATCTGGTTAACAGATTAGCTAAGAAAGCCGAAGATGGATTCTTATCGGATAAGATGTCTAAAATCGACAGCCAGGTAAAGAGGATGGAAACTTTAATCAATGGATTTCTGGATGTGGCTCGTCTTGGCGAAGGAAAAATCATGCTGGAAAAGTCTAAGTTCGACCTCGCCAATCTGATAAATGATACAGAAATTGATTCCTTGGAGAAGATTACTTCTCACAAGATTATTTTTGAACCCGCTGAAATATGCATTATAGAGGCAGATCGAAATAAGATTGAACAAGTGGTGGTCAATTTCATTAATAATGCTGTAAAGTATTCTCCCGATGAATCTGTGATTACCGTGAACTGCTGCATACAAGCTGGGTTTGTTACCCTAAGTGTGAAGGATCAGGGAATGGGAATACCCTTAAAATATCGTCCATTCATTTTTGACCGATTTTTCAGAGTTGAAAGTGATGCCATGAAAAATAAAAAAGGATTCGGTATGGGGCTTTATATTTGCAAGGAAATCATTGAAAGACATAACGGGCAAATAGGTATGCAGAGCAATGAGGATGTTGGTACCACATTTTGGTTTAGATTGCCTGTCGCTCTGGCATCAGCCTAATAAATTTATATTTTTAAATAGGAGCTGAGGCACAATATGCTTTTTCTTAAATTTATAAGGATTATCAGCTATCTTTTTTGCCTTTTTTTTGAATTAAGGTATGCCTTTTACAAACCAATCAATAAATGAGATCTTCTTATCGAGCAAAGCCGCTTCCAGCGCGTAGTTTATAGTGCTAAAAACAAAAATGCCACGAATAGCGATTATTCGTGGCATTTTTACAATTTGGCGGAAAGGGAGGGATTCGAACCCTCGATACAGTCATCCCGTATACAGTCTTTCCAGGACTGCTCATTCGACCACTCTGACACCTTTCCGTGTTTCAGTGCACAAATGTAGCAAATTTTTAAGTTATTGCAACTTTATTCGTACTATTTACCGGTCGATTTATTATATGCTATTGACACTAAGCGTATTGTTTTTATTTTTTTTGGAATAAAACTTATTGCTTATTTTTCGGGATGACAAATAATTATTTCGACATCAAACGTGAACTTCTCGATACAGCCCTAAAACGCACCGAAGATCGTATTTCCATGATAGCATCTGCTTTGGAGACAGCAAGGGATTCGAGTACCGACGACACCAAAAGTAGCGCTGGAGACAAATATGAAACATCACGTGAAATGATTCAACAGGATATCAATCGCTACCAAAAGCAACTTCTCGAAGCGAATAAAGATTTACAACAACTCCTCCATATAGAAGCTGCATTGAATAGTGACACCGACGTTGCTCGAGTAGGGACCCTCGTTCAAACCAATGTTGGCCTTTACTTTATCGCAACAAGTATTGGAGCAGTGAAAATAGGAGATAGTAATATTTTCATCATCTCGCCGCTAGCGCCCATCGGACAGCTACTTATCGGGAAGAAAATAGGAGATAGTTTTGTATTTAACAACATCGACCAAAAAGTGAGCGCAATTTATTAGGTATCCAAAAAGCTGAAATATTAAACAATAGTGCGCTTCATCTGTTCTTATAAAGTACAGATATGACGAATGACATGAAACTAAATAAATTACTTTTAACCCTATCAGTTGGAGCTTTATCCTTTATTCAAGCTTGTAGATCGCCCGAATCGGACGAAAAACTTAAATCAACAATCCAGGCGGCCTTAGAAACTACGCCTGGTATCGAGGTAAATGTGGAGGAAGGAAATGTTACCCTGGATGGACAGATAGGTTCCGACTCGCTTAAACAGAACATAGAAGACAAAACGAAGATGGCAGGTGGGGAAAATATAAAATCCATCCATAACAATATCGTGGTAAACCTACCTGAGCCTGAAGATGCGCGTGAGAAATATCATGAAATTATTGGTGGGGCGGTGGATTCTACTTTGACAAGAGATGTCAACTTGGTTCTGGCAGATTTTCCGACGATTACAGCGCAAGTGAAAGAGGGAATTATTGTTGCGACTGGTAACCTTGAAAAGTCAAAAATAGATACACTGAAGAAACGATTGGAACATATCAAACCGAAAGGCATTGATATGAAAGGTGTGATTAGCCGTTAAGATTTAAAAAGATAAGCTCCCCATCTTGCAATAGGGAGCTTTATCTCTTGTTCATATGTTTATTCTGTTACTAAGTTAAACATTTTCGATCAAATCGCGTATCGCAACCGATGCAATTGCCCCACCAAACGCAGCAGGCAGATACGACATGGTACCATAAGCTGATTTCTTAAAATTACTCCCATCGGTATATAGCAAAGAATCCTTATTTGGCAACTCGGTTGAGAAGGCTACTTTAACGCCATCCCGAATACCATGTTTGCGCAATTTCTTACGAATATGCTGGGCCAATTTACAGTTATAAGACTTACCGATATCTGCAATTTTTATTTTAGTGGGATCCACTTTACCTCCTGCACCCATTGAACTGACAAAAGGAATATTCGCTTCCAACGCTCTTCGAATAAAAAATAGCTTCGGCGTAATACTATCAATGGCTTCCACACAGTAGTCTGGTGCCAGTTCTAATAATGCAGGTATCTTTTCCGGGATGATAAAATCCTGTATCACCGTCAGATCCAATTCAGGATTGATCGCTAACAATCGTTGACGCATAATTTCCGCTTTCGCTTCGCCATGATTGGTCGCTAAGGCTGGAAGTTGTCTATTACGGTTGGATGGATCTACTGTGTCGCCATCAATAATGGTCATCTTCCCGACACCTGCGCGGCATATAAATTCCGCAGCAAATGATCCTACACCGCCTAAACCCAAAATCATCACATGTGAATTCGCTAATTTCTCGACCGCCGCTCTACCAATCAGCGCTTCGGTACGTGACAGCCAACTTAAATCTTTCATCTATTTAATCTGTTTTATATCATCATGATGCCCGACTATCTTCTGTCCAAAAGGAATAACCAAAGTAAGCTGGTTCATCTATTAAATACTGCTTTGTAATTGTGGTACAAAATCTCTTTTAATTCATCCAATTCAATTGATCTAACTTGTGCCACATAGCGATAAATTGCCGCAATTTCTACGGTCCGATCGGTATCGGTTTCTAAAAATAAATGCCTCAGTGGGACATCTATCAAAACTTTATCCTGGCTTCCATTTAAACAATGTTTGCCAATGGATAAATAATAACCTTGATCGACCAATTGTTCCGCCAAGGTCTCATTTTTACGGTAGCCATGAAAAACAACAGGACCTTTGAAATTTGCGCTCTTTAAACTGGCTATAACCTCTTGAAAAGCGCGTACACAGTGGATGATCAATGGTTTCTGATATTTCTTGGCTATGCAAACCTGCTGATCAAAAACCACTTGCTGTTCGTTGAGAGAAATGCTTATAGTTTTGTCCATACCGCATTCACCTATGGCTAAAACCTGCGACAGGCCTGACGCATCCTCCATCAGCTCTAATTCGCGTTGTGCATCCCCATCGATATACCAGGGGTGTAGACCGATTGAACAATCCGCCTGAGTAATACGCTCGGAATGGTTCAATGCGATATTCTTTATAGAATAAACCGCATCCGATTCGACCGGATAATTCCGATGCGTATGAATATCGATATAGGGAATCTGTGTTGCCAACGGCACAAAGGTCGAAAAAATACTTGAAGCAAAAAATATTCCCTACAAAATTAGTATAGTTTTATTCCTTCAAGCTAGCCCCTAAGGCCTTCAGGATCGCAGACGCCTTCAAAAGACATTCTTGATATTCTTGTTCCGCAACGGCCTGGTTGGTCACCGCTCCACCAGTATGAAAAGACAGGTATTGTGTTTTTGCATTGTAAAGCAATGAACGAATAACGACGTTGAAATCGAATTCATCGCGAACAGTATCAAAGTAACCGATAGATCCTGCATAGATGCCGCGCTTCCGAGCTTCAACTTGATCACATATCTGCATCGCAGCAATTTTAGGAGCCCCTGTCATGGAGCCTGCTGGGAAGGTATTCCGAAAGACATCCACGTTAGCGACCTGTGGCGACTGCATGCAGGTAATGGTCGAAATCATCTGATGCACTTGCTCAAAAGACTGGATTTCAAAAAGCCGTGTAGCTTCAACTGTTCCAGGCAACGCACTTCTTGTCAGATCATTGCGAACCAAGTCGACGATCATTACGTTTTCAGCAATCTCTTTCTTAGATCTCAACATATCCGCTATAATCTGTTGGTCTTCTCGTGGATTTGCCCCCCTTTTTGCCGTCCCTTTAATAGGTTGTGAAATCAGCTTTCCGAGTCGCTTCGCTAAAAATCGCTCTGGCGAAGCACTCATGATAAAATGATGTCCAACCTTAAAAAATGCACTGAAAGGAGTAGGCGATATGGTATTCAATCGATGATAAAGTTCAACAGGGGAAACATCAACATTTTCAGCAAAAAATTCCTGACAAAGATTTACTTCATAGATGTCCCCACGCTGAATATGTGCCTGTACATTTTCAAAAGCATTCAGATATGCTCTTTTCGTCCAGCGCGATTTTACCTCCAACGCCATTGGAAATGCCTCAGGAATCTGCGTATCAGAAATAGCTTGGTAAATTTCAACAGGATTCTCTGCTTCTATATGTACCTGCTCAGCAGTCCATCGAAGCGTAATGGCGGGCACAAAAAAATAAGCTTCTGGAAACTCGAGCTGATCCATCCCTGTGGTCTGTAATTCTTCAATCTCATTCTTAAGGTCGTAGGAAAGAAATCCAGGTATAAATTCAGATCGATGTAATTTCAAAAAAGCATCGAGCCCGTCAAATACATTTTTATTGGCACGGAACGAAAACAACGCCTTGACGGCTAATATTTGCTCAAATTTGCCCCATTGATCGGACATCCCATTACTATTAAAGAAAGAAATTTCATCAAATTGCCCCGACCAGTGCAGGGCTTTTTGATGAAATTTATCTTTAGAATCGAGAAGATCAAAACTTTCGATCCGCATAGTTTATTTTGACAATGCTAACGTTTGTTTACGATCAGGACCTACCGATAGGATTGTAATCGGCACTTCAAGAGCTTTCTCTAAATAAGAAATATAATTTTTTAATGCTTCAGGAATTTCTCCTTCAGACGTTATGCCTGTCAAATCTTGTTTCCAGCCCTCGATTTCTTCTAAAATAGGCTCCGCTTGATGTGTGATAATCTCATAAGGCATATAATCAATCACTTCACCGTTATATTTATAGTGCGTACAAGCGTAGATTTTGTCGAAGGTATCCAACACATCAGCCTTCATCATAATCAAGTCTGTAACGCCATTCAACATAATCGCATACTTCAACGCTGGAATATCAATCCAACCCGTACGGCGGGCGCGGCCTGTAGTGGCTCCGAATTCATGCCCCAGTTGACGTAACTTTTCACCGGTCTCGTCATGAAGTTCAGTAGGGAAGGGACCGCCACCCACACGGGTAGCGTAGGCTTTAAAGATACCGTATACTTTACCAATTTTATTTGGCGCGATACCAAGTCCTGTACATGCTCCAGCTGTCGTGGTGTTGGAAGAAGTAACGAATGGGTAAGAACCAAAATCAACGTCTAATAACGTACCTTGTGCTCCCTCAGCCAATACACGTTTACCTTCTTTCAAATATTGATTCACCAAATGTTCTGAATCGACATGTGGGATAGACTTAATGAATTCGATAGCATCTAAAAATGCTTGTTCCTTTTCACTAAAATCAGGTATATCACCATAATGTGAAAGAATATTCAGATGCTTTTCTTTCAGCTTTTGGTAACGCTCTTGAAAATCAGGAAGTGTCGTATCACCTACACGTAAACCATTTCTACCGGTTTTGTCCATGTAAGTTGGACCAAT
Source organism: Sphingobacterium zeae (assembly GCF_030818895.1). Taxonomy (NCBI): domain Bacteria; kingdom Pseudomonadati; phylum Bacteroidota; class Sphingobacteriia; order Sphingobacteriales; family Sphingobacteriaceae; genus Sphingobacterium; species Sphingobacterium zeae. Next base: position 3,282,406 of record NZ_JAUTBA010000001.1, read on the forward strand.
ACCTTTTAGCGTAGATCCAATTTTTCCTGCACCCATATTTGATTCTGAGGCAGCATCCAATAATTGGTGTGTCGGCAGAATAAGGTGTGCTTTGCGCGCTAGTACCAAATTGCCTTTACCCACCGGATCAAAACCAGCTGTCTTTAGATTGTCTAACTCTCTTTTTAAGATAATCGGATCGATAACGACACCATTACCTATAAGATTTAGTGTACCTTCATTGAAGATACCAGATGGAATTGTGTTGAGTACGAATTTCTTGTTATCGAATTCCAACGTGTGTCCGGCGTTAGGGCCGCCTTGGAAACGAGCGATCAAATCGTATTTTGGACAAAATACGTCTACGATTTTACCTTTACCCTCGTCACCCCATTGTAAGCCCAAAAGCACATCAACTTGCATAGCTTTTAAAGTATAGTAATTAAATGTTATTAATAAAAATAGACTCTATTTAAAAATAAAATGTTCAGGAATTTTTCTCCTGAACATTCCTGAACAAATGTACTATTATATTTAAGAAAATATAAGATTAATTTGAAATAGCTGTGTGCACTACAGCCTCATCTTTTTTGTTCTTAAGTTGACAGTCTTGACACACACCATACAAATTGAGCGAGTGGTGCTTAATGTCAAATTTTAAAAGATCTCCCATCAGGCTCTGAATTTGGTTGATACGGGGATCACAAAACTCAACAACCTTATTGCACTCAATGCAGATCACGTGATCGTGCTGTTTGAAACCATAAGATTTTTCAAATTGCGCCATGTTCCTGCCAAACTGGTGCTTTGTAACCAGGTCGCAAGACACCAAAAGTTCTAGGGTATTATAAACTGTAGCACGACTGACACGGTATTTTTTGTTCTTCATATGAATATATAAAGACTCTACATCAAAGTGGTCGGTACGTGAATAAATCTCTTCCAGGATCGCATAGCGCTCTGGTGTTTTTCTTAGATTTTTGTTTTCTAAGTAGGCCTCGAAGATTTTTTTTACAGTTGCAAAATTTTCAGCTTGATTCATAGTAAAAATATTCTTGTACAAATTTACCAATTAGGATTGATATTTCCGCTATTAAAAATAGGGGCAAGGTAAGTGCTTAAACGCGATTTCGAATCCAAATGCTAAAGATTAGTTTTCCGATTCATACCGATTAACACCTGTTATCCCTCTAACCTGCTTCAAATTTCTCATTAAACTTTCAAGTTGAGCAGTATCATTCACATAAACCATAATATTACCATCAAAAATACCGTCATTACTTGAAATTGACAACGATCGGATATTGACCGTAAACTCTTGGGAAATCACCGTTGTTAGCTTATTTACCAATCCAACATCATCGATACCAACAATATGTAAACCCGTCAAAAATGCAGAATCTTTTGTGGAGGCCCATCGCGCTTTTAAAATTCGATAACCGTAATTTGCCATCAATTTTGAAGCATTGGGACAGCTCGTACGGTGAATTTTTATGCCGTCATTGACCGTTAAAAAACCAAAAATATCATCACCAGGAATTGGATTACAACAGGGGGCCAAAGTATAGTCCACCTTTTGCATATCATCACCAATCAAAATCGTATCGAATTCCTTCTTATTGATCTTTTCGACCAATCCACCAATATGGGAGTTAAATTGGTTGCCAGAAGAGTTATTTACATTGACTTCGGCGGCCTTTTCGTGAGCAACATACTCTCGTAATTGCCTCATATCCACTATTCCCTTGGCAACATTGTAGAACAGATCTTGTGAACTGGGATACTTTAGAAAATTGGCAATTTTATTAATATTGTCTGTGTTGTACGTTACTTTAAGTGATTTTAACTTACGCTCCAATATCTCTTTTCCGTCCTCGGCAACTCTGCGCTTTTCTTCTTTCAGGGAAGACCTAATTTTAGATTTGGCTTTTGCAGTGACAACAAAATTTAACCAATCTTCCTTAGGAGACTGCTTGCTCGATGTAATAATCTCGACCTGATCACCATTTTGTAGAATATGACTCAAAGGGACCAGTTTGTGGTTTACTTTAGCGCCAATACAGCTTGCCCCAATATCGGAGTGAATTTCAAATGCAAAATCTAAAGCCGTGGCATTGTTGGGCAGTTGTATCAGCGTCCCTTTCGGAGTGAAGATAAAAATCTCATCCGAAAACAGATTCATTTTAAAGTCATCCACAAAATCCATGGCATTCTGATCCGGACTACTTAAGACATCGCGCACCTTTTTGATCCATTGATCCAATCCAGAATCAGAATTTGATTCTTTGTATTTCCAATGCGCAGCAAACCCTTTTTCGGCAATTTCATTCATGCGTTTGGTACGAATTTGGACTTCCACCCACTGCCCTCTGGGCCCCATTACTGTGGTATGCAACGACTCATACCCATTTCCTTTTGGCGAGGAAATCCAATCCCTAAGCCGGTCGGGGTTAGGACGATACAAATCTGTGACGATGGAGTACACTTTCCAACACTCGGTCTTTTCCTTCTCATCCACGGCATCGATCACAATACGTATCGCAAACAGGTCATAAACTTCTTCAAATGGAATGGACTTTTTCCGCATCTTATTCCAAATGGAATGAATTGATTTGGGGCGACCAAATACCGAAGCTTTGATTCCCTGTTCCTGCAATATCTCCTTGATGGGATCGATAAAATCACCTATAAACCGCTCACGCTCCGCTTTTTTCTCATTCAGTTTTCGTGCGATAAATTTATAAGTATCCGGATCGGTATATTTCATCGAGAGATCTTCCAATTCCGATTTTATGGCATAAAGTCCCAGACGATGGGCGAGGGGAGCATACAGGTAACTGGTCTCCGAGGCAATCTTCAACTGCTTATCCCGAGCCATAAATTCCATCGTGCGCATGTTATGCAACCTATCTGCCAATTTGATCAGAATGACACGAACATCGTCTGCAAGCGTGAGCAACATTTTCCTAAAATTCTCTGCCTGCATGGAACTATTTGGATCAAAAATTCCCGAAATTTTAGTCAGTCCATCGATAATGCGACGAACTTTTTTACCAAACATTTCTTCAATTTCATCCAATGTTACATTGGTATCTTCAACTACATCGTGGAGCAACGCACACACAATAGATGTTGTCCCTAAACCGATCTCTTCGGCCGCGATCTGGGCAACAGCAATTGGATGAAAGATATAAGGCTCTCCTGATTTGCGTCGCATTTCCTTATGGCTATCCAATGCCAAGTCAAATGCCTTGCGAATCTCCTGCTTATCCCCACGCTGTAAAGTTGGCTTACAGGCGCGTAACAATGCACGGTAACGTTTCCTTATCTCTTTGTTTTCTGCTTCAATATCAATCACATAATCTTTCATAAACGTTGCAGGTAAATGATGTTTTTTGAGTAAATTTGTGTAATTTAGTTAATGTATTCTTGAACACTATTTTTCAAGCTAACTTATTTTGTAATAAATCTACCAAAATATTATAGCATTGACAAATTAAAAAGCGTTATATAATTGCCCAGATGAAGACAATTTTGTTTTGTTTGCTTTTTCTAACAGGGACTTTGTCCAGCCGGGCACAGTCGCAATCGCTTACGCTCCCTCTTTATGGAGAAGGAGCGCAGGAGACCGTAAATAGCTATATGACGACAACATTGCCAACGGGTGAAATACTACCGTGGTTTCCTATACCAACGGTCACCGTGGTCGCCAAGAGGACCTGGTCAAGTGAAGAAGCGCGCAGGGAATACCTCCGCTTTAGAAGAAATGTCCTGAAGGTTCTACCTTATGCAATCTATGCGCAAAAAAGATATGATCAACTCGATAGAGAACTTGCTTTGACGGCGGACAAAAAAGAACACAAAGCCCTAGTGGAGAAGTGTGAAAATGATGTCAAACAGATGTTTGATCGAGAAATCAAAAATATGACGATTTCTCAAGGCAAAATACTTATTAAATTGATCGATCGGTATACCGGGCATACCGGTTACGAAATGGTAAAGGAAATGAAAGGCGGCATTTCGGCATTTTTCTACCAGGGAGTGGCGAAAATATTTGGACACAACCTAAAGTCGACGTATGACCCCAAAGAAGATTTTGCTATTGAAAATATTATAAGGGAATTCGAAAAATCGAGACCTCAGCCTGTTATGTAACCCAGTAAAAGAAAACCAGATGAAAACAGTATATGACTTTGATGCGCTTCAGTTTAATGGTAAAAAAAAGTCCCTCCCAGATTTTGAAGGGAAAGTGCTGCTCATCGTCAATACCGCTAGTCAATGTCTACTGACCAGGCAGTTTAAATCGCTCGAAAAACTATATCAGAAATACAAAGACCAAGGTTTCGAAATCCTGGCATTTCCAGCAAATAATTTCCGAAATCAGGAACCATTAACTGGTAGTACGCTCGAAACATTCTGCCGGATCAATCAGCAGGTGAGTTTCCCAATTTTTAAACGCAGCCATGTTGTTGGTGCGTATACTTCTCCGCTATACCGATTTCTCTCCAATAAACAGGAAAATGGACGTATAAACAGCAAACCTTCTTGGAATTTCCACAAATACCTCATCAACAAAAAGGGAGAGGTCATAGATTTCTATTATCCGATTACTTCGCCATTATCACGTAAAATTTGCCACAATATCGAACGTCTTTTACAAGAGTGATCTTTAAACTGCTTACCTTTGCAACTGCTTCCTATAGCTTATTCTAAACGGCAACACTATACATCGTTGAAACGGGATGATTTTACTATCAAAAGGGAAGATAAATTAAACAGAGAATTATTTATATGCTAAAATTAGATCTACTTGTCATTGCTGTCCATCCAGATGATGCTGAACTAGGCGCTGGGGGTGTGATGGCAAAATATGTTGCTCAGGGAAAAAAGGTAGGAATTGTTGATTTGACTCAAGGTGAGCTCGGCACGCGCGGCACAGCAGAGACCCGATCTCAGGAAGCAAAAGATGCCGCAGAAATTTTAGGATTAACCGTTAGGGAGAATCTTGGACTGAGAGATGGTTTCTTTGAAAATGCCGAAATGGAAAAAATGGCGGTCATAAAAGCTATCCGGAAATATCAGCCGGAAATTATTATTACGAACGCCATTACCGACCGCCATCCAGATCACGGAAGGGCAGGACAAATGGTTAACGAAGCCTGTTTTCTAGCTGGTTTGAGGAGAGTGGAAACGTTTGACCAAAACAATCACCCTCAAGATGCTTATCGTCCTCGGCTGGTACTCCAATTTGTACAGGACTACTACATCAAACCTGATGTTGTCATTGATATAACGGATTATTATCCTATTAAAGAAAAATCTGTACTCGCCTATAAAACTCAATTTTACACCGGAGAAAATGTGAACCCGGATGAACCGCAGACCTATATTTCCAATCCCGATTTCATGGAATCAACAGCTGCGAGGGCACGCGAATTTGGACGCTATATCCAGGCGAAATATGCCGAAGGATTTACATCAAAAAAAATATTGGGTGTAGATGATTTATTTCATCTGAAGTAGCGAATAGAATATTTATCAGGCACTATAGTAAAAATAAAAAGTGGAATTATTCCTCTAAAAAATAATTCCACTTTTTATTTTTGCACAAGTGATCTAATTTAATTCTTATTCAAACTGATGGGGATTTTAATTTCGCTAATGTGAATACCATTGAAACAATCATCCTGACAATTATCGGGGACATAGCCTGCAGAAGAAATTAGACCATTGTTTTTGGCTTCGAAATAGACCTTCGAATCTTTTCTTTTTATCAGCCAATCCTTCTTTGCTTTCTCATAAACTTGATCTAGCGTAGACGCTTCATAACCTTCGTCGTGCGAGTTTAACTCGTCCTTGTTTTCTGCCCATTTAGTATCAGTCTGCTCTTGACCATCTGCGAAACGTGTTTTAGCTTCATATAATCTATACTTGACCTGACCGTTAAATACCATTATTGTGGTTTCGCTGTGAGTTCCTGTCCAGGAAGAGCTGGTAACAGTATACTGGTAGGAATTAGCATTCTCCTTTTTAAATTTTTGATAAGCTTCATAACTTTTATCAAATTCAGAAGGATATTCAAAATCTTTACTACAGGAACTAAAAAAACCTGACAGGACCAAAAGCATGGCAATAAAATAGCTACTTTTCATAATTAAGTTATTTAAATCCTCATTAGAACGACGATGCCAAGGCATTTGCTACACTCAGGAAATAAATCCCTTCACATACTGCTTGGTAATTTCATTTTGGGGATTTAACAAAACCTGTTCTGTTGGCCCAAATTCAAGAACTTCACCATTATAAACAAAAAGTATATAGTCTGACACCCGTCGCGCCTGCCGTAGGATATGCGTCACCAAGACGATGGTATAATCCTTCTTCAGTTCGATCAACAACTCCTCAATTTTGGCCGTCGATAATGGGTCCAATGCCGATGTGGATTCATCCCCAAGGATAATTTCAGGTTCCACAGCCAATCCTCTCGCCAAACAGAGCCTTTGCTGCTGACCAATGGACAACCCGCTAGCGGAGTGACTCAAACGATCCTTTACTTCGTCCCATAAAGCAACATTACGTAATTGCGTTTCAACAATCTTATCGAGCTCTTTCTTACTTCGGGTACCATGTATTCGTGGACCATAGGCGACATTATCGTAAATGGACATGGGCAATGGATAAGGTTTCTGTGAAAGCAAGCCCATCTTCTTCCTGATATGCGTTACTTCGGCGTTCTTACCATAAATATCCTCACCATTAACCAGAACGGAACCGGTTATTTCAACCCCCTTAGTATCGTCGACCAACCTATTCAGCGTTTTTAAAAGCGTTGTTTTCCCACATCCCGACGGTCCAATAATAGAAGTTACACTATTGTTTGGCAGCGCAAGGTTGATATTTTTCAGTATATGACGTCCGTCAATATACACGTTGAGATCCTTTATTTCAATATGCGGATCTATCAAGGGATTTACTATCGGCGATTCTTTTGTTTCGATTGAAGGATATGAGTGCATACGACAATAATTAAGATAATGATTGTTAAAACTAAAGCTGAGGCATACGCCCGACCCTGTACTTCGGGGATAGGGCTACTTAACTGAAAAAATATAGATAAAGGTAATGTTGCCGCCGGCTCATCGATATATTTAGGAAGATTATCGCTAAAACCAGTAGTCAATAAAACTCCTGCCACATCACCTATGGCACGACCAAAAGCTAATAAAACAGCTGTAAGTAGACCTGTACGAACACTTCTCAGCATTACCTTGGCCAATTCCCAGCGGGTGGTACCCAGTGAAAGGGTAACATTTTTCAGATCTTCCGGAATGGTCTTGATCAATTCGTCCACAGTACGCACCACAATTGGAATAGTCAGTAGCGTTACTGTAATAATACCCCCCAATAGGGAAGCCCGAATACCCAAATAGACCATAATTCCAAAACCTACAGCACCATACACAATCGAAGGGACGCCATACAATACATCGAACAATAATTTGGAAAACTGTGTTATCCTGGATTGCGTGCCCAAATAGATATTCAGATATAACGAAATCGGAATCCCGATCAGCGCAGAAAGCGCAGTTGAAACACCAGCCAAGTACAGCGAACCCAATATCGCATTTAAAATACCACCTTCCTTTCCGATGTAAAATCCACCTTTAGGCAGCTGACTGACCATTTCCCAATTGAGATAGGGAAGTCCCTTATACAATATCGTGCCGACTATAAAAAACAGCGAGGCTGTTACCGTTATACCCGAAAGATGCATAAAAACTTTAGCCACCTTTTCGCTCAATAGCCGTCTTTTCGTATTATCCACCCTGACCTCCTTCCAGCCGTCTTAATATGAGACGGGAAATTAAATTAAAAATAAATATGATCACAAATAAGAGCAGTGCTGAGAACATCAGCGCTGACTCATACAGAGGTATTGACATCATTTCCCCAAAATTATTCGCAATTAAGGCGGGGATAGGATATCCCGCATCAAATATAGAAGTCGGCACCTTTGCAACATTTCCACAGACCATTAATACCGCTATCGTTTCACCAAAAGCTCTGGATGTAGACAACACGATGGCCGCAACAATCCCTGGTCTAGCTTTTTTGAGTATAACGTGTTTGATCGTGTCCCATTTCGTTGCTCCCAAAGATAGCGAGGCAGCCTTCAGGTCATAAGGAATGGTTTGGAGCACCTCCACCATAATGGAAATCATGATCGGAAAAATCATCACAGCCAATACAATGCCTCCGGCAAGCACTGAATATCCAGCGGTTACAACACCAAAGATCGGTGCAATGTAAAGCTGAATCAACGGTACAATAAACAACACACCCCAGACACCATAAAGCACTGGTGGAATTGCAGCTAAGATATTGACCAGCGGCAGCATCATGTTTTTCAAGGCATCAGATGCATACTCTGTTAGGTACACAGCAGTTAATATACACAGGGGAACTGCAATTACAAGAGAGATCAGCGTAACAGCAAGGGTACCGGCTATAAATGGTAAAAAGCCAAAAGACCCTTTCATCGGTGACCACAGCTTACCCGCTAAAAGCTGAAAAATATCACTGTATTCAAACAAAGGAATCGATTTGACCGTCAAACCAACCGCTATAATAACCACAACTGAAAGTGATACTAGCAAGAGGAGGAAAGTGGTCCGCTTAACGAGGATATCTTTTACGAGACGAGTATTTAGCATGCTATAACTTATTAAGTTCTTCTTTGATCAGTGTTTCATTTAGTGGAACATAACCATTTTCAAGCAACTGCGACTGTGCATCTTTCTGAAGCACAAAAGAGATAAACTCCTTCAAAAGAAGTGATTCGGTCTTATTTCGCGTTACAAAGGTTAACTCTCTTGAAGGCGGAGCGGGATATTTCCCAGTGGCTACAGCCTCGGTCAATTGCGGTAGTGTACCATAAAACTGCTCATCATCTTCAACGTGTCCATTTTTGTTCAGATCCAAAGGAACAACAGCAATACGGTCAAAAACCTTGTTGGTTTTCAGATTGTAGACATAATTAATATTATTAAACCCAATCCCATGTATATCATCTTTAATAGCCTGCGCAATACCTGGGTCACCAAAAATGCCAATACCTTGCAGATCTTCTTGCTTATGACCAAAAAATTTGGCCCAAGTCTCCGCTGCGCCAGCGGCATCAGAACGCACATACACGTTGATAGGATCTGCCGTAAACTGCGGATCAATTTCCTTCCAGGTCTTAAACTTTCGATTTACAAAAATATTCAGCAATTCTTCGCGACTCAAACCACGCTTTAAAATCGCTGGGTAATTCGGGTTGGCCGGATTAATCGTACAGATAACAGCATCTTTTGCCACAATAATCGGAATAGCTCCTTTTTTTATTTCCTGCTCATGTAGATCTCTCGATACCATTCCAATATCAACCATACCTGTCAGCACATCGGCGATTCCTTTTCCAGCACCTCCAGCTGAAATATTAAAGCGAACATTCGGATGTATTTTTTTAAAATCCTCGCTCCATACTACAGCTAACGGATATAGTGCGAAAGCTCCCGATAGCGAAATATTACCTTCATAACCATGCTCCTCTGTATATCCATTCTTCACTTTAGGCGCGCAGGAAGTCAATCTGAACATCATTAAAACACATAAAATAAGCACAATAAAAGGCTTTCTCATCTTTACTCCTAATAGTCTACAGGTTTTGTATATTAATTTTTATAAGGCAAATATATATTAATTTGGTAGATATTATAGAATATTAAAAAAATATTTTTACATTTGACATCGAGAAAAGAATACCAAATCAATAGATTTTATTTGTTATATGCAAAGCTTCCGCACAGAATTAGAAAACCCTATCGTGGAAAAGGAAATTATCGAACTTGAAAAAAAGATTCGATTGTTCCATGAGGGAAAAATTGCCGACGAGAAATTTAGATCGTTGCGTTTGGCTAGGGGGGTTTATGGACAAAGACAACCTGGAGTTCAAATGGTTCGTATCAAACTTCCATTTGGAAAGGTTACCTTCAAGCAATTGCTTAAAATTGCAGCAATATCCGATGAATATGCAAGCAGCAATTTACACCTTACAACACGCCAAGATATACAGATTCATTACGTTAGTTTAGACCGCACTCCCGAGCTTTGGGCGAAGTTAGCTGAAGACGACATTACTTTAAGGGAGGCTTGTGGGAATACAGTCCGTAATGTCACTGCTTCACCAACTTCGGGCATCGATCCAAAGGAACCTTTTGATGTTTCGCCATATGCTCAGGCAACCTTTGAATATTTTTTGCGCAATCCCGTATGTGCGGAAATGGGGCGAAAATTCAAAATGTCATTTTCTGCCAGTGATGAAGATACTGCATTTTCCTATATTCATGACCTTGGTTTTATTCCAAAATTAAAAGTTGTTGATGGTGTGGAAATTCGTGGTTTTAAAGTGCTATTGGGTGGGGGATTGGGATCTCAGCCTTTCTTAGCATCAGTAACTAACGAGTTTCTACCAGAAGATGAACTAATCCCATATATAGAAGCTACACTTCGTGTTTTTGATCGTTATGGCGAAAGAAATAACCGAAATAAAGCTCGATTCAAATACCTTATTCAGAAATTAGGCTTGGAAAGAAGTGCTCAATTTAATTGAAGCCGAAAAAATCGCCACGAAAGTAAAAAGCTATCCGATCGACCAAACCAAAATCCAACAACCCTTATCACCAGACGACAGCCAGCTATCAATTATTGATCTAGACAGCGATTTAAATTATCAGATATGGAAAAACACCAATACATTCGGACAAAAACAAGAAGGATATTACGGTGTCTATGTGCGGGTATCCACGGGCGATATCGGTACAGATAAAGCGCGCGCGTTGGTTGCTGGTCTGAAGGATTTGGTCGCGGACGATATCCGTATCACGCAGAACCAAAGCTTACTGCTAAAATATGCAACAGAAAAGTCACTGCCTCATATTTATCAATTACTTCAATCGTTGGATCTAACGCAGGTCGGTTTCGATAGTACTGCGGATGTAACCACTTGCCCGGGTACGGACACCTGCAATCTAGGCATCTCAAACAGTACCGAAATGGCCCGGGTGATTGAATCTTATATCGCCGAATTTCATCAGGACTTCGTCTTTAATCGCGATTTAAAAATCAAAATTTCGGGCTGTATGAATTCTTGCGGCCAACATGGTCTGGCACATATCGGCTTTCATGGTAGTTCGGTTAAAGCGGCGGGCAAAGTCGTCCCCGCAGCGCAAGTTATGCTTGGGGGTGGAACAATTGGTAATGGTGAAGGGCGTGTTGCCGAGCGTATTATTAAAGTACCAACAAAAAGAGTTTTGCATGTTGTCGAATGGGTGCTCAATGACTATAAGAAAAATGCGGAAGCAAATGAAAATTTCCATGCTTACTACGACAGACAAAGTAAAAATTACTTTTATAATCTTTTAAAACCACTATCGGATTTAACCAATCTTGCAGAGGACGAATTTGTCGACTGGGGACATGAAGGAACTTTCCAGACGGCAATCGGGGTTGGCGAATGTGCAGGTGTCGTGATTGACTTGGTTGCCACGTTGATCTACGAGGCGGAAGAGAAGTTACAATGGGCAAATGAAACATTTCAAGAATCCAAATTCTCGGATGCGATTTATCATGCCTATAATGCCTTCGTACAAGCTGCAAAAGCCTTATTATTAGATAAAGGGGTTAGCGCAAGCACACAAAATATCGTCATCAACGAGTTCCAGGCACATTTCGTCGAAACAGGTGAATATAATTTTGGCCAAACGTTTCCGGAATTAGTGTTACAGATGAGTAAAAATGAACCAACGGAGCATTTTGCAATCAACTACCTTCAGGAAGCAACAAAGTTTATCAATGAAGTCTATCAACGCAAAAATTTAAAACCAATATTGGTGTAGAAGGGAATAGATATGTCAATAAAAGCAAAAGTAACATTAGTAGGAGCAGGACCCGGCGATCCGGATCTGATCAGCCTAAAGGGGATCAAAGCCATAGAAAAAGCAGATGTCATTTTATACGATGCCTTGGTGAATGAAGAATTACTGGATTATGCACAGGCTGAATGCATCAAAATATATGTTGGAAAACGAGCAGAACAACTTTCTACTTCACAGGATGAAATTAATCGCCTTTTGGTAGATTACGCCTTAAACTATGGCCATGTTGTCCGCTTAAAAGGTGGCGATCCCTTTGTTTTCGGTCGTGGCGGGGAAGAAATTGATTACGTACAACAATATGGTATTGAAACGGCAGTTGTGCCAGGTATTTCCTCCGCAATTGGTCTTACCGGACTACAACAACTTCCATTGACTTACCGTGGAATCAGTGAAAGCTTTTGGGTCATAACGGGCTCAAAGTCAGACGGCTCATTATCATCGGACCTTTATTTGGCGGTGGAATCCAACGCTACGGTAGTGATTTTGATGGGGTATGGTAAATTGGCTGAAATCGTAGCCATTTACCGCGAAAGGAATTTACATAACCTGCCTATCGCACTGATTCAAAACGGCTCGTTACCGAATGAAAAGGTTGTACTTGGCACAATAGACAATATTCTTGATGAATCTGTAGAGAAAAGAGTAGGAGTTCCTGCCATCATCGTAATCGGTGATGTTGTCGCGAAACACCGTTCATTTCACGAGATTAAAGAAAAAGCATTAGCATTGTAACCATGAATCAACTCTTTCCCATATTCATTAAACTTAATCAGATCCACACGTTACTTGTCGGGGGAGGAAAAGTTGCGCTGGAGAAATTTGAGGCTTTGGCGTCCAATGACAACGCTTTAAATCTGACCATTGTAGCCAAGGAAATCATCCCCGAATTTGCACAATTATTAAAAGAGTATCCGCAGATTGATCTATACGTCCGCCCATTTGCATCAGAGGATATGATAAACAAGCAGCTCGTCATTGCAGCAACCAATAACATGGAGCTCAACGAGCAGCTGCGTAATTTAACCAGGCAAAATAACATCCTGTTTAATGCAGCAGACAAACCTGAATTGTGTGATTTCTACCTCGGATCTATTGTTAAAAAAGGAAATCTGAAAATCGCCATTTCCACAAACGGAAAGTCACCAACGATAGCTAAGCGCTTGAAAGAGTTGCTAAATGACCTGTTACCGGAGGAAATAGACGAAACATTATCACTCATGAGCACTTATCGGGATCAGCTCAAAGGGGATTTCGAATTTAAAGTAAAGAAGTTGAACGAGCATACAAAAGATATATTAGGTCATGAACGTTAAGGAACTCAAAGAAATTATTGGAGATAAAAAAGGAGTGGAGCTCCTGCAGACCGTGACTTCATTGTTTCCTAAGGAAGTCATTTTCTCAACCTCTTTCGGCATAGAAGATCAGATCATCACGGAGTGGATCGGTAAAAATAATCTGGATATTCAACTTTTCACATTGGATACTGGACGACTGTTTAAAGAAACCTATTCGTTATGGAGCCGTACGCTAGAGCGTTATCCATTGCAGATTAAAGCATACAGTCCTGATAACTCGTTATTGGAAGATTTTATCAGCAAGAAAGGTCCAAATTCGTTTTATGAATCGGTAGAAAACCGCAAAGAGTGCTGTAGAATCAGAAAAATTGAACCGCTACAACGTGCCATCAGCGGAAAGAAAGTTTGGATAACAGGCATACGTTCGGATCAGTCTGTCAATAGACATGATATGGACTTTATCGAATATGATGAGGTCAATCAAATTATCAAAATACATCCTTTGTTTGACTGGACTTTTGAAGCGGTAAAAAAGTACTGTAAGGAGCACTATATTCCATACAATGTATTACATGACAAAGGTTTTCCGAGTATTGGTTGTCAACCCTGTACCCGTGCGATACAAGCGGGAGAAGATTTCCGTGCCGGGCGATGGTGGTGGGAAGATCAAAGTAAAAAAGAATGTGGTTTGCACGCTGTAAAATCATAAAATAGCGAAATACAGACCCAAATTCATCAAATCAAATTTTATTATTTCAGAGAATGGACTATTTAGATCATTTAGAAGCGGAAGCAATATATATTTTAAGAGAGGTCGCCGGACAATTTGAAAAACCAGCGCTATTATTCTCTGGAGGCAAGGACTCCATTACACTGGTCCACTTGGCAAAAAAAGCATTTAGACCCGGTAAATTTCCATTTCCATTAGTTCACATTGACACTGGTCACAATTTCCCCGAAACAATCACTTTCAGGGATTCACTGATTGAGGATATAGGAGAAAAACTTATTGTTGGTTATGTTCAAGACAGCATTGATCAGGGGAAAGTCGTTGAACAAAAAGGAAAAAATGCAAGTCGCAACGCCTTGCAGACAGTTACCTTACTCGATACAATTTCGAAACATGGTTTTGATGCCTGTATCGGTGGCGCACGCCGGGACGAAGAAAAAGCCCGTGCTAAGGAAAGAATCTTCTCCGTGCGTGATGAATTTGGACAATGGGATCCGAAACGCCAAAGGCCTGAGCTGTGGAGCATCTTTAATGGCAAAATAAATAAAGGTGAAAATGTACGCGTGTTTCCCATTTCAAATTGGACCGAGCTCGATGTTTGGAATTATATTAAACGCGAACAGATTGCATTGCCATCTATCTATTTCAGCCATGAACGGGAAGTCATTACGCGCAATGGGCAATTGATGGCTGCCGCCTCATTCTTAAATATCGATGCAGAAGATGTCGTAGAACGCAAATCCGTACGTTTCAGAACGGTAGGCGACATGACTTGTACAGCAGCTGTAGATTCAACGGCAACGGAGTTAGATGATATTATCGCTGAAATCAAGGCCTCAACGGTAAGTGAGCGTGGCGCTAGAATGGACGACAAAGTATCGGAAGCAGCCATGGAAGAACGCAAAAAACAAGGATACTTTTAATTCAAATCAAATACCTGATATTGACAACAATGAATATATTGAAATTTATAACGGCCGGTTCTGTAGATGATGGTAAAAGTACCTTGATTGGCCGATTACTTTACGACACAAACTCCATTTTGGACGACCAATTGGAAGCTATACAACGTGCCAACCGAAAAAATGACGATGGCACGGTAGACTTGGCTATATTGACGGATGGACTTAAAGCTGAACGTGAACAAGGCATAACAATTGACGTAGCCTATAAGTATTTCCAGACTGAACACCGAAAATATATTATAGCCGATGCTCCAGGACATATCCAATACACCAGAAACATGGTCACTGGCGCTTCCAATTCGGATCTTATAATCATTTTGGTTGACGCACGTAAAGGCGTAATAGAGCAAACAAAACGCCATTCGTTTATTGCTAAATTACTGGCGATGAAGCAGGTACTTGTCTGTGTCAACAAGATGGATATGGTCGATTATAGCGCTTCTGTTTTCGAACAGATCAAAGCCGATTATTTAACATTAGCGACCAATCTCGGACTTAAGGATATTGATTTCATACCAGTTTCAGCCTTAAAAGGAGACAATATTGTCCATAAGTCCGAAAGAATGAGTTGGTATGCAGGCGAATCTTTATTGGATTACCTGGAAAATGTGGAAATTCACGAACAGGAAGCGGCCAGTTGGAGGTTTCCCGTCCAATGGGTTGTACGGCCGCAAACCGATGATTTACACGACTATAGAGGTTATGCAGGCCGCGTACTAGGAGAGGGCCTGACGGTTGGTGACAAGGTTATCGTTTATCCAGCAGAAACTTTTAGCACAGTAAAAGCCATCGAATTAAACGGGCAACAACTTCAACGGGCTGAAAGTGGACAATCGGTCATTATCCATCTCAGCGATGATGTCGACATTAGCCGTGGTGACACAATTGCCAGCGTGGAAAACCCACCAAAATTCGAACGTAATATCCAAGCAAATTTGTGCTGGTTTGACAACAAACCTTTGGATACGGATCAAATTTACCTCGTTCAAAGTCACAGCAAATTAACCAAGGTTAAGATCGTAGATGTGTTATACAAATTTGATATCAATACACAGGAAAAAATATATCATGACCCGATCAAACTAAATGATATCGGTCGAATAGCCATTAAATCTGCTGAGAATCTGGTATTTGATTTACAACAGGAAAATGCCGCAAATTCTCAAGCCATTGTTATTGATCCACGCACAAATTTAACAGTCGGCGCATTGATGATCCAAGCTGTAGACTAACAAAGACGATTAATCGTAAATATTCAACCTAAATATTTATTAAGGAACTCAGACCATGTTTGGGTTCCTTTTATTACAACCAACATCCCAGTATTCGGCTTATTATTAAAACCTGCTGATTTACATAAATACTATGGAATCGATACAGAAGGAGCATATCCAAAACTTCTATTTAACATAATATAAATTATAAACAAAACTATGCTAAAAAAGGGTATAGGTTTTACACTAAAGCAGAATCATTTTACACCAAAACAGAATCATGTCCGCTTGTTACCAATAAAAATCGAACAAAATACGGCTAATACATTAATGCACATACATTTCAGCAATAAATAATCGGTTTTAAATGATAAATATAAAGTATGAAATTTCATTAAAATAGATTATTATTTGTAAATAATTAACAAATATTGGTTGTTCGTTAAAAAATACATAAATTAGTGCCAGCCAAAGGGAAATTTTACTAATTAAAACATGTCAAAAAATTATAACGACTTTATCTCCATCGTTGAGAAACGAAATCCAAATGAACCAGAATTCTTACAAGCTGTAAAAGAAGTTACCGAGGACCTTTTTCCTTACATTACAGAAAACCATCCCGAGTTTTTCGAACAAAAGATTCTCGAAAGACTTACTGAACCAGAGCGTATTATATCTTTCCGGGTAACTTGGTTGGACGATAACCATGAAGTACAGGTAAATCGCGGATACCGTGTTCAAATGAACAGTGCTATTGGTCCTTATAAGGGCGGTCTTCGCTTCGCTCCTTCCGTGAACCAAAGCATCCTTAAATTTCTTGCTTTTGAACAGGTATTTAAAAATAGTTTGACCGGGTTGCCAATTGGCGGCGGCAAAGGCGGCTCCGATTTTGATCCCAAAGGAAAATCGGATAATGAGATCATGCGTTTTTGTCAGAGTTTCATGACCGAGCTTTATCGTCATATTGGCGCTGACACAGATGTTCCTGCCGGAGATATTGGTGTTGGAGGACGTGAAATAGGCTATTTATTCGGTCAATTTAAGCGCTTGCAAAATAACTTTACTGGAGTTCTTACCGGTAAAGGTGAGTTGTGGGGCGGTTCTTATATACGTCCAGAAGCCACAGGTTATGGCTTATTGTATTTTGTTGACTGTATTTTCAAACATCAGGGAAAATCATTGAAAGGTAAAGTAGCGACTGTTTCTGGTGCAGGCAACGTAGCATTCTACGCGGTTGAAAAAGCATTACAGCTCGGTGCTAAAGTGATCACAGTATCAAACAGTTTAGGAACATTGTATGATCCGGATGGTTTTGATGCCGAAAAAATGGCCTTTGGAGCGACATTAGGAAGAAGTTTGGATCAATATCCATCCAAATACCCGAATGCTCAGTTCTTCCCAGGCCAAAAGCCTTGGCAATTTAAATGCGATATTGCATTACCTTGTGCAACGCAAAATGAATTGGACGAATCCGATGCTAAAATGCTAGTGGCAAATGGTTGTACCTGTGTAGCCGAAGGTGCTAATATGCCTTCCACAGCGGAAGCTATTAAAGTATTTCTAGATGCAAAGATCAGTTTCGCCCCAGGTAAGGCAGCGAATGCCGGTGGAGTTGCTGTCAGCGGCTTGGAAATGTCTCAAAACTCCATCCGTACACAATGGTGTACCGAAGAGGTCGACAATCGCTTAAAAACCATTATGGAGAGTATCCACGAAACCTGTTTAAAATATGGTAAGGAAAGTGAATTTGTAAATTACTTAAAAGGTGCCAATATTGGTGGCTTTATCAAGGTTGCAAATGCCATGAAAGCCCAAGGTATCGTCTAGAAAGCCTTTTTCTAATCATATCATAATCCCGAGCGCTCAAATGCATTGCATTTGGGCGTTTTTTTATACTTTTATACCAAATTTAAAAACAAGACATTTACATGAGACTAATAGCTGAACTCCCCCATCCTGATTGCAAGATTTCAATTTTTGGCATGAACCAGAAATTCATTATTAAGTTTGAGCAGGGTAATTTAGAGCAATCCTATAAAATTGCAGAAATGGATATCATCGGTGGTGTAAATGGTGTTTTTGATTTGCTTGATGAAGAATTTTTAAAAACTGTGATTGACCAATTCGCATTGATGCGCCAATCCTTTAATAATGCTTATAGTCGATACGAATAACAACAAGCTTATGTTGAATTACCTATATTTTGCAGCATTTTGGGCATGCCAGATTATCTCCTCTATCCTATTTAAGCTCGGGGGAATACATCCAAAATATAAATGGACAGCTTTGATTGTCGGAAATATTATTCTGCTGTCTGCAAGCTGGTTCCTTGTACAGTTATTTAAAAATGTATCTCAGCCAATTGTCATCGCCTTGTGCTCTGGTGGCACTTTCTTGACCGTGCAATTAGCCATGGCACTGTATTTTAAAAGTCCGCTGACCTGGATGCAGGTACTGGGTATGTTTGTCATTATCTCCGGTATGGTGCTGATAACCTTTGGCGGTAAAGAAACGATGTAGCCTCAATTTACAGGACGAAAGCTTCCGTTCGACGCCCAGTTAAACGACCCTATAAATTTTAAAAATTTAAACGAAAATTGGAGCTCACAATTGCAACCTTTTGAGCTCCAATTCATTTTGTCTACAGATAAGCATAGGTGATACCATCACCACCACGGTCTTGATGTTCGTCCTCAAAACGACTAACATGACTATATTTGCGGAGATAATCACGGATAAACTTACGCAAAATACCATCTCCTTTGCCATGGATAATTTTTAGCGATGGATAACCTATCATTACCGCCCTGTCCAGCACGCGTTCCAACTCATGAAGCGCATCCTCCGTTCGCATCCCCCTTAGATCAATTTCAGGCTTAAAGTCCGCCACCGAACCTGCAGATGTTGACCTTGATAAACTTTTGGCAGATTTTTTTCCTTCCCGTCCCACTAGTTTAATCACATTCTTCCGCTTTTGTACGGTACGCAATTCGCCCATAGCAAGAATAAGATTATTTTTAGCAATTTCTACCACCTGTGCCTCAGCACCATTATCTAAAATTTGAACCCAGTCCCCAACAGTTAATTCCGTAGATTCTTGAACGTTTTCTTTGATGGCCTGCTTTGCCGGCTTTTGTTCTTTAGGCAGTACGGCCTGGAGTGCCTGATCTAAGTTATTGCGCAATTCACGGGTCTTTTCTTTATCTGCTTTGACAGATTTAATTTGAGCAACCGTATTTTCAATGAGTTTATTTGAATTCTTTATAATCTGTTGCGCTTCTTCTTTAGCCTTCTTCAGAATAACTTTTTTATTTTCTTCTAGATAGGTTTGAAGTTCCAGGTATTCTGCTTTGAGGGTCTCAAGTTCTTTCTCCCGCTTAATAATCGCTACTTTGGTATCAAACACCTCTTTCTTCTCTCTTTCGAGATCAATCAAAAGGTTGTCAACTTTCTTTTGCTCCACACCAATTTTGCTTTTCGCAGACGACAATATTTCCTTGCCTAAGCCAATTTTTTGAGCAATTTCAAATGCATACGAACTTCCCGGTTTACCGATCTGCAGAATATACATTGGTTTCATTTCGCGGTTGTCAAATAACATCGAAGCATTCTCTAAACCGGGCGAATTGCTCGCAAATACCTTCAGATTAGAATAGTGTGTCGTCACTACGCCTCTAATCTGCTTTTTATTGAGCGATTCTAATACCGCTTCAGCGATAGGTCCACCAAACAAAGGATCGGTACCGGTTCCAAACTCATCGATTAAAACCAAGGTACGCCCATTGGCAAATTCCGTAAAATATTTCATTTTAGAGAGATGCGCACTATAGGTACTTAAATCACTTTCTATCGATTGATCATCCCCTATATCTGCAAATATCTGCTTAAAAACGCCCACTTTCGTCGTTGGGTCTGCAGGAATTAATAGCCCAGATTGCACCATGATCTGCAATAGGCCTACCGTTTTCATGCAGACGGATTTACCCCCTGCATTTGGTCCCGAAACAACAATTACACGCTGGACATCGTCAATTTGTATATTCAGCGGCACAACAGTATGATGGTGATTCAATAATAAAAGTGGATGCCTAGCATTCACCAAATTAATCTCCACTTCTTTAGACAATTCGGGCATTTCAGCCTCAATATCCAAAGCAAAAAGTGCTTTTGCACGTACAAAATCTACTTTTGTCAGTAGTCCATGATAAGAAAGCAACAACGGAAGGTGCGGACGAACTTTATTGGTCAATTCCACTAGGATACGAATCACTTCTCGTCGGCGTTCAAATTCTAAATCTCTAATTTTATTGTTGAGCTGAAAGACTTCTTCAGGCTCTATATAAGCCGTTTGACCTGTAGCAGATTCATCATGGATCAGACCTTTAAGCTTTCTTTTATTCTCCGCTAAGACGGGAATACAAAGCCTTCCATCGCGGATGGTAAGATTGCCATCGGCGGTCCATCCACTATCCTGCGCACTTTTAAAGATACTGTTAATGCGCTTTAAAGCTTCCTGCTCGGCCTTTTGAATCTGTTGCGTGATCTCCAGCAGCAATCGCGAAGCATTATTTTTGAGCTTTCCACGCTCGTCGATCACCATTTCGATATCGCGAATAATGCCTTTCTCTATCGGTAAATGTTCAAAGAGAATCTCAAGATTGGGATAAAGCCCCTCACGTTCGTTAAAATAACGGATGATAGCGTAGACAGTCTTTAATGAAAGTAATACTTTAAAGAACTCCTCTTCAAGCAAAAAAGCTCCCTCTACCCGAGCTTTTTCGATAATGGACCGAAGTGGAAAAAAATTCTCGACAGGAAATGCACTGTCATTCACCAGAAGGTCTTTAAACTCACTGGTCTGTCGTAAAAATCGATCAATCTGATCAAAACGGGTCTGCGGTTGAATTTTATCTACCAAATCCCTACCCGATTCGCTCAAGCATTTTTGTCTTATTTTATCTTTTATCTCGGAAAATCCGAGCTTATCTATTGCATTTATTGGATATACCATAGAAATCATATTCGTTGAATGGTTAAAGTTTTACCGGAGGCTTCATTTGCCTCGGCGGACTGAGCACTGGTCCTCTGTCCAGTTCTGTCGTTGGTAACTGCCGAAGTGGAACCTCCTTCGGTGTTCGTATAGTATCCTTACCCGAAATACTCCCTGCGCCCGAAGACGCATCAACTGGTAAAGTTGGACTGCCTACAGCTAGTTGATTCATAAGATAACCATCTACACTGATACCGGTTTTCATTTGGAAATAGCGATTAAAAGACGAAGCGGCTTCTCTAAAACTCAATTTTGCTGTATCTGGAGTATAATGAATAAGTGCGGCAATTCTTTCCTGATAAGCCTGTTGCGCACGCATAACCCGATTGGTACTATCCTGAATACGTACATTAACAATCGAGTCTCTGCTACGGATAGAATCTTGTTTTCTCCTATCAATATCTGCATAAAACTTATTTTCTTTCGTTAGATTTTCTTCCACTTTTTTATAAATAGCAGACATGACTTCTGCATCCTTTCCATAATAGTCCAGATTTTTTTTAAAAGAAACGGAATCCAAACCATATTTATCGAAGGTAACTTGGTACAAAGGCAATATGACTTTGCGCGCGCTGTCGATAGGCAAAATATTGAGGTATGAATCTGTCAATTGAATTTCGGTAAGTGCATCCACAAACTCACTTTCGGAGATAATATCTTTGCCCCCTGTACGTACACAGGCAGCAAATAAAAAAATGACTGCAAGTAGATTCAGTATTAATCGTAGCATTTCGTAGTTTTGTACAAATTTACAAAAAGCACCGACATTTGGCACTTTTTACATCATCAAAACTATATCGGAAATGAGTATTGCTAGTAATTTAGAAGCGTTAAGATTGGAGACTGAAGCTGTCGGCGTACAACTTGTGGCTGTATCGAAGACAAAATCCAACTCAGATATCATGGAAGCCTATGAGGCCGGACAACGTATTTTTGGCGAAAACCACGTTCAAGAGTTGGTTGAGAAAGCGGAGCTTTTACCCAAAGATATTCAGTGGCATATGATTGGCCATCTTCAAACGAATAAGGTCAAGTATATTGCTCCTTTCATCAGTCTAATTGCCTCTGTTGATTCGCTCAAATTATTGAAGGAAATTAACAAACATGCTCAAAAATCCAAACGCACCATAGATTGTCTTTTACAAGTTTATATTGCTGAGGAAGACACCAAGTTTGGTTTTGATCATGCTGAACTCATCGAACTGCTCCGCGACGATGAATTTCTTGCATTGAAGAACATCCGTATTTGCGGTTTGATGGGGATAGCCTCCAATACCGATAACCAGAAAGTAATAAAAGCTGAATTCTATGAGCTTAAAATGTTGTTTGATGGGGTAAAAGCAAGTTTCTACAGAAAAGATGAACATTTCAACATTCTTTCCATGGGCATGTCCTCCGACTATAAATTGGCGATAGGCGAAGGTTCGACCATGGTGCGTATAGGAAGTACAATCTTTGGAAAAAGAGTAATCAAACACTTTAAAAACAATGACTAAACCACTTATAAGAGAAGCTATTAAATCTGACTGCCCACGGATGCTCGAATTGATCAATGAACTGGCCATCTTCGAAAAAGCACCCGATGAGGTCACGGTCTCACTTTCTGAGTTTGAGGATGCAGGATTTGGAAAATCCCCTGTCTGGGGTGCATTTGTCGCAGAAGTAGCGGGCGAAATTGTCGGCATTTCATTATATTATACCAGATATTCAACCTGGAAAGGCCGAAGACTCTATTTGGAAGATCTAATTGTGACAGAAAATATGCGCGGATCAGGAATTGGAAAACTACTTTTCGATCAGACGCTGGCCCACGGCAAACAGTGCGGTTACCATGGCATGGTATGGCAGGTCTTAGACTGGAATGAACCGGCCATTAAGTTTTATGAAAAATATAAAGCGGACTTTGATGCCGGATGGCTCAATGTATCCATTACTTATTAAATAACGGAGATAATCAGTTCAATGCGGTTTCATTTTTCCTTAAAAATTTTAGTTATCAGCTATCTGTTTTACGCTTGCAATGGCCAAAGTGCACCTGCTGATGGTATTCAACTTGCAGATACACTCTCCTATAGTAAAAAAAGCATAGACGAGCATAGCAATTATTTTCTAAAGGAAGAAAATCGACTGGACACGACGTATTTTCGCGCAAAATATCCTGTTTTTGCGGAAGATAAGATCAATGATCTCATTACCGATATTGTTCATCTCGAAGGCGATACCAGTATGCAGGAGGCTGCCCATCGTTTTATTAATGCTTACAATGAATATGTAGAGGATAATAACGGCAGATCTACGGCAACCTGGAACCGGCAGCTACAGGTCGATGTGATCGCCAATACGCCAGTTTTTCTGGGTATTAGAACCCAACAAGAAGAGTATACGGGCGGTGCGCATGGTGACCACTTTACCCTTTATTCAAATTTCGATAGACAGTCAAACAAACAGATTGTGATTGATGACATTATTCAATCACAGCATAAAGATGAGTTTGTCAAAATCGCTGAGCAATATTTCCGTACAAAGGAAGGGTTAAGTAGCGATGAACTATTAAATGGAAAGTATTTTTTTGAAGACGGTAAGTTTGCGCTCGCAGCTAATTTTACGTTCGAAAAAGACGACATCCTATTTCATTACAATGTTTATGAAATCAAATCCTATGCTGAAGGGATGACTGAATTGCGCATTCCCTACGCCGCTTTCAGGCATTTGATTTCAGACAAAGGATTACAGTATATTCATAGTATTAAATAGCAATCAACTAAACTAATAAATAAATGCAGGTTTTTAAATTTGGAGGTGCATCCGTCAAGGATGCTGAAAGTGTCAGAAACTCAGCACGGATTATCTCAAAATACAAAGGCGACGCCTTGCTCGTTGTCATATCCGCTATGGGAAAGATGACCAACCTTCTCGAAAGATTGACCAAAGAATATGTTAATAACACGGGCAACCCACAGCAGACACTGGATGAGGCCAAACAATTTCACTTTCATATCCTTCAAGAATTATTTCCTGAGGGTGAACACCCGATATTTGATGAAGTCGCAAACTGTTTTGTCGAGATCGAGTGGATTTTAGAGGAGGAGCCTCAAGATTCATACGACTATCTTTTCGATCAAATTGTATCGATGGGTGAAATTATCTCCACAAAAATCGTTGCGGCCTATGTAGCTTCGATTGGTGAAAAAGTAAAATGGCTCGATGCACGTGATTATATATTCACGGACAATACCTATCGTGAGGCTGTCGTCGACTGGAACAAAACGGAAGAAAAAATTCGCGCAGAGCTCCCCGCTATTCTCGACGAATACATTGTCATCACACAAGGATTTTTGGGCTCTACTTCGGAGAATTTCACAACCACCTTAGGCCGTGAAGGGTCTGACTATTCTGCAGCAATATTTGCATCCTGTTTAAATGCCGAAAACGTAACGATCTGGAAAGATGTACCGGGGGTACTCAATGCCGATCCCAAATGGTTTGAAAAGACTGAACTCATTCCTGAATTATCTTATACCGATGCGATAGAGCTTACCTATTATGGTGCAACGGTCATCCATCCGAAAACCATCAAGCCCTTACAGAATAAGAAAATTGCATTGAATGTACGCTCTTTTGTCGATCCTGACTCGCCAGGAACAATGATCAGGAGTACGAATCAGACTTTGCCCGTTCCGTCTTTCATCTTTAAGGTGAACCAGATTTTCATTTCAATCTCGCCAAGGGATTTCTCCTTTATCGTGGAAGATAATTTAAGGGACATTTTCAATCTATTCCATGAGCACCGTATCAAAATAAATATGATGCATAATACAGCCATCAATTTCACCGTTTCGGTAGACGATACAGGAAAAAATCTGGTGGACTTAATTAACGAGCTCGAGCAGCGATTCAAAGTCAAATATGAATCGGGACTTGAACTGATTACTATTCGCTATTACAACCAGGAGACCATTGATCGAGTTCTGGTTGATAAGGAGGTGATAAGCGAACTAAAAGACACCTATACTTGCCAGCTTCTCGTAAAGAAAATATAAATGAATACACTGATCCTTCAAGAGGAGATTCAGCAGTTTCTGGATAGAAACGCGGAGCAGTCTCCTGCTAAAATTGCACTTAAAAAATCTCCTTTTGAAGGAATATCGCCGTCCGAGCTTGCTACTCAACTGGACGGGAAGCAACGCGCAAGCACAAAAATCCCCCTGTGGGCCAATACGCCAGGAATCTATTTTCCCCCCAAGCTTAACTTGGAGCAATGTTCTTCGGAGAAAACAGCATTATTTAAAAGCACACTGATAAATGAGGGAACGCACTTAGTGGATGTCACCAGTGGTTTTGGTGTAGATAGCTTTTACTTCTCAAAACGGGCCGCACAGGTTACTGCCTGTGAATTAAATCCTGAATTGGCAGCCATCTCAAAACATAATGCGGCTGTATTAGCGGCAGACAATCTTCACGTCATTGCCGCTAACGGTGTGGATTACATCCTCAATGACGCAACCAAACGATTCGATTACATCTACCTGGATCCCTCCCGAAGAGTTCAAAACAAAAAAGTGTTCCTATTGGATGAATGCGAACCTAATTTAGTCCGGTTGCAGGATGACTTTTTCCGGCACTCGGATAGCATTATCAGCAAACTTGCACCACTACTTGACATCACTTCCGCCCTACAGCAATTGCGGTATGTCAAAGATGTGTATGTGCTGTCGCTGCAGAATGACTGCAAAGAACTTATTTTCGTGCAAGAAATAGGATATGAGGGTGAAGCTGCCATTCATGCTGTGCGGTTATTCCATGGGCAACAACAGGTCGTATCCTTTACCTATGAAAGTGAACGCGCCGTGGTTAATGAATACAGTGAACCACTGTCCTATTTGTATGAACCAGATGTTGCACTTTCCAAAGCAGGAGCCTTTAAAACCATTGGACAGCTATTTGATGTCAAAAAATTACATAAAAACACGCACCTCTACACTTCAGATAAACAGATTGAAAATTTTCCAGGCAAAACATTCGTTATAAAGCAAGTGGAGTCCTTCAGTGATTTCAAAAAAAATAAACAGTCAATGCAAGCAGGGATTATTGCCAAAAATTTTCCGCTCAAAACAGCAGAAATCAAGAAGAAGTTCAAAATCAGAGATGGAGGAAATTCGTTCCTATTCTTTACGACAACCGTCAATGATCAATTTAGTGTCATACATACACAACGAATTTTAGAATAGACATTTTCATTACAATTGTCGAAAATCTTCTCCGTAATTTTAATGCATGGATAAAATAGCATTATCAGCATTGGATTTGGCTCCTATAAAAAAAGGAGAAAATACAGCTAGCGCATTGGCCCGTACGGTCAAAATTGCCCAACATATAGAACAACTGGATTTTAAGAGGATTTGGGTTGCAGAGCATCACAATATGGAATATATCGCGAGTTCAGCAACATCCCTTTTGATACAACATATTGCATCAAACACAAACCGTATTCGTGTAGGATCTGGCGGAATAATGTTGCCAAATCATTCCCCCTTGGTTATTGCAGAGCAGTTTGGAACTTTAGAAACCTTATTTCCGGGCCGTATTGACCTCGGTTTAGGACGTGCTCCAGGTACAGACCAACTAACGGCAATGGCTTTACGCAGAAACAACCTAAATACCGCCTTTCAATTTCCTCAAGAAGTGAAAGATCTGCAACGTTACTTTAGCGCAAACAATTTCGATGCAAAAGTACGTGCCTTTCCGGGTGAAGGTTTGGATATACCCCTGTACATTTTGGGATCAAGTACCGACAGTGCCTATCTGGCGGCAAGCTTAGGGCTTCCTTATGCTTTTGCGACACATTTTGCACCAGCGCAATTTGCTTCGGCAAGTATGATCTATCATCAAAACTTCGTCCCATCTGACGTGCTGGAGAAACCTTATTTTATGTCGTGCGTCAATGTTATCGCCGCAGACAGCAACGAAGAAGCAGAATTTTTAGCCACCAGTTTCTTCAATCTCTTTGCTGGCATCGTCACAAATACAAGAAGACCATTATCAGAACCCACTCCGGAGGTAATTTACAAAGGTATACCGGCAATAGAGCAAGCTGTCAAGAGTATGGCTTCATGTGCTTTCATTGGTGACAAAGCCAATATACGTCCACAAATAGAGAAATTTGTAAAAGACCACAAAGTAGATGAAATTATCGCTACTTCCTATATTTTCGACGATGAAAAATGCCTTAAGTCATTTTCCTTGTTAAAAGAAGCACTCGCTTAAAAAATCGCTCGATTTATATACGGTGAATTTTATATATTTAAACTAAATTCACCGTATATGAATATCTATAATGCCTTTGCACTTCTAATGGGACTTTTTTCCCTCCAAGCATGCACGAATCCCACTTCTCAACAGGTCGGTGGAAAATCCGACACGGACAAAGCCACTGACACATTGTCCCAAGTTGTTGTGGACAGCAGTACAGTTGACCAACCCTCCATAGCAGATCCAAAGAAGGGACAGATTTTGCTCGTGCGTAGCTACCGCGTTTGGGAAAAGCAAGATCCTACAGCTGTTTTAAATAAGGATTGGTACGACCTTTATGAAGAAAATGGCAAATATTATCTCGAGAAAGTTGATTATGAAATAAAAGACGGTTATGACGAGTGTGCCGGCGTTCCAACTCGAAGCATTGAATCACGAAGAAATTCATTGCTGTTCCTAAAGTTGGAAGGACTGCAAGCCGGTGCATTAGAAAATTTAAAAGTTACTCATTCCGAAATATGGCCTCAAGAATCGGTCGAATATGCGTATAAAAATCAAAAAGTTACCCTGCGGGGATTGGGAACTATTAAATCCACAGAGGTGCAAACCGATGACAAAGGTCACGAGAAATTATTCCATGAGGTGACCAATTACAAACTACGCTACCTTTCAAATAAAGAAAACAAAGAAAAAACCCTATTTCATATTGATCAATATGATGATGTATTTATGTCAACACTTTTTGTTGGGGATATCGACCGGGACGGTGTTTTGGATTTTATCTTTTCTAATCCGCGTCACTATGAGGAGGAAGCAATGCTTCTATTCTTATCCAATCATGGCAATGCACTCACTTTTGAAGCTGATGCACAATTTGATTGTTAAAGCTGGGTAACATGGCTAGAATAAACGACTACTTACATCAAATGAAATCCATTGATCGCGCATTGCTTTCAGTGGGCATGTTTTTACTGATCTACTTTATTTCTCCAATCCAATCCCTTCCGCTATTAAACCTGCTGCTATGTTGGCTGGGGTTCTGTGTATCTTACATCGCCATATCCTGGTTTACATTTTATACCATGTCGATTGGAACAATGGCAAAGAAAGCGCAAAAAGAAGATGGAAGCCGACTTTTTGTCTCCTTATTCATCATTTTGGTCACTATAGGTTGCTTTGTTTCTGTGCTGATGATCATTATATCCAGCAAGGACAAACAGCTGAAGGATGCGTATATTATCGTCATTTGCATATTAGCCATGATGGCTTCATGGATATTGGTTCATACCATCTATACTTTTCATTATGCACGTCTATATTACGAAAATAGGTCCGATGGTGATGGCTTAGAGTTTCCCGGTGACGACAAACCTGATTATCTGGATTTTGCATACTTTTCATTCGTGATGGGATGCACCTTTCAAGTATCCGACGTGGGGATATCTTCAAAAAAGATCCGGAGGGTAGCACTTTTTCACGGTCTCCTCTCCTTCGCTTTAAATACATTTGTTGTTGCATTAACAATAAATATCATTTCTGGATTAATCAATTGAGTTTTCGATCAAAAAGTCTTAATTTAGAGCAAAAATTACACACATGAAGTTTTTCAACGCCTTACTCACGCTTTGTATCATCATTATTCTAGTAGCTTCGTGTGCGAAAAATCAAGATTCAGGTAGCGCTACTGCAGCAGCAGCTGGCAGTTTTATCGGGCGTATCCAATACCAGGATAATTCGTTGGAAGTAGATCGGGATAATCGGCTTATTCGTGTTTTAAAAGAAAGCGGCGATACCTATAAAGTCGAGTTCTTCACAGGTATCCCTAATATCACTTCCCTTCGATTGAATCAAGAAAACGATACTACTTGGGTATCCGCTGACACGACTGGATTAAAGAATGTCAAAATTGAAGGAAAGCGATTAACGATCAATTATCAGGCAAATAGCCAAAGTTGGGTTGTTGAAAATGCAGTCCGTAACTAATAATCAATCTAAATTGTCATATTAATTTCATTTTCTATTTGAAAATTATTGCTTTCTCCCTATATTTAGTCAAGCATAAAGGAAGAGAGAAATGAAACAATTCAATAAATTAGGTGCGATTGCATCCGTGTTGGCTATTGCGCTTGCGTTGAGTGCATTTAGTTTCCAACAGGACAAACCAAAGGAAGAGCCAAAACCAACCAATCTAAAAGTTCTCCCAAAAAATATTTCCCATGACGAATTGATTTCCACCATGAAGGAATTTAACGTTGCCTTGGGCGTAAAGTGCGGTTTCTGTCATGCACCATCAAAAGAAGATCCTAAGAAATTGGATTTTGCCAGTGATGAGAACCACAAAAAGGATATTGGGCGGGCGATGATCAAGATGACCCAAAAGATCAACAAAAAGTATTTTAACCGCAGTTGGGACAATGCTCCAGCCAAAGCAATATCCTGTAAAACCTGTCATGGCGGAAAAGAAGAACCCGAGATGGTCTTAGCGAAAAACTAATCAAACCACATATTCATGTAACACCATAGTCCTTGTATTATGGTGTTTTCTTTTGTTTTGGACCTTCGTCTTACGACAAAGGCGCACAATGCCGTGCGCCTTAATTACCACTCACCTTTTCTGCTTGGTGCGCCATCTGCCCAGTAGCCTACTCGTGGCAAAACTGACCAAAGTACCCAGTGCCGCTGTCAGGGCTGTTTGCAACACATCCCCCAGGGAAATGCTGGCCCAGATGGAACAGAGGGTACCGCCTATGGCCGAGATGCGGATATTATTCACTTTCATCATCCGCGCTCCTTTCAGCCGTAGTTTTGGCCGTATCGTTTGCCACATTCAAATCAGCTTCCGATGGCGGTTTTCCGTCACTTACCTCCGGTTGGGGTTCATCTTCATCCAATACCGTTTCCACGATCCCCAACCCCAGGGCCAGGTATTTCAATACGTTGCCGACCTTTCCCGGAAGTTTAACAGGAGCCGCCAGCACCAGCTGCAGCACCTGTCCTATTTTGTTAAAGATTTTTTTCATACTCTTTGCATTTTCAGTAGAGCCACCATCAACTCACCTTTCGTTAAGCTAGGAGATCATGGAATTGAAAGCCTTGCGTTCCGACTGCCTATCGCTGACGCGAGATGACGATAGCATAAATCATTGTCCGAGCATAGCGAGTTTGATTTATGCCGTCAGCTTGCTAAGAAGAAGGCACAAAGGAATGCAGCAACTAATTCCAGATCTCCAAAGCCTTAACGAATACTCAAATACACTTCATCACCCATATCCCACAGGCTATACACCAGCGCTTTGAGCTTTGCTAGAGCCTTGCCGCTATAATCCCCAGTACCCTCGCCTGTTAACGTCGTCACCGGCGCAATGCAGCCCTGCAATTCACGGAGTGCATTGTTGGCCGCATGGATCAGTATTGCTTCGCGGCCGAGCACCATTGGGATACCAATCTGCTCGCCATGTTTGGGGTAGCGCCGTTTCTCCAACTTATATCGACCAATTGGAATACAGCTAATCCGTGGTGTATTATTTCTATCAGGCAGCTCGATGGTATGGCATATCTCTTCGCCTTGATAGCTGATGGTACCATTGGTTCCCCGTGCTCCATACTTTCGTAGGAGCAGCAGGGTGTGTTTAACAGCCATATTAGCTAATGGATAATTTACCCAGGTAAACACTCGGAGAAGTCTTGATACCATCCTGATGACCGGTAAATACCCAGCCTTCCAGCGTGTCACCGGAGTAGCTAGTAGGTAGCTTGAAACTCATACTTGCTTCTTCGCGAGTCGCAGACTCCAGGATACTAAAGAAATTCTTGCTGCTGTTGTACATGAGCAGAATAACAGAATCGCCGGCGAACGCGTTAAGTTTGTTGAACTGCGGCTCCCATGTCAACATGATCTCCTGCGGAAAAGCTTCTGACCATTCCGCACCCATCAACGTTGCCAATGAGCCCTTGGAAATAACGATCTTTGCATAATCTATTTCAAATGCAGGGTAAGTACCTGTGACGCCACCATAATTCAGGAGATATTGTAGCGCCTTGTTGTAGCCTGTTGCTTTACTCTGCAATTTGTCCGAATAGCCCAGGTTGAGTAGATCCTTGATCGGCGATAGAAAAGCTACCGCGGTTGCAAATCTTGCCCGCTGTGCAATCTGTCCTTCACTCGCTTTTTTGCTTGTAATCTTGGAGAGTGAGCGGACATAATCCACACCTCGCCAACTGCTTCCTATTACACTTCCTACTTTCCCAGAGTAAGCTCCGTGTATACCTTTTAAAAATCTTGCCATGATTATACATGTTTAAATAATAAATAGTTACGACTGTCATGAGCAGTCTTTGTTTTGCTAGCAAGAGCTAAATTAGCATGACTTTTTTCAGTAGAAGGATAAATGCAGGGATTGATAGTACACGGATGGCCATGCTGTCATTGCCTGTCAACTTTAACAGATAGGCAGCCCCTCGGCAGTCCTTTGAGTCGTTAAGGGATTGTATTCGGGACATCTTCGGAAAAGATTGCAGACAGCTTCGACACCACTTCGGCTGCTGTTCGGGTATTGTTCGGGTGCTGTTCGACTGGGAGTCGAAGCCGACTCGAAGCGTTGTCGAAGCCCACCCGAAGGAGCGTCGAAGATGTCCCGTAGCTGTGTCGAAGCAAAGTCGAAGGATAGCCATAGCGTCGCCGAACAGGTGCCGAAGCGTAGCGACGTGAAAGAGCTTGCGTTCGCTTGCTCCCAGAAAATAAAAAAAGAGCCAAAAGGCTCCTTTTTTTACAACACGCTAAATCCGCCCTTTGCGTCTGCTCTCTTCCAGTTGCTGGTGTAAATCTGACAAGTAATAATAGTGCCGCTTGCCCAGCTTCCTCGGCCTAAGCTTTCCTTCGCGGACCAGCCGGTAATACTTCGATTCAGAGATACCCAATTTGTCGAGCACATCAGCGATATCAAGCATATGATCCAGTTCGGAAGGTATCTCCGCTGTGTCCGTAGATACTTTATTCATTTCTTCCGTTATATGGGTCAATATCGCTTTCAATAAGGAGGTTATGACCTCCAAAAGGTCACATATGCGATTCATTAAATTTAACATAACCATGCAATTAAACATGCTGGTCGCCGAAACGAGTCACTTTGCACAATTGGCACTGTGCAGCGGCTCCATCACCACAGCGTTAGACAATACTTCTGTTTTAAGCCAGATTAAATTCCTCTTCCAATTTGCTTTCATCTAGCGTATCTATTATTCCCCAAAAATTATTGATGTTGTTGCGCAGCTCACGCGAGGGCGTGACCATTATTTTGAGCTTATCCTCCGGCAACAATCGATGTAGTTTCTCCTTGATCTCAGCGGTAAGTTCCAACATGGTGGGCCGATTTACGGGCACGCGAAAATAGAGCATATTGACATACACTCTCGCCCGTATTTTAACCAACCATGGATTTTCACGCAGTGCTTTGGTTGTCACCTCTATCCGACATAACTTTCCGTCATGCAGATAGACATCTGCCGTACGTTGTTGTTTATAGATGATCACCGCGTGTAGGCATTTTATCGTGGTTCCGTCTGTCGGTTCTTTATCCTCCCATTTACGCAAAAGGTAGACCATCAGTGCTAGCCGATCCCGATCGCGCTGCCACAGATTGAACAGTGTAGCCTGGGATTCTGATTTTGTCACAGCTGGAAGATCGATTGCTGTCGTGTGGACATTGTTCCGGGATAGCTGCCTTGGGCTCTTAACCAGCAGGTCGGTCGCATGTTCAAGAGAATCTCTATTTTCACCAGTTTCGGATGCACCTGCTACTAAAAGTGGCTCGTGATCTTGATCGAGCTGTGACTTGGACTCCGGCGGTATCTGAATCGCCGTGTGAACAAAGGATTGCCAATCGAGCAATACCCATTTTGGAAAGCGATTTACCAACAGTACATAGGCGGTCACTATGGGAAAGAAAAACCAAAAATCAGTGGTCAGATACCATCGCGAAAGCAAGATCAATCCCGGCCTGTGCGGTAGCAATACTTCCAGTACGACCCCGTGGATGGCTAGGACAATACCGGATGCGCAGAGCAGATAGATCATAAAATTCAGCTTGGTATTCCTACTGAACCGCTGCCTTACCACCAAGGCTGCATGTATGTAGCTGATCAGCATAGCGTAGACCAGCAACAGCAACACCGTGCCGATCCATACCGCCATAAAACGCTTGCTCTGGATACGGCCGAGCATCTCGCTGCCGGCAGAACCCACATTGATGATCAAAGCAAAGATAATGCAAAAGAAAAAATGAAGTGGATAATAGCATATGTGGCTCCATCGGGCAATAATAGTCTTTAATAAATACGGAAATAATCTTCTACTTTTATTTAAATTCTCCGATCGCATAAGGAATACAAATTGGTCTGGTGATTGATTCAAAATAAAACACTTACCTCAAATTTACAAAATTTCTTTAAAATAATACTAATTTCCCGATGAAACATTCCGTCAAAATGTACCGAATCCAGTCATATCTGACCAAACAATTTGTTTTCTATGGTTTTAGCTGATTTATTTGTGGTTTTACGTAACAGCAAAAATATGAAAAGAACATTTGACCAAGCAGGTGTCAACGACCTGCAGCTAAAAGTATTGACCCTTCCTTATGCCGAGCGTCTTCCTATCATCAACTCCGTCATGAGCGATTTTGTCGGCTTTATGCATGCCTATTTTGAGCTACGCCTCAGCCAGATCCAATATCTAAACACCATGTCTCTTGCACTCAAAACCGAACTTAGCATTGGGATTGCCGACAGCTGGAACAACGGTCAAGCCGTTGACTTCCAAAAGAACAGCAGCTCGGTCGATGAAGAAAAAGACACACCAAAGGACATCATCCTTTCACGATACAATTCATCCAGTGACCTACCTGTTACGAACAGATTGTTGCCGACAGGTTATTTTTCTATCCGCATTGTCTATCGGCATACCGCAGGCAGCTAATCCACGTTTCTCCGAAACGGACGTGGCCTATTCCCCAAAAATACCAGCGCTATGCGGACCCCATCATTCAGGTTGATAGAAGAAGAAATGGATTTTGTGAGCAAGAGTACGCTCACAAAATCCTTTCAACAGCGGTTGCCCGGTAGCCGGACCCGACTGCTATGCCATCCACAAATTTGTCTGTTTGAGGAGTATCTGCAGACCGGCAATTTGGAGAGCTATTGCTATCAGTTCGAAGTGCATAGCTTAACAACAATCCGTTTTGAGATATCCAGTCCGCAGACCCATCTGCTCTACCATCTCGTAGGGCATGCTCCGATCCATTACAGCCAGCCACAGGTCAAAGAAACCTTTATTTTCCGCCCGCGGCATGGTGCGTTTCTCTATGCCCCCGAAACTGAAATTAGAGTAAAATTTGAACCCGGAACATATCTCATTCAAGGGTTTACCTTACCGTTGAATCTGCTTCATATCGGCGGCGTTCCCGGCTTTGGGTATCTCTCCAGCGTGATCGCAGCACATAAAGGCAAGCTTGCACAGTACCGAGTCAGCCTGGACTTTGCCGCTTTGGAGCAGACCCGACAGTTATTTGCTGAGCTCACGAGGGAACTCAGCAAGAAGCCGTTGATACCCAAAAGTATTATACTTCACAAAATTCAGGATCTGCTCCTTCTGAGCAAAAATAAGCTACTCAAAGCGCAGGGTCTCCTGAGCCATCATGACTATTTGGCTCTACAGGCCCGAGCGCTGATCAGCAAGCGGATCGAAGAAACGGAAGAGCGGATTTTGATCGGAGATATTGCTGCTACGCTGCACGTTGCAAAAGATCAACTCAACAGATACCATATGCAGCGCTATGGTGAGACGCTATTGCATTTTCGCAACCAAGTATTGGCCGACAAGGCAAAGCATCTGCTGGATCGAAAAATGCCTGTACAGCTTGTTTCGGACTTTTGTGGCTTTGGTCAGATTTCTAGTTTTACCCGATTTTTTAAAAATGAGACCGGGTTATCTCCGACTGCCTACCAACAGCTTACCTTTAATCCCAAAAAGCAGGGGTAGGTTTAGATTCACGGATTTTGTCAAATCCTGATTCGCTTTATGTCAAATTATGCGCAGCGTCGGTCACTATCTTTGAATTATGAACCATATACCCATAGGACTGGGTGAATTTATAAACAAAGAAGTATGATCAAGCAAGAGCGTATACAGCGTACACAACGAGTCAGGGTAAATTCGCTAAATGAACAACCATTCGCCGCGGATATGAGCGCCTCACGTCGGCAATGGCCTTCGCAACTGGTGCAGCGAAAATATTCTGGCTTGTCGAAGATGAAACTTTTGCTTTCAGTGACCTGCTGCTGTGCTGGTCCTGTACGTGACAGGCACGGCCGCAGGTTTACCACATTCCCGTGTGGCGGTACGATACAGCATTTACGTGAAAAGGGCTGGCCTCATGCGGCGTTTCGGTCAGCCCGGCAGAATCTGTGAAACCGGATACATCTTGGGTGTAGCTGATTAATGAACAAGATTTGACTAATTAAAATTTTGCACTATGGCACTATTTCAATTGAATGATCCAAGTGACCCTGGTAATCCAGACAGTTATTCAGCAGGATCACCTGGTTGTTCGGGCAATAATCAAATCTGTACTATCGACGCTCCTAATGTTGGGGGAAAACCAGATATTACAGAAGATTTGAGAAACGAAATGCTCGAAGCTTTAAATACCAGGACGAATACATCGCATGTGACATTAAAGTCGTAGACATGCCATTTTAATTATAGGGTGCATATTTTTATGCACCCTAAGTTGTTTAATCTGCCAATACAAAAACCTCTGTTGCTCTCTTTGCCTTGACAAGATCATAACCTGCATCAAGTAGTAACGATCTAAGTTCATCAAAAGACTGATGAGATCGCGCTGGAATTTTGTTATCCAATGTACTTTCATCCAGAATAACAGGATATGCACTATTGAGGTCTACCATAAATACAAAATCTCTTTTGGACTGGCCGACATCCTGCATATTTTTACTTTTACCCTTACCATCAATAATAACCCAACAATCAATCATTCTTTTTTCTATCGATGTCTTTACATGTAATCTATTGTCGAGATCCTGAATAATACTTCCCATTCGCTTATCTTTTGATTTCCGTTCTGTAAATTCAAATTCGTACGAGATCGCATTTTTTAATAACCAATCTTCTTCGTAGCCATCCCGATCGGAGACATAACTATATTTTTCCGGATGGGTTGATTCTATTATGATCCGATCAGCTTTCATATATGGCAATCGCTTAGTTTTTCCATAAGCATGCATATAGGCCGAAAGTATCGGCACATTGATCATATACTCCCTTATACTGCTCGAATCAGACGAAATATCCGTACCATACTTGGTATCAGCATCTGGAATATAACCAGTCAGAGCAGCGTACGATCTTAGGGGGTAACGAAGATCCTTCAGTGATTTCGAATAATCAAAGGTTTTAAAATCATTTTTCTGAGGCACATCAAGTTTACCCTCTTTAAGCATGGTATTTACCATCTTTTCATCCAGGTATTCCACATGAGTAATTCCTTTCACTAGACCATCGAGAATCCATACCACGTGTGAAACGGTCTGATGCGGAAAAAGCGTTTTTAGATTCTTATCTTCAACAATAAATTTCAAATCTGTGGCAGCTATAATATCATTTAACTTTCTCATTTTAGCTATCCGGCCGCGATCCTCATACGTTACAGGATAAATCTGAATATCTTTTCCAAATTTCTTGGCAACCTGAGACAGCCTAGGCAGCGCGGCTATACAACTCATACAAGACGAATTCATAAAGTCAAGAATGACAAGACGCGCAGCCGCCTGTTGTGAAAACTTTCCTAACGGGACACCATCTTCAAGAGTACCCATATCCACATTGGGCATTTTCATTCCAGTAGTCAATGTATCTGCCTGAGAGGTGCTACAATAAGCAGTATGTATTGTATGCAATAACAAAGCTATAACACACATATTTTTAATCAATTTTTTCATTTTAGCGTTCAGTTTGAGTCAGCGAAGAATTGTTGAGGACAGTAAATGATATCAAAAAAGTATATTGAGGAGCATTCGGATGTAATTCTGCCAGCTTTTCTGGCCACGATCTTTTTAAAGTCACTTCCGTTTCAGCCTTGAGGTTCAATCTTTTTAGATCTGGCCAGCGCCGCTGGCGCATAATCAATTCTTTTCTCCTTTCCTGTAAGATAAAATTCAATAGTGTAACCTGATCAGTATCTGTACGATCTGTATACGTACCAGATTTCCACCGCGACCGTAACAGATCGTTGATATCCTTAAGTGCCAAGGCAATCTTGCCTAGCCGAGCATTTGATTCAGCCCTGATAAGATATATCTCGTCTACAGCCAAGCCACTGAATGGAGCCTGATTCAAAACACCGTCGTAATTTCCCTTGAAAGAATAGGTACCATCGTTATTATTGATAAAAAACACTGTCCTTCGCAGATCGTTAGCCTGATAAGTTTCCATTAATGCTGCAGACACTTTCCAACGTGTGCGGGTATAGGTCGCACTCCCACTTGAAATAGCCTGAAATAACACCTCCGTATTAAATCTCGAAATCGGCGTATTGCTCGACTGGTTCAGCACATTGAAGTCCAATAAAGATGCATTTCGTTGCAGACATTTATCTGCATAATAGGCAGCCTGCTCATAATCTTGGAGATAAAGATATACTCTTGCCAATAAAGCTAAACTGGCTGTATAAGAGGGTCTAGAAGCCTTATCATTGTTATCTTTCAGTAGCTCGGTAGCCGACAGTAAATCGGCTAGCAACTGCTCATAGAATTCACCAATGGTCACTCTGGGACTACGCTCCTCAATATTCGGCGTTTTACGGTAAGGAATAGCCATTTTATTTGCATTGCTTTTATCCGCTCTGGGCACATCCACAAATAGTTCACCCAACGCTAGATGCGCATAAGCCCTAAAAAATAAGGCTTTACCTTTCAGTTGTTGCGAGCGATCATTGCTGGGTAACTCATCCATCATTGCAAGTACTTGATTGGCATTATAGACCACCCGATAAGGCGCAGACCATTGCGTGGCTGGTGGAGCAGCCTGTATATTCCATACAAACAGGTCCCTATCTTCATCAATCGTGATCGCAGACCAATCTGAATAGCTCATTTGAAAATTGTCGCTACACAATTCACCGATATAAGGATAGCCTTGATTTAACATGCTATAATTGTCCATTAAGGCCTCTCCATCTTCAATCGATTCTGGAATAGCCATTTTTAGATCAGCTTTTTTGTCTAAAAATTTATCACAGCCAGTCAAGGTAAACAGTAGGGCTGTGATAAATAAAATAGGATATCTTTTCATTCTCAATTCGTGTTAGATTGCAATTCGATTTATAAGTTCAGTGTTGCGCCCAGCGTGTACGTACGTGGGATTGGTATGGAGCGGTAATAATCGGAATCCACATTATACCCCGTCTTCTTCCAGATGATCAAGTTCATATTATCCATATTGAAAAATACCTGACCCCGAATTTTCCCTTTGCCCAAGCCATTAAAATTATAATTCAGATTAATGTCCTTTATGCGGATGGCATCTCCCCGTTCAACAACCGCGTCAGAGAAGGTATAAAAATTGTCACGTGCGTTATTTAAAGGATATATAAAAGCAGGCACATTGGTTTTCAGCTCGTCCCCTGGCTGCCGCCAGCGATTGTCAAAATCCTCATTCATTGTCCAGTAATTTGCTAAAGCCGAATAATTTATTGTCGGTCTTCTAAATACGAACTTTAACTTGTATTGAATATTTGTACTTAAAGACCAATGGCCGTAGTTGAAGGTGTTACGTACAAAACCCGAATATAGCGGAATCGTTGATCCCATAAATTTAAGCGTCTCTACGGGTGAAGAGGCAAATTTTGTATACTCCTTACTCTTCTCGCCATTCATCCAACCTAAGGGCTCACCAGTCTGTGGATCCAGTCCTGCAAATGGGTAGGCATACAGTCCGTAGAGATCGCGGCCTTCCACCGGATTCGGTGAGGTAGCTGCATCAAGGTATGAATCTGCCCGCGCGGGTCTATAATTGTATTTTTTAGTAATATTCCGCTGATAATTGAATATCAGATTGGAAATCCAGGAAAATTTACCTCCTTTGATATTTACGGTTTGCAGATTAGCTTCAATGCCACGGCCGGCAAAATGGGCGACATTCAAGATCTGTGAATCAAACCCTGTTGTTGGATCGACCATCCCCCTAGCAACGATATCCCGGCCATCTTTCTTATAAAAGTCTACTGTTCCCCAAATACGATTGCCAAGGGCCGCAAAATCAAGTCCGAGATTAAAAACGCCTACCTTTTCAGATCTATAATCCGGATTGGAAGGATTGATCATATAGGCATAAGTGTACGAGGTAATACTATGCGTTCCGCTATATTCCATAATCGGGTTGGCTGAGTAAGAATTGTTGGCGTTGCCATTATAGCCATAGGTTCCCCGGATTTTCAATCGAGACAGCGCACTGAAATGATAAAAAGATTCCTTTGTTATATCCCATGCTAAGCCAGCAGACCAAAGCGGTTGCCATCTATTGTTGGTCGACACACCAAAAAGATTAGAGGCATCCCTGCGTATACTCCCACTCAGAAAATACCGATCCAAGAAGGTATAGGTCGCATTACCAAAGAAAGACGTGAACCGTTGATTCAGCTCGTCAAATTTGACACCGTCAATGATCTGTCCTGATCCCATGATCCCATTCAGCAAAGGGAAATTGGTTAGGTAATTCACACGTGCATAACTCAATGTATTGCGATCATAACCATAGAGGTTGTGCCCATCCATCCGATTGTTCAAATCCTTCATTTCAGCTCCAGCGATGGCATTGATTTTATGTCGATCCCGATCGAATGATTGATCCCAAGCTAGATTTCCCCTGAGGTAATGCGAATTTATGATACCATTGTTTTGGTAAAATATATCACCGATTGGTACATTTCGTGTTATCGTGGTCGGCGTCCACTGCGTAAACATATTGATGTAATGCTGTGTAAAATAAGAATCGATCCCCTGCCAGTTGGTTATTTTATTTGCTGACTTCTGAAATTGATAGGCTACATTTGCGCTGATGAAAGGTGTTAATTTCCAGTTCGCACTTAAATTGAGTGTGACATCTTCGGTACTATTTTTATTTTCGCTGCTGGCAAATTCATTGAAGATGTTATAGTGGGCTGGCATAAGCCTTCCACCCGCAAGCGTATCGATGTAAGATTTACGGATCGTCACCGTCTCCAGATCAATAGCCTTTCCGTCATCGTCGACCAACCTGAGATAAGGATAAAAACTACGTCCTGCGCCAGAATACAGGGAGCCAAAAGAAAGCTGCGAATCAGTGCCAATCCCTTTGATGGCAGAGTTACCATACATCAGCTGCATGCCGATCTCCAACTGTTTGACCGGGCGGATGTTTGTCACCAACCGGGCAGTAACCCTTTCCAGACCTCCATTTTGAATGTTATTACGGTTTTTATCGTATCCCACACTCGCCTGAAAATCATAGTTAGCACCGCCCCCCGTTATATTGGTTGCATATTGCTGGTTATAGCTGTTTCTATAGATGTACTTTAAGTAATCTGTTCGCACATCCTGTTTACTCCATTCAGCTTTCTGACGATCATAGGCTATTTGATCTATCTCGCCTTTGCGCAGCTTGTCCATTAACACAACCATTGGCGTAATGCTCCGATCCAAAGAAGTGATCTGCCAGTCGAAAAAATTGTTTTTAAATAACAGCTCTTCCATCTCCATAAAAGATGAACTGGACATGTAAGGTTTTTTATAGATATCCGGCTTTTCTCCCAACTGGTTTGCTACCTGGACTGACAGTTTTAGTTTTCCATCCTTAGTCCCTCTTTTTGAAGTCAAAACAATCACTCCATTTCCTGCTCTGGTTCCCCAGATGGATGCCGCCGCGGCATCTTTAAGGATGGTTACCGATTCAATATCGTTGGGGTTTATGTTTGCGATATCACCCTCGTAAGGAAAGTTATCTAATATAACCAGTGGGTTATAATACCCATAATAGGTAGAAGTAGTACGGACAGATAACTGCTGCAACGGAGACAGTCCTTCCACCCTTTTCTCAAAACGGAGTGCGGGCGACAAGCCTTCCAGCCGATTGATAATGTTGGTACTTTTGCTGATATTGAGCTGTTGTTTTCCGATTACTTCAAAACTCCCCGTTGCCCGCTCCTTCGGAATTTTTTGATACCCAGTAGAAACCACTTCCACCTCATCCAACTGATTCTCCAGTGGTATCAATTTCACTTTCAATGATACCCCAACAACATAAGGCAGTTCTAATCGCGTGAATCCCATATGGGAAAACGAAACTGTTCCTTTAGTATTGGAGACTTGTAACGAAAAGGAGCCGTCATTTTTAGATGAGGTCCTACCCTTTTCACCATCTACTCGAATGGAAACCCCTTGGATGGGTTTTCCATCGATGGTGGATACAACAGTACCGCTGATAGATAACAACCCATCGGCCCCGCTGTCCTTGCGGGGCGTCTGAGCTGATAAACTAAACATATGAAATACAGTAGCAATTACTAAAAGAGTCCTTATGGTTAATAGTTCTCTTAAGCTATATGCTTTATTTTCAATACACTTATGTTGTGCATTTATTAAATTTACATACTGGGCTTCCTGTTTTGAACAGGCAATACCTCTCCCAGTCCTTATAAAATTGTTCATTTTAAGGTTTTAAAATGGTCATAATCTTTCCCTTTCCTCGCGAAGGCGATGGATCAGGTCATTAGAATAACTCGTAAAAATGTTCCGATATAGTAGTCTCTAATTGGTTACAAAGCAGATGATATATTTACAATGACACTTTTTTCGGATGGTCATACAGACCTCTAGCCTTAATAGAACTAAGGCGGAATGGGATTTTTTGAATGTTTGTTTTTAATAATCATAACTCACCTTTTAGGGTTATTTCGATGAGTCTCATTTAGCTTAGATAACTATAGCGGGCTACTCCAAACCGTGCCACAGGGTTCCGACGCCCTCCAAAACGGAATTACAGTAGTAGCCCGTGCGCTATAGTACGCATCTAAGATACGTAAAATACCGTCACAGGCATTGAACTACCGCCTCGTTTGGATCAAATTGTCGGAATTTGTGACCGAGACTTTCTATTCAAATGCCAGATTAAGAATCTCTCAATCAACATATCAAAAATACAAATTATTTTAAAATAATCAAATAATTGGTCAATTTAAAATGATTTCAATTTGTGTATTTGCTAAATGGAATCATATTTTGGAAAAAACATTCGAGCAATACGGAAAATGCTCAATCTTTCCGTAAAACTTTATTCGGATTTGACTGGAGTGTCTCAAACTACTATCGTTAACATAGAGCAAGGACATACTGGGTTAAAAGTCGAAACAATGAAAAAATTAATCGAATTTACAGAATATTCGATTGATCAGGTTTCATCAAGTAATTTCAAAGTTCCTAATAACCTTAA
The DNA here is from genome assembly GCF_030818895.1 of Sphingobacterium zeae. Lineage (NCBI taxonomy): Bacteria > Pseudomonadati > Bacteroidota > Sphingobacteriia > Sphingobacteriales > Sphingobacteriaceae > Sphingobacterium > Sphingobacterium zeae. The sequence continues at coordinate 3,325,404 of NZ_JAUTBA010000001.1, forward strand.
AGAAGAATTGTTCTCTAAGTTCAAAGATGATCCTCAGATGCGAGATTTTTTTATGAATAAACCAAAAATTCTTGACGCTATTAATAAGAACCTAGTTGATAGCAAGTTTTTTGAATCGTTTGTAGAGACTAATGAAATCGTGCAGTACTTTAAGGATAAGGGATTGAAAATTAACGGAACATCGTTACAAAATGAATTGAAAAAGCACAAACAGGTTGAAATAGTGGAGCATCCTTTAAAGAAAAATACAAACCTTTACCGTAAGAAGCTAAAGTGAGTCAATGACAAATCAAGACGAAACTTATAATGAGAGTTTGGTGAAGAGATTGCTTGAAATTATGAATATTTGACTTATGACCACCTACATACTACCATACCTTCAGGACAGACCTCAATCTTTGAATCTTAAACTTACAAAAGCAGGTGGACCAACTACATTCATCAAAGACATGGAAAACCGCCAGCCTGATTGCGCTAACATATTTACTGATCAGCGCCGGGTAAAGAAAGCTGGTAAAAGAGATACCATTGATTACCTGGTCTGCAATAACGTTGAAACACTACTAACAATGGTGGATTGGGGTTGTATAGACATAAATCCCTGGGCATCCAGAACACAAAATCCGGAGCAACCGGATTACATATGGCTTGACCTCGATCCAACTGTAACCAAGACCACAGAAAATGAGGGGTTTCAGAAGGCTATTCAAGTTGGGATTGCTGCAAAAAAAATTCTCGATCATTATCAAACTGAAAAGCTTTGTAAAGACTTCAGGAAAAACTGGCCTACATATCTATATTCCCTGCAGCGGCTTTTCTTTTGAGCAAACCAGGATTATCGCAAATCATTTAGCGGATCAAATTCACGAACTTGTCCTGGATATCAGCACAAGGAGCGAAACGATCAATCATCGAAAAGGCAAAGTTTACATTGATGCCAATCAAAACGATTATGCAGATACCTTGGCAGCTCCTTATTCTGTAAGGCCTTACCATAAGCCGATCGTCAGTACGCCTTTGGACTGGACGGAAGTTAAGCCTGGCCTTGATCGGTATAAATTTACGATGGACAAAATTTTAACAAGGTTGAAAAAGAGAGAAGACTTTTTCACCGGGATTTTCGATGAAAAAGTCGTCCGCAGAAATAGCCAAAAATTGAAACTCCTTTAGCTTTAAATTATTTATCGTTTAAAGCTGCAAAAATTCGTAGGACTTTACATATGGATTTGATCTCAGGAGTACCTTTATCGGCACCAAATTCTACGACTTCATGTAATACTCTAGGTTCGATTTTTTCATAAATAGTCAAGCTGTGGTTTAACAGCTCCCTTCCTTTGAATTTAAAACTGCGGTTGTTCTGATTCATGTATTGATTGCCATCGTCAAATATAAAAATAGCTTCTAGGCCTAGAAGATAAGCTGTTCGAGAATATGGTTCGGATTTTTGATCAACATAAAAACATATTAGTGCAAACATCCAAAACATAAGGGTCCGATCCTCAAAATGAATGTCTTTTTCATATCTACCTAATAATCCCTTAATATAATCTGCTGCTAATTTGCTTAGATAGGTAAAGTCCTTTTTTTCAACCTTTTCAGCTACATAATCCAGAATTCGGTAAAGTAATTCGCCTTTTAACAAATAGTATCTGTTTTCAATAATATCGAACAAGATACCCAACAATTCTACTGGAAATAGAATATTTAAGTTGAAGAGTTCCTTAAAATGTTCATCTATTTCGCTATGATATTGGTTTTGGTGGTCCTTGATTCGGTCAATAAGCATTTTTCCATAAAGCTCTCTAGAACCCTCCCTTTCCAGCATCATCTCTTTAATTAAGTAAACCGTGGACCTTAAATTAGCGTTTGCTGGCTTATTGTAGAAAGGCCAGCCAATTCTATCTCCTGCAGAAATCAATGTGTCAAAATCAACAGTTTCACCTCGACAGAAAGAAATAATGGATTTGAATAGTAACGCTGTTTGCGACGTAGCTCCAACTAGGGAATCTTTAATTTCAATTTTATAAAGTAAGCTGGAGAGAATACCGTCAAGGAAAGCGTCGGGAATTTCACTGCTATCTACTAGTAGTTGATCAACAGCAGTATCATTTATCAATTGGATAATTTTTGTTTTATTTTCGGCAAAAAAGTTCAAGTAGTAAGGATATGATTTGCTTCCTACAAATTTGATATTTGGTTTGCCACTTCGATAAAGCAATGAACAAGTTAGCTCATCTTGACTACCATAGTTCTGTAATATTTTTACCAGTTCGACTTTCGGTACATTGTTAAACTCGCTTGCAATTACAGCCAATTGATAGAGTACGGGGTTGTAATCTTTTCGGTCAAGTATAGCTGGAAAACCTGTAAGTTCCCATGCTGCAATGCCTATAGGTTCTGAAATTGATGGATAGTTTTTAGCCAGGGTTTTGAACCAACGATAGGCAAGATCCAACTCATGAACACCTGTGGGACTCTCATCAAAAACTATTTTTTTTAAGATATTTAGCGCAATATTTTTATTTGGCGATTGAATGAGTCGGTAACATTCATACAATAATGGATAATCGCCGGTATCTGCTTTTATAGATTCCGCTCCTGCTGATAATGCCAACATAAAGTCTACGTTATTGAATGGCGCTTGATCAAAACGTTGAAAATGGAACAAAGCCCAACTATTATCCTGACATTCCTGTAAGTAAACCTTCGCTTGCTGCTGCGGAGTAAGATTGCTGAGCTGAAAATAATAGAGTTGATGGCCTGCTTTTTTTATTTGATGCTTGTCTCCACTTTCAAATGCATGTATGATTAATGGAAGAAGTTTCGAATCCTTGGCTAGTGAATTTAAGCCATCACCACCAAAATAATTGGAATCATGATCAAAATGATCACCCCGACCTAATAACCCTCGAACCAATTCTTCTATTTGGGATGATTGTAAAGAATATTTTTGATGATATAGGATGAATAGCACATAATACCTTGCGCCCTCAGGTAAATCAGGAATTAAACCTTCTAAACGAACAAGGGTTGAATGATCATAGTTTAATTTCATGCAAAACCTAATCCATTCTTGAGATTCCGAAATCCTCTTATCAGCAGCTCTGACAGAATTCTCAAGTTCTTTAAAACTATTTTCCGGGAAACAAGCCAATAAAATAATACTGGCGTTGAATCGGAGCCTGAAATCCAAGTTTTCTGTAGCAAGCTGTAGACTTTCTCGATATTGTGGGTAGCTTTCTAGCAAATTACGAAAAGCTTCCCTTATCTCAGGATACCGTACGATAGGCGTGTATTCCTTCATATATCGAACTATCTGTAGAAAATGATTAATGTAAATATCTTGAGAGCTCAACAAAAGCTTTAAGGAGTAAAAAAGATACAGTTCAGGAATCTGCTCTTCATCTTTTTTAAATGGTATAAACTTTAAAAGATACTGTAGAGATCGCTCTTGATCAGTCATCAACACTTGATCTAATATCTTTCTTAACACTGGCGTTTCGTAATCCGTCCAATCGCTTTGAGAAAAAAGAGGTCGTGAAATAACATACAGATCCTTAACTTGATATTTTTCATGTAAAAGTATTGCAGCATCTTTGGCACCTTTGTGCATGTTTATGCTGGTAAATGTTAAATATGGTTTTAGTCCTTCGTTGCCAATTCTTCTTACTAAGCTTTCAAAAATAAGGTCATCACCTCTTGCTGCAAGGTTAAGTGCCGATTGCAGCACCACTTGATTCATTGGCCCCTCACTAAGCTCTAACCACAATCGCACCGCTGTTGCCTTTGAGAAATGGTCTCTCTGTGATTCAATTTCCAAAGCTCCTAAGATCAATTTCAACTCCCCGGCTTTTATGCCTTTGTCAATCACGTTTTTGCTGACAGTATATAGAAGACGATCATTGATGCTATCAGCGACAAGACTATATCGCTGTTCCTGGGCGAACGCATCTGGGATCACCAAAGCTAGTTGTGAAAAGATTTCGCCACACCAGCCGGTTTTCGCAGCCATATGGTATGGAATAATATCAGTGAGTGAGTTTCTTTCCCCATCTGTCAATTGGAATGAACGAATGGTAAAATAATTCTTTAGGATATGCGCAATCAAATCTTCATCACTATGGTGAGTGGGGTGATGAGGATTCAAATATTCTTCAAAAAACCAATTGAATCCTATTTCCCCAGCCAGACTCATGGTATCAGCTAGGACATATGGTGAGTAGGAATCTGGGGTATTAAAATTTCCTTCATCACGCCACACAGTTAATGGCCTAAACTTTAATAAACTTACTAACTCAAAATAATATTGGGCTACCTTTTCATTTTTCGACTCTGAAACTATGGATGCCGCATAAGAAGTATTACCTTCAAAATTTAACAGTTCAGCCAACGCCGTCCTTATAAAAGGTACAATCATTTCAGAATAGCCTTTTAGACGGGAGATCGCAGTTGCGAAAGAAACAGCACGCCAATTATTAGTTACAATCTCTAATTTGAAGTCTGGCTGCCGCATTAGATCAGCTAGGGCAATGCCGTATGAAATCTCGAAAAGGGGTTGAGAGGTAAAGGAAAAAGCTTTATCAGATTCCTGAAGGAAAATATTTTTGTAAAATTGTATAGCCTCGTCAACTACGGTATTTCGGTCAGGAATCTGTCCGATATTTTCATTTATCAGTTCGAATAATTGCGCTTCATGGATAAATAGTTTATCCGTTCCGGCAATTGCTGCAGCAATAACTCCGATTATTTTCTCCCGTTGATAGGTACTAGGAAAGACGTCAAAGAATTTTTGGTAACTCGTTTTTGCGTCGGTTTTGTCCCATTCCAACCGCTTAGACAGAATTTTATACATTAGAGTACCAAGGCTTTCCTCTTCCAAAGATTCCGTCAAATAGTCGCGTAGCAAACAGATGATCAAGGGTGTTCTCGCGATACTAAAAAGTTCTTTCCGACCATTTAAGAAATGTAACCTAAGTTGTGTATCAGCCTCAGCATCTTCATCATTGGGGAATCCGTTATTCAAAGCTTCATTTTTGAGGAGTTGGTAAATCTCATTCTCCGTCAAATCAAGGGTAGTGAGGCAGTTCCAATCATTGAAATTGACGAGGTGTTGTAATTCCAAAGGACGTCCAGTAGCAATAACGGCGATATTTTCATAATTATTAACTGTTGTTTTCAAATGTGCAATGAGCAACTTAGTATCACTAGTGCTCAATTCATCTAAACCGTCAATCACGAGGGTAGCCCGTTGTTGACTTCGTAAAAGCATTTGAATATTAATTTTTTTATCCGCAACCATAACATTATGATTGACAAAATTTTCAACTGCAGATATGAACGGTTCAAAATCTAAAGTAATTCGTCCCTTTAGATAACTAATCGGAATAAAGATGATGGTCCGCTCCAGATCTCGTATTTGATCAATTACAAATTGGCTAATTATTGAACTTTTACCACTACCAATTTCTCCAAATAGGAAATTCGGTTTTGATGAAATAATTAACGAGCTCATATCACCAGTAATAACATCCTGGAGAACCACCTGATTTCCGTTCGATTCAGAAAAACTTTTGGGATTGATGCGGACTTCATTTGCATGTTTTTTGACAACACGCTTTAAGTAAAACGGAGACGAGTTGCTTTGTGATAATGCAGTATATTTAGAATGCAGAAATGATTCAGTAAACTCAACAGTTCTTCTTCTAAATTCTGAATAATCTACGTCAATATAAGAATATAAGTTATTAGGAATCTGATTATTGCTAATTTTGTAGAATATATTTTGGATTTCTATATTGTTTAAAAAGCGCTGTGTTATATCTTGTTCATATTGGTTGTCTTCTAACCTTTCGCGGAGCCATGCACGGATGAATTCCTCTTTGCCATCAATTGGAATCCTACACCGCTGACTGTAGTTGTGGATGGCTTGAGTAAGTTGATCTTTAACCAAAATGTGATCGGGCACGCCGAAATTCCAAATAATCTGATTAAAAAAGTCATGCCACTCTTTAAGACTCCATTCAGACAAATCATTATAATGGTTGTTTTTACCTTTATATTGGCTTTCGTATTCATCCAAGACAAGAGATCGACAAATACCCATTAGTGATTCGTTTAATTCACTTTTCTCTTCCAATAGTGTTAAAATAGCGTTGTCAGGCAAAATGATCCCTAAAGAATTTAGCTTCTCAGTTTGTTTTTCTTTAGCAATAGCATTGGTACTATAAAAGCTGAAAACAACATTTTTACTTCGCCCAATAGTATCCTTCATCCAATAATCAAGAAAATATACTATAGTATTAAGAACCTGCGGACTAACAAAAGAAAAGTTTCGAGAATCATAATTCTTATTTTCTTCAATATGCCTACGATTTTCACTGTATATGTAAACGTCACCTACATATTCTATTGCAATATGAAGCTGCGCATTCTCATTCTTCTCAATAGTATCAAATGCCAATGTTAGTGCCCTGAGTTTTTGGAGGGAAATCCCTTTAATCTTGTCTGATGCTTCTCTTATTATATCCATAAAAATTGTACAGTTCGGTTAAATTCAATCCAATGACCTGGCGCCTATCAATATAACCTCGATGCCAAGGTTGATATACGTTTAAAGAGGTAAAAATAACTCATTATAATATAAGCATTTTGATCATTTTATGCAAAAAATGAATTATTTAAATGCAGTTGATTAGAAAATTTTACAAAGGTATACATTAAAAATAGCTCGATTTAAACTTAAGAATAAAAAAATTATTTGTATGTTTATATACTCTTAATAGCTTAATATATTTAATTTTTTTTGAAAATGACACTAGAAATAATTAATAAACACAGGAACGATTATAATTCTGAATACTGGGATAGCGTATTGGAAAAATATCCTAACTTGAAGATCGAAGAAACTGCATCTGAAGTTTCAGGAGCTTGGTCAAATGCAACAGACGCCAGGATTACCATAAATGTCAGGAGTAATTTTGATTCTACTCTTACTCACGAAATGCTTCACTTGTATCTGGATTACTTGAAAATAAGGCCATCATTTGTTCTAACACAGAAAAGCTATGATTATTTTTGGATTAGAGAAATCTTCGAAAGAAGCGAACTGGACGATAGTGGAAATCTGATGAGCCATGTCAAGATGTTCCCAATTTTTACAGAGTTAGGATTTGAAGAAGAGTTATTTATCGAAAACTTTAATACAACAGAAGTTAGTAAGAAGGTGGTTCGAGAATTAAAGGATGCGTATAAATCTTTAAAGGGCAATGAAACTTTGACAAGAAGTTACGTTCGAAATTATTTTAAGGCCATGTTTTTAATGAAAGGATGTATCAACAAAAAGATTCATTATTTTGAACTTCGGGAGGTTTTAAGAAAGACAGATGAAAAACTTTTTTCAATTCTAAATAATTTTTGGAGTCAATGGAATTCATTGGACATTTATGATGGGATGAATTCAGAAGCGCATTTAGAAACGATGGTAGACGAACTTTATAACGGGATAGAACTCTACATAGAAAACAAACTGATGTGAATCGCTGCCCCAAAGTTCAATTCAACTCTTTGAATCACACTGAGCCACTCAATTTTGAGTGACTCAGTGGAAAACCAAAGGATTTTATGAACTCCAAATTTGAAGTCGATGTTTAAGTCGTTGAGGATTGAATCAGTGGCTGCTGTTTCATTCCTTGGCCCCCACCGTGAAATAATTGCAGAAAAGTATCTATTGAGCAGAAGCAAAAAATACCCAAGATGGATATTTTTGATGCAATCTTTTACTTTAAAACTTGGAAAAAAGGTTTTAAAGGATTCTAAGGAAGGTAGGTCAGACATCAACAATTATTTGGATCAAATAATATAGCTCAATGAGCCCCAATAAAAGAAATTTTTAAAGTCAATAGTACAATTTTCAATACGCTCCAGCACATCCCTATCTTGAAGAAATTCATCTAAATGACGCATTACAGCATCTTTTCCTAAATAAAAAAGCTGTATTGTTCTACCAATACATTCATCATACGGCATAGATTGACTTAAAAATGTGGCTAATAAAAGCCCATGAATAAGGCTTCCAATATTTTCTACAGGCCAACTATGTCCAAGTAATGATTGACATTCGTTAATAACACTGACGCCTAAGAGGGTGTAAAGTAAACTGTGTCAAATAAAGAATTTTTATATTAGACACAGCAAATGGAAAAAGAGGAATTTGATTTTAAACGCTTCAAAGAGGAAGCAATGAGAGGCCTTTATGCAGGCAAGAAAATGGGCGGTACGGACGGAGTTTTCGCTCCGATGTTGAAACATCTTTTGGAAAGTATGCTTGAAGGTGAGCTGGATCATCATCTACAGGAAAGTAAAGCTTCAGGAGAGGTTAACCGTAAAAATGGGAAGACAAGAAAGACTGTACGGAGCCTTCAGTCCGGACAATTTGAATTGGAGAGCGGTCGTGACCGAAACGGTACTTTCGAGCCTAAGATAGTCCCTAAACGTCAATTGATCATTACGGAGGAGCTTGAAGGCAATGTTATCTCCATGTATGCCAGAGGAATGAGCACACGGGATATTTCAAGCTATGTGAAGGAAATGTATGCCATGGATATATCTGCTACGGAGATCTCCAATATTACCGACAAGGTGATTCCTGCACTGAATGAATGGCGTAACCGTCCGCTTGAATCGGTATATCCTTTTGTATTTCTAGACTGTATGCACTATAAAGTTAAAGACAATGGCAGCGTTCAGAACCGAGCAGTATACAATATACTTGGCGTGAACCGAGATGGTCGAAAAGACCTTATCGGTATCTATCTTTCAGAAAATGAAGGCGCTAAGTTCTGGCTGTCGGTACTGACTGATCTGAAACAGCGTGGTGTAGAAGATATCCTGGTCGCCTGCGTCGATGGTTTAAAGGGTTTTCCCGATGCCATCGAAGCCGTATACCCGAAAACCCAGGTTCAACTTTGCATTGTTCATCAGATACGTTCAAGTCTGAGGTATGTTCCGGAGAAAGATAAAAAAGCTGTTGTTGCAGATTTAAAACCTATCTATCAGGCAAATAACCAAGAACAGGGCTATGAAAAGCTACTGGAATTTGACGAAAAATGGGGTAAGAAATATCCGTTATCTGTAAAGGGATGGTTGGATAATTGGGGAAATCTCTCTACTTATTTCGAGTACTCACCCGATATCCGCAGAGCTATTTATACCACAAATGCTATTGAGGCTATGCACCGTCAGATTCGAAAAGTGACCAAAACCAAAGGAGCATTTACTTCTGATCAGGCACTCTTAAAGTTGGTTTATCTTACGGTTAAGGAGATATCAAAAAAATGGACCATGCCTATTCGGAATTGGGGATTGACAATGCAACAATTACATATTAAATTTGGGGATAGAATTAAAGCCTTCGGCAACTCCTTTTAGGGTTCGCACTCGAGGCTTTCAGCCTCTGAGCACGAACCCTAAAAGGAGTGATGTGACACGAACTATGTTCAAATGCAAGAAAAATTCGAAGTTTTTTCTTTCTTCGAGATATATCCATCAATGTATATCGATTCTGCTTTACAGATAGCAAATGCTTGCCTCACTAATTTATTGGCAACTGCTATTAGAGCTACCTTGGAAGGCTTCCCCTTTGCTTTTAATCGCTGATAGGTTTCCCGGCAAGCCTGATTATAACGAATTGCAGACCACGAGGCTATGTAAAGTAAGGAGCGCAGGTCAGAATCACCATTTCTGTTAATTGTTCCTTTTATATTGATAGATGTACCCGACTGTTGATAAGTAGGGCAAATTCCAATATACCTGGATAGCTGCTTGGGATTTTCAAACTGAGTAAAGCCGGCAGTGGAAATGATCAGTGAAGTAGCCAATGTTATTCCTATGCCCTTGACAGAAGTCAGAGACTTGATTTGTTTACTAAATTCCTCATTAGCGATGTTGACTATATCTGCTTCCAAGCCTCCAATCTGTTTCTCTATAAAGGCTATTGTTTTATCTAATGCCTTCAGACTGTTTTTATCTATCCGCGGAAGCACAGTAAAAGAGCCTCTAAGGTTTGTTAATGACGTTAATTGCTTCTTGAGCTGTCTTAAAACCACTTTTTTGTGCTTCATCAGGATAACTGCTTCTGCTGGCACCTTGTAGACGGGAGGGTGCATCTTTTCTCCATATAACGCTATCAGTCTGGCATCAACGTCATCCGTCTTGGTAACTGCCATCATCATTCTGGCAAAGTGCTTGATCTGTTTAGGATTGACAAGGCTGGCTGCTATATTCTGCTCGCAGAGCATGTAGAGCAATAAGGTGCCATAGTTTCCCGTGGCCTCCAGCACACATTGGTGATCCGCAACGGACAAAGAGCTAATGAACTTTTTTACCCCCTTTATGTCATTCGTGTACGTGTGGGTTTGGTAACCTTTTAGCTGAGGGTAAGCTGCTACAAATGTACTTTTTGAAATGTCGATTCCAATAAATTTCATAACCTTAGGATTGAACAAAAATTACACATCTAATAAACTATCGTCGCATACACAGGCTCTTAGCCTACCGAACTATTCAGTTTTTAGATGTAAAAACGCATGGGAGCAGAACGTGTCAGACGGTATTTTATACCAACAGTTCATCGGCTTTATTCCATGCGCTTTCTATCTTATTTATTCAAATGTACGACAGTTCAGTTTACACTACCTTATAAGCTAATAAAAAACAGTTGCAAATCTATTGGATAAATCAAATACAATAACGTCCACGGTTTTTGAGTATAGAACAAAAAATAGAGTTGACGGCATGCCAACTCTATAAGTTCAACACTTATGTTTTACGTAAAAGTAAATTTTAAAATAAAATTTTAAACGAACAGATCTATATAGATAATCATTGTGTTAATTATAATATTGAAAAATTTAATGGAAATATAGCTTATTAATTTTTAATTCATGAGTATTCTAGGCATCTTTTTGGTTAAACTTACGAGAAGGCTTAAAAAACAGCTAAATCAACCATTACTCGAAGTATATTCTAATAGGATTTTTGAGAACCACTATATAAATTTTCCAGAAATACCAATTAGACTCCACTGTATGCATATTTTCCCCTAAATACCCGATAGAAATATACAATACTCGGACATATTTCATTATCATATCCCGTGATATGAGAAAATTGAAAGAAATTAAATTTCATTAAGCATCACTATCAATAAATTATTGCCAAACATATAATATATCTTTAAACTAATCTCAAAAATGGTACTTTAACTTTTTATGGTCATTAACTTAAAAATCAATCACATATTAATCCTAACTACCTTAAAAGTAAAACAGGTTTGCTCTTTTTCAGATACAACTGATAGATCGCCTTTATGTGCTTTCGCTATTTCTGAAGCAATATAAAGGCCCAGTCCTAATCCGTTATTTAAATTGGAATCTCCCCTGTGAAAAGGATTAAAAATATATTTTAATTTTTCCTCTGGAATTGGCTCACCCCTATTTGTAACAGATATTTGCCAAAAGTTTTCAGAGGCTATTGATTCTAGGTACACAGGGTCATTCGATGAACCATGTGTTATTGCATTTGCAAGAAGATTCGATACCATTTGTGCAATTCGTGCCGCGTCACACTCAACATAACTGTTAATATTGTATTTTCTCACAATAGTTCTGTCGGGCCATGCAACTTGCAATTCATCCCTAACCTGATCTAACACCTGTTCAAGATCCGTGGCGATAGAATTAATTTTAATACCGTCACCTAAACGTCCTCTAGCAAAATCCATAATATTATTTATCATTTCCAACATTCTCTTCCCACCCTTCTCTATAATATTTACAAGTCTGACTTCTCTCTCATTAAGCATAAAACGAGCTAAAACAGTAGAAGCACTCATAATTCCGGCTAGCGGATTCCGAAGGTCGTGCCCAAGAACAGCTATAAATTGCTCCCTCAATAGAGCCTGTTCCACCTCCAATTTTAGTTTCTCTTCAGCTATCTTTTTGGCCATTTTAAGATTTTCTTCGTATAACCGCCGATCTGACGCTTTAAATAATGTAAAAATCTTAAAAAGAGATCGTCCACCTCTATCCTTTCTATCATAACAATTCATATATATAGGCAGCCTTCCTTTTCCAGTGTCATTCAATTCTAAAGCAATCTCCTCAAAATAACCCTGCATATTCAATAATGGCCATAAATGAGTTTCAAAATAAATTCTGCCTCCAATAGAAAGAATATTTGAAAAACGGGCTCCATAAAAGAACTGTGGTTCACAGTTAAGCCAGTCACTCATCCGTTTATTCATTTTTAAAATCTTCCCTTCGGCATCAGTAATCACGAATCCGTTTAGCGGCGATTCAAAAAAATCTTCAAAGTCTAATACCATAAAATGTAATACTAAATAGTTAGAAATGTTCTAATCATTTCAATGGTCTCTTGAGGAGCACTAAGATTTGGGCAGTGTCCAGTGGCTTTCATAATCCTCAATATACTATTGGGAATTTGTTGATGCATATAATAACCCACTTCGACTGGTGCAATAATATCATTACTACATTGCAGTATTAATACAGAGGCTTTGGTATGCTTTAACATCTCACGTTTGTCTGTTAGAAATGTAGTCTTTGCGAAATGCTTTGCTATTTCGGGATCCGTTTTACAGAAACTGCTTGCTAATTCTACGCTAAGTTCTTTCTTGTCAGGATTTCCCATGATAATTGGAGCCATCGTCATTGACCAGCCGAGATGATTATTATTCATAGATTCCAATAATTCCTCAATTTCAGATCTGCTAAATCCGCCGATGTAATTATCCTCATTGATATAATAGGGTGATGGTCCAATCATGATAAGTGTTTCAAAAACGTTAGGAGCCAAATCTGCAACTATAAGTCCTATCATTGCACTTACCGAATGTCCAATAAAGATTCCATTTGTAATGTCCAATTCAGTTGCAATTTCGATGATATCAGATGCATATCCCTCAAGGCTGTCGTATTTTGTAAAGCAATAAGCAGACAAATCGGAATGGCCAGCTCCAACGTGATCGAAAAGAATGATCTTGTAATCTTGCTCAAAGTCGGGATAAATATACCGCCACATATTCTGATCACAACCAAAACCATGAGCAAACATTATAGTTTTATTACCTTTTCCTTTAATAATGACATTATTTCTTTTTATTATATTCATGGCTAAATACTTTGAATAAATATAAACTATTTACAGAACTTTTTTATAACCATTATTTACAAAAATGTGATTTCAAGACATGAATTATTTTAGCAGAAAATTTAAAAAGGTTAAACCCTCACAAATCTGTTCATTTCAATTAACCCCCAATTTAATAATAATTGTAAAATTATACTTGAAAATGAGTTTTCAAAGTGTATTATAATGGTTGGTTCGAATCTCTCCCTTGCATATAAAAAAATGAAATTATAAAACTTGTAATTGACATCAATAACATGATTAAAATATATAAAAAAACAATCCTCTTTATAAACTAAATTGGAGCTGTTTTATCATCAATTCCAATCTGTAAATATGTATTTTGGTTATTACAAAAAGTCCGAAAACTTAATAAAATCAATATGGCAAGAGGATTCGAATTTTCCGAACATACACACAACAAACTAATCATCAGATATTTAACTTCATAATCCAATTTAAATCTTGTATCAGACGGTTCGAAGATCATCCTTTCAAGTTCGCATGAAAGGATTGCTAAAAATTTTAAGCCGTATACAATTACGTTGCTAAAATGCGTATGCAATAGGCAATACGAATCACTTAACAAAGCACATGACATATTAGGAAAAGATAAGTAACATTTGGAAAACTTCCCTTTACCAGCATTGTACTGATATAATTTTGAATTATTCAAAACGTACAATATGGAAATTATATCAAAACAAGATCTTGAATTATTCAGAATTAGAATACTGTCGGATATCGGTAAGATGCTGGAAGCTAATTTAAATCATTCCACCGATGATTTTGGGTGGCTCAGAAGCAAAGCAATTCGAAGATGATGAATATTTCTCCAGCAACATTACAGACCTTAAGAGTTACTGGCAAAATTAGATTCAAAAAAGTTCAGGGCTCGTACTATTACAGTAAGGATGATTTACAAAAACTGTTTGAAGATGAAAATTGATTTATCAAAAAACGGATTGCAATATCTCGATAATGCTTGTAGTGATGATCGATTAAATGTTTGGCATATTTCTTTGCTCGTCGCGATAACTCGATTGGCATACCGGCAAAATGAAGGTAGGATTATACGGGTGAGTAGAAGTAAGCTAATGAAAATTTCTCATATTGATACTGCTCCTACCTATCATAAATATTTTAAGCAATTACAGAATTTTGGTTACATAAAATATGTGCCATCTTATCATCCGGGTTACCGTAGCACTATTGAATTACTTTAGTATCCCTACTTTGGGCTTAAGAATAAATATTTAAAACTAGGTTTTATGGAATTTAGTGAATTTAAAAAAGAGTTCAAGCACTAATTATTTTTATTTGCAAGATCATGGCAGTAAATTTTTAATCGTGCAAAAAGCAGGCTATATTGAACTCTTAGAGGTGTAGTTCGAATATAGATAGAGATCAGAACCACAGATTCTTCCAAATCTATATTTTCTATTGAATTTAGTAAATCTATCATCGAAAGAGATCTCAAAAAAGTGCAAAATCTCCGAGGGTGTAAAGTAAACTGTCACATCACTCCTTTTAGAGTTCGCACTCAGAGGCTTTCAGCCTCGAGTGCGAACCCTAAAAGGAGTTGCCGAAGGCTTTAATTCTATCCCCAAATTTAATATGTAATTGTTGCATTGTCAATCCCCAATTCCGAATAGGCGTGGTCCATTTTTTTGATATCTCCTTAACCGTGAGATAAACCAACTTTAAGAGTGCCTGATCAGATGTAAATGCTCCTTTGCTTTTGGTCACTTTTCGGATCTGACGGTGCATAGCCTCAATAGCATTTGTGGTATAAATAGCTCAGCGGATATCGGGTGAATACTCGAAATAAGTAGTGAGATTTCCCCAATTATCCAACCATCCCTTTACAGATAACGGATATTTCTTAGCCCATTTTTCGTCAAATTCCAGTAGCTTTTCATAGCCCTGATCTTGGTTATTTGCCTGATAGATAGGTTTTAAATCTTCTACAGCAGCTTTTTTATCTTTCTCCGGAATATACCTCAGACTTGAACGTATCTGATGAGCAATGCAAAGTTGAACCTGGGTTTTCGGGTATACGGCTTCGATGGCATCGGGAAAAACCTTTAAACCATCCACGCAGGCGACCAGGATATCTTCTACACCACGCTATTTCAGATCGGTCAGTACCGACAGCCAGAACTTAGCGCCTTCATTTTTTGAAAGATAGATACCGATAAGGTCTTTTCGACCATCCCGGTTCACGCCAAGTATATTGTATACTGCACGGGTCTGAACGCTGCCATTCCTCTGGCATACTACGGTATTAATTGAATTACCCAGGCTAACCCGCCTAAGTACTTTACTACCTTATTTTGTTTTTGTCGGACGTACTTCGATCTTACTTGGAAGTACATTCTGATTCATTTTCAATAGATCTACCACCATTTGTCCGATATCAGCGGGTTGAATTTTCCAATGATCCTCTTCGTTAGGGGTATGACCATTGAAATTTGACGTAACTGATCCCGGCATTATGGTAGTACATTTCACATCATAATTCCTAAGGTCAAGCATTGCGGCTTGTGTAAATCCCACAAGACCAAATTTGGTCGCATTATACCCTGCACCTTGAGCAAAGAAATTTGTTCCAGCTAATGATGCGATCGAAATAAAATATCCTTTATTTTCCTTTAGCTGCTCAACACCGGCTTTAAGGGTATGAAAAGCCCCGGTCAGGTTGGTATTGATCATGGCGTTCCAATCGTCAAGTGACATTTCGTCTACGGGAGCAAAAGTCCCCATACCTGCATTGGCAATGATGATATCCAGCTTTCCAAATTTTTCGACAACTGCATCGACAGCCTTTTTTTCATCTTCAAAATCTGTCACGTCTGCTTGGATTGCGATTACATTCTGATTTCCTAATTCGTGTTTTGCTTTTTCTAAATCTTCCATATTACGGCCTGAAATAGCTACCTTAACCCCTGCTTCAATAAGCGATTTCGCTATTCCAAAACCTATCCCTTTTGTTCCGCCAGTTATATAGGCCACTTTATCCTTAATATTTTGCATAATATTCTATTTTTTTGATCTTGAATGTATAGTTCCTTCTGTCAATTGTTATTAAAACCTTCTCTTACCTATTTACTAATCCGTTGCAATCCGTCAGAATCAATAACTCGAAAAGTCGTGAAAAGGTTCTTTATATTTTATCTTATTGTACAATTTTAATAATTTTGTTCGGGTATTTACTTGCGTAAGAAAGGATCAATTGGGCCATATAATGGTTCCCATTATAACGGTCTAAACTTTCCTTTACATCCATTATATCACTGAACTGGTTGTCCTTGTCCACATCCCCCATTCCATAAAAGTTTCCTTTCTCTAGCCAAATACAACTTTTTTCCTCGCGTTGTCTTCCTTTATCCATGATTGCAAATGAAGGTCTACTATTTTCCAGATCATATAAGGCTTCATCTATAATTTTGAGAACACATCAAAATAACAGTATAGATGCAAAAATCCCATAGCTATTTTCCTTCTGTTTCATTGGCCCATACCAGTCAAAATTTGTTGCAGCGCCAATAGTAAATTCTTTATAGCTTAAACCTGCTCTGAACATGACGTAGCTTCTATTGTGATTTCCAGATTCAGGAACAAATCCATAAAGCCCCTGGACACGACTATAGAAATTAAGTTTATCATTAATTTTCGGTTTATACTCCACTAATGCCAAGTTTTCAGACGCAAAATCACTTGCCAAATCCACCTTAGGATTAGTTTCAACAAAATTAAGGTCCCAAGTTTCCGATCACGAGCCCAACACTTTTTCTAAATGAGTACTATAATTTTCTAATGATGCTGCAACCTCGCTACCAATCGATATTATCTTTTGCCCACTGCTTTGCCGAAGTTGTAGGAATTCTGTTCTTTCCATTGAAAGTATTTTCTACTGGCCACGAAACACCTCTTCCCGATCCAAAGATCGAACGATACTTCTTAACGAAATTGGTCGGATCGCTTTTAAGATCATTTGTAATCTCATCGATATCAGAAAGTGTACGTTCGTACTTATGGCCGGATAATGATTCTGCAATATTAGCCAGATCTTCATAAGTGATGGTATCCCCTGCAATGTAAACAATCTCGTTCTCGATGGCTGGTTCCGTAAAGAAGATCTCAGCCGTAAGTTTACCGATATCATCAGGTGTTGTTAAGGTTACTGCAGTATCCCATCCCCCAATGGCATTGATCGATTTGTTCTCTAAATCTAAAATGCCAAAGAACGGTTCAAATAGATAACTGGTAAACATTCCAGTAGAAACAATGACCCATTTTGTTTTACTTTGTGATCTCAAGAGCTCACGTACATCTAACTGTTCATCGAACAGATCCTGCGCACTGCCCCGTCCGATCACTTCAAAATCAACGCCGAACTGCCACGGAAAATATCTTTTTACTCCTGCATCCAGCACTGCTTGAGCCAGCTTCATCTGAAAACCTCCAGCACCTGTACCGTAACCTGTACAGGAAACAACAGCGTCGTAATTTTTAAATATATCAACAAGTTTCTCAGATGAAGCAGACAGGTCACCTGCAAGTAGTTCAACGCCTAATTCTCTAATTTCGGTAACATTCTTTTTTTTATCCTCATCATCAGAATGGATTGTCTCTTCTCTAAGAAGAACGGTAACGTCTACATGACTATTGTCTTTAGCTTTTTTTGCTATGTTACGGATGACAGGCATACCTAATTCACCCGCTCCTAAAATTAAAATTGATGTATTTTCCATATTAAAAATATAAGGCATTCAATCACTTGATGCAGTTAAAAATTTTCTCTACACAAAGGTAAGATGTTTAGTATCAGGACGCAATAAGGCATCTGTTGGTGAGTTACTTACTTCGATGTTAGTTTTTTCATTTAGAGTATTCTAGCTTTTGATAGAAACAAACATTTAACAAAATTCAGACAATCGGGATTGGAATATCTACATCTTACATTTTTAAATTTCTAGATATCCGTAGCCACACTTTCTCCTATCATGGTTTATAGATTATATACTTTCGACATACGCTGTCTAGTAATATTCTATTCTTATAGGGACTTCGGTATATAGGTTTCGGGCAATGAACATTAAAAAATAATTAAAGGCGCAAAAAGCACCCTTAAAATTTTTTTCAGCTATCTTTTGATAAAACCATTAGTCGGTTTAATAGCAATCTGATACTATCTGCCCGTTGTCCAAATATGTCTGTATTTCCATTTTTAAGGTTTCATTACAGGTCAAAGATATCTGCGCTATGACATCTTTTTGCATACTCAACGAACCACAAATCATAATAGTACCCTTATCACGCAATACCTTCGTCACGAGCTCCGACTGTTGTTTAAGAAGATCAGTGACGTACAGCTTTTCTTTATCACGTGAGAAAGCCAGGTATTGCCCAGAAAGTTTTCCACTCAGCAGGTATTGATCCAGCTCATGTTTCAAAAAACTGTCAAACAGTTCTTTTTGCCTTGAACCATAAAAAAGGTAAACGGTCATTTGCTTGTTTGCGTTGATCATACCCCTGAAAGGTGCGATACCAGTTCCATTGGCTATCATTATTACAGGACGTTTATTATCAGGAAAATGAAACTTAGGGTTACCCATTACCCTTGCCTGAAACGATGTGCCCACAGGACTATTTTACAGAAAAGGACTTCCGAGGCCACTGGGGAATTCACGTACGACCAATTCAATTCTATCACCTATTCTAGAAACGGAATAGAAACGTTCCCTATGATCACCGGCAGGCTTAATGGCTAAAAGATCACCGGAGGTAAATCTGACATTAGAATCAGTTTTGATACATACTCTGAATAGCTGACCGTCCTCCGAAAAAAATCTTTCGTCAATTACAAAAGTATTTATTTCCTTTGACCTACCAGAAAAAAGAGCAGGTGATGCTATTAGGGGCATCGTGTAATAGTTTATCAGCGCTTTAATCCAATCGCAGAACTGATCGACAGATTTGTCATTTATCTTGTGTAGGGGTATAGGCATGTCAGCCCAGCCTTGTCGCTCCAAAGCTCTGAACACCGTTTCAGAATAACCACAAAAATCAGCGTAATCTTTTGACCCAAAACCTAATACAGAAACATTTACCTTGTGTGTTTGCCCTGTTTTCTGCAGTAGGTTTAAAAAGCGGGAAGCACTTGAAGGGGCATCCCCTTCCCCATAAGTAGAAGTAAGCAACATCAAATATTTAACCTGCGGATATTCGGTATAGTTATTCATATCTGTTATAGCACTTCAAACCACTATTTATCAACTGGCTAAACAATTGCTGCGCAAAAATTTGCGTGCCGCCGGTTTCCGAACCTACTAATAAA
Organism: Sphingobacterium zeae; assembly: GCF_030818895.1. NCBI lineage: Bacteria > Pseudomonadati > Bacteroidota > Sphingobacteriia > Sphingobacteriales > Sphingobacteriaceae > Sphingobacterium > Sphingobacterium zeae. Next base: position 3,344,953 of record NZ_JAUTBA010000001.1, read on the forward strand.
ATATATTCGGCATCTACTGCCGAATATTTATTCTCCGTGATGTGCGGTACTATTGATGTTTCTTGTTTTAATCAAAATAACACCAAATAAAATATAGACTAGAAATCCCAATGCCGCTATCAGTAATATAATGGGCCAAGTAGGATCAACAGGGCCCCCTATCTGCAGCAAGATAATATGGATAGCAAACAGTATCTTTGCGGAGATCGCTGTAAGGTTACCAGTATGTATTACATATATTAATGCTTCAATCATCTTTTTGTATAAGGTTAATATCTGCTGCTTTTTTATTAAAAAATTAAAAACAGCAGTGGAATAATAATGCCTAAGGCGAATTCTATACCACAAATACCGAATAAACCTCGATCCCCCTTGTTCATAATTAATCCGGTAATGATGACAATGATGATGCTAATCGCAAAGGAATCGGAAAAATATCTCCAATATTTACCTGGATTATAGTGCAAAAAGGATAACTGGAAAAGAAACGGACGTCTTTTGATCCCTTGATATTCCACTTTTCCACTTAAGGTGTTAACGGTAAACGAGGAACCAGTAGAAAGGAATACTTTTAGCGTCTGGGAATTGGGATAAAAATGCTTTTTGTAATGATGATGTTCGGACACAGGTTCAAGTAGTTTTAAAATTTCTTCTTTCGTAAAATTTGCACCGTGCGGAAATTGTCCTTCAGCTCTGTACTGTTGGACGGAAACGTCATACTGCGGGTTAAAAAGGTTCTGGTGGTTCATCGCCACTCCAGAGAGGATGTAAATGAAAAGTACTCCAGAAAAAAAAAGGATAAGTGACCATGAAGATCACGGCTGTATTTACGTAAACTATTTCCCCAGGTTGAATTATTTATTATTTCTTTAGCCATATATTTGTAATTTCAGAGATAAACATATTGTGGTGCGAGTTGGGTGAATTTTTGTACATATCAGCAATTTGATAAGACGGAGACGCCTTATTATAGTCTAAATCCTGGATCATTATATTTTTACATTCGATAATCATCCTCGCTTCTTTGTATGCCATGAGGCCTGACGGTGTTTTTATGGGTATAAGACCTGCTTCTTTCACTTTGTCATTAGATTTTCCGGATTTATTACCTAAAATTCGTAATGATCGCCGGTATTTTTCAGAGAAGACACTCAGTGTGTAACTATTCTCCTGCAGTAAAAATTGATAAGTATATCTGCTGCTGTTTATAAAAGTAAAAGCTACTGGTTTTTCCCATATAAAACCTAATCCTCCCCAGCTGATCACCATGCTATTAAATACGTTTTCTTTGCCTGCCGTGACTACCATCCATTGTTCACTGAAAAGCTCGATAACATTGTCAGGCAAATCTTTAGGATCTATATGATCGTACTGTGATTGCCATCCAGAATTTCGCTTGATGCTGTTCGTTGGCTTGATAGGCGGCTTTATACCATTTCCACAGCTTGATAATACCAAAATTAATGGTAAAAGACGCCATAGCATTTTTATCTTCATTTTTATCATATTTTTAAGGGCTAAGCCCGTCTATTGGTAGATTTCAATGCTACTTCTATTGATAAGCACTAGATGCTAAGATTAGAGGTCTACGCTATTTTTCAGCAATCTATGGCAATATTTAAGTGGTACTTGTGAATAACAGCCGCAGCATTATTCAGAGATCGAATTTCTTTATAAGGAAAGTAATTTAATAAGTCAAAACTAATTGTTTTGACTTATCGTATGTATAGAAATGAATAGCAGAATGCCTATTTGCAGAAAATGTACTGACAAAAAGCGTGCTGCTTGAGTGAAGGATCTAAGTATTGTCAAATTTCTAAAACATCACCAACATTTAATAGTATCAGCTCTTTTCCTCTATCCGCAAATTTTTTAATAGATTCTTCATGATTGATTTTAATGTACGGATTACTATCATAATGGTATCCCAAAATTTTATTGCATTCTACAAAATCCGAAGCAGTCATAGCGTCTTCTACGTCCATTGTAAAATTGCTCCCAATCGGAAAAATGGATAGATCCAGTTTGGTACGCAGAGGAATCAATTTCATATCGTAAGTTAATGCAGTATCACCTGCAATGTAGATATTCGCGGAATCTGTTTCTATCACGAAACCTCCGGGGTTACCTCCATAGCTTCCATCTACAAAACTGCTCGAATGGGCGGCATTAACATATTTTACTTTTCCGAAATCGAAATTCCAGCTTCCGCCATGATTCATAAAGTGCGATTTAAACCTTTTTTATCGTAATAGGTAGTAATCTCAGCATTTGAAACAATCACTGCATCCGTATTTTTAGCAATAGCTTCCACGTCTAAAACATGGTCGGGATGAGCATGGGTTAAAAGAATATAATCTGCTTTAAGAATATTGATGTCAATTGCATCTGCAAGAGGGTTTCCAGTGATGAATGGATCCACTATAATATGCTTTCCTCCTACTTCAATTTCTAACGAAGCGTGACCGTAAAATGTAATTTTCATCTTTATGAATTTAATATCGTAATTATTATATCAGCCATAATGAACTTACAATAAGTTTTGAAAGTTTATTTTCCTGAAGTTTTCGATATCAAAATTACAGCCTCTAAAAATTAAAAACAATAACGTATTTGTGAGTTCGTTAGTCACTTAAAGGTTAGTTTTTTAATATTAAGGTTATTAAATTAGGGCTATTTATTAATAAACATAATTTGGTTTTTTTAATGATAATCCTTTTAATTTAATTTTAATCCTCACTTCCATAGGTACAGATCTACAATAATTTCAAGAAGATAGCCTTGATAATAATAGCTTACCTATCTCAAAGTCAAAAACAACCTTCAAAACTTAGCAGTTTGACAGCAGCTTTATCCAACTTATTAATACATTCACAACTATTTATTAATTTTATCAAAGGTGATTCGCCGTGATGCAATCTACTCTTTTTCAATTGTTGATTGACTGGGAATATGCGTTTGATCGTCAATTTATTTATGTATATTAAATATCCTTTTGTGTAAGCAAATTTTAAAGAATGGTACTTAAGGTTTAACTTTGCGGCAGAGATGAACTTCATGGGTTTCATCTTGAGATAACAAAAATAATATATGGAGAGAGATATGACTGATGATCAAATTTTAACCGCATGGGATGACATCTGTAAAGTTTTAAATAAGGATAACGATCAGCTTAAAACTGACATCCTAAATCATGTGGGCAATAAATGGTCGTTATTTGTTATACAAGCTTTAGGTGTTAAAGGAAAGATGAGATTTTCTTTTCTTCAGAAGCATATTAAGGGAATAAGTCAGAAAATGTTAACAAAATGTCTAAGGGAGCTTGAGCGGGATGGACTAATTTCCAGGACTATTTATCCTGAAGTGCCTCCGAGAGTAGAGTATCAGTTAACTCCTTTAGGTCGCGGTTTATTAGTTGAGGTTACACCGCTATGGTTTTGGATTGCAAAATCTATTGATGAGTTTAAAGAAGCAAGGACAAATTTCGAAAAAACGTAGTGACTATGAAAGGACTTATAAGGATGAATAATAATTGCACAAAAGTCTTTACAAGCTATTAAATTATATTAAGTCTTCTAGCGTTATCAAGCTCCTGCCTATGTTGCGCAATCCATAGCCAAATTTACAATTAATGCTAAATATAAATGTTTTAAAACATAATATTTCAGTCATTTACAATAAAAGTTGGTTGCAGACAACAGTAAATCTCTATTATGTAATACGTTATAAAAAAATAATCTACTGGAGATCATAAAACTAACATGCATGTTAGTAAGTTACATCGAAGTACGATATTGTTTACAGCATGTATATAATTTAAATTTGTTTGCTTATTATGAATTAACTGAAGGATTATCAGTTAATTTATACCTCAGCTACGTAGAATAAAAAACAAAAAAACTGTATATGCTAGAAAACTTCGAATTTTATCTGTTTTTGGTATTTGTCATTTCCGTGCTGATCATGTTGGCTAAGAAAATTAAAGTAGCGTATCCGGTTTTACTGGTAGTAGCTGGACTGTTAATTAGCTTTATCCCTGGTACCCCAAAAATTAAAATTGAGCCTGATTTAATATTTATTATTTTCTTGCCTCCTCTACTTTATGAAGCTGCATGGTCATCATCATGGAAAGAACTTTGGAGGTGGCGTCGTATCATTTTCAGTTTTGCTTTTGTAGTCGTATTTTTTACGGCTTTATCGGTCGCTATCTTTGCAAATTATTTTATTCCGGGATTTTCCTTGGCCCTCGGTTTTTTACTGGGCGGTATCGTTTCTCCACCAGACGCAGTAAGTGCAGGAGCAATCTTAAAATTTGTAAAAGTACCTCGGAGATTATCTTCTATTCTAGAGGGTGAGAGTTTGTTGAATGATGCATCTTCCTTGATCATACTTAAGTTTGCAATGATCGCGGCGGCAACGGGCCAGTTCGTATGGCTTCAGGCTGCCGGAAATTTTGCCTGGATGTGTTTTGGTGGCATAGGTATAGGAATTTTAATCGCGTTTATCTTTATGAAAATGCATAAAATTTTTCCTACAGATTCCAATATAGATATCCTAATGACTTTTATAGCTCCATTTGCCATGTATCTGGCTGCCGAGCAGTTGCATGCCTCAGGAGTTTTGGCAGTAGTATCCGGCGGATTATTTCTTTCTTACCGCAGTCATGACTTTTTAAGTAGTGCTTCCAGAATACGTACATTGACAGTTGGAGAGAGTTTTTGTTTTCTATTAAATGGTACCGTCTTTATACTTATAGGATTAGATTTGCCTGAGATAGTGTTGGGCCTCGGTGAAACAAACATTTATACGGCCATCGGATATGGTATCGCGGTCACAACTGTTCTTATAATTGTGCGGATTGTAGCGGGATATGCAGCGGTTATTACAACAATAGTTATGAAAAATTTTATTAATGTTGGAGATCCTGAACCCCCAGGCTGGAAGACACCCCTTATCATTGGATGGACTGGGATGCGAGGAGTAGTTTCGCTGGCTGCTGCACTTTCAATACCAGTAACGCTGACGGACGGAAGTCCATTTCCCCAAAGAAACATGATTCTCTTCATTACATTTATCGTAATTCTCTCCACTTTGCTTATACAGGGACTCACACTCCCCTTACTTCTTAAGAAATTTCCGCTAGTGGATAGGGACTTTACAAGAAGTGAAAAGGAAATTGATCAGGAGATTCTAAACAATTTGGCAAAAGTCGCGATTGATAAAATTCACCATGATTATGCGGATAAAATTGAAAGTCTGCCAGCTCTGAAAGATCAATTGAAGAAATACGAAAATCAGGTAAGTAGTTCCGAAATTATCGTTAATTTCAGAGAGTATAGAAATATTTACATTGATATAATTAACGAGCAACGAAAGTGGCTCATCAAAAAAAACCGAAACGAACTCCTCTTAGATGAAGAGATCATCAGAAAACATCTTAGGCTGCTGGATCTTCAGGAGGAAAGACTGAGCATAAAGTTGTAAGAATACTATACATTATTGGTAGATGGAATACAGCAGTAAGATTGACGACACCCGATAATATTGGCAAACTTACCGCTGAGATTTTCTTTAAGCCATTGATTGAAAACGAAATTGTTTATATTGCAGGTGATACCATCACTTATGGTTGAATTTACGATTTAAACATATAAATTCCGCCTTCATAAAAACAGGCCAGAAAAGTTTCATATAAACATAAGTAAGCTTTTTTAAACCATTAAAATTTATATTTTACACCAGTCAGATCTTCTGCAACCTTCCAGAGCCTGCTAGCTGTATTTAAATCCTTTGCCTGTTTGGGAATAGATGCAGCTCCAGGTGAACCTTTAACATGCATAAAGCCTGAGGGCGCCCAATATGTACCATTTTTAACCATAGGGTCTGTAGCCGCAAGCAGAGATGCTAAAGCGGCCTTGTCAGCCGGTTGCGAAATTAGGGGCGTAATGATTTTCCCAATCAGAAAACCGCTTGTCCGTTGTAAATTAGTGGGTGAAACTCCTGGATGGACGGCAACAGAGATCGTCTTTGAGCCAGATGCTTCCAACTTCCGCGCAAGTTCTAATGCGAATACTAGGTTTGCTAGTTTTGCCTGTCCATAAGCTTCATAAGGCTTATACTTTTTGCGTTCAGTCAGGATATCGGCAAAATCGATCTGTGCAAAATTAGCTGCTGAACTTGAAAGCGACACAATACGCGAACCTGGCGTTGATTTTAAGAGTGGTAACAATAAACCTGTTAATGCATAGTGTCCCAAATAATTGCTACCTAACTGTATTTCAAACCCTTGCTTTGTTGTGGAATACGGAGTAGCCATCACGCCTGCATTATTGATGAGCACATCAAGCTTTTGATGTGATTTTAGCACAACATCCGCGCATTGTCTCACTGAGTCTAGGTCTGCTAGATCTAAGGTAACCAAAGTAATTTTGGCATCCGGAACGATGTCAATGATCTTCTTTTCTGCTTCCTCTGCCTTTTGTTGATTACGGCAGGCCATAATTAAATGAGCTCTCTTTTTTGCCAATACGACACTTGTTTCAAAACCAATCCCAGAATTAGCCCCGGTAATGAGTACCCTCTTGTTAGATAGATCCGGGATGTTATCTGCTGTCCAATTTTTCATGATATTATGTATTATATATTGTTTCTATTGTGATTGAATGAGATCTAATTAAAACTTGCCCGAAATGCAAGCGGAGTAAAATTCGTTTTGTTCTTAAACAACTTATTAAAAGATTGTGGCCGCTCAAAGCCTAGCTCATATGCAATCTCTGCAACAGAAAGGTTGGTGGTCGAAAGCTTTTCTTTAGCCTTTGTAACAATTATATCCTGTATGTGCTGCTGGGCGCTCTGCCCGGTGAGTGTGCGAAGCATATCGCTCATATATCTTGGAGATATGTTGACTTCTGATGCAATATCTTCCAACGATGGTAAGCCTCTCTCCATAGCCTTGCCTGAATCAAAGTAGCGATTTACTATTTCTTCAAACCTTACCAGCAATGTGCTGCTGGCTTTCTTTCGAGTGATAAACTGTCGTTGATAATAACGGTCACAGTATTGAAGCATCAACTCAATCTGTGTCAGGATAATGTTTTGCGTATGGATGTCGATAGATTGATACTCATTGGTGATCTTTGTAAAAATCTCCGTAACGCTCTGTTCTTCTTTTTCTGAGAGATGCAAGGCCTCATTGAACTCTTAGGAAAAGTAACCATAATTTTTGATGGTGCTGCCGAGAGAATGCCCATATAGGAAATCCGGATGAAACAAAAGCATCTTTCCACTTCCGAAATCCTGAACTGGCTTAAGAGGATCAAGTTCAACGGCCTGCACCTGCTTCGGGGATGAAAAGGTCATTACTCCCTTATCAAAATCATAATATTGCTGACCGTATTTTACTTTTAGCTTCACATCATGTTTTATAGAAACGGAATAGAAATTGACAGCGAACTTCGCCCAAACTCCACTTTCCAATGGATTAACTTCCGTAATATCGATCACGCTCACCAGTGGGTGTAATGGTGCAGGAAGCGAAAGTAAATTGTGAAATTCTGAAATGGAGTTTATAAGTTGCATTAGTATTATTTTTAATAATTTTTACCGCTCTACTTCGACTTTTATACAATGGTTTCTGTTGTCATATTAACATACTTCTTGAAATCTTATTATCTCATATGGCAAAGATGCACTAAAAAACGAATTGAGTTGTTTCCAAACCGATGAAGATTGTTTCCAAACTGACAAAAACATATCTTTTTTTGTATTAATAAAAAATAATAGTCTAAAGTAAAGCCATAATCAATGATCCTTCCACTCCTTCAGCAAATTTTGTCTATATCAATAATAGCCTATCAAATAACTAGATCTCATAAGATTTTCAAATTTATTCCGTACACATTGCTCGCACTACAGTGTTACATAGCATTCTCCGTTCCAAAAATCTACATGGTTTGATAATGATAGCTAAAAATGAGGATGGTCAGGAAATAGGAGGAATTTTAGGTGGAATAGATTGTTAACTCGGGCTTGAAATAAACATTCTCTGAGTCCATTATGACTACAGAAACAAGGGCTTGGGTTCCAAACTTCTTAAACACATTGAAAATATTGCAGAAAAAACTTTACAGATCATAACTATCATTGTCCAGAACCATTAATGATTATTATTAATGCCTGCTGCGGGTTAATCTATGGTGTTGCTATTTTCTATGGTTTGTCGCTGATCCACTGCTGCTTCTTTTCACCAATCATCAAAAATTTCGCCAACGAAAAGTAGATAAATTTTTGATTTAATAATGTCGCCTAAAAGTGATAATAACTTATCAAAAGCAAAAAGAGAGATCACCTATAATGGGCGCCGTCTTTGCATTTTTAAATCGCCATACTCACGATTTTCTTCGCCAAGACCAATGTAGGGTCAATTAATGGTATTTTTCCGCAATCTTTTATAATGTCACTTTCGTTTGGAAAGATTAGCGGGAGTTCAGTACATCCAAGTATAATAACTTCAGCACCTTTATCAATTAGGAAATCTGCTGCTTTTACAATGTTATCCCTGCAATTACCATCGGTATATCCTGCTTTCACACCATCGTTTCCATAGATACTCTCCATTACATAGCCCTGATGCTGCACATCCGGCACAATCACATCAAAACCGAACTCCTTTAGAACATCGTAATAAACTTTACTCTGTATGGTTCCGCTTGTAGCCAACAGTCCTACTTTGATTTGTAGCCCAAAATGTTCCCTTATATGTTCTGCCGTTGTGGTAAGCATATTGATGATGGGAATATTAAGATGCTCCTGAATGCTATTTACAAAGGCATGTGCGGTATTGCATGGAATAGCGATTGCATCTGCGCCCTCTGCCTCCAGTCTTTTGCAGGTAGAGAACATAGCTATTGTTGGGTCTGTTTCATGATACACGAGGTTCGCCGTTCTGTCTGGAATTTGCGGGTTTTGCTCCACGACCATCTTTATGTGTTCCTGGTCTTTTTTGGCAGGCGTGTTCTGTATTATCTTGCTCATGAAGTCTACAGTTGCAGAGGGTCCAACCCCGCCCAAGATACCCAACTTGAACGCCTTGTGAGGATTGGCATTTTCATTCACTAACGCATAATCTGCATAAATTTGGTTTACATCGACAATCGGAATCCCCCTTTTCCATAGCTGTTCTACAATAAGGGAAATTTCGGTGATACCCGGCAAAATAATCTCGCAGCCCTGTTCATTCAATTCCATACAGGCTTCATACAGATATTCCAGCGCAAGGCCATCAAAATGCCCACTATGCTCATAATATTTTTAGCTTAAAATTTCGCTTTTCATTGCTTATATTTAAGTTTCATATTGTAAACACAAGGATTATGAGATTTATTATTTTAATTTTATCAGCCATAGTATTAATTTCCTGCTCTACGCGAAAGGAATATTATAAGTTTCAAGATAGCAGTGTTTTTGTTAAGGCTGATGAACTAGGATCGAATAAAGCTGCGTTTATTTCCAAGTATGGACAACCCATCAATAAAGATTTGAAAAAGGAAGGTAATGATATTATTGAAAGTCTCTATTATTTAGAAGATATTAAAGGAGTAATGGTTACTACTAAAATGAAATTTGTGAATGATAAATTGGTAGAGCAATCCAATTATAAAATTGATACTGTAGATAAAAAGTTAGAAGAGTTGAGAACACAATTAGAAACAAACGGACGAAGAATTAATATGCTTCGATGAACAAAATAAAAGTTGCTTTCTAGGTCTTCAACAATTTTATGAAAATTTAAATTTTGCAGATTATAAAACAGAATGATTTCATTTTAGTCTTTCCAAAAGGGAGCAGGCAATACAATTGGATGACATCAAATGAGGACTTTTTTATAATTCCCGAAATGCTTGAAAGTATCAAGAAAGCAGTAAACGTTGATAAAAATATAGTTTTCATTTCGTGACATTTTAACGGAGCAACAGGGTCGTTTTCATATCTGATGAAACAACAAACACAATTTGAAAGTTTTTACGGATTTAACACTTATCCAAAAATTTTCACGGCTGGTACTTTCGTTGAAAATATTAAAAACCGTACATCTATAAATTTTTCAACACATGAGGATTATTATTATCAACCAAACGCAAATGATGATTTGGCAAAATTGATAAACGTAATAAATGCCGATTACAACGATTATCGCTACAATGAATTGCCAAATCATTGGTTTCCACGATTTGACGAATCTGAGCCAGCTTATCAGATTTTTTTTTACGACCTAATAACCCGGAAGAGAAATCCCCTAATAGTCCTCTACGACAGCTTACTTTTCATAATATCGACTATGTTGATAATTTTTGATCATCATTTCTTATTTGCTTCTCTTTCGATTGATATGCATTTGATTTATTTTTACCAAATTGCCAGGATAATGAAAGCCCAAAAGAGCGGAAAGGTATGGAAAAATTCCCCGTTTGAATAAAGTTTAGTGACTCCGAATAATTTCCTAAGTTCTTAATATTATTAAAAGGATCAACAATTGTAATTCCAACAACTGCCGCATCTTTCAAAATCTTTTTCTTGAATGAAATATTCAGTAAGTTGAACGCTGCGAACTCACCTTGAAATGTTCTTTGCGGAGAATCATAAAATAGATATGAATCAAAGGTATAACCTCTTCCCAAATTTATATCCATTCCTATAAAGGTTTTATAAATTATAAAGGTTTTATTCAATTCTTTTATGGAATGTAAAAAATCTTTATAGGGAGAGTTTGCATACGTATAAACATCCAGATTAGCCTTTAAATTAAACCTCTTGAGAAATTTTAAAGACCCATAAAAATTGGTTCCAAAATTTTTGTTTCTTCCAATATTTTCAAATGTTTGCAACATTACTATATTACCATTTTCAATAATATTTTGTGCAACTGGCTCAATTATATCGTTGGTGTTCTTATAATAAAGGGAAACATTAATTTGTCCATTATCCTTAAAGAAATTAAAATCTCCACCAATCTCGATATTATGAATAATTTCTGATTTAAGCCTTGGATTACCCTGAATCTGATTTGTTCTATCCGTATTATTTCTGAAAGGATTTAGATAATATAAGCTAGGTCGCTGTATTCTTTTTCCGTATAGAATTTTAAAGGTTGAATTCTTCGAATATGAATAGGAAAAAGCTATATTAGGAAATAGATTATCCGATTTATTTAAAAAATCAGATGAATTACTCGTTTCGTCTCCTTTTAAAATGGTTTTTTCCCATCTTACTCCCCCACTAATATGAAATGACTCTCCAATCGGCATTCGAGCTGTAGCGTATCCCGCCATAACATTTTGATGATATTTAAACGAGTAACTTCGATTACTATCATGCTGAATACTTCCATCTATGTCCGAGGTATTTATGTTAACGACTGAGTTAATATTTCGATCTACTATTTTTGCTCCAAAATCTAGCGAAAGAGAGTTAATTGGATATTTAAAGTCCAATTGTGCTGTATATTCATAATTGCTCCCAAGATTTCTGCCAGATTCTACCTGATTGCCATAATTAGAATCGTACTTTAAGTCGTTCCTACTTTTTAGGTATTGAAATGACAAACTCATTTCTCTACCACTAGATCCGGACTTTCTAATATAATCTGTACTAAAATCAAAATTTCCTATAGGTTGTTTATTATCTACATTTCCGTCAAATTCATTTTCTACATATTGACTATGAATCTTGTTATTTGTTACGATAATTAGATTATTAAAATTTACATTCGCAACTAACATATTAAGTGAATCCAAAGAATAATCCATAGCAATAGCAAACTGAGTTCCATTCCTTCGATTTCTACTATCATTTTTTTGAGAAAAAACTCTTTCCTTCTGGGGTGTTAAATTCTCAGTCGTAAATACACTGGCAATTGGATAACTCCATGAATTACCGAAACTACCTGTAATTCCGAAATGGCCAATGCGTGCTGCTAAATTACTACTCTGGTTACTTTGTCGCGTTCCAATTGTTGCGGCCACTCCGCCGTTCAATCCCTGTACCGTTAATCGGTTTGTAACGATGTTAATTATTCCCCCTCCCCCCTCAACATCGTACTTTAATGAAGGATTGGTCATAATTTCAACTGATTTAATTTGACTAGAAGGTATCATGCGTAGGGCATCAGATATATTTCCACTCATAATTCCTGATGGCTTACCATTAATAAGAATTTTCACATGTTGATTACCCCGAAGTGCAACTTTTCCATCATAACCAAGTGACACCATTGGTAACTTTTTAAAAACATCCTCACCTGTCGTTCCTAGCAAGGAAGGATCATTCGAAACATGATAGATCATTTTATCTAATTTGTTCTCAATGACTGGAACTCTTTTCGTAATAAAAACTGTTTCCAGCACATTCTCACTTTCAAGATATATCGTACTTAAACTCAGTTTGATGGTATCATTTGTTATTTTAATATTTTTCAAATATTTCTCCCTATAACCAACTAAACTAATTTTTACATCGACATACTCAACTGAATCTAATCGAAATTCAAACTTCCCAGTATTATCGGACACCACAGAAATTAGACGATTTCCTTTATGAGAGACAGTTACATTTGAAAACTGTAGAGGTTGTTGAGATGTCGAATCCTCAATATGTCCGTATACTAACTTTTCAGTTTTCTTAAGCATCCGCTCCTGCGAAGAGGATCTTATGGGCAACAAAACAGTAGATAAAATAAGAAGTGTAGAAGCAAAAATAAATCTGATAGCCATTTTTATTTTAAAATTAGCTACGACCATGCTTAGGATTAAAATCTTTTACGTTAACATAGCAATATTTTACGCAAATGGTGAATTGAATTATTTTTTTCCTATTAACTTTAAACACGATATCGTGCATATGCTAACCCCTATTAATTTATCAAACAACATCTGCAATTATGATTCAAAAAAAATATGAAATAGTATTATTGGTTTGGATCTTATCATTCCTGTATTTGCTATTTGGCGCTATTGTATTTAATAAAGCCTCTTTGATAGGCATCACTTTAATTATAGAATCTCAGATAATTTTATTGATTATCATATTATTGACTTCGATGTATATATTCCCAAAAAATTGGGAAAGAAAGCGATGGGGGCTAATAGCTGTTCAGATAATAAGCTTAAATCTAATATGTGTACTAATTAGATATGTGATGGAAGAGAAAATTTTTGTGAGATTTTTAAACTTTCCTAAAAGCCAGAATTTAAATCCTCTATTTTTTGTTTATGATAATTTTTATTACTCGCTACCAAGCTTTTTCATTGGCTTTATCACATTCCATATTTTTAGAACCTTCACAATAGAGAAACGTAATAGTGAATTAAGGGCATTAGTGCATGAAGCAGAATTACACCTTTTAAAATCACAGATCAACCCACATTTTCTTTATAATGTGCTTAATTATATGTATGCTATCTCGCTACCGCTCTCGGCAAGGCTATCTAATACCATTTCAAAATTGGCGGGTACAATGCGATATACTATAACTAAATCTGAGGTTCAGACCTCGCCTTTAAATGAGGAAATAGAATTTGTTCAAGACTATATTGACTTACAATCGACTCAGTTTGATCATGGAATATATTATAAGTTTATTAAGGCAATCGATGATGACCAGATCCTGGTTCCGACCATGATTTTAGTTACTTTTATCGAAAACGCTTTTAAACATGGAATTGTTGATGACCCCAAATTTCCCCTTAAGATCAAAATAACGGCAATAAAAAATACGATGGAATTTGAGATTCTAAACTATATTAATCAAAATTTAAAAGACGTCACTAACGGAATTGGATTGGCTAATGTCAAACGTAGATTAGCACTTCTATTACCTGACAAGCATTTTCTGCACATTTCAGCAGAGAATGATCTTTATTCTGTCCGTCTTAAATTGATTTTATAACATGAAAAATAGAATTCAGTGCGTAATAATAGATGATCAAATGTTTGCCATAGACATTTTAAGAAATCACTTACTCCAATTTCCAGAGTTTTCATTGGCATATTATGGCAGCGACGTGTATGAAGCTTTAAGAATTATTGAAGGTTCAAAAATAGACCTGATTTTTCTTGATATCCAAATGCCTGAAATGAACGGTTTACAATTTTTAAAATTATGTAAAAATAAATGCAAATTCATCTTCACCACAGCTTATTCTCAATATGCTATCGATGGATATGAAAACGACATTATTGATTTCTTACTAAAACCCATAACTTTTGAACGCTTCGAAAAATCAATAGCTAAATTCTACCATCTTTTACAGATTGGTTCAAACCAGGAAACCGAATCTCTAAAAGAGTACATATTGATTAAAGGAGACTCTAAACAGAAATATTTCAAGGTAAAATTACAAGATATATTGTATATAAAGGGCTTAAACAATTATATATGTGTCTATACAACCACACAGTCCATTATTACATACTTGAATCTAAAGGATTTTATAACCACTTTACCGTCTCATAAATTTTGTCGAATACATAGATCGTATATTGTGTCAATTGATCGGATTATATCTGTTGAGAAAGATACCGTTAAGATCTCCAATGAGGTAATACCGATCGGTTCTTCCTATAAAAAAGAATTTTTTCAACTGTGGAAATTAAAGGTCTTATGAATAATTATCTCCTGCAAATCCTCCGATTCAAGCTTTTTTCCCAAAAACCTATGTTATCTCAGCTGTTTCTTTATTAATAGGTTCTACCGATTTTTAATTTTCTAGGATGATATCTGCTCGGACATTTTGCTGAATCAGTTCGCTGTCCAATAGATGTATACGCCCTATGAACTACATTTGTGTTGATTTCTTAAAGTTCTACGGATAGAGATCACTGCTATTTTTATGATTGGTGGATGCTATGTTGAGCAAAGTTTGCTTTAGCCATTGATATGGGTTTACTTCAGGTTTTTTGCAGATCGCAAAGAACGATTAGATCATTGCTGAACGCTGTGCTGCCCCATGGTTGCCGCTGTAACTCCAATACAAGCAATCTCAATTCAGAGCGCATCAATATTCGTTAAGTTACAATACCTTGTGGATTGTCGATAAAAACGAAGAAAGTGAAAGTATTATAACCGTAGCCGGTTATGAGTCATTGGGGTGGAATGGTGGCGGCTGCTATTGCTCAAACAGCAATGAGTTCCGAAGATAAAGACAAAGAAATCCCTTAGTAATCAGGATTGATTTTCTGAATGTTTAAATCCTGTCAGCTTGGACAGGATTTTTATTTAATGTTACGTTCTTTTTTCCACTTACGAATTCTCCCTCTTGCGTTGGTATAAGGCGAAGACGTGTTAAACTGAATCATTCTTCCTAAAGTCCATTTCTCATACCAGGAAACCTCATATAATTCAGCATTAGATTTTTGCTCAATTAGATTAAGAATGTCAGAAACCGTTTCATATAATTTACTACACAATGTATTAAAGTCAATGTCTTCATAATCTTTGTAAAACTTCTGAGCCAACTTACCAAGTTCATTCCATTTATAACCTGTTTCAGGAAAATCTACGAGCTCATTATTATCTTTTTTTCGATTCCATTTAAGCACTAATTCTCCCCACCCTATCAAATAAGAAATAAGATTATTGATACTCATTGTAGTATCCTTTGCATGTCCTTCTAAATCTGTGGTGGTAGTTAATTCAACAGGAATGGTCGATAATTCCTTTTTCAGTTTGTTGTAATTCGTTTCAATTGCCTTTTGTAATTCTTCTTTATTGACAGGTACAGCCATAATCTGCGAAAATAGATTTTTACCAAATTTACAAAAGCTATAAAAGAGTTTACTTAAAATAAGACATGATTTGCTTCAACCGTTTTTCAATCTGGTGCAGTTATGTGTTCTTTATATGGCATACATTGTGCTTATAAAGGGTAAATCAAAAGGCTATCTTTTTAAGTGTCTTGCAATGTAAATGCGTTTCAATTCTGAAATTAAAAGCAATTTTTCATACATTGCACGCTCTTTTTGCTCTAAAGCTTTAACTTTTTGAACATCATTTGTGAAGACTATGTCATTGGCTATTTTGCATAATGTTATTATAGGACATTTTTGCGTTGGCCTAGTCGCCTATAAGCGTGGGAAAATGTACTATAATGCCACATTATATAACTTAGCTTCCGCCGATTTGCATACTATGGCGCACCAGAATCTGCGCGAGAATGTCAGCATGATGCATCGCGCGCCATATCCGCAGAAGCATGAAATCGGGCTTCCAAGGCAAAAGTTGGAGAAATAATTTTCTTAATTTTGTATATTGGAATTGATATTAAATCGCAAACTTATATGGAATTAAAAAGATTTTTGGATGCCCAAAACCAAGTTTACCTGAAGGCACTTTCTGAAATCAAAAATGGCAGGAAGACTTCCCATTGGATGTGGTATATCTTCCCGCAGCTCAGTGGTTTGGGAAGTAGTGCAATATCCGACGAATATGGCATCTCCGGTGTATCTGAAGCAATCTCATATTTGGCCCACCCCGTTCTTGGGAAGCACCTGATTGAAATTTCAGAAGCCCTCCTACAGCTCGATGGCTTTACGGCAGAGGAAATCTTCGGATATCCCGATTACCTCAAGTTGCGCTCCTGCATGACATTATTTGCAATGGTTAGCGATACAGAAAATATATTTAATGAAGTCCTCAAAAAATATTTTGACGGTGTTGCTGACAAGCGGACAGTATCGGCGATCAGGGCAAAAAATATAAGCTAATTTAATCTCCATACAAAAACCTGCTATTTTTATATATTAACTTTTTCTTTGAATAAGCAATATTCCAGGACAACGAGTAACCATTTTAACTTGATTATATGGACCTTACCGGAATAATAAGACGGACCGATTATGTTTTCACGGCTGAATATCCTGAAATAAGGATACGAGACAAGACTGGGATTTGATTAAATTAAAAAAAGACCGATTGTTTTATTTTTTTGTTTACCTTTGTCATAAATGATAATTTATGCTGCATGAAAACTACAAAATCTGAAAATACCAAGCGCCTGATTATCGAGAAAACCGCATCCGTATTTAATACAAAAGGCTATGCGGGCACATCGATAAACGATTTAATGAACGCCACAGGGCTTTCAAAAGGCTGCATCTACGGTAATTTCGAGAACAAGGACGAGATCGCATTGAGCGTGTTTGACCATAACTTCGCCAGGATCACTCAGCATATGAAAGAACGCATACTCGCTACGGAGCATTCAATAGAACGGTTGCTGGTTTATCCGCATACCTATAAAAATTATTTCAGGTATCCTTACCTTCAGGCAGGCTGCCCCATTTTAAATACCGCTACAGAAGCAGATGACACGCATCCTAAACTGAAAGAAAGCGCACAGAAAGCACTGGGGTTCTGGAAAACGTCTATTGAAAACCAGATAAAGCGGGGCATAGAAAGGAATGAAATCAAGGCAGATACCGATCCAACTGAAATGGCCGTGATCATGATTTCAATGATCGAGGGGGCGTTCATGCAGGCGAAAGTCAACAGCCATATGGCAGAGCTTACTATAGCCATGTCCTTTTTAGAAAAACTGATTAAAGGCATTGAAGCATAATTTTTTTTACCTTAAAAAAGACCAATCGGTTTATTTTATAGATATAATTTTAGATCAATACAATGGAAGAATTTGATATTACCGTTATCGGGTCAGGTCCCGGCGGATATGTAGCTGCGATCAGGAGCGCTCAATTAGGTTATAAAACAGCTTTGGTTGAAAAATACAGTACATTGGGAGGTACCTGTACAAACGTTGGCTGCATTCCTACCAAAGCATTGCTGGACAGCACGCATCATTATGCAGAAGCCGCAAAGAGCTTTAATGCGCATGGAATTGAGTTTTTTGGCCTAGGGCTCAATTTTGAACAGATGTACAATCGAAAAAAAGAGGTAGTGGCTAAAAATATACAGGGGCTTGATTTCCTAATGCGAAAAAACAGGATCAAAGTTCTACAGGGATCGGGATCTTTTCTCAACAATGATTCCCTGAAGATATTACATGCTGATCAGACGGAAACCGTAATAAGGTCACAGAAATTCATTATTGCTACCGGATCAAAACCCGCCACGATTCCCGGGGTCGCCATTGATAAAAACAGGATCATTACCTCTACCGAAGCCCTGGCTCTGAAGGAACAGCCTGAGCGCATTGTGATCATCGGCGGAGGTGTGATTGGTGTAGAAATGGCGTCCATATTCAATAGGATCGGCACAAAAACAACCATTGTAGAATATGCTGACACGCTGATTGCCAATATGGACCGTGAACTGGGAGTAACCTTAGCAAAAATATTAACAAGAGAAGGCGTAGAAATACAATGCGGAAAAGCCGTCTACAAAGCCGAAAACCTCGGCAAGGCGGCTAAGGTTTATTTCAGAAATAAACAAGGTGAAGAGCAGGAACTTACTGCCGACTATATCCTCGTTGCTGTCGGAAGAAAGCCTTATGTGAATGGTCTGGGGCTGGAAAACACCAATGTAGAATTGAATGCCGACGGTACAATTAAAGTCAATGAACTGCTTCAGACAACAGCTTTAAATATTTTTGCCATCGGAGATGTGATCGGCGGCGCCATGCTGGCCCATAAAGCAGAGGAAGAAGCGGTATTTGTGGTGGAAAGAATCAATGGTCAGAAACCTCATATCAATTATGGCCGTATTCCTTCGGTAGTATACACTTGGCCGGAAGTTGCTTCTGTAGGAGCTACGGAAGAAGAATTAAAAAAACAGGGACTGGAGTATTCTATTGGTAAATTTCCATTTGCCGTAAATGCCAGAGCAAGGGCGGGTATGGAGCCTGACGGTTTTGTAAAGGTGCTTTCCGATCCGAAATATGGAGAACTTTTAGGAGTACACATTATCGGCGCCCGGGCGGCGGACCTGATCGCACAGGCAGTTGTCGGCCTGGAATACGAAGTAACAGCCAGTAATATGGCTTCCCTCTGCTATGCCCACCCGACGTATTCAGAAGTGCTGAAAGAAGCCTATACCATCGCAGCCGGGAAACCATCTTTGAATATTTAAGTATACCATCAATTTTAGTAGTATGTCACAACAAATCAGGCTCGCAACTTTTGACGATTATCCCAGAATGCTTTTTATCCGTGACGGAAAGCGTGGAAAGGGCTACGGGAATAAACCCCATCATCCACATGCTTCTCCGTGATAAAAAAAAATAACCTATTTTAGTAATTTAAGAATTTAACCCATCAGAATAAATCATGAATATCGAGGATAATTACGTAGAAATCAACCGGACATCATGGAATGACCGCACAGAAACCCATATCAAATCCGATTTTTATGATGTGGACGGTTTCTTAAAGGGCAAAAATTCGCTAAAGGATATCGAACTGAATATACTGGGAGATCTTTCCAATACCTCTGTCCTGCATTTACAATGTCATTTCGGGCAGGACAGCATATCATTAAGCCGTCTTGGAGCTGAGGTAGTGGGTGTTGATCTATCGGATGTGGCGATTGCGAAGGCCCGCGAACTGGCAAAGCAGGCCCACTCCACTGCATCTTTTATCTGCAGCGACGTCTACGACCTTCCCAATCATCTGGATCGTCAGTTTGACATTGTTTTTACGAGCTATGGGACCATCGGCTGGCTTCCCGACCTGGATCGGTGGGCGAAGGTGATTTCAAAGTTCCTGAAACCCGGCGGTAGATTTATTTTTGTGGAGTTTCATCCTGTGGTGTGGATGTATGATTCCCGGTTTGAAAAAATCGAATACAAGTATTTTAATTCCGGTGCCATTATAGAAACGGAAAAAGGAACCTACGCAGATAAAGCGGCGCAAATTGAAGTAGAAACAATTGGTTGGAACCACAGCTTGGGCGAGGTAATCAGCAGCCTGATACAAAACGGCCTCGGCATAACCTATTTTGAAGAGTTTGACTATTCACCATATAATAACTTTGATCTTTCGGTAGAGTCTGAGCCCGGTAAGTTCAGAATTGCTCATCTGGAAGATAAAATCCCGATGGTTTACGCGTTGTCAGCAACAAAAACCGATATATGACAACACTGATTTTTAGTCTTTATTAATTATCTAATCATGATCCGGCACATTATGATACAACTATAAAATTTGAAATATCCTGCACCAATGATGGAAACAGTGCTTCCGGTATCGCGTGCCCCATACCTTTTTTGATGATAAGCTGACAGCCGGGTATATTGTTTTTTAAATCAATCGCATGTTCAATACTGAACAATGGATCTTCGTCCCCGTGTATAACCAGTGCAGGTACCTGAATACCTGTGAGAAGACCTGGATTAAATACATAACTGATGAGGGCAATGATCTGACGATAAGGCCTGACTGCATAAGATTGCCGGACTTGATCTTCAATAATTAATGTCCGTTCTTTTTCTTCATTGAGAATATATCTGCTGCCGTAAATAGCTTTCATAAAGTCTATTCTTTCTTTCAGGTATGCTTCCAGATTATCTTCAAAATTTACAGATGAGCGGGTCATTTTTCTTACCAGTGCATCATCAGGTTTCGGAAGAGCCGGATTAAAGCTTGAAGATATCAATAACGTTAGTGTCTGAGTCATTGCCGGATACCGTGATGAAAATAACTGCGCAATGATCCCTCCCATGGATCGGCCGACAATGTGCGCCTTTTTAATATTCAGCGATTGCAGCAGATCCCTGATGTCATCTGCCATATCATGTAAAGAATAAGCAGGAGGATATTTTTCGGGGTCCTGTAAAAAACTGTTCAGCGAAAAATTGAACGTATCGCTATGGCGATCTATTGTAAACGTACTTTTTCCGCAGTCCCTGTTATCAAAACAGATAACCAGGAACCCTTCGTCGGCAAGCATCTTAACGAATGTTGCTTCCCAGCGGGTCATCTGCGTATTCAGACCGCTAACCAATACAATAGTATCCTTGTTTTCAGCACCGTATAACTGATAATATATAGCGGCATTTCTTAGTTCAATATAACCCATCTATTGTTTAAAATGATAGCATTTCTAAGGGCAAAAGTCTGGAATCCAATATAGAAGCCGAACGATGCCCTGTAATCTTCATATAATCTGGGTTCTGCTCGAAAGCGAAAAAATCTGATACGCTTTTTTGCTTGATCAGCATACAGATATCCCACTGCTCATTTTCCGGGCCGATAAGAAATCGGCCTCCCTTTCCTACCAAAAGTATCTCTCCTCCAGCCTGCTCCACAAATGGTTTGGCGAGTTGTATGTAACTCATAAAAGCTTCATAACCGGAAATCGTTGTTTCCGGAGCTATATCGGGAAAATCGGAATAATCTGCGAACTCTTTTAACCGGATCAGGTTCAGGTTCACAATGGAACCCTGAATCTTCTTTAACGCCAAATGCCTTCCGGCTTCATACGTGGGGTAAGTATAGGTTTTGTTTAGCATATCAGTATATATCAATCGTTCTACTCAGCTTTTCTTTCATATCGTTTCCGGCTTTTTGGACATGTTTTTTATATTTAATATTAGAGGTCTCCTCCTAACCCTTTCAAATGAGAAGCGAAAACTTTTAACTCATTCTTGGATATTCCAGCTAACATATTTTTAGAAGTTTGAGTCGCAGTAACCTTTGCTTCCTTAAACACACGCTCGCCGGCACTGGTGAGTTTCACATAGCTGACTCTGGCGTCTCTTTCGTTTGCTTCTTTTACAACAAGCCCCATCTTTTCCATAGGAGAAATAATCCGGGTAATGCCGGATGCCGTTAAACCAATGCCTTCTGCCAGATCAATTCTCTTTAAGCGATTGCCGGGAACACTGCTTAGGATATGCAGGATCATAAAATCTGTAAGGCTAATTCCATGAAGGCTTAGGCCATCAAATTTCTTTGTGATGAGAGACTGAACTTTCAGTAGGTTTAATATAATATTGAGTTCCATATTTTAATTTGCATAACACTTGATTAGTCAAGTATCATGCAAATATAAAATAATATTCCAACATTTCTACCTCTACTTTAGACATGACCTATTTTCCGGGGAGGTCAGTTGATTTATTGTATCAGCCCTATGTACTACAGGCCAGCTGATTTTTTGAAATTCTACCGTTAAAGATCCTTTAGGTTTTTTGGTTTATGGACATAATGTTTTCTAGTGTATGTTTTAACCAAAGGAAAGGGTTCACTAGTGGGATATTTTTTGGTTAATTATAACCATTGGCAATATTTGCTGAATTAGGATAAATTTGCGCTAAATAAAAAGTCACGCTGCAATCATCAAATATAGACGTAAGCACAAGGAAAGGACAAATTAATCGGCCTAACCTAATATCTGTTAAATAATATGTTTTATAAATTACAACAAAATAAATTTATCCAATGGACGATTATTCATATCAGATACCTTGTCGCATTGGCATTCGTCCCTTCCGGATTTACAAAAGTAGTTGGTGAAAGATTTACTCAATTACCTACAACCAGTACCATAGGGCAGTTTTTTGAAGTACTTTATCTTTCCGGTATCTATTATAACTTTCTAGGTGTCATGCAGATAATTACTGCAATCCTTCTTATGACGCAGCGATTCGCATTAATTGGAACATTTCTCTTTTTGGCCATAACAGCCAATATCTGGATGATTACAATTTCAATGCACTTTAAGGGTACTTGGATAATCACTAGTTTGATGATGCTTGCGGGTTTAATTCTCCTTTATTGGGATAAAAATAGAATCTCAGAATTGAATTCGGATTATGATTCACCAAAAAAAATGTATTCTCCAAAGGTATCAAGAATTTGGGTTAATGCGGGTATAATTTATATAAGCAGCCTACTCATTATTTGCTTTGTTGGTTCGAAAAACGATATGCTATCTAAAACCATTTATGTCATCGCACTATTTATTTTAGTAGCCACTACGCTTTACTCCAATTTTGTTTTCTGGAAAAAATCACATTAAATAGAATTAATGCTTTTAAAGGACTTTCTGAACCCCAACGGAGTCATATTGGTCTTGGCCTTAAATAGCTTATTAAATGATTGTGAATGTTCAAAGCCCAGTTTATAGCCGATCTCACTGATGGTTAGTTCAGTTGTGGAAAGCTTTTCTTTAGCCTTTTCAATCACTTTCTCATGAATGATCTGCTGGGGCGTGTGCCCAGTCAAGGATTTGAGTAGGCTTCGCATATACTGTGACGACATATTGAGCTGCTCGGAAAGCAGCTGTACCGTTGGTAATCCACTCTGCATGATGTTTCTGTCTTCAAAATACTTATCGAGAAAAATCTCAAGCTTTTCCAAAAACTGGTGGCTTGCTTTCTTGCGGGTGATGAACTGACGCTGATAAAAACGGTGGGAGTAATTAAATAAGGTTTCCAATTGAGAGATAATAATATTTTGGCTAAACCGGTCAATATTGCCTTGATATTCTTGTTTGATATTTTCGATGATCTGCTGCATCTTCAGTTCCTCGTCTTCTGAAAGGAAAAGCGCTTCATGCACAGCATAATCGAAAAACTCATATCTTTTGATCGATGTCGCCAGTGGCGAATCATAGAGAAAATCCGGATGGATCATCAGCATCCATCCGGAAGGATTTTTCCCTTGCTCTTCACGTACTACACTAAGCACCTGATGCGGTGCCATGCAGAACATCACTCCCTCGTCAAAATCATAATCTTGCTGCCCATATCTATACTTGTGATCCATATCCCGTTTAACAGAAATTAGATAAAAGTCGAAAAGCAAGCTTTGTTTTCCAATCCTCGTATTGTCGGTCATATCTTCAAAATTTATCACGCTGATAAGTGGATGCTTTGGTGCCGGCAATCCTCGAAGCTTATGAAATTCGGAAATGGTCTTTAGTCTTATCGGTTTATTATCGGACATGGCATTACAGCATTTTTAGTATATGTGGATCGGAACAAAAGTACAAATATTTAAAGCCCAGAAAAATAATATGAGCCTTTTAAATCTTCCAGTAAAGTCGGATGGACCGGGGTCCAGTCCAGCATTTCCCTTGTTAGCGTACTTGAACTTTGATTGTCCAGTTTTGCAAAATGCGTAAACCAGGAAAAATGCTGTTCAGCTTCTTCGGCATTCAGTGAAATGAGTGGGATGTTGAGACGCTCGGCAATTTCAGCAGCGATTGTCTTAAGCTGAATTCCTTCTTCCGCTACAGCATGATATCTAGTTCCTTTTTCAAATGGTTTTTCAAGGGCTAGGCGGTAAAGCTTTGCTGCATCTAGGCGGTGCACAGCTGGCCAGTGGTTCTTTCCTTCGCAAATGATGGCTGAGACGCCTTTTTCTTTTGCTATTTTTATAAATAATGGAACAAAACCTATTTCATCCGCCTCACCGTGCACTGAGGGAGATAATCTGATCACCGAAACATTTACGCCTTTCGCAACCTGATCATCCGCTGCATTTTCAGTAGCAATCCTTGGATGCGGATGGTTCATCGCTCTGTCATTCTCCGTTGTTATTCCATCTTTTGAAAACAGCGCAGTTCCAGAAGTAATCAGAAAGGGTTTATCAGTTCCAACCAGCGCATCTCCGATAGCTTCGATCACTTTACTATCTAAAATGCACATTTCGGGAAAACGATTAAAATCGTGAACAAATCCTAAATGGATCACAGCATCGGAGAGTTTGGCTCCTAACTTTAAGCTTTCAAAATCCATCAGGTCACCAACATGGGGCTCTGCTCCTGCGTTAATTAATTTTTTAGCAGATTCTTCTGATCTTGCCAAACCTAGAACTTTGTGACCAGCTTTTAATAATTCCTGTACTACAGCTGTTCCTACGAAACCTGTAGCGCCTGTAACAAATACTTTCATATCCTAAATTATTTATAAACCAAAGTTCAGATTTGACAAACTTATAAATGTAGCCGAAAGTAGTTATGTTGTAGCCATAACGATATTGTTTGTATAAATATTTCGTCCTCTCAGCCTTTTAATCTGTAAAATTTTTCTCGAAAATGTTTTGTTTTGATCGGTTGCTGAACTGTATACTCTATAATTGAAATATTCTGTAGTCATTTGTAGATTTCCTCGATATTATCATATCAGTACAGATCTTTTGCTATTGAATGTTGTTCGCTTTAAGAATTTAGAAAGTAAGGACTTTCCACTTTTTTTTCTATTTTTAAGTATGAAAGAATCCAATCCAAGTCTTGGAAATGCTCAGGAGCTAACGATTAATGCCGTTCAGGCGCAGCTTAGGTCATTTGCCTACTTCTTGCCATTTGCGCTGATCTTTGGTTTTGCCTTTTACGCTCTATGGCCGCAAAAGCTTTCTATTGCGAATTATAAAGCCGCTTTTCCGTCAGGTACAGCTGGGATTGCCTCGCTGATACTCATTATTATCGCGGGGGTGATTGTACATGAGCTTATTCATGGCATCATTTGGGCTAGATATGCCGCCTCGGGATTCCGGTCCATTCGCTTCGGCATCTTATGGAAATCCATCACGCCTTACTGTCATTGCAAAGAACCGCTGAAGGTGAGAGATTATCAGATCGGTGCGGCCGCTCCCGGTATAATCCTAGGCATATTACCTTCGGTAGTCGCCCTGTTTTTAGGCAATATATTGTGGCTGGCATTCGGACTGTTTTTTACGATGGCAGCAGGTGGAGATTTAATGATTATACTTGTGCTCAACAAGCAAGGTAGGGCAAACTTAGTACAGGACCATCCCTCCAAAATTGGCTGCCTGATTTATCCCAAAGAGGGCCTGAACCGACAATAGAGTTGTCCAGCACGGAAGATTGTATGGAGATATTAGATGCGATATGCGAGTAATGAACCTACATCCGGTGCATATTGCTATACTTTATAATCTCGCATAGCGGTAGGATTTGGCTTACCGGTGCTAAATACGGTGTTATAGTTTCACTTATGGTGAGATATTTTGTAGTTTTAATGTAAAGTGAAAATATTTATATGAAACTGAATGTACCTACAGATTGCGATAATGCACCTAAAAGGAGATTAATCAAAGATTTTATAATAGCTCTGTATAAAAACGAATTTGAAACTATTGCTAATGGGATTGAAGATGAGTTTGAATTTAGAATAATTGGTCATAAAACAATTTCAAACAAAGAAGAATTAAGAAAGTATCTGAATAAAAATGTGGAAGCGCTTGAATTGACCTTAGATGAAGTATTAAGTCACGGTAAGTTTGGTGCTTGTAATGGAACGTATAAGACTAAAAAAGAAGAAATGTTTTTTGCCTATTTCTTTGAGTTTAAATCTGCAGGAAAAAATACAATTAAAATAATTTCTGAATATAAGATTGCCAATCATATCTACTCAAAAAATCCTCAGAGCCAAGAATAGTCAACTTGAGTACCAGCGTCGGCTCTCTTTCATTACTAAGTAATCCTGATTGGCCTGCCTACAACTATGCTAAATACGGAGTTTACGAAATATCAAAAGCGGCTCTAAAAAGGTACACAATCCAGCTAGCATATGAACTTTGTGATACAAATATTAAAGTAAATGCCGTTTATCCCGGACTTACGAAAACCGATTTTACATACTTTAATGGCGGCGAAGTCAATTAAAACATAAAATCCTCTTTACTGAATGCAAAGAGGATTTTTGTACCCGGAGCCGGAGTCGAACCGGCACGGTTTCCCACTGGTGTTTGAGACCAGCGCGTCTACCAATTCCGCCATCCGGGCATATCCGTTTGGGATGATGCAAAAGTAAGCAAAGTTTTTATTATTCCAAATTACCCTACCAATCATTTTTAAAACCCACTGATAATGAATAAGAAAATTTAAAAAAAACTTTTAACTGCCCTATCAATAGATTTAAAACGGCCTTTTTTACCTAATTTTAATTAGGAAACAATCAAATGATCATGGAAAAAGTAAAACTCGGAAATAGTGAAATTGAATTCAAACCGCTTGTCTTTGGTGGAAATGTATTTGGGTGGACCATAGATGAGAAGCAATCCTTCGCTCTTTTGGATGCCTTTGTCGATATGGGATTCAGCCTGATCGATACATCTAATAATTACTCGCATTGGGTGCCGGGGAACAGCGGATCTGAATCAGAAACAATCATTGGCAAATGGATCAACAAAAGAGATACGCGTGATAAAATTCAGATTGCTACAAAAGTCGGTGGACGCCGAATAGATAATAGCAAACCTAATCTGAAAAAAGAATATATCATTAAATCTGTGGAAGATTCGCTCTTGCGCCTGAATGTAGATACAATTGATCTTTATCAATCGCATCACGATGATCTGACAACACAAATCGATGAAACACTGGAGGCTTACCATCACCTGATCCAGACTGGAAAAATAAAATGGATCGGTGCATCAAATCTCAGTCCGGAACGTATTGAGGAATCGCTCCGGATTGCTGAAGAGCACAATTTGCCCGCTTATATTGCTATCCAACCGGAATACAACCTTTACGACCGAGTGAAATATGAAGAACAGTACGAACAATTGGCCATTGACAATCACCTGGGTGTAATCAGCTACTATTCGCTCGCCAGTGGCTTCCTCTCGGGTAAATACCGCTCTTTGGATGATATAAAAGAGGTAAAGCGCTACGATGCATTAAAAAACAGGTTTAATGCCCGCGGTCTACGTATTCTAGATGCCCTGGCTGAAATAGCCCATAGCCAACAAGCAAGCATGTCAACCATTGCATTAGCCTGGATTTTACATAGACCTTCGGTTACAGCGCCTATTGTAAGTGCAACCAGTATCAAGCAGCTCGAAGAACTCAGCAGAGCTGTCGAAATCAAACTTACACCTGAAGAGTGTTACCTATTGGACAAAGCAAGCTCTTAGTAAACTAAAATACAGGTAAATCAGGTTAATGACTTGAAAACAAATACATTAAACATTAAACAATCGCATTACCAAATAATATTTGGCCTAAAAGCATAGCGGACAATCAGACTGATTTAAATAGTAGAACATATTATTCACATAAAACACATAAAACCCTGTCTACCAAGAACAAAAAAAGTGCAGCAAAATAATATTTTGCTGCACTTTTTGATTCAATCGGGCTTTATTGATTTTGATTATTTATTTTTTTGCATTCAACAGCGACAGGACGGCAACGGGCACCATTGCACTGATATCGCCTCCATTAAACCAGACATCCCTAACAATGGACGAAGAAATATGAGCTGTTCCGGATCTACTCATCAAGAAATAACTTTCCACCTCATTATTGAGCAGCAGATTATTTTGAGCAATGGCATTTTCAAATTCGAAATCACTGGTATTCCGGAGCCCACGTAATATAAAACGGGCTTCAACCTGCCTACAGAACTCCACGGTTAAGCCTTTATATTTATGCACCTCAACCCCACTTACGTTGTTAAAAACACGACTAATTGAATCTACCCGTTCGTCGTGATCTAACATTCCTTTTTTATTGGCGTTATAACCTACCGCAATAATAATTTTATCAAATAGCGGCATTGCTCTTTCAACAAGATCTTGATGAGCTAAAGTAAAAGGGTCAAATGATCCCGGAAAAACAGCAATTTTCATATTAGTTAGTCTTAGCGTAAAAAGAAAATGATGAATACCCGTATTTTCTAGTTTCTATAAAATTTGGATGATCTTCCATCTGCCTTGTTGACGGATGCTCAACAACAAGGAGCCCACCTTCACGCAGTAATTGTTGGTCAAAAATTAGTTTTGGCAATTGTGGCAATTTAGGAATATCATAAGGTGGATCGGCAAAAATAAAATCATAAGTATGCTTACAGCTAGCAATGAATTTAAACACATCGGATTTCCTAGCTTTAATCTGCTCCAATTTCATCTTCTCCGCTGTATCAATGATGTATTGCACGCATTTGAAATGAAGGTCTATCGCATCGACATGCCCTACATCCCGCGATGCGAGCTCAAAACTAATATTCCCTGTTCCTGCGAAAAGATCCAGACACTCTAAACCATCAAAATCCAGCTTGTTCTGTAAAATATTAAACAGTGCTTCTTTGGCGATATCCGTGGTTGGTCGCACAGGTAAATTTGTTGGTGGATTGAGCCTTAAGCCACCTAAACGACCTCCGATTATTCGCATAGTATAGAATCAAATAATACATTATACGGAGTCAGATTTGATTCCACCTCCCTATCTGCCAATACAACTTTTGTTTTCAAATCCAATATTTCGATATCAGCAGTATACGTTGAGATACGTTTATAATAAGATTCATTTGGGATTTCCCCTGAAAGAAGCACTTTATTAATGGAATCGCCAAGGTTGAATTGCGTTAAGATATTAAGCACATAATAGCTAATATCATCCAGCGTATGAATTTCAAAACTATTATAGAGCTGAAAAACTCCGTTTTTAAACAGATAAAAGTCAACCGTATTTTCAGCCACAAAATGAATTCCTAAGACGCTGCCTCTAATCGAAACGCGCTCCTGTGCGCGGTCAAGCACAACAGCGAACTCGGGAAGTATCACAGCATCAGGAAACAACCTCTTCCATCTATTTAATAACAATCCATCAAACTGATATACAGCAACTAAATTAAGATTATCTAAAGAATAGCTAAATGTGTTTTCAAGATCGGATGTACCTAAAAATTGTAGATAATCGCTAATATTATCGCTTAGAAAAAATTCTTTTGGAATAAACGTAAAAGTCTGATGGGGTATCACAACGCGGACAAATCGAAACGGAAGGCTCATAATGCGTGTCGCATCCAAAATCGGCTCTTCTGACGGATACTCGATTACAATGGGGGCGACTGATTTTTTATCAACCACCGCCAACACATCTTTCTGAAAGCCGGCCTTGACCAAAAGATTGTACTCCGGTAAATAATGGATATTAAATTGTTTTGAAATATAATTCATTCGCTGAATTGTAAAGATTAAAACTTCTTAACGCAAAAATAGCTTTTTCTAGAGGATAAGACAAACCTTTTAAATAACTTTGAGGGTGTTCATCAAAAATCTGTTAATACAGCAATTTCCATGGCAGGCCACCGATCAGCAGTTGGAGGCCTTCGGATTACTGGAAGAATTTCTACTCGCTTTTGACAAGCAATCCTGCTTTGTCCTGAAAGGGTATGCTGGTACGGGAAAGACAACGTTAATTTCGACGCTGGTCAAAGTATTGCCAGCATTACGCAAAAAAGCTGTCCTGCTGGCTCCAACGGGCAGGGCTGCAAAAGTGATTACCTATTATTCGGGTCGCAAAGCACTCACCATCCATAAGAAAATCTATCGAAAAAAATCTGCTGTTTCATTTCAGCTGGATTTCACTTTAGCGGAGAACCTTTATGAAGATACGCTATTTATTATCGATGAAGCGTCAATGATATCCAATGCTCCTGTCAATGCATTTTCAGGAAGTCTTTTGGATGACCTGATCCGCTATGTGCAATCCGGGAAGAACTGTACCCTACTGTTTGTCGGAGATACCGCCCAGTTACCACCTGTAGGACTCCTGGACAGCCCCGCATTAAACCCAAGTTATCTTGAAAGTGAATTTCATCTCTGCGTTTATCCGTTTGAGCTGACCTCCGTTGTCCGGCAGTCCAGAGATTCCGGTATACTGTATAATGCGACAAAAATACGCGAAGAGATAACATCTGCAGAAGAAGATCAAGATAACTTTCCTTTTCCAAAATTCATAACTAAAGGATTCAAAGACCTTTACAGAATGACAGGTGAACGGTTAATAGAGGGGATAAACTATGCCTATGACAAATATGGACTCGAAAATACAATGATTATCTGCCGTTCAAATCGCTCAGCAAATTTGTACAACCAAAACATAAGGAACAGGATTTTGTTTCGGGACGAAGAACTGACCGGCGGAGATTATATTATGGTGGTGAAAAACAACTACTTCTGGCTGCAGGAAAACAACATGGGCGATGGGTTTATTGCCAATGGCGATATGGCCAAAGTACGAAAAGTAAGTAACATCCACGATCAGCATGGTTTTCGATTTGCAGATGTCACACTTGAATTTGTTGATATTGACGAAATAGAACCGATCACCTGCCGCGTGATCCTAGACAGCCTCTATACGGACAGTCCCAATCTGCCTTATGAGACCCAGAAGACACTCTACGAAGAGATTGCCTTGGATTATGCCGACATTATGGATAAAAAAGACCGCCTAGAAGCGATCAAAAAGGATCCCTATTATAATGCGCTTCAGATTAAATTTGCATTTGCAATTACCTGCCATAAAGCGCAAGGGGGCCAGTGGCCAATTGTCTTTGTCGACCAGGGGTATATAAACGATGAGATGTTGGATCTTGAATTTTTAAGATGGCTGTATACCGGAGTGACACGGGCAACAAAGGAGCTATTTCTCGTTAATTTCAATGAAAACTTCTATCCATCATAGGATTATTACACAAATCATTCGCAAAAGAACCTAATTATAGATATTTTTACAGCAAAAACCATTATTACACGATTATCTATATCATTATTTAATGCATAAGTTCTACTTTATCTTAGCAGCCAGCTTATTACCCTATATTGGCACTGCTCAACAGGCGAAAGAGGCACCTATAAAAGCCAACTATCAGTTGGCGGCAAAATTTTCCCCTGAAAAATTAAAGAAAATGATTTTTTCAACGAGTATCAAACCAAACTGGATCAATTTTTCTGATCGATTTTGGTATGATTATGCAAGCCCGCAGGGAAAAAACTGGTACATTGTTAACCCTGCCCTGAAAAAGAAAGAACTCCTTTTCAATAATGACGACATCGCCGCTCAAATTACTAAAATCGTTAAAAACCCTGTAGATGCGCAACATTTGGAATTACAAGGGCTTCGATTTACCAAAGATGAAAAGAAATTAAGATTTCAGGTTCAGAGTACGCAAGATACCGTGAAATCCAAAGATGAAATACAAAAACTCAAGAATAAGTCCGATACGACCAAGAAGAAACTCTTTTATCTGGAATACGATCTGGCAACAAAGTCTGTCTTAGAAATCAGTGATTCGACAAAAGTAAAACCACCGTTGGGTTGGGCGAGCTTCTCCCCCGATACCAATACAGTTTACTTTGCAAAAAGACTACAATTTGTATTGGATGGACAGATCCAATTACCTTAAAGCGGTAAAAAATGAAAAGGACAGCACAATTGTAGAACACCAGATTACAAAAGACGGTGTACAATATTATGCTTGGGGCGGCGATGAATACAGCACTACTACAGGTGAAGAAAAAGATAAAGACAATGAACCTAAACGTAAGCGGGTATGGATCAGCTGGTCGCCAGATGGTCGTTATTTTACCTTGAGCAGAAAGGACAACCGTTCATTAAAACCTTTGTGGGTAATCAATAATGTTGG
The DNA here is from genome assembly GCF_030818895.1 of Sphingobacterium zeae. NCBI lineage: Bacteria > Pseudomonadati > Bacteroidota > Sphingobacteriia > Sphingobacteriales > Sphingobacteriaceae > Sphingobacterium > Sphingobacterium zeae. The sequence goes on from NZ_JAUTBA010000001.1 coordinate 3,377,304, forward strand.
CTCATCCCGCCCAACACTTGAATCGTATAAATACCAAATGCCAGGTGAGGTCGATTCGACAGAGACTGAACTCTATATCTTTGATGCAAATGCAAAAACTCCACGCCGCATCAATGTTTCCGCGTTTAAAAATCAGACCCTCTCAACCTGGACAAAAACTCCGGATAAAAATTCGTATAAGGAAGATTACTTTATCAACTACTGGTTAGGCACTAATGAAGAGTTTTACATTTCACGTTCTAGCCGCGACCTCAAACGGATTGACCTCCTAAAAGTCAATATAAATGGTACGGTAAACACCATTATCCAGGAGCGTTCCAATGTATATCTGGATGTTCAAAAACCATTGTTGATTGAAAATAAAAAGCAATTAGTCCACTGGTCAGAAAGAGATGGCTGGGGCCACTACTACCTTTACGACACGAATGGAAAATTGATCAATCAAATTACAAAAGGTGCCTTTCATACGGAGGAAATTACCGGTTTAGACCCTGCTTCAGGAACACTATTTTTTACCGCATCGGGCCGTGAGAAAAACGAAGACCCTTATTATTTACATCAATACAGTATAAATACAAATGGCGCTGGCATGAAACTTTTAAACCCGGGGAATTTTGATCACCAGGTGGAAATGAGTGAATCTTCAAAGTATTTTGTCAATAATTCCTCCAGGGTAAACACAACGCCCGAATCTGTCTTATACAATAGCAATGGACCAAAAAGTAATGACATTGGAAAAGGCCGATCTGTCGTTACTTTTTGCTGCAGGTTACAAATTTCCGGAACCTTTTAAAGTGAAAGCTGGGGATGGAACCACGGATCTCTATGGGGTGATGTATAAGCCATTTGACTTTGACAGTACCAGAACGTACCCCATTGTCGAATATGTTTACCCTGGGCCTCAGACCGAAGCGGTCAATAAATCCTTTGGAAGAAGCATGGACAGAATCGACAGGCTAGCACAGTTTGGCTTTATCGTCATCACCGTTGGTAACCGTGGTGGACATCCTTCACGTTCGCAGTGGTACCACACCTACGGTTACGGTAATCTACGCGACTATGGTTTGGAAGATAAAAAAGTAGCGGCAGAACAGCTTGCTGACCGTTATAAATACATCGACATTAACCGTGTGGGTATAACTGGCCACTCCGGCGGTGGATTTATGTCTACGGCAGCGATGCTTGTCTATCCTGACTTCTTTAAAGTTGCGGTGTCTGGTGCTGGAAACCATGAAAATCAGATCTACAACCGCTGGTGGAGTGAGCGTCATCATGGCGTCACAGAAAAAGTATCCGCAAAGGGCGATACCACATTCTCGTACCAGATCAATAAAAATACAGAGCTCGCAAAAAACCTAAAAGGCAGACTACTTATCGCTACCGGAGATATTGACAACAATGTACACCCGGCTAACTCCATTCGAATGGTCGATGCACTCATTAAAGCAAACAAAAGATTTGATTTCCTGCTGTTACCCGGACAAAGACATGGTTTTGGCGATATGACAGAATATTTCTTTTGGAAAATGGGCGATTACTTTAGCCAGTATCTGTTGGGCGATTCCAAAATGAACGAGGTTGACATGACCGAAATAAATCGAGAAAAACCACAAAAATAACGGTTGCATGACCTACGATGAAAAATTGGCATTTTTATCCGTTACCTTGAGATCTTTCGAGGTAACGGATTTTTCTTTGGATATTCTTCAAGGGATAACCCTGGCCGATCTGTTGAAAATCTCCTTAGAGAAAGATAAAAAGATAGCCTTTCGCGCCGCATGGGTTTTTGAAACCATCGTTTTAAAAAATACGGCACTGCTAAAACCGGTTCTTCCACAATTCCTGAATAATTTAAAAAAACAAAAGTATTGGAGCTGCCTTAGAAGTTACACGAAGGTTCTGCTATTTTTGACGTCGAATAAGAATAAAGAATATTCACTTGGGAATGAGGCAGAAGAAGAAATCATCGAGTACTCCTTCCAATGGATGATCGACCCTCCGTGTCCTGTCGCTGTACTGGTCAACTGCCTGGACATTTTAAATAACCTACGGAAAAAGCATCCTTGGATACAGGAGGAGTTACAGGCGCAGATAAGCTATTTTCAACGAACAAAACCTAGTCCGGCTTTAATGAGCCGGACCAATAAAATTATGCAGCAAAAAAACTAAAATATACTTTTCATTCGTGCTTAAAACAATGTATTTCCTTTCGAGTGATTGACACGGCCCAAATGCTTATAAGCAGCTTCTGTACATTCGCGACCCCGCGAGGTCCGCATGATGTATCCTTCTTGAATCAGAAAGGGTTCATAGACTTCCTCAATCGTACCTTCATCCTCCCCAACAGCTGTCGCTACAGTTTTTAGTCCGACAGGTCCACCCTTGAATTTGTCAATAATGGTTGTTAAGATTTTATTGTCCATCTCGTCTAAACCATTCTCATCCACATTAAGCGCGTGCAAAGCATATTTCGCTATTTCTTTATCGATGCTTCCGTTACCCTTTATCTGTGCAAAATCCCGTGTACGGCGCAGTAAAGCATTGGCTATCCGGGGTGTCCCCCTGCTCCTCCGCGCAATCTCGTAGGCCCCTTCCTCAGATATCGGTGTGTTTAAGATATGAGCCGAGCGCAGCACGATAGTAGTCAGCAGTTTTGCATCATAATATTGTAAACGTGAATTAATTCCAAAGCGTGCGCGCAGGGGGGCCGTCAACAGACCCGAGCGCGTGGTGGCACCAATCAAAGTAAACGGATTCAGCGAAATCTGTACAGACCGTGCGTTGGGCCCTGTCTCCAGCATGATGTCAATTTTGAAATCTTCCATTGCCGAATAGAGATATTCCTCCACCAAAGGGCTTAAACGGTGGATCTCATCGATAAACAAGACATCTCCTTCTTCCAGATTTGTCAATAACCCCGCTAGATCACCGGGTTTGTCCAATACAGGTCCTGAAGTAATTTTGATACCAACCCCCATCTCATTCGCAATAATATGCGACAAAGTCGTTTTTCCTAAGCCCGGGGGGCCATGCAGCAAAACGTGATCCAGCGCCTCGCCTCTCAGCCTGGCCGCTTTCACAAAAATATTGAGGTTTTCTAATATTTTAGCCTGTCCCGTAAAATCTTCAAAAGCCTGAGGCCGCAATGCCCGTTCAATATCACGGTCGGTATTGCTGAGACGTTCTGCATTTGGATCTAAATTCTCATTCATGGTGGCAATATTTTTAATTTCTCTTATAGCGTTTCCCGATACTACCTAATTTTAATTGGATAACTCCGAAAAAAGCTTCCTTAAAGATACTGGTGCTCATCTTTGATGTACCTTCGGTCCGATCTGTAAATATAATGGGTACTTCAACCACTTTAAAGCCATATTTTATGGCGGTGAATTTCATTTCAATCTGAAAGGCATAACCCACAAACTTAATCTTTTCGAGTGGGATTGCACGGAGGACATCTCTAGTAAAACACACAAACCCCGCGGTAGCATCCTGGATATTTATCCCCGTTATAAAGCGAACATATACCGAAGCGAAATACGACATCAGCACCCGGCTCATCGGCCAATTGACTACATTCACGCCCTTGATATAGCGCGAACCTATACTCATATCAGCACCATCCACACAAGCCTGCCGTAAGCGAAGCAGATCCTCCGGATTGTGACTGAAATCTGCATCCATTTCAAAAATATAGTGGTAATGTTCGCGCGATAGCGCCCATTTAAATCCATGGATATATGCCGTTCCCAACCCCAGCTTCCCGATCCGCTCTTCAATAAACAAACGGCCGTCAAATTCATTAAGCTGTAAATTCTTGATGATGGTCGCCGTTCCATCCGGGGAACCATCGTCAACAATTAAAATATCAAATGCATGTGATAAGGAAAAAACTTTGCGAATGATTTTTTCAATATTTTCCTTTTCATTATATGTTGGAATGATAACTAAACTATCCGTCACTTTATTATATTTAAGACCAGTAAAGGTAATCATTTGCGTTAAATTCTAGTGCAGGAATTCGATGAAATATACAGGATAATCAACATTGCTCCGATGAAAAAGCAGTAAACCCTTCAAGCTCAAACCAACACACAGGCATCATAAATAAACGACATCTAGTAGGTTGCTCGCCATAAAAAGAAAAGCCCGTTACTTTGGGAGTAACGAGCTTTCATTAACCAATTATAAACTTAAATTATGAGACTGCAAATATGATTAAAATTGCTCTCAATTACAAATTTATTTGCGTTTTCATGCAACATTTTCAATACAATGTATATTTTAAATGTGCTAAATCGTTAATAAAACACGCATACTACCGCAATTTAACGATCTACCTCACCCAAAACAATATCAATAGACCCCAAGATCGCAATCAAATCAGCAATCAGCACGCCTTTTCCGAGTTCCGAAATCACCGATAGGTTATTGAAACTCGGCCCCCGCGACTTTACACGCAATGGAATATCTGATTTATCTTTTGTGACAAAGTAAAAACCCAATTCTCCTTTCGGATTTTCAGCACGGACATAATAATCCTGCGCTTTCAAATTTACTTTCTTCGGAACCAGAGCTCGCGGATCAAATTCAGCTGTACGTTTAAAGTCTTTCTGTAAACGTTCAAGACATTGCTCAACAATGCGAACGGATTCCTTGACTTCGTCTACCCTAACTTTATACCGGTCCCAACAATCGCCGATTGCGCCCATTTCACCTTTCCCGACAGGTATCTCAAAATCAATTTCGGGGTAAACCGAATAGCCATCTATGCGTCGCAAATCCCATTTTATTCCTGAAGCCCGCAGCATAGGTCCCGATACACCATAATTTATTGCAACGTCAGCAGGAAGTACCCCTATTTTAGCCGTACGCGAGATAAATATTTGATTCTGAGTCAATATCTCATCCAGTTCGACCAGTTTAGGTTTGAAGTAGGTAACAAATTCTGCACAGCGCTCTTCAAAGCCGACAGGCAAATCGTAAAACAAACCGCCTACCCAGATATAGTTGTACAACATCCTGGAGCCAGAAGCCCACTCGAGCATATTCATAATATGTTCACGGTCACGGAAACACCAAAGGAACGGAGTTGTTGCACCAATATCAATACCATATGTTCCAATAGCAATCAGGTGCGACGCAATTCGGTTGAGTTCACATACCAGCACCCGGATATACTCTATCCTTTTAGGTATTTTACGATCAAGACCAAGCATGCGTTCGACACCCATCACGAAAGCATGGCTATTGTTCATCGAGGCGAGGTAATCCAGGCGATCAGTAAAAGGAATTGTTTTTGCATAATTTAACGACTCGGCATGTTTGTCAAAACAGCGGTGCAGATAACCCAAATGTGGAACAACCTCTTTCACAATCTCTCCGTCGGTAATCAGCTGAAGCCGGAGCACGCCATGCGTTGATGGATGCTGAGGCCCCATATTTAACACCATTTCCTCACTGGATATCGTTGTAAGGTGTTTTTCATACCGCACTAACGCCTCTTTATATTTTGGATTCGCCATTTCGATCAATTAATATGGATGCCATGATATGTTTCTGCCTCTTGATAATCCTTGCGCAGAGGATGCCCTTCCCAATCGTCGGGAAGCAGAATCCTTCTAAGGTCCGGATGTCCCTCAAAATAAATCCCCATTAGGTCAAATGCTTCGCGCTCATGCCAATCTGCCGTACGCCATACCGAAGTAAGCGAAGGAATCTCAGGTAATTCGTCCAGTGAACGATGACCAGACAGCTCAACTTTTAAGACCAAACCGTGTTGATAAGGCAATGAATTGAGATGGTACACAACAGTAAAATGCGTTTGATAGTCCACCGCAGTAAGATTGCTCAAAAAATCAAAATACAAACCCTCCGTATCCCGCAGGAATAAACAGACGGCTACGATATCTTCCTTATCAATAAATAATGCAGGCTGCAGCCCATTGCGATCTTCTTTAAGAATAACTTGAGTTCCAAATCTGGAAACCAACATCGATTTAATTTCGTCAAATGTCATATTTACGGAGCTATACGCGTAATCTTCCAGGAATCAGACACTTTTTTATAAACGATACGATCATGCAGCCGGCTTGCACGTCCCTGCCAGAACTCGAAATAAATCGGTTTCAGTAGATAGCCGCCCCAATGTGAAGGTCTAGGTATAGCGTCGCTTCCAGTATATTGGTGTTCGAGTTGTTCCACCCTATTTTCCAAGAAACTGCGGTCGGGAATTTCGTGGCTCTGTGGGGAAGCCAGTGCCCCGATACGGCTCCCTTTAGGCCGTGATTGAAAATATTCATCCGAATCGGCCTCACTTACAAAATCAATAACACCTTCGATCCGGACCTGCCGCTGCAATTCAGGCCAGAAAAACAATAATGCAGCATGCGGATTAGCTTTCATGTCCTCCCCTTTACGACTCTCATAATTTGTAAAAAAGACTAAACCTTCTGCTACTATATCCTTCAATAGCACAACTCGTGAGGATGGCAAATGATGGGAAGATACGGTTGAAAGCACCATCGCATTGGGTTCGTTCACCTCGCTGTGAATAGCCGCATCAAACCATTTTTTAAACTGGTGGACTGGATCACGATCCACATCCGATTCAGATAGGCTACCTAATACGTAATCCTGTCTGATTGCTGCAATATCTTTGTGTTGAATGGACATAGAAACCTATATTTATGTCCTACAAACTTACTAAAATCATTGCTTTTTCTCTATAAAGTTAGTAGAAATTGACAAAATCCCAATTTTGGCACAAATCTCGCATAGTTCTTATTAAAAAAGATTAGATCAACAACTCATTAAAATACGCGCTATATGTTTACCGAACTTGACCCACAAAAAGGAAGTCTGTTAATTTCCGAACCGTTTATGTTAGACCCAAGATTCCTCAGATCCGTGATATTGCTATGTGAACATAATACGGAAGGATCTCTCGGGTTTGTTTTAAATAATCAAACCAATGTGCGCATAGGCCAATTATTGGAATCTATACCGGATTGCAATTTCCCCATCTACATGGGTGGCCCCGTGGCTCAGGAAAGTCTCTTTTTTGTACATAACCGTTTTGATTTGTTGCTGAGTGGCGAAGAAGTTGCTCCTGGAATCTATTTCGGGGGCGATGAAGAGAAGCTTATCGAAGCCATCCAGACGGATAGCATTAAAGCTGACGAATTAAAATTCTTTATTGGCTATTCCGGATGGTCTGCAGGTCAACTTGACGCTGAAATTAAAGAAAATAGCTGGGCTGTACAGAACAAATACCACCATCAGCTTATTTTTGAAGGTAACGGTGAATTGCTGTGGAAGGATGCCATTATTGGACTTGGACCCAAATATGCACATGTTGCCAACTTTCCACAGAGCCCTAGCCTGAATTAGGCTAAAGGGCTTTTGCTTGCTGACAGTCTACTTTAAGATACATTCAACGCAACACATGGACTTATGACAAAATAGGACGTTTCCTGCCATCATGTCTTATAGGAGCGATTTGGAACATAGATTGTATGTTGTAAACAAATCATAAAATTAAAAAATAGCGACATACAAATTATGAATCCAGAAAAAGGTAGTATTTCAATTCACACGGAGAACATATTTCCCGTAATCAAAAAGTTCTTATATTCCGATAATGAAATTTTCTTGCGTGAACTGGTATCTAATGCCGTTGATGCTTCTCAAAAAATCAAACGCCTGGCTTCTTTAGGTCAATATCAAGGTGAAACAGGTGAATTGATTGTAGACGTAAAATTTGATGAAGCTGCCAAAACCATCACTATTTCCGACAATGGTATTGGTATGACAGCAGAGGAAATAAAAAAATACATCAACCAGATCGCTTTCTCCGGAGCGACAGAGTTTATGGAAAAATTTAAAGAAGCAAATGATGCAAACGAAATCATTGGCCGTTTTGGTTTGGGCTTCTATTCCGCATTTATGGTGGCCGATACGGTGGAAATCGAATCCTTATCCTATCAGGATGGAGCAGAACCAGCCCATTGGACTTGCGATGGTAGTACATCTTACGAAATCTCTACAGGCACAAGAACCACTCGTGGTACTGATGTCATTCTACATATTAACGAAGAATCCACTGAATTTTTAAGCCAGGCACGTTTACAGACGATTTTAGATAAGTATGCTAAATTCCTTCCCGTTCCAATCCGTTTTGGTACAAAAACAAATTCTGAGCCGGATGGTGAAGACGAAGAAGGAAAACCAAAATACAAATCTGTTGCGGTAGACAATATTATCAATAATACTAATCCAGCATGGACAAAGTCACCGTCTGAATTAAAAGATGAAGATTATTTGGCATTCTATCGCGAGTTATATCCTTACTCCATGGATGAGCCTTTGTTTTGGATTCACCTCAACGTAGATTATCCATTCAACCTGACCGGTATCCTTTACTTTCCTAAAGTTAAAAATGAACTGGAGATCCAGCGTAATAAAATCAAACTGTACTCGAGACAAGTGTTCATTACCGACGAAGTGAAAGATATTGTTCCAGAGTTTTTGATGTTACTTCACGGTGTAATCGATTCTCCAGACATTCCGTTGAACGTTTCCCGTTCATTTTTGCAGGCGGACAGCAACGTTAAGAAAATCAATAGTTATATCACCAAAAAGGTGGCTGACAAATTGAACGAAATATTTAAGACTGACCGCAAAGGCTTTGAGGAGAAATGGACGGATATCGGCTTATTTATCAAGTATGGTATGCTAAGCGATGAGAAATTTGCTGAAAAAGCAAATGACTTCTGTCTGGTAAAAAATACGAAAAACGAAAGTTCTACCATCAAAGAATATTATGAGAAAGTCAAAGATATCCAGGTAGATAAAGATGGAAACATTATCTACTTATATACGCATGATGCTGCCCAACAAGATGGATTTATCCAAACTGCATTAAACAAAGGTTATGATGTACTGACACTCGATGGTCCACTAGATACGCACTTTGCGGCTTATATGGAGGAAAAGGGTGGCGAAAAGGTGCAACTGAAACGTGTAGATGCTGACGTTATCGATAAATTGATTCAGAAAGATGAAAAGGTCGACCTGGCTCTTTCGGAAGAAGAATCTAAAAAAGCGCTGGAAGTTTTCGAAAAAGCAATTTCACGCCAAGATATGAAAGTTGAAGTTGATGCGTTAAATGAGGGTGATCTGCCTGTATCGGTAACAATTGATGAATTTATGCGCCGGATGAAAGAGATGGCTAAGACAGGTGGTGGTATGAATTTCTATGGTTCATTGCCCGACAATTATAAGGTAACTGTCAACGGTAACCATCCATTGATCAAAAGAATTTTATCAGCATCGGACGAAGAGGGCTCAAAACTAGCAAAACAGGCTTTTGATTTAGCACTTTTATCCAGAGGTTTATTGTCTGGGGCCGATCTAACATCTTTTGTAAAGAGAAGTGTAGAAATGATATAAGGGCATTCCTTTTACAAAAAAAGGCGGTTTCTTTCATAAGAACCGCCTTTTTTAATAAAAATTGGAAGTAAAATGTAGCTTTGGGCGTAGCGAAATGCTTATCCGCACCGCTATGCACGCATTTCGACGTTTTTTATCAAAATTTAATAAACTAATCTTCACCTAGTTGGCTTTAAACGCTGTTTTTTTTTAGTCAAATATTTGGAGGGAATAGGGTTTAATCGTACTTTTGTATCATCAAAATCACGGTAGGTATAGCTCAGTTGGTTAGAGCACTAGATTGTGGTTCTAGGGGTCGTCGGTTCGAGCCCGATTACTTACCCAAAAAGGCAGATCAAATGATCTGCCTTTTTTAATTTTACAGGTTTCTGCAAAACATATGCTCCTTGACCAGCTACCCAATATCCGAACAAACTTCAAAGACACATCCTTCTCTATTTCAATCCAGGTACAGGATCCATTAGCCCCGGATGTCGCGGATCATAAATAGCCACAGCAACTTTAGAGTCTGCACAGCCGTAATATAAAAACCATTTTTGTTTAAAAAACACTAACCCTTCAATAAAAACCGTCCCGTCGATATATTGACCACTTTTTTCGAAAGGTTCCATGGGGCGTAAAAAAGGAACATCCATTCGAGCTAATACGCTTGTCGGATCTCGCGGATCAAATAGAACCTGACCTGCGGAATAGCTCTTTTTAGCAAAACGCATATCTCCTTTCTCAGCATGATTCTTACCATTGTATAACAACAAAATTCCTTTATCAGTCAAAACTGCCGGAGGACCGCATTCAGTCAATGCGCTATCGAAATAGCCATGCCTGGGCGAGATGAAGGCTTTCATCGCACCTCTATGGTCCATTATGGGTTCCCAGTCAATCAGATTATCGGATGTGGCACCATACACACCGTATTCCCCCCAGTACAACCAATATTTTCCGTTGATTTTTGAAATCACCTGCTTATTGCCTTTCAATACGGTCACAATTGAAGCCGATTTATGCGGTTCATTGATTAAATTGGGATTATTTTTCGATTGTTTAAAAATGGGGCCATACTTCACCCAGTGTTTCAGGTCAGTGGATATTGCTACACCGAGCCGAGGTACCTTTCGGTTCCACTGGGTGTAAAACATGACAAAACGCCCATCCTCTGTTTGCGCTATCCGAGGATCCTCCGTCCCGCCAGGCCATTCGTTATCCTGTTGGTCATCAGGAGCTGGGTAGAATACCGGTGTTTTGAGTCGTTCGAAATGAATGCCATCCGCACTGGCAGCGAGTCCCAGCCTGGAGGTACGGTGGCCAATCGCCTTTCCTGTCCGATCCTCCGCGCGATAAATGACATATACACTATCTCCCTTAACAACCGCTGCAGGATTGAAGGTATCGTTATCCTCCCATCGAATTTCCTTTCTCAGCATTGGATCATAAAATACCGAACTTGTATCAGGCTCAATAATTGGATTTACTCCTTTGGGCCGCTCAAAGCCCCCAAATACCCAATGTCCTTTTCTAAATTGGGCATCACGATGTACGTTACAGCCGCTTAAAACGACCACCAAAACAACGCCTGCAAATTTTACGATAGTATTCATAATTTCATTGATTTTTTAAACTTTGTATTACTTTTACCAATAACCTGTAAAAGCGGAAATTATAATTGGTCTCATTCTGTTTGCAATAGCCTGTTAATCTTTAAAGAAATAGAAAGCTGGATATTGCAATACATAGTATAAAAGTATATATTTATACCATGATCTCAAAACAGGAATGCCACTATTCATTACAGGTATTTTAGCACATCCGTTTTTCTTCAGCGCTCTCCGGTTTATCAACTTACGACAAAAGAATGGCGTAATCGGCTACCTAAAATACGTTAGAAATAAAAAGTCGGTGTGGGCGAGATAATAAAAAAAGCACTTGAGCTGTCTATAAATGAATTAATAACTGGCGTAATCTGCCTTAGTTTAAACACAATGAAATATACTCAAATTAACACAGGAATACTTAGTTTTGGCATGTCTGGACGTGTCTTTCACGCACCATTTATATATACAAATCCACATTTTAATCTCAGTGCTGTTGTGGAACGCTCGAAAAAGAACGCGCATCAATTCTATCCCGGAATCATAAGTTACGATACTATTGCGGACTTACTAGCTGACGAAACTATAGAACTGGTCATTGTGAACACACCAAATTATACCCATTTCCAATATGCCAAAGAGGCGCTAGAGGCAGGAAAACATGTATTGATAGAAAAGCCTGCGGTGGATGACACTACACAATTCGACACGCTTCTTGCCATCAGCAAAAAACAAGGTAAACACTTATTTTTCTATCAAAATAGACGCTATGATAGTCATTTTTTAGATCTTAAGAAAGTAATAGAAAGTGGAGAATTAGGAAAGCTGATTGAAGTGCATTTCAGATTTGATCGCTATAAAATGGAATTGGGACAAAAATACTTTAAGGAAGATACGCAGTATATTTCCAACGGTATCACTTATGACCTAGGCCCGCACCTTATTGATCAGGCAATCTCACTTTTTGGAAAACCGGTTAAATTTACCAAGACAACATCCATCAACAGACCCGATTCTAAAGTTGCAGATTATTTTCACTATCATCTTTATTATCCAGCTGGACTGAACGTGTATTTAACAGGCAGTTTACTTGTCGCCTCTCCGCAGCCCGCCTTTGTCTTACATGGTACAAAAGGGAGTTTTATCAAGAATATGACGGATGTGCAAGAACAGCAATTGCTAGATGGTATGCTGCCCGACGATCCATCTTATGGCCTTGAGCCAGCCGGCCTCGAGGGAAAACTTGTTACGATAGACGTATCAAATCAAAAACATGAGTCTTTAGTAACGCCACATACAGGAGATTACAATCAGCTGTTTGAAGCCATTTATGAAAGCTTAAGAAATAATATCGATTACCCTATTAAAGCGGATCAGATTAAATGGCAGATTCAATTGCTTGAAGCTGAAAACACCTAAGTTTTTAAACAATCAAATGGCAGCACGGTTCAAGAAAAATAATAGGTGCTGCCATTTTTAATTTGATTCCCAAAGGCATTCGTTCGGTTCAATATGGATCATCACATGACCAAGATCAGGAATATGCGCAACCAAATGGTCTTTGAGTTTATGCGCCAGCTCATGCCCTTCTCTTACCGTAATTTCACTATCGACAATAGCGTGCAGATCGACGTGATATTTAGCCCCCGATTTGCGGACAAAACATTTTTCCGTGGCCTTTATCCCATCTACTTTTAATGCTTCTTGCCGGATATTGTCAATGACCTCATCGTATACATTTTCATCCATGATCTCGCCAAGCGCCGGTCTGAAAATATGGTAACAGTTATAAAGTATAAATCCAGCGGCAAATAATGCCGCGTAATCATCCGCATTTTCATATCCCTTTCCGAGCAACAATGCAATAGATATCCCAATAAAAGCCGCAACTGACGTTATCGCATCGCTTCGATGGTGCCAAGCGTCTGCACGCAATGATGAACTATTTGTTTCTTTACTTTTCTTCATAACGATCCTGTAAGAAATTTCTTTCCATACAATGATGCCGCCGAGAACGATTAAGGTCCAAGGTTTTGGCAAGTCATGTGGCGTTCCTATATTCTCAATACTTTCATAAGCGATTATAGTTGCCGAAACAATAAGAAAACCGACGACAATAAATGTAATAAGGGGTTCTACCCGACCATGACCATACGGGTGATTGTCGTCAGCAGGTCGTTGCGCATATTTTAAACCCAGAAGGACGAGAAATGAGGAGAAAATGTCCGCTGTTGACTCAATTGCATCCGCAATCAGCGCATAGGAGTTTCCGAAGAAACCCGCTAGCCATTTTAATAAGGCCAGTAATGCATTACCCACAATACTAAAATAAGTCGTTCTGACTGCAGTCTGCTCTTGAAGTTCGGACATCGCTATAAATTAACTTGACACCGCGAAATTACTGTTTTTCTTTTCAAATTCTACTCTCCAGCTATAGAAAATAGTGATCACAACCTTCGAGCTTTAGCTACCGCTCGCGATATCCTCCAATGCTTTTTTTATCTCAGGGGCACCATAGTCACGGCTTCCTTCCAGACGCTCCACGATCTTACCCGCTTTATCCAAGATAACCGTTGTTGGTATGGACTGCCCCAAGAATTCAGCAGGAATATCACCCTCTGCTATATAAAGAGGTAGGTCATACTTATTTTCTGCCATGAACGCTGAAGACTTCTCCATGTCGCCATCAACATCTACCAGGAGAAAAACGATATCGTTATTATCTTTAAGGGATTGCTTAAGCTGGTCAATAGAAGGGAGTTCATGAATACAAGGAGGACACCAGGTCGCCCAGAAATTGATAAACACGACCTTACCTTTTAAAGTGCTTAATTGAAGCACCTTACCCTCTTTATCTCTAAAAGATAACTCCTGTGCCGTGGGTGCAGTAGCTTCAGCAGGTTCCTCCACCTTTTCGGTCTTGACCTCATTTTTGGTTCCTGTATTTCCACAGCTAAAAAATAAACTTGCAGATAACGCAGCAAAGCCAAAAAAAATAGATCTGCTATTCAACTTAATACGCATTGTTTTTTGTTTCATTAGATTATTTTATTTACAATATAAATTGTACCTCGCTAAGCGTCAACCCTACCGTCCTCGGGGGGAAAATTTTCAAAGCATGAGCTAATTTAATCTTAATTATCCGTGACCACAAGTGGCGGCTACCCGCATGCAATATAAACTACTGAAAACAAAGCTAGTACTCAACAATAAAATCTCAAAACTAATCAGCAACTTCCACAGGGTTAATCAACAAACATAATGATTGTTTAACATCACAGAAATGATAACCAAAATTCACCCTAAAGTTGATATAACTTTAGGGTGAAATTCAATCCGGATGTCTCTATGGCGTTATTGAACAATTAAGCGGAGCAGGCCACTGCATCGAAGCCCTTTCTTTTAATAATTTCAACAACTTCTTCTTCCGAAACACCTTCACATTTTACAGTCAATATCTTGTCTGCATTCGCAGTGTCAACGCTCCACTCAAGGATACCGTCCATATTATCCAGATCAGCACTTACTTTGGACACACAGCCTCCACAGTTAAGGTTGGTTTTAAATTGAAGTTCTTTGCTTTCCATGTTATTTGATTTTAATATGATCAATCTATTTCATTATTTATACAAATATCCCTATAATATAACGGGTTGTACTTACAGTTTTTCTGTTTTTTTTTACAATATTTACCGTTTAAAACAACGCCTACCGCTCAGCCATAATTAGCTATTTTTTCCAGCGAAGCCGCAAGCTATTACTGACGACACTTACACTGCTCAATGCCATTGCTGCGCCAGCTATCATCGGGTTTAAAAGAAAACCGTTGAATGGATACAGAATACCTGCAGCGAGCGGAATGCCAACCAAATTGTAAATAAACGCCCAAAACAAGTTTTGCTTGATCGTTGCGACCGTTTGTTTCGAAAGTCGGATTGCCTGTGGTATTTTCGCTAGATCAGAAGAAATAATGGTCATTTTGGCTACGTCCATTGCGATATCGCTTCCTTTTCCCATGGCAATACTGACATCGGCTGTTGCTAAGGCTGTGCTGTCATTGATACCGTCCCCTACCATAGCCACCACCTTCCCCTTCTGCTGCAATTTTTTAACAAAATCGGCTTTGTGCTCTGGTAATACCTCCGCTTTGTAATGCTGAAGACCTGTTTCTGAAGCGATAGCCCTAGCCGTAGCCTCGTTGTCACCAGTCAGCATGTATAGTTCAATTCCCATTGCTTGCAGCTCCTTGATGGCACGTACAGAAGTTTCCTTGATTCGATCTGCAATGGCAATGACCGCTAAAGCAGTCTGACTATCGGCAAACCAGATCACTGTTTTAGATTGATTTTCCCATTGCGTGGCATGTTCCATCAATTCCGTCGAAATTGTAATCCTGTTTTCCTCCAACAACCTTCGGTTCCCCACATAATACGTTTCGATTCCTTCACTGCCCTTGATACCTTTACCCGTGATACTTTCGATAAAAGATATTGGTGTTGCTTTTACATTATTGAAATAAGCTACAACAGCTTCTGCCAAAGGATGTTCCGACTGTTTCTCCAAGCTCAACAAGATGCCCTTTAAATCATCCGTATTATCCTTCCAATACACATCAGTAACCACTGGTTTTCCCGCTGTAATGGTTCCTGTTTTATCCAAAACAACTGCATTCACCTTTTTGGCCAGCTCTAGACTTTCCGCATCCTTAATTAAAACGCCCTGCTCGGCTCCCTTACCCACTCCAACCATGATGGCTGTAGGCGTTGCTAAACCCAGTGCACACGGACAGGCGATCACTAAAACCGTTACTGTAGCCAATAATCCTTGCGCCAGATGATTTTCTCCACCCAATGTAAACCACAATAGAAAAGTTAAAATAGCAATCCCAATGACAACAGGAACGAATACAGCAGCAATTCGATCAACCAGCTTCTGTACCGGAGCCTTACTTCCCTGTGCATCCTGTACCATTTTAATAATATTTGCCAGCATGGTTTCTTTACCCACTTTTGTCGCTCTGAACTGAAAGCTACCTTTCTGATTGATGGTCCCCGCGAACACGTGCTCATTTTCCACTTTTAAAATAGGCACCGGCTCCCCGCTTAACATACTTTCATCGACATAGGAATTTCCACGGATAACAATGCCATCGACAGCGATCTTGTCCCCCGGTTTCACCAGAATAATATCGCCCGTATTAACGCTTTCTATAGGAACCTGACGCTCAGTTCCATCCGCTAGAATTACCATAACCGTCTTAGGCTGTAGTCCCATTAGCTTTTTAATAGCCGATGAGGTATTGCCTTTTGCCTTTTCTTCCAGTAATTTGCCCAATAAAATAAAAGCAATGACAACTGAAGCGGCCTCAAAATATACATGTGCATGTAATCCGCGTTGATGCCAAAAGTCAGCAAAAAGCATGTTGAATACACTGAAAATATAGGCTATTCCTGTACTTAATGCAACGAGTGTGTCCATGTTGGCGGAACGGTGTTTTGCCTGCTTCCACGCATTGACAAAAAAATCCTTACCTAGCCAAAGAACCACTGGCGTGGAAAATAGCCACATGATAGGATTAGCGTAAGGCATATTCATAAAAAACATACCAATGATCACTACGGGAAGTGATAGCAACACTGCCCAACGAGTTTTGATCTTTAGCTTACGGAATTTCTCTGCGTGAATAGCCTCCAAAGTTTCCTGCTGTGTGGATTCTTCTTCGATTAACAGATCGTAGCCACCAGCTTGGACCGCCTTTTGGATTTTTAAAGGATCTGTCACACCGGAAATATATTCAACAGTGAGATTTCCTGTTGCAAAATTTACAGCTGCATTAACAACCCCCTGTTCATATTTCGCCATACTTTCGGCGCTACTGGCACAGGAGGCACAAGTCATCCCAAGAACTGGAAATGTTTTGGTCAATGTACAAACACCATAGCCAAGGTCTTTGATCGCCTTTACACTGCTAATGACGGCTTCACTATCCTTCGGTACGATAGCAGCTCTGTGATTATTCAATTCCACCCGGTAGCTCGCTAGGCCTTTAACCCGGGCTAGTCCTTTTTCGACAATTGATGCACAATGTTCGCTTTCAACATCTTCCAAAGGTATATAAACTGTATCTTTATAAATATCTGTCGCCATAACGGATTGTTTGATTTTGTACAACAAATTTGGCCACAAAAAAGATGCAAATCATTACATAATTAAGGGATTGATTTGTAAGATTTACTCCATATAAAATAGGAAAGGTTAAATTCAACGGAAAAAATTAATCTCGTTGAAACTCTTCTTTACATGTCCACTTCTTCAACAAAACCGTAAATGATATAATCACCACGTTGTTCGAATTTAATCGTTTCCACGTTATTCCCCATGGATGCATTGGTTTCTTTATCCATAAAATTTTGAATCCGGTCAAATGCGACACCGATTTTTGTTTTCCCGTCCCCATAGATCTGATATTTCGCGGAGGTTTGCCAGCTTACTTTTTTTCTAAATAACCGTAAACCTTCTCTTTTCAAAAAACAGTGCATTTCATTAGATAAATTCATATTCTCATTTGTTTCGATCGCTCACACTACTCACCTATTCATTTGGTAGACGCTTTTATCGTTTAAGGAATTACCTTAAGACTTTTATTTAGCTTATCTAGTGATGCCACAAGATTTTAATCGCTAAAGAAATGGTTTTCCGAAGCTAAAATAGATAGGTCTAAGATAAACACCCCAACAGAATTCTACAATTAAGCTACCGCTATTTCATCGTACTCAAATGCGATTTCGTCGAATATGATAACAGCGTACAGTTGCCCTTCATTCACGCCAATCATCTTCTGACCGGTTACATCGAAAAGGTTTAACATCAATATAAACTTAAACAGAAATAGCAACAGACGCTATTTTTTCGTCGAATGGATTCTTTAGTTCGTCGGCTTCATTTCCCATTCCGTCGATATTTTTCGTCGTTCTCTTCCGTAGAAAGCACATTTGTTTACAATTTAAACGTATTACCTATGGAAAACATTGAAAATTTTTTAGCGGAAGATTTTGTACTGGATGTACAAACTGTCTGCGTGGTCGAACCGATCTCATTTTTTGATTTTGATGATATGGAACTGATAACAATTAGGACGGTTACATCTTCAAAAGTAATATAAAAGAGGATAAAGCTGTAAAGGCGTTCTGGTAGGCGCCTTTATAGCAATCGTCTTTGCGCCCCCCATATAAAAAAAACTAACCAAATACATGACTTCACCCCAACTCAAATGTTTTCTCATAGAGGATGAACCACTGGCAACAAAAAAAATGGTTGAATACATCCACATGTTTCCAGATCTTCAATTGATAAGAATGGTCGAAGACATTGAAAACCTAGCATTATTTAGGCAAGATCTAAAATCTGCAGACATCCTATTCTTAGATCTCATTGTTAGCGGCGGTAATATCAATACGCTTGCCGAATTGATCGTCGATATTCCTATCCTAATTATTACCTCCGCTTTGTCACGTTGGCAATATCCCGAATTTATCAAAAATAGGAAGCATTTTGCACTGCAAAAACCAATTTCGCCCGAAATGTTTCAGTCCTGTATAAAACAGGTCATGAAATACTAGTCCCATCTATCCATGTCATTATTCCAGTTATCCGATTATTTTCTGCTGCGCACACCATTACTTCCCACGACAGTTGCCGTTGATCTGTTAAGGATAAAAGAGGCAGATGTTATGGAAGAGAAACTTCGTCATCTGTTTCAAGGTGAGCGATTAAAAGAAGCACTATTTTTAGCAAGTCCGACCTTCTCGGTTGAAGTCGAAAAATGGATTGAATACAAAAAAGAGAGCAACCCAAAAACAATTACTTCGCTACTCAAATATGCGATTCGGATGAGCACAAGGAGTACGCCTTTCGGTTTATTCGCAGGTGTATCTTTGGGGAACGTTATCGCCTCCGAAAAAAAAGTGTCATTAATCAGGGGTAATATCCATAAAACTGTATTGAAACTGCATGCATCCATTCTGACAGGGATTATTGCACAGGTATCCAAAGACAAACGAATTTATAGTCAACTCTATTATCGCATTAATCCAACCCTATACGTAGATGGCAAATATTACAAATACTATCAAAAAGTAACCAATGGGAAAAAAGGACAGAATATACTGAAACGCATTAGGCTTACCCCTGTTTTGCATCGTGTCGTCGATTATTTCGAAAGCAATGAGCGAACTGCCCACTATCAATCATTGACCGATTTGCTGCAGCGTTTTGGGGCTTCAACAGCGCATGCTACCCTATTTGTCAATAACCTCATCAGTCTCGGGATTATATCCTCCGAATTACAGCCCAATGTAATTGGTCGAGGTTATCTGTACAGTTTGATCAAGACTCTTGAAAGAGTGGATAAGGAGAAATATTATTTAAATGCTTTATCAACGATACAAACACTACTGCATAGTTCTCAATCTGCAGTTAACATAGAGAATGACATTGTAAAATTATTGCAGCCTATCATTCCAGACCTCGACAGGACCCATTTGTTACAGGGAGACCTCCTTATTGAAATGGAAGACAACAAATTACCCAATACTGCATTAAATCACCTCAGAGATCAATTTCAGGAGTTACTACCACTTTGCACTCAGGCAAAGTTGGCAGATTTTGACCGGTTTAGAACTGCATTCTCTGATAAATATGAAGATAGAATGATCCCATTGACTACGGCCTTGGACCCCGATACCGGTATTGGTTATGGCCGTCAGGAGGGTGTATACAATGTTACCGATGAAATACTTGGGGAAGTAAAAAATATAGCCGCAACCGGAGAAAAAAAATATGAGGACCACCATTATCAAGACCTGGTCATTAAAAAATTTGTAGAAAGTGCAAAAAGTCATTTCACTGAAATTCAGCTGACCCGTGAAGATCTAGATCATATTGCTAAACAGCGCAAACAGACTCCCAATGCCATTCCTTCCTCGTTCTATGCCATCGGCAATCTCCTTAGAAGTTCACGTGAGAAAAACTTATGCTTCAATCTGGGTACTATTGGTGGTTCGTCATCCGGAAACTTAATTTCCAGATTCGCACATCTGGATGAAAAATTGAATAAAAAATTAAAGGAATCTGCCAACAGAGAGCAACAGCGATTTCCCAATGCAATACTCGCCGAGATATGCCATTATCCAGATAACAATGCTGCAAATATCATTTCTAGACCAGCACTCCGAAGAGCTTCCATTTGTCTGACCGCAACTATTGACAAAGAACAAGAACAAATTGACGTGAGTGACTTATATCTGTTTGTCAAAAACAATCGCTTAGTGTTGTGGTCCAAAAAATGCAATAAAATGGTTATCCCCCGTTTGACGACAGCCCATAATTTTGGGCAGGGTATGAATATCTATAAATTTCTTGCAGATTTCCAATTCCAAAATAACAGGCTGGATCTCTCCTGGAATTGGGGAATTATGAAAGAACAGCCTAGGCTCCCGAGAATAAGCTACAAAAATATTATCTTATCCCGAGCGCAATGGCGAATTCAAAAACTCGCAAAATACCCAAGTGACCCCCACGATTTCGTGAAAAATATGCAGACAGCGCTCGATATCCCAACAATGGTTGTCATCAGCAGCGGCGATAATGAACTGCTGATAAATTTAAACAATCCTTTTTGCGCGGAAATACTATTGGATCATATCTGTAAAAGAGAGACGATTTTAGTCGAGTATCTCCTGAATGATTATTCATCTATCGCGAGCGATAAAGACCAAAATGTTTTTGCCAATGAGATCATTATTCCAATAGAAGCACAGCATAAGACCTTCACAGATGAATCGGCCCCCCAAGAAAATAACCTAAAAAGATGTTTTCCCTTGGGAACTGAGTGGCTTTACGCTAAAATTTATTGCGGATTACATTTTGAGGACACCCTATTAAAGGATCTTTTCCCCTCGCTCATCGCGGCTATAAATCGGCAAAAAGCTATAAAAAAATGGTTTTTCATACGTTATAACGATCCAGCGCCCCACATTAGATTTAGGGTGGAACTCTCCGACCCAAACCATTGTTCTTTCGTTGTATCCACTATAAATAACCTATTGGAACAATTTGTTCAAGAGGGTCAGATTTCATCAATATCCTTTGATACTTACAAACGCGAGATTGAACGATATACTCCATTATGCATGGAACTTAGCGAGGAGTTATTCTTCCGGCAGAGCGAAATCATATTAATGACAATGCAGCAAAGCAGTTCAATAAACGATCGCTGGCTTTTGGCTTTTCAACATATGGAATCGCTATTCGAAGCCGCAGGTTTTACGATGATCGAAAGAAAAGATTTTTGCATACGGATGAATACCCTTTATCAGCAAGAATTTGACAATAATAAAGATCTTAGGGTTCATCTAAACAATAAGTTCAAAGATAGAAAAGACTGGTTCGCTAAACCATTAGACAAACTGGGAGAAACCAACGAGAGACTAAGTGCAGTCCAATACAGCATATTCGCCACTTTACGGAAACATACAGCTCAAGAAGAATTCCGATCAACCCGGACCTCGTTATTGTCAAGCTATATCCACATGTTTATTAACCGGTTGTTCATGTCGGATCAACGTTTGCATGAACTTGCGGTCTATCATTTTATGGTTTGCTATTATAAAATGCAGATCGGGAAACAGAAAGAGCGTATGAACCCGATAAAGGAAACTTTTATATAAGTCCCATCTTGGCAAAAAGCTGATTCCGATATTGCAAACCTATACCGAGTTCTGTTCCATTTTTCAGAACTACTTTGCTTGCCTCAACCCCCTTGATCTGCTTGATATTGACGATATAAGATCGGTGCATACGGGCAAACATATCCCAAGGTAGTTCTGCTTCCATATCTTTCATGGTAGACAATAAAGTTTGCATGCCTTCTACAGAATAGATCTGTATATAATCCCCCCAAGCTTTTAGGTAGAAAACATCCGTTGGGTCTATAAAAATAGTCTTATTCCGATCCTTTATCTTAATCGCCTTTCGTTCCCCATGTGCGGCCCTTCTAGAAAACAGCATAGCCTTCTGAACTTTCTCTATTGCCTTGATTAACCTTTCTTCTGTCAGCTGTGGCTTTAAAATATAATCGATTACATCCAGTTCGAATCCATCGACGGCATATTCATAATGGCCAGTTATAAACACAACAAAAGGCGGATGAACAAGTCCTTTGAGAAAAGTAATCCCATCCATCTCGGGCATATCAATATCTGACAAAATAAGGTCTATCTCATGCTTTTTCAAGATATCAATGGCCTGCGAAGGATTTTCAAATACACCCAAAATTTCGATCAGTCCCAATTTGGAAACTAGTTTCTCCAGGCGACCTCTCGCAATTGGCTCATCTTCAATAAGGATAGTTTTAATTCTATTCATAAGTACTTCGCAATCCACAGCTTTGGTGCTACGGCTGTTCTTCAGGGAGTAAAGTTACGACAAGATTAACAGTAAACACACCCTCATTTGACTTTATTTCCAAAATGTGATGATGCGGATAGTGAAGTTCCAGTCGTTTTCTTACATTTTCTATCCCTAATCCACCGATATAATTTTCTGGTTTTGAAAGTTCTCTATACGCATTGGACACGTTCAAATGCACCTTATGGTCCTTCACTTTAATGTCTATGGATATCCATCCCGCCGAAGAGCTTAGACGAGGTCCATGCTTAAATGCATTTTCTACAAACGGAAAGAAGATCAGGGGCACCATCATACAGTTCTCGTCATCAGCCGCTAGATTTAGATTGATCTGCACGGTCTCACTATAACGCAACTTTTCCAATTCAACATAATCCTTTAGCAGTTGAAATTCGCGACTAATATCCACCTTGGGCTGATTGCTCTCGTGAAGCAGGTACACCATAATACTACTTAAACGCATCATACTTTCGCCACCTCTTTCATCACGATCGGATACCAGTACATAGATGCTATAAAGTGTATTAAGTAAAAAATGAGGGTTGATCTGGTATTTTAGGAAAGCGAGCTCCAACTGAACGTTGTTTAATTCCAATGCGGCATTTTTCAGTTCGAGCTTCGTTTTGGAATTTTTGACAGACATAAATGCCTGTACTATTTTTACGGTCAATGGTAGGGCCACTAAAAAAATAAAATCCAATAAATAATCGCTAAGGGAAGAAAGCCGAAAGGCTCCAAAGATTCCATTACTTTGTACTATTTCGAGATAACTTGCTAAACGAATATCTGGTGTCAAATATTTTAACGTTAATAGGGCGCCAAAATAACTTAGAAACGACCACCAGGCATAAATAAACAATAGCCATAACATACACAGCAAAAACTTTCCGGGAATAAACCAACGCGGAATAATAACATAAGCTGTCACATAAAATATGGTCAATAACGAAAATACGTCCTTTAGAAACAATATCCACGAATTATCAATGTCTATCCGTTGATAGGAAATAAATTGCATTCCCAAAACCAAAAACCAAAAACACAAATGGAGAATAATACGTTTTCCCGTATTGTAATTTTGGAAAAAACTGTTCATAGATAGCATACCTGTCAATAATATCAGTCTAATATAAAAATATCATTTAGTTTGTACGAATGTAAATCGTCAAGTAATGCAGCAAAAAGACATTTTTGAGACAAAAAGCTATTACTATCTTCCTTATATTTAACTTTACAGAACCGACAAAAGCAACAATTCGATGTCAACTACATTTACGCAGCTATGGTTATATAATAACTGGGCGAATACAGTACTACTGGAAAAACTGGAAAAAGAAAGCGAGAAAACGCCCCATTCTTACCTGCGGCTATGGCTTTTCATAATAAGGTCAACGATATCCTCTTACACGTATTTAATCATGGCACTTACCATAGGGCGCAAATAGCGAGTGAAATGAGACGAAATGGCGTTGAGCTTAAAGGTATACACAATTTCCAATTTTACAATCAACTCTCACTCTTATTAAATGAGTTACAAACACATTTTTAAAGCATCTCTAACTTGGCATCATGCAGAAAAGCCCAATCTTCAGGGATTAAAAATTTATAATAAAAACCACTCCATTGCAATTGAGGGAAAAGCAGATCTTCACGTCTCAGCCGCAAAAGCATTCAAGGGCGACCCCCTATTATACAATCCAGAAGATCTGCTGCTCAGCAGCCTAGTTTCTTGCCATATGATGTCCTATCTATATGTATGTTCGCAACACAGCATTCAGGTTCTATCGTATACTGATAATGCCCTTGCTACCTTGGCAACTGAAAGAGATGGCAGCGGCCGTTTTACAGCGGTTACATTATACCCTGAAGTGATTATCGCAGATGCTTCTCAAATAGACCTTGCTTTATCGCTACATACACAAGCAAACAAACTTTGTTTTATTGCCAATTCATGTAATTTCAAGATACTGCACCATCCGACATGTAAAGCCATCAATACAGCATCTTAGTGCGATCGAAAATAAAAGACGGATCACAAATTAGTAATTAAATAACATACAAGTTTTTAAGGATTTGATTATTTTTGGAACATAATGGAAAATTCCAAGAAAAAAGCAGCAATCGGATTTATATTTATCACATTACTCATCGATATTACAGGTTGGGGAATCATTATTCCTGTTGTTCCTAAACTTATTGAGGAACTGATACATAGTGACATCAGTGAAGCGGCTAAATATGGTGGCTGGCTTGGATTTGCTTACGCTTTTACGCAGTTCATATTTTCTCCTGTCGTTGGCAATCTCAGTGATAAATATGGGAGAAGGCCTGTTATATTGATTTCCCTTTTTGGATTCGCGGTAGACTATATCTTTCTGGCCCTTGCTCCAACCATAGGATGGCTTTTCTTGGGAAGAGTTATTGCCGGATTGACTGGAGCCAGTTTTACAACGGCGAGTGCCTATATCGCGGATATATCAACGGATGAAGATCGGGCAAAGAACTTTGGTTTGATAGGTGCTGCATTTGGTTTAGGCTTCATCATCGGTCCTGTTATCGGAGGTCTCCTCGGCCACTATGGCGCTAGAGTTCCATTTTATGCCGCCGCTGGGTTGTGCATGCTAAACTTCCTGTATGGCTATTTTATCTTACCTGAAAGCTTAAACAAAGAAAAACGCAGGCCCTTTGACTGGAAACGCGCCAATCCTGTTGGATCTTTTAAATTTCTCGGAAAACATCCGGAAATATCCGGTTTAATCGTTGCTTTAATTTTAATATATATTGCAGGACATGCGGTTCAGAGCAATTGGAATTTTTTCACCATGTACAAATTCAATTGGACTGAGAGAATGGTCGGTATTTCGTTGGGTGTCATTGGTTTGCTGATCGGGTTGGTTCAGGGCATCTTGATTCGATGGACAACACCCAAACTTGGTGAACAGAAAAGCATTTTTTATGGCCTTACCCTCTATGCCATTGGCTTATTGCTGTTCTCATTTGCGAGCCAGGGATGGATGATGTTCGTATTCCTGATCCCCTACTGCCTCGGCGGTATTTGTGGCCCAGCCTTACAATCTGTGATAACCAAAAATGTTCCGTCAAACGAGCAGGGGGAACTTCAAGGCGCACTAACCAGCCTGATGAGTGCAACGTCAATCATTGGCCCTCCGATGATGACCAATCTTTTCTATTACTTTACTCATGACAACGCACCCTTTAAATTCTCCGGCGCACCATTTTTCTTGGCATTTGTTCTGATGTCAATAAGTGTAATAATTGTATATAGTGCATTTAAGAAGAAGCGGAAACAACAGATAAATCAGCTTTAATAATATCCGTCAATGGATTTTCATTATGTTGCGCGATCCTACGAAACGAGCATATAGCATGGCTGACTGCCTTAGCTTTCAGTTTATGTAGATGACATTATTTGATTCCATTATGTTAACAAATACGTTCAACTAATGTTCGTGCCCACCTGTATTGCTCATTTTAGCGTTGATAAAAAAGGCACCCTTTACGACAATTCTCGTTCCGGCAGGAACTTCATTAACCGGGGTAATCGCCGTATACCCCAAAGCAGACACGCCTTTTTGAATCTCAATTTTTTCAAAATTGATGTTCTTCGCCTGTTCTTCTCCATGCTGACCAGCCTCTTTCTCGTTGCTGTGCGCATGTGTTGCTTCACCATCATCGTGTGCATGCCCGTGATCGTCGTGCCCTTCCTCATGCTCCTCAGGTTTTTTCTCGGTTTCCACAAAAATATAATACTTGCCGTCGGCCTCCACAATGGCGTCATTCGGAACAGCCGGAGTCCGCACATTATTGATACCGATCATCCCCGTAATGTTCATTCCATCAATCAAGCCCACTTTGCTGCCTACAACCGTACTGTGCACAGCGATGGTCTTGCTATCGTTTTCAAAGGAAGAACCGATGGTAAAGACTTTCGCGGTATACGTTTTGTCTGGATTGTTTGTCAGTTGGAAGTTGATGATCTGGCCCACTTTAATCAAGGGGAGATCCTTCTCAAATACCTGCAGATCCAAGTGCAGCAGACTATTGTCAACAATCTCAATCACCGGCGAAGAGACATCCACATAACTCCCTATTTTCGCAAAGACATTACTCACTGTTCCATTGATAGGGCTTCTCACGGCCAATGAAGTGCGCATATTGGACAAATTCACGCTATTGGGGTTAATGCCCATCAATTGGATCTGTTGTTGCAAAGAAGCCTTTCGGGCCCGTAAGCTGTTGAATTCTGCTGTTGCGGCCTGCAGATTTTTCCGTGCGCCCGCATTGCCTTCATTGAGCTCCTGTTGCCTTGCCATTTCTTGTTCGGCCAAGGTAATCTTACTTGCCAGGGAAACGTATTCCTCCTGCAACTGTACAAACTGGGGGTTTGTAATGGTGGCGATCACCTGCCCCTTACGCACATTGTCCCCCAGCTGCACATTCAATGTCTTCACCACACCACCATAAAGCGCCGTCGCATTCGCTTTATTGTTATTTGGAACACTCAGAAGTCCATTGGCCTTAATGGTAGCCGTTAGTTCCTTCTCTTCAATACCGCCAAAAACGATGCCCACAGCTTTTATTTGCGCCTCACTCAGTGCCGCTACGGTAACCGGCCCTTCCTCATGCTCCGCTTCGGCTTTGCGTGCTTCCTCTCCCGCCGGTTGACCGTTACGCTCCGACTCATTAGAACCGCAACCGTAAAAACCAGTAACGGCTACACATACGATAAATATCTTTATGAAAACTTTCATTGTTGCCTTATTTGTTATTGAAGTAATTATATTGAATTGCTGATTGATTATACTGATTGAGGACCTCTAAATAATTCTGACGAATCCCAATGGCCTGACTCAAAAATTGACTTAATTCAGCAAAATTGATCTCTCCCGTTCTATAACCCAAACTAGCTGCTTTAATGATTGCATCAGCTTGCTTTAACCCCGAAGACTCGTAAAATTGCAGCAATGCACTATTCTTATCAATTTCAGCAAGTGCATTGCCTTTATTTGTCTGGAATACCTGCGTATCATATTCCAACTTACGCTGTTGAACTTCCAATTCAGCGTTGGCAACTTTTACTTTACTTTTATAGGCGCCTAGGCTAAAGACCGGGAAGGATGCGGAGACCGAGAATCCCGATAATGGATCTTTGGCTCCCCAAACACGTTGGGAGAAAAATCGACCCGAGAACTCAGGCTTATTGGTATTTTTCTGAACACTGATGTTTGATGAAGCGATATTTAGATTTTGCTGCTGTAAAACCAGTAAAGGATGTGCCGTTTCATCTGATGGACTGGCGTCCACGACAACCTTCTCCAAGGGCTGATCCAAAGGAAGCATCCACTCATTACGGTCTAACAACATCATCAATTGCTGTTGCTGAATAATGATATCCTTTTTGTTTTGAACAAGTTGTGCCTGCAGCTCTTTCAGCTTTGCTTCTGCGGCGATCTTATCCAGCGCAGCGACGTCACCAGTCTTAAAACGTAATTCTGTTGCTTTAAACATGCCGCTGTAGATACTGTCCAACTCCATATACAGTTTTTGGCGGTCCTGGAGATACCAGAGTTGAAAATAGGCCGTCCTCACGTCTTTGGTAATCGCAGTTTTCAATACATCCGTATTTAAATTGGCATATTTCAATTGTTGTTTAAAATAATCTTTACGCGCAGTGTAGAGTCCAGGCCAGGCAATACTTTGCGTTATACCAATTTTCAATAAGCCGGCCTTATCCGAAGGGCGGTAATCTTCATTTTCTGCAAAAATCCCGGTCTTGGGGATTTCAGTCGCCGTCTTAACATTGAAACCAGCGCCCACGATTTCAGCCTGGTTGATCTGAAACTGACGATTGTTCTTCAGCGCAGTTTCTACAGCTTCTGTGACAGCAATGCGCTCTTGGCCAAACACCTGAGATCCCAAAGCCATAAATAGGAAAGCAAGTATTGTGACGATGGTCTTAGCACCGCTACTCCGTTTCATATTCCATTTAGAATTAAAAATGATATACAATAAGGGTAGCACAAACAAGGTCAGGAATGTTGCCGTTACCAATCCGCCAATAACAACCGTTGCCAAAGGTTTCTGAACTTCAGCACCGGCACTTGTACTTATTGCCATCGGTAAAAAGCCCAGTGAAGCCACGGTCGCAGTCATGAGTACTGGACGTAAACGAGTCAATGTACCTTCTTTAACGCGTTGAAAAATATCATCGACACCCTCTTTTTTCAACTGATTGAATGTCCCAATTAAAACGATACCGTTGAGTACAGCCACACCAAACAGTGCAATAAAACCGATACCGGCACTAATGCTGAAAGGCATGCCGCGCAACATCAACGCAAATACACCCCCGATAGCACTCATTGGTATTGCGGTAAAAATGAGCGTCGCCTGCTTAAAGGAATGAAATGTGAAATACAACAGCATAAAAATAAGCAATAAGGAAACTGGCACAGCAATCAACAAGCGTGAGCTCGCCTTCTGTAAATTCTCAAACTGCCCCCCATAGGTGAAATAATACCCTGCAGGAAGTTTTACATGTGCAGCCAATTGTTGTTGGATATCTTTTACGACGGTTTGAACATCCCGCCCGGCCACATTAAAACCGATCACAATTCTTCGTTTACCCGCTTCGCGGCTGATCTGGGCCGGCCCCAATTTGTAATCAATGGCAGCAACCTGAGAAAGCGGGATCTGCGTACCGGTATCTGTAGGAATCATCAGATTACGCACATCATCAATGCTATTTCGATGCGTTGCATCTAACCGGACGACCAAATCAAAGCGACGTTCATTTTCATAGATCTGTCCCGTGCTCCGACCCGCAAAAGCCGTACTCACCACGTCGTTGACATCCTGAATGGTCAACCCATAATTTGCAATACGGGTGCGATCATAAACGATATTGATTTGCGGGAGACCGGATACGCGCTCCACTTGTGGAGATGTTGCCCCTTGCACGGATTGAATCTGCGCGGCAACCACATTGGCGTAAGCGGCCAGCGAGTCGATGTTTTCACCGAAGATCTTTACAGCCACATCCTGACGGATACCCGTCATTAGTTCATTGAAACGCATTTGAATAGGTTGGTTTTTTTCAAAGAAGACACCCGGAATTACTGTTAGTTTCTCCAGAATAGCGCCCCCCAGTTCTTCATAAGAACGCCCAGACTTCCATTCTTTTTGAGGCTTCAATACCACCATAATGTCTGTCGCTTCCGGCGGCATAGGGTCTGTCGGCACCTCTGCAGCTCCTGTTTTACCGACCACCATCTTTACTTCATCCAACTCTTTGATAATACGGGAAGCCTGCATGGAGGTTTCAATACTCTGCGAAAGTGAGCTTCCTTGTGGTAGAATACAATGGAAAGCATAATCACCTTCCTGCAACTGTGGAATAAACTCGCCTCCCATGTTCTTAAAAAAGATAGCCGACAAAGCAAAAATGGCAACAGTTAAACTCACGATTAGGTATTTAAACCGAATGGCTTTTTGTAATAAAGGCGCATAAATACGTTGCAGTCCCGCAATCATCCGGTCACTCAACGTTTTCTTGTCGCTGTATTTTTTCGGCAGGAACAGAGCACACATCATGGGGATATAGGTTAACGAGAGAATCAATGCCCCGAAAATGGCAAACCCAACTGTTTGTGCCATTGGACGAAACATTTTTCCTTCAACACCCACCAATGTTAAAATTGGAATATAGACAATAAGAATAATAATCTCACCAAAGGCCGCACTGGTACGAATCTTTGAAGCAGACTCAAATACCTCATGGTCCATTTCGGCCTGGGTCAATTTCTCGGTTGACTTTCGTAAGCCTAAATGGTGTAGTGTAGCTTCCACCACAATGACGGCTCCGTCTACAATCAAACCGAAGTCTATCGCACCCAAACTCATTAAATTGGCGCTTACGCCGAAAACGTTCATCAGTCCAAGTGCAAACAGCAGCGCCAGCGGAATCGCCGAAGCCACAATAAGACCTGCCCGCAAGTTCCCAAGAAATAAGACCAGGACAAAAATAACGATCAGCGCACCTTCAATCAGATTTTTTTCAACGGTACTGATCGCACGCCCAACAAGGTCTGTCCGGTCCAAATAGGGCTCTATAACCACATCATCAGGCAGCGACTTTTGAATAGTCGGTAGTTTTTCTTTTACCCGATTGACTACCTCGTTGCTGTTTTCACCCTTTAGCATCATGACGACACCTCCCACAGCATCGACCTCACCATTGTAGGTCAAGGCACCATAGCGCACAGCGTGACCAAAACGTACATCCGCAACATCTTTTACATAAATCGGTATTGCTCCTGATTTTCGGATGGCAATATTTCTGACGTCTTCCAAGGAGGTTGCCAGCCCAATTCCCCGGATAAAGTAAGCATTCGGCTTTTTATCAATATAGGCACCACCTGTATTTTGATTGTTTTTCTCTAAGGCAGTAAATAGCTCTGGAATGGTGATATTCATCGCCTTAAGTCTATTCGGGTCAACAGCTACTTCATATTGTTTGAGCTCACCACCGAAACTATTGACCTCGGCAATTCCAGGTGTGCCATAGAGCTGACGGGCAACAATCCAATCTTGCATGGTGCGCAAATCTTTTGCGTTGTATTTCTTTTCGCTTCCCTTTTTGGGATGGATGATATATTGATATACTTCTCCCAGTCCAGTACTCACTGGAGCGAGCTCAGGTTTACCAATACCCTGCGGAATCTGATCCACCGCTTCTTTTAAACGCTCACCAATCAGCTGCCGGGCAAAATAGATATCTACATCATCGTCAAAAACAACGGTAATGACGGAAAGCCCGAAGCGTGAAATACTCCTGATCTCCTCAATTTTGGGTACAGTCGCAATACTTTGTTCAATTGGAAAAGTAACCAACTGCTCCACTTCCTGTCCAGCAAGCGTTGGACAAGAGGTAAAGATCTGGACCTGATTATTGGTAATATCGGGAACGGCATCTATGGGCAGTTTTGTTGCACTCCATGCCCCCCAAATGATCAGCAACAAGGTCATTAAACCGATAACAATCTTGTTCTTAATGCTAAATTTTATAATATGATCTAACACAATTATACGTGATTAATGCTTAACTAATAGCTCGTTAGAATAGCTCATCTTTTGTCGTCATACCATACAACAAGCGTATTCAGAGCACAAAGCTGAATAAAGAACAGCATAGGATGCTCTATCAGATTTGTTTTTAGAATTTTTACGAAAAATTAAGCATTAACCTTTGGCGGCTGCCAGATGCTTCCACAATAGCTAGAAAGAATTGGGGTATTGAGGACAGGTATACGATTGTCAAAATAAATAGAAACCGGAACACCCGCAATTTGTGGGAATTGATAGGCATAAGCCGTTATATTTCCACTGCAACAATTGCAATAACAGAAAATTGAACAGGCATCAGATGCATCATCACCATGGTTGTGTGTTTGATTTAGCTTTGCTTCCATAGCAGACTGCTCACAGTGATTGTTCGAATCGCTGCACGGGACAAAGGAAAGTCCCAGAATATATGCTATCAATATGAAAACAATTAATCTCATCAATACGCAAATTTAATAAATTAAATCAAAATACGCTCCGTTGACTTAAAAATTCTCTTACGCCACATCAACTTTTGCTATCGATCAAACCCATTTTGACTTTCTCCCTTGTGGAAAACAGTCCTAACTAATGCCATTTTTGATAATCGCCGTAATTTCCTGTTTCGGCAAGCAATGCAAACTAAATCATAGTAATACCAAATTATACCAAACAACAATTTTACGTCAATTATTTCACAGTGATCATTCAGTGCTTATTCAGTTATTACTGAACAAGCACTGAACGATCACTGAACAAGCACTGAACAAACACTGTCAAGACGCCAAATTTGGTAAAGCGTTGATTTTTGGTTTTTGCACTTTGAGATGACATAAAAAGAATAAGCGACAAGCAAAGTTGTAAAAAAATTATCGGCATAAGCCTACTACAAGGCTAGATTGATGATATTTACGAACAGGAGCGTTAAAGAATAGACTGTAGACGCTGTGGAAAATCCGCTATCTTTGAAAGACTCAACTGCTTCATGACCTGATACAAATGTGTCTTGAACATATTGATGGTATGTTTGCCACCTGCTGCACCTAACGCGCCTACACCGTACATAAAAGGCCTTCCCATAAAATTGAATTCCGATCCGACAGCGTGAGCACGCGCCAAATCAACACCCGAGCGAATCCCACCGTCCAACATTATTTTTATATTCTTTTTATATTCGGGATTACTAGCCAAACGAATTAATGAATTGATCGAAGACTCACTTGCGTCCAGCTGTCGTCCACCATGATTTGAAACAATCACACCATCAACTCCCAATGCGATGGAAGCCTGCATATCTTCATCTGTTGCGATTCCCTTCAGCACCAATGGGCCTTTCCATAGATCCCTTATTGCTTTAATCTTTTCAACATCAACTTTACCCGTAAATGTCTTATTCATAAACTGTCCCAATTGGGCCAAGTCAAGACCTTTTTCCATATAAGGTTTTAAAGTAGCGAAAGAAGGAATACCATGTCTTAGCGTCTCAATACCCCAAGTTGGACATGCGAATGTTTGCAAAATATTCGAAACGCTCATTTTAGGCGGCATGGACAATCCACTTTTTATTTCGCGATACCGAAGTCCGAACGCCGGTACGTCGACCAATACCACCAATACTGGACATTCGACAACCTGTAAACGCTTAATAATATCATCTCGCAATTTATTCTCGGTAGGATGATAGAGCTGAAACCATGCTTTCCCATCTGACACTTCGGCAATACGCTCAATACTACTTGTTGATACGGTACTCAAAATATAGGGAATATCATTTTCCGCAGCCGCTTTCGCAAGAATTTCCGGCGCATTCGGCCACATCAGTCCTTGAAGTCCAATGGGCGAAACACCAAATGGCGCGCTATAACGGCGACCAAACAACTCGACAGAAAGATCTATTTCATCGCTCGCTAATAGGTATTGCGGTTTTAACAAAATGTTATCAAAATCGTTTTCATTTCTAGCGAGATTCAATTCTTCGTTTGCTCCTCCGGTCAAATAATCAAATGCAAATCGGGGAATCCTTTTCCTCGCTTTAATCTTTAGATCTTCAACAGAAGGATAACGCGTATTATATTCAAATTTTTGGCTCATGATTGATTTTTATTTACAAATAGTCTATAACTGCGCGCCAAACTTAGATAAAATGCATTTCAAATGCAAAATAATTATAACTATTATAAAAATTCAATCATGCCGTTGAAATAGAAATTATTGCTTTAAGCCGATATTATAAGGCTATGAGCCCATCGCTTTTTTAGCACAACACTCCACCTTAGCTCAATAATTTTTTCTGAAAACCAAAGCGGACAAGTCCTGCAGTATTTTTGGATCCTGTTTTCTCGATTAATTGTTGCCTATGCCCTTCGACCGTCCTTTTGCTTAAATAGATCTGATCCGCTATTTCAGCATTCGTATGCCCTTGTGCAATCAATTCCAGTACGGATAACTCCCGTTCAGAAATATCATATCTGGTCATTATTGCGCTTCGGTCTACATCCATCTGGCTATATTTTGATAAATTTCGAATAATATCAATACTCAGTGATGCACTAATATATTGCTCACCTCGGATAACCTGCTGGATTCCAAAAAGAATTTCCTCCACATTAGAATCTTTCGACAAATAGCCATCGGCACCGAGGTTTAAAATTTCCTGGACAACGTGAATATTATCTTCCATCGATAAAACGATGATTTTTATATCCTCATATTTCTTCTTTACTGCTTGAATGAGCTGAATGCCATCCATCTGCTCCATATGAATATCTGTTAAAATGATATCAGGCTTCGATGAACTGTTTAGATATTCCATGGCTTTTTCACCATTTTCGACCCCTGCTATTACAGTGATGTCTTGTTGTGCCTCTAATATTAGTTGGAAACCAGATCGCACCAATGTATGATCATCCACCAAAAGCAACTGTTTCATAGCTTTCTGTATTTTCGTTTTAGTTTAGTTGAGTAACTGATTTTGGAAGAAACAGCTTTCACACCAAAAATGTTTTAATAAAAAAATGTTGAGTAAATACAAATACGCTCTAATAAATGCCCCATCCATCAAAATGTAAGCATCATCATTTTTTATTCTCTTCTAAAACAAACCCTAAGTTCTCGACCTGTGTTCACTTAATAAATAAATTAAAACCAAGTATCTGTATTATGGAACAAACATTCGACTACGTACACGAACTACTTAATAGACAAATGGCCTTACGAGCCAAAATTGAAGAGAGCCCTATAGCCGGGGATATCAATATGATTTACGGCCAAGATTTTTATCAAGAGGAAGTGAGAGCGATGGGTTTGGCGATGATTCGCGACGGTTGGGACTTAGAGGGCGAGCAACTAATACAAGATTATGTAGCAGAGCATTATCCTGAGCGAACTAATGACGAGCTTATTTGGATCAATAAAATGATGCATTATTTGGAGGCAGTCACTGATACTTTTATCGACAACCTGCGAGCTGCGGGCTATAAATGGCTGCAGGGTAATGTAGACATGCCCAATGAAAATGCACTATTTTATCCTGTTCACGAAATTGATGAATTTGGAGCATTATCCGCTAAATTAGGCATAAATAATCTGATAGATCTCAAAAATAGTGACGAACTGGAAAATTTGCAGGGCTGGATTTATTACCGATCTGGAAGTAAATAGCCTCCATTAGGCCGAAGTCACTTTTGAATCACAACGGATGGCTTCGGCTCTAACTTTCTCTAGAAAACTGCTTCTAAAGCGTTCGATTTTTTTCACATTCTTCAAACCTACTTGAACCGAAATTACATAGGCGTCTGCCGTAATGTCTTTCGTTAAAATTTTTATATCAAGACTGAGATCAATCTCCTCAAAAGAAGAAATAGTATCTCTCAACCATTTTTTCCAATCTTCGATATTTCGGGCTGTATTGATCGTTAGCTGGAGGTTCAATCGGATATCAGAATCGTCAAATGTCCAATTGACTAATCGGCCTGAGAGCAGATCACCATTTGGTATAATGACTTGAGCACCCTGATCGGTCAATAAGGTACTAGATCGGATTCCGACTTGCATGACTTGTCCTTTT
This sequence comes from Sphingobacterium zeae, assembly GCF_030818895.1. Taxonomy (NCBI): domain Bacteria; kingdom Pseudomonadati; phylum Bacteroidota; class Sphingobacteriia; order Sphingobacteriales; family Sphingobacteriaceae; genus Sphingobacterium; species Sphingobacterium zeae. Next base: position 3,412,998 of record NZ_JAUTBA010000001.1, read on the forward strand.
TTGTCTGCAAGTTCGACATAATCTCCAACCTTAAATGGCCGCTCAAATACTAAGATAACGCCCGAGACGAAATTGTTAATTATATTTTGCAAGCCTAAGCCTATACCAACGCTCAATGCGCCTATAATCACAGTCAGTTTGTCAACACCCAAGCCCAGGATACGTATTCCGATAAGAAACCCAATAATGAAAATTACGACGCGCACGAGCGGCAACAATGCATTAGGACGCTGATTTGCTTTTGAAGTCGGCCGATCAAGAAGATCTTTTAAATTCTTTTGAATCCAGTTTGCGGTCCATATTACTACAAAGGCTAAAACAACATCACCATACGTATAGTTGACACTGCCGATGGTATGCGTGCTATTCAAAAGCCGGTCACCTAACCGGCGCAGCTCACTCGTAATATGCAGCGTGTTAGCCCAGATGATAATGGTTAATATAAAAGAAAAAAATCCAGTTATTCGGTGCAGTGCCGCAATCATTTTATGCTTATCAAAACGATTTATAAATTGGTCTTTCTTTGAATTTTCATAAGAATTAACCACATCATGAGCGAGCATATCACGAAATGCGCGCATCGATAATGTTTGCAACAATCCTACAGCACCTGCGATATTGACTGTGCGCGCTAAATTTAGGAAACCGAAAATATTACATATAATCGCTACGACACAAAAAAACAGTAATAACCACCGTACTGTTGATCCTAGGTGATTAAATGGTGTTTTTCCGTCAGTATTCCACCGTAGCCCCCAGAGTAGACGGAGTCCCATCAAGTTAACAATGATAACAATGGTCCGTGAAATCCAATCTGCGTCTAAAATTAAATTGCTGACCAAAACTGCAGTATAGTAAAAGAAAATGCACTGCATGACTTTAACTTGTATATCCGACAACGCGGCACGTATGAGTATGTATAAAAATCCAAACACAAGTAGATAGGTCATTTCCAGCACAAACACTGGAATTCTAAGCGAGGTCAAGGGTAGTAGAATGAGAAAGAAGACTGCAAATTTCAGAATTGGAATCCACCATGGTTGATTGCGATGTAACGGTAAATCTTCATCCGCGCCTACTGCGCTTCTCCGCATCTGATATAACCAATAAAAATAGGCAAAGCTGAATATGATAAGTAGAACGCGGCCGTCCCATCCAGTGTCATAATAACTCTGCGAGAAGCCATCTTGTTCAAGATTCTTTTGTATAATATGTTTCCAATGAAGCCAAGTGGTAATACCTGAAGCTGCCTGGAACACCTTCTCTTGCTGCTGGGCTTTGTCGCTAAGATCCTTCATGTCTAACAGAAGTAATTCAATATCCCGCCCTAAAGTAGCCGCACTATCTTGAACTGCGCGCCAAGAAATTCCAGTAGAATCCTGAGGCACCGTCTGTTTTTGCAGCATATCGACTTTCTTCTGTAAAGAAAGCAACGAGGGTTCAACACCTTGGATGTACTGCTGTACTTGATTTGGCACAACCAACTCATTGTTTGTTCTTTGCCAAGCTACTCTCCGTTTCACGCTATCAAATTCGACATAAGAATGGTCGACCTCAATACGCCATTTTTCGAGCAAATTTTTGGCCGAGGCGACTGGGTTTTCGGGTAATGAATCGATTAAAGCGATCGAATCCTTGGTTCTTAAAACGGAATCAACTTTTTGCGCGTACAATGTAGAAATGAATAAGCTAAGTTGAATCAACAAACTTAGCTTAAGTACGGTGCGATTGATCGCGCCCTTAATAGTTAGCATACTTCTTATTTCTTTTTTTTTATTATGGGTTTGATTGGGTTCGCTGCCAAGTCACCATGTAAATTATTGGCGAGATACTTCTAGTCCGCGGGCTTGTCCCTGTGCAGGTTATCCAAAGGAACACCCTGTTCCTTACTTTGCTCATTATCCTTGGTCATATCCTGCGATCGGCTTCGATGGATGTTGTCCAATGGAAGGCCGCTTTTTTGGGTTATTGTGTCGGTTTTAGATTCTACTTCGCTATGCTTGTTAGCCTCACCGCATGCGGTTGACACAGCTGCAATTAAAATTGCCAAATACATGTATTTTACCATTATCTTCTATTTGATAGTTTAACCTTCTGTTGTTTCGTTATGCGGTGGTTATCATCCACCTGAATAATATTCAATGTATATACTTTTTACGTATACTTCTTAGGTAGAACGTATGCAGGAGGCATCTCAGCGGTAGTGATTTTCAAATTGAGTACTTCTACTTATTACTGATGTGCCTAATACGCTTTAAACACTGATCGCCAAACCACTCGATTTAGTTCGCTGTTCATAAAAAAAAGCAGACTCCATGATTCATTTAGATAATTTACCTGAAGATTGCCTTAACTTCTTCCAGGACACCCTTCAACTTTTGCAGCAGAGTGATAGCCAATTTATGGTAGGCGGAGCACTAGCGATGTTCCACTACACGGGAATAATAAGGCCAACAAAAGATCTCGATATATTTTGTAAAAGCAGTGAATATCCAAAAATTCTTAAGCATTTTGCTGCCAACGGCTATCAAACCGAATTGACCGATGTTAGGTGGCTGGCTAAGATCTACAAAGATCCTTACTTTATCGATATCATTTTTGATAGCGTCAATCACTATTGTACAGTGCAGCAGGATTGGTTTGACCGAGGGCCAGAAGGAATTCTTTTTGACACAAAAGTACGCTACATACCAGCAGAAGAGTTGGTCTGGTGTAAGCTGTATGTACAGAATAGAGAGCGACACGATAGTGCTGATATCAATCACATTTTTTTAAAATACGGAAACAAACTTGATTGGAATCATTTATTGGTGCGAATGGATCAGCACTGGCATCTATTGCTTGCACAAATACTGATTTTTCAATTTACGTATCCACATGATTATCGCGACATAATCCCAAAAGAACTATTCGACGAGCTTCTCCTACGCGCATCGGATCAGTATGAACTACCTCCATGCCTTGAAAAAGTATGCTTGGGGCCGCTAATTGATCAGACACAATACGAGATCGACATTAAAGAATGGGACTATAAATCTTATACTATAAAAACTGTTTGATATGACCAAAACAACGATAGCAGCCTTGGGCGATATACATATGAATGTAAATCAGCAGGGAAAATGGAAAATAGCTTTTGAAGAAATTTCAGAGAAGGCCAAAGTCCTACTATTATGTGGTGATTTAACCGACACTGGCGATGAGGAAGAAGCTGAGTTACTTGCCTCAGAACTGCAGTACGTAAAAATTCCGGTGCTCGCAGTATTAGGTAACCACGATTATGAAAAAGGACGGCATAAACAGATCCGCCAGATTTTGATTGACAATAAAATTACAGTTCTTGATGGAGAAGCCATTGTAGTCGAAAACATTGGATTTGCCGGGGTGAAAGGTTTTGGTGGTGGATTTGACCGCTACATGCTATCAATGTTTGGCGAAGATGCCATGAAAAGTTTTGTTCAGGAAGCTGTCAATGAGTCTTTGCTCTTGGACCGCGCGTTGGCACGGCTTGAGCAAGAACATGGCGGCTATAAAAAAAGTAGCTTTGCTTCATTATGCACCTATCGCAGAGACGGTTTTAGGAGAACCGGAACAAATCTATCCATTTTTAGGCTCTACACATCTAATGGAGCCACTACAACGTCGTAATGTTAGCGCCGCCTTCCACGGCCACGCACATGCTGGAAAATTCAAAGCCCTATCGCCCACCGGAATACCCATTTACAATGTAGCGGTACCCGTACTAAAAGCGCATCATGGAAACGATATTGCTTACGCTCTTATCGATATTTAGTGGGATGAATTATTCATTGATTACCTTCAGATTGAGGGTTTAAATCTTATAATGGAACTTAAGAAGCGAATAGCCTAATTGTTCAAGTTTAAATTATCTTATTTCAAACTTTAGATGATTTGAATCAGTTATATAGAAGTAAATAAGGATATCAGTAAAATTTAATTACATGGAAAATTTAAAGAATAAACGGATCGCCATATTGGTTGCGGATGGTTTTGAAGAAATTGAATTAACAAGCCCTAAAGAGGCGCTGGAAAATGCGGGCGCAAAGACGGACATCATATCGCCTGTTGATGGAAAAGTTAGAGCAAAAAGTGGAGATGAATGGTCAAAAGATTATCCAGTCGACGTCGCTCTCCAAGAAGCAGAGGAGGATCGATACGATGCATTACTTCTTCCGGGAGGAGTAATAAGTCCCGATAAATTGAGGACGAATAAAACAGCGATTGCATTGATCAACGCGTTTTGGGAACGGGACAAACCGATTGCAGCAATTTGCCACGGTCCACAATTGTTGATTAATGCAGATTTGGTACGTGATAAAAAGATTACCTCTGTTGCAGCCATTCAAATGGACCTTATTAACGCAGGCGCCTTATGGGAGGACAGCGAGGTGGTAGTTGACGATAAACTTATTACAAGCCGCACACCAGATGATCTGCCAGTCTTCAATAAAGCGATCATTAAAGAATTTGCTAGGGATAGAAAGAACAAAGCGTAATAGTACGATCCGATAGCGTACTTAAACAGTCAACCATTATATGCTGCAAGGTGTTCAGTATATAAATCACAATAAACAAGGACATTATGAATACGACAAAAAGTTCAAGTGGTACGAATGCTAAAGGGCAGTCGCAGGCAAAAGCCACCGAAAAAGGAAAGAAATCAGTTACAGCAAATGGAAAGACAGCTTCTATGTCCAAAAGTTCGCGAAATGACCGCTTAGATAAAACAAAAGCCGAACTCTTAGAAATGGCAAAGAAAATGGAAATAACTGGACGTCATGATATGACTAAAGATGAGTTGATCAAAGCCATTGATAAGCATGAAAAAAAATAGTGTTATTATAAATGAATAGCGCTGAAGAGAAAAAAGACCCGCTGAATGGCGGGTCTTCTTTATTTCTTACTTTCCTTAGGCCTATCAGTAGGATCGTTCGGCATATCGTTAAGTTGATCGACCTGGGGGTCTACCCCAGCCTCTGCATCGCCTTGATCCTTATCATTTACATCCCGTATTACTTCGCCATTCACGCCTAATTTAACTTTTTTCTTCTTCTCCATTTCTGTTCCGACTACGCGATTTTCGTTCTTTGTTGCCATATCTTTTTCGTTTATTTTTTATAATTAATATAGTATGATACATTAATTTCATATGCAGGACCAAATTTGTTTCAGGTATGCATAAAGGAACAGCCTTCAACTTTATAAAGTTCTATAGAATTCTATTTTTTCAACAATAAATAAGCGCACCCCTCTTTCCTATAACAATAGATAAATTAAATTCGAAACACTTTCAATTTGAACATTGTTCTCCAGTTAAGCGTATGCCACTGCATACTACCATTAAATAATAAAGTACATATGAGAAATTTAACAAAATTAATTGCCGTTGGGTTGGTTTGTTTTGCCGCCTACGGATGTAACAGCGCGAAGACCGATGATGAGAAATCAAAAGAGCTGATGCGGGACTCTGTCCCAAATGATACTACAACGATACAATATCGTGACACCACCTCTGCGCAGTCTAGAGGAGAAATACCACCGACCCCTCAGCCAGACACATCGACGACGAGATAAAAACGAATAAGAATTCGCTACAGTCATTCCAGTCAAATTTGAATAACCATCAATTTCTTTTATTGGAAGAACACGTAATCAATTCATTAGCGGAGAGCTAGATCAATTCAACATTTCTAGCTCTCTTAATTAGATTTATTTGAAAGTCAGATTGATCTTCGAGAATCCCAAACCCTGCAGGAGTGGTTTAAAAACCGTATTGGCGTTCGCTTTGGTTTGCTGAAGAATATCTGATTTTTTAACGTCATCTGCAACCGCCTTTTCTGCAGCTTTATACGCTTCGTCTACAAGTTCGGCTTCTCTCATAAAGGCCATTTTGGTATCATATACCCTGGACGCCTCATGATCGATTTTAATATAGCAAATTTCTGGAGCCGGTAACCTGATAGCAACTGAATCTCCAATCACTTCAATATCTTCTGGAGTAAGTTTCGTCAGATTTACACAACCTACAGCATCCGCTTTGACAATTAATAATACACTTGCATCAGGTAAAAATGTATTGACATTCTTATGTTCTACAACATCACTATAACGATATTTTACCAATTCTAATTTCCCCATAGCCTCAATACGATCCACTAATAACTGATGCTTACTTTCCACCAACGGACCGCTATTGTATTTATTGTAGATAAACCAAGCGCCCACTGCCAAAATGGCCGCGACAATTAAAAATTTTAAAAATTTTCCCATAAATTATCCTGTACAAATTAAAGACCAAGTTGCCTATCTATCTATTTAACCTCGAAATATTATCTAAATCCTACCGTAAAATTCGCCAACTTGGTAAAAATAAAAATTCTATCTTTTGATAGACAATTGTTTAATTAAAAAGTTTAAAAAACATTTGGAAAATATCAGGTATAATACTACTTTTGTGACATCAAAATCACGGTAGGTATAGCTCAGTTGGTTAGAGCACTAGATTGTGGTTCTAGGGGTCGTCGGTTCGAGCCCGATTACTTACCCACAAGGCGGATCAATTTACATTGATCCGCCTTTTTTTAGCTCTTTTGCATTCCTAGCGCCACATAAAACCACCGATACGAAAAAAACGAAGCAACTTATTGATCATCGTCAAGGCAGGCTTTTTAACTTTCCATTTTAACCCATCAATTCCTGTGGGGGCTGCATTGAAATCCTTTACAGTTGCCTTTCCTGTTTTCATATGTATTGGTGCCTCATCTCTTCGGAGCTTCTCCACAACCAAGATACTGTCGTAATAATGAAGTGAGCTTACCGAACGTGTAAATCCGTTTACTTTCAACCCACGTTGCTCTGAATGATAAGCGTTGATGTAATCGATGAAATTCTTACTATATTCAATAAAAGTTCCATTCCTTTTATGGCCTCCACCGTAAAACACTTGATAAGATGTGTGCAAATCTTCGCACAGGTATACTCCGGTATCTTTTACATGATCAAAAAGCTCTTCAAAAGTCACAATCTGCTGTTTCATGGTATGGCCGCCATCATCGATTAAAATATCGATCGGTGGAATAGATTCTTTTACCTGACGCAGAAATTTTCGGTCAGACTGTGAGCCAATAAATATCTCCACATTCTGTTCTTCAAGTTCCTTACAGTGTGGGTTGATGTCAATACCGTATATTTTCGCGCGATCACCAAAGTAGTTTTTCCACATCTGAAGGCTTCCTCCCTGAAAAACGCCCACTTCTAAAACGACGATATCTTTGCCTTTGAAACGACTGAAATGTCTGTCGTATATATCAAAATAATGCATCCATTTATTAATCAATTTTGCATCATTATTTCGGAAATAACTTTCTAACTCATTCATTATTTTGGTTTATTTTGATTCGTTCTTTTCTTTTTATGTGGTGAATTTATAGAAATATAGCGAGAAAAACAATGCTATATTTTCGGTTTTCAATGGACTCTTTTAGACGAAATCACTCTCTAACCGCACTACATTTCTTTCTTTGGATTTAGAACTCAATGAAGACGATTTCTGTGGAAACAATCAAGGAAATGACACTCTTTTCCCCTAATATAATCTAATTTTATTTTTCCTATGATATTCTTCAAATACTCTTGCTACCTTTGTGATTCAAATCAAATAAATATGCCAAAAGAGACAAAAGAAGGGCTTTATCAGGGAGTTATAGAGAAAGATGACAATGGAAACTATTTTTGCGGCCCTTACCTACTGGATTATCAGACCGTAGAAACTTACTATAAATTGGGTGACCGTGTTAGCCTAAAAACCATCATTAAAAACACAAGTCGCAAAAGCATGGAGGCTTATCCGCAAAAGTCGGTTAAATTTTCATTTGCTTCTACGGAAAATGATTAATATTAATTTTGGAAAGGGTATCATTTTGTTAGCACTTTTCAGCATACCTTTCGACCAGTTAAGGCCGTTAAGGCGTCCGTAACACTATGAATTAAGGGAGGTTATTATACTTGAATTTAGACCTTTTAAAGACTCTACACCCGTTTAATCGGTAGAAAGATTAGAGCAATAGTATCAAAGACCATTGGATCTGTGAGCAATGTGTTGGTTGATCTAGAAAGTATGTAGTTTTTCAGTAATGCATATCAGCAAATCAGGTATTGACTCGCTGATATGTAATCTACTGGGGACTGCTAGTTCATCCTATACACTTTAAGCTGTTTTTGGAGTTTTTTACGCACCATGTGTATTCTAGTTTTAACAGTACCTTCTGGCATATCAAAATACGATGCGATTTCGTGATATTTATAACCGTCCAAAAACAGGCGGAAAATTTCATAATTATCTGAAGTTAAGCTCGTCATCGCTTTTTCAATATCTTCAGCCATGAATTTATTTATTCCTTTATTATGTTCAGTTGTATTTGTACTTTCTAAAACGACGTACTGATCTTGAATTTCAGTAATTCGTTTTGCTTTTCGATACTTATTGATGTACGTATGCTTCATAATAACATATAACCAGCTCATCAATTTTGGATGTTGTACAAATTCATCTATTGACTTCAATGCTCTAATCCATGTCTCTTGTATCAGATCTTCCTTTTCATCCGGATCAGCTGTAAATTTGGCAGCAAAATGATTAAGCAAACTTCTTTTTTCGTTAATGAGTACGTTTAAATTGTAATTGTTCATAACTTATCCTCTTTCTTTGTTCAACTGATTGTTTAAAATGGTTTTACAAGCTTAGAGTAACAAGAAGAGTGCTACACTTTAAACCCTTTTTTGCTTGAACGAGAAATCACATTGCTCCGAGTAGAAATACGTTTTCCAACTCTTCCAAGCCTAATTGGCAAGCTTCAACACATATATTCCATATAATTTAAATGGCAATCAAAAAATGAGCACGATTAAAAAAAGATAATAAGGTATTTATATACTATTAAAATGTTAGAAATACGTTGACAATGCACCTTAACGATTTAGTTTAGACAGAAGAATGTGCCAACCGTATCATAAACTGAACACTTAAATCGATCTAAAATAATTTATCAAAACAAACTATACGTATGCGAATGATGTTCTACTGGAAAAAACAAATCAAAAATTATGGGAAATTTATTGTACATCATCGCTGTTATTTTAGTAATCATTTGGGCAATTAGCTTTTTCGGAGGATATGCTACAGGAAATATCATCCACGTACTATTAGTTATTGCTATTATTGTTGTACTGCTACGCGTTATTCGCGGTGCCGCCTAGCGTGATAGAGTAAGCTGAAGATTTTGAAAGCCGAACACGTCCTGGTTCGGCTTTTTCTTTGAACTGCCACACAGCAAGCATGGTAGTTTATTTAAATAAAAATTAAATTGTCGGCAAACATTTTATCCTACAGCATTGTTCAGACTAAGAAAAAACGTTGTAAGGCACCAATCAATTTCAATAAACTTGAAACAAAAACTTATCCACTATGATACAAAATTCAGAAGTTATGATACACGCCGCTCGCTTAGGCAATATCGAAGTTCTACGTGAATTGATCGATCAGCAGACTGATGTCAATACTCGCGACGGCAAAGGCTATACAGCATTGATAATTGCCTGCTATAATAATAAACTCGCCGCGGCCAAATTATTATTGGAAGCTGGTGCCGATGTGAATGCTCAGGACAATGGTGGAAATACAGCGCTCATGGGGGTCGCTTTTAAAGGCTATTACGATATTGCTACACTATTGATTAGTTATGGTGCAAATTTAAATTTACAGCATGGTAACGGCGGCACAGCGCTCATGTTTGCGGCCATGTTTGGCCGAAACGAAGTTCTTCAACTTTTGCTTCAGCACGGTGCAAACACAAGTTTGCTTGACACGCGTGGGCTATCTGTACTTGACTTAGCTGCGCAACAGGGTAACGATACCGCAGTGGCCCTTTTACAAAATGAAACTGTCTTAAAATAAATAGCCCGCATAAGCGGGCTATTTATTTTAAGACTATGCTGGAACCTTACGTTTTTTTTCCCGCTCCCAAAACCGGTGTCTGCCAATTGCCTTAATAAATTTATCAGTTAAAGACTTCAAATCATTTTCGATGATTATACCTTCATCCAAGGTAGAACCTCCGTCAAATTCTGGCGCATTACTGAAAAAATAAGTAGCATCCAAAACTGGACGGGCCTCCGAATCCGCGGCGATAGCTTTACAGTGCTTGAAAGCTTCATTTAGAAAATGAACTGCATCCGCATTTGATTGTAATTTGTTCACGCTAGCCTTCCCTCCAGGCACATATATGCCGTCATACAGTACGGATGCTGCCGTCAAGAAGCTTTCCTCAACTTGGATCGGCTTATGATCTGAACTTGTAATTTGCCCTAACTTTGGAGAGATTACATGAACGATTCCTCCTTCTGCTCGAATAGCATCTATCACAATTTTAAGCGAACTTGCGTCTACACCATCAGCAGCAAGGACTGCGATTTTTCGGCTTGTAATCGTATCTTTAACAGTATTTTCCATACTTAACGCGGCCGATTTTTTTAACTTTACTTTAACTTCAATAGGCTCATAGTCGGAAGGATTTGCATCTGCTGGGAGACTTCTATTGATCGGAGTTTCGAGCTTTTCCTGTACCCCCAGCCCAAGAGCGGCGGCTACTTCGCCCGCTAGGCTCTTATCAACCAAAGATAATATACCAACCATTCGTTGTCTTACGGCAACCGATTTTACTTTTCCCAATTCGAAACTGAACGCATCGACCATGTGGTTTCTCTCCGGCTCAGATTGACTATTATAAAATAATCGTGCCTGGCTGAAATGGTCTCGGAAGCTATCACTTCGCGCACGAACTTTTCTCGCATCAATACGCTCTTGGTAGCTCTTAAATCCTCCTGCTTCTTCCTTAACTTGCAGCGGATAATTATCCCCTAACGAATTTGGTCCATAACTTGTCTTCCCGCGGTCGATTCGTTGACGCATAAATCCATCACGTTGGTTATTGTGAGATGGACTAATAGGTCTGTTAATCGGAATTTCGTGAAAATTGGGACCTCCTAGGCGAATCAACTGGGTATCTGTATAGGAGAATAAACGCCCCTGTAAGAGTGGGTCATTCGTAAAATCAATTCCGGGTACAATGTTGCCAATATGGAAGGCAACCTGCTCTGTTTCAGCGAAGAAATTATCTGGGTTTCGATTCAATGTCATTTTACCTATGGGCAAAACAGGTACAAGTTCTTCAGGAACAAGCTTTGTCGAATCCAACAGGTCAAATTCATACTTAAATTCGTCAGCTTCAGGGATGATTTGTACGCCAAGCTCCCATTCAGGAAAGGCACCACTTTCAATAGCTTCCCAAAGGTCCCTCCGGTGAAAATCGGGATCTTTACCAGAAATATTTTGAGCCTCATCCCATGCAACAGAATGAACCCCAAGCATTGGTTTCCAATGAAATTTAACAAAATTTGATTCTCCACGGGCATTGATAAATCGAAAAGTATGCACTCCAAAGCCCTCCATCATCCGATAGCTACGAGGTATGGCACGATCGCTCATTAGCCACATGATCATATGTGTCGACTCGGGCATCAAAGAAATAAAGTCCCAAAACGTATCGTGGGCCGACGCAGCCTGTGGAATTTCATTATCAGGTTCGGGTTTGACCGCATGGACAAGATCTGGGAATTTCATGGCATCCTGAATGAAGAATACCGGCATATTGTTACCGACCAAATCGAAATTACCTTCTTCAGTATAAAATTTGACTGCAAAACCACGTACATCGCGTGCCAAATCTGTTGAGCCCCTTGATCCAGCAACTGTTGAGAAACGAACGAACACGGGTGTTTCTATTTCGGTATTGTTCAAAAAGCCTGCTTTTGTTAACTCACTTAAAGGCTTATATAATTTAAAAACACCATGTGCACCAGACCCCCTAGCATGCACAACACGCTCGGGAATGCGTTCGTGGTCGAAATGGGTGATCTTTTCCCGTAGAATAAAATCCTCTAAGAGCGTTGCACCTCGATCACCTGCGCGTAACGAATTTTGATCATCATTAATTTTGACTCCCTGATCCGTTGTCATCTCTTGACCTGTAGCATCAGCGGTATGAGGTCTCAGTGCGCTGACTTTTTGATTATCAACTGCTTCAACCTTTTCCGTTTTTGATTCTTTTTTTTTCATTATAGTCGATTTATGGGTTTACACATTTTTAATTGAGTTAAAACTTGTGAAAGCAAAGACTAACTACTCACGCTAATCCCAGTAAAAATATTGGATATTCCCTGTAGGAACTCTTCCAACCAAGTAATCGTTTGTTTTATTTATAATATAAATGCTAGATTTTCGCTATTACTATTGCTTGCTGCTCTTAAAGATATTCGGGATTTCATTTCTTGGATCGATCGGTTCGGTCTTAAAATTACATCATTAGATAGATCATTTCTTATTGATATATCTGAGCGGCAAGCTTTATCAAGCAAAGTGGCTTTTTAAGGTTATGAAACTCCAATTGAGGCTTATCTTACGAATATTTAATTTTTTAGTTTACTATTAACAGGAAATTCCCGAGAAGGATAACTGCCCTACAATACCATATTAAATCTAGCATCCCTCTTCAAACCTGTCATATCCCAGGCTAATATGTAAAAAAACAACTACGAATAACTGATTAGACTATTGTCAAACTGTTTAAGCAATTATGGTTAAATAGGACGATAACCGCTAAAACGAGAAAAAGCTAGGTTGGAAAGGACCTAGCTTTTAAACTTTCTTCATGGCTGGACAAGCCGTCTTTTATAGTAAACAACGGTATTAACTACTTTGTTTGAAATTTGTGATTATCTTTGCATCGCCTTTATTCGCTCAGATAAGCACTGTAATCTTTAAAATAACCTATTGAGAACTAAAAACATACCCACACCACGGTGATAAGGAATAGGCTATAATTGTGTGCTCATTCGTATCAACAATAAGTTCAGCTTGCGTTTCATGAGTATCAAATATCAATCGCCACTTGAAATCTTCGGGTAAATTTACGTGTTGTACACGGTCGGAGAAGTTCATGATTACGACGATAGCTCGCTCCTTTTTTCTCACCCGAAGCAGAAGTATTTTTTTATCTTCGATGCATTTGACCGTCAACTCATTCCGCTGTATATCTTTCAGCAAAGGGTTCGTTTTTCGCAATGCTATTAAGGATTTGTAATACCATAAACGTTGTCGATATGGTTCGCTATTGAGCTCTTCCCAATCCAATACCGCCTCTTCGAATACACTTTCACTCTGTGGATCTGGGACTTTGGAAGTCGTAAAAAAATCATCAAACTCTTTCTTACGACCTTCCCTAACTTGTTCAACAAGCTCAGGATCGCCATGACTTATAAAATATGGAAAAGGTTTTTCTGTCCCCCATTCTTCGCCCATAAATAGTAAGGGAATGTAGGGAGACATAAACACGGAAAAAGCCATGAGACGCGCTATTGCTGCAGAATAAATCGTCACAGCGCGGTCTCCTAGCATTCTATTACCGATCTGATCATGATTTTGGCAAAAAACGATGAAGCGATACCCTTCAAGACCAAAACTGTCTGTTCCGAAGAACTTTTCCCGGTGGGAAGAGTAATTGCCATCGAAAACATAGGCTTTCTCATACGCTTTTGCCAGATCATTCAATCCATTAAATTCCTCATAATAACCCTTTTTTGGCTCGCCCACCGAAACTCTTAAGGCATGATGAAACTCATCTAGCCACTGTGCATCCATATTATAGCCGTTTTTTGTCAGTGGATCTAAGAATCGCCTATCATTGAGGTCACACTCAATGAATAAAAAGCGATTTTTACCCGACTTGCTGATAATTTGGTCCGTTTCTTTTCGGATTTCCTGAAGGATGTGGATCGCTCCGAAATCTTTAATCGCATGCACCGCATCGAGTCGAAGAGCGTCAATATGAAAGTCTTCAAACCACATACGGACGTTATTGACTACAAAATCGCGCTGCCCATGACAGAAACGATCATCATAATTAAGAGCATCACCCCATGGGGTATGGTATTTGTCAGTGAAATATGGTCCGTAATTCGAAAAATAATTTCCTTCGGGTCCGATATGGTTATAGACCACATCCAAAATGACAGCGATATTAGCTGCATGGAATGCATTCACTAGCCGTTGAAATTCCGAGGCTCCACCATAGGAGTGCTGTACTGCAAATGGGAAAACCCCATCATATCCCCAGTTCCTCCCTCCTGGAAACTGTGCGATAGGCATAATCTCTATCGCAGTTATACCCAAATCCTTCAGGTGCGGAATTTTTCTTATGACACCGTCAAAGTCGTGCGATGAAGTGAATGTTCCGACGTGAATCTCGTAGATCACGAATTCCGAATTTTTAGGGGGCTGATAGTCCTGATCAGTCCAATTAAATCGGAGATCCATTACTGCTGATGGACCATGCACACCTTCAGGCTGGGAAAGTGAAGCCGGGTCTGGGAATTCTTTTCCGTCCACATCGATCTTATACCGATCTCCAGGAGCTATTAACGTACTCTCTGCATACCAATAGCCATATTTTTGTGGTTTTAAGGGTATTTCCAAGGTTTTGTCATGCAATCGGCAAATCACAATTTTTGCTTTTGGTGCCCATACGCTAATTTGACATGATTCGCCTTCAAAACGAACGCCTACATGCTTAATTTCGGTCTTACTCATACACTCTTCAGTCTATTATTGGGATTGAAATAACAGTATGGAACGTGATGGAACCAAGACGGTATCCCCCGCAGCAAACTCTCCAAAATTTTCTATCGTATCATTATTCGTATCTAAGATCTTAATCCATCCAGCTCCATAATTTTCATTTGGAAGTTGATATGACACATCTTCCCAATACGCATTAAATAACAGGTAAAAGCTTGCATCCACGATTTTCTTTCCGTCGTTATCAACTGATCTAATTCCTTGACCATTTAAATATACAGCAAGTGAACGAGCATGATCTTCCTGCCAATGATGGTCGTCCATCTCGGATGCATCAGGTAAAAACCATACAATATCCTCAACAGCCGTACCGCGAATAGGCAATCCTTGAAACCATTTTCGGCGACAGAATACAGGATGTTCGCGACGAAGACGGATTAATTTCCTGGTGAAATCCAATTGACTTTCATCCATTTTAGTCCAATCCAACCAAGAAATTTCATTGTCCTGACAATATGCATTGTTGTTTCCCTGCTGCGTTCTGCCAAATTCATCACCAGCCACAAGCATGGGCACCCCCTGAGAAAGAAACAATGTTGTCAGCATATTTCGTTTCTGTTTCTCCCGCAAGCTATTAATCGCGGGATCATCTGTCGGTCCTTCGAAACCACAGTTCCAAGAACGGTTATGGCTCTCTCCATCCTGATTGTCCTCACCATTTGCCTCATTGTGCTTTTCATTATAGGATACGAGATCTTGAAGCGTAAATCCATCATGTGCCGTAATAAAATTGACGCTGGCCGAAGGGGTACGGTTGTCGCCACGGTATAAATCAGAAGAACCGGTAAGTCGGTTGGCGAATTCGGCAATCATGCTGTCTGCTCCAATCCAGTAATCACGGATACAGTCGCGATACTTTCCATTCCATTCGGCCCAGCCGGGGGGGAACTCGCCAACTTGATATCCCCCTTCTCCGATATCCCATGGTTCGGCAATGAGTTTAACCTGCGAGATGATTGGATCTTGATGGATCACATCGAAAAAAGAGCTCAATTTGTCGACTTCGTGCAGTTCACGCGCCAATGCTGAAGCCAGGTCGAATCGAAATCCATCGACATGCATTTCTTGAACCCAATAACGTAGACTATCCATAATCATCCTTAATACGTTTGGTTGGCGCGTATTTAGTGTATTGCCGGTTCCGGTAAAGTCCATATAATAACGAGGGTCGTCAGCTAACCGATAATAAGATGCATTGTCAATACCTCTAAAAGAGAGTGTTGGTCCCATTTCGTTACCTTCTCCAGTATGATTGTAAACAACATCCAAAATAACTTCTATCCCTGCCTCATGGAGCGCTTTAACCATCTCTTTGAATTCGGAAACCTGCTCTCCATGGGAGCCTGAAGCTGAATAGCGCACATCTGGTGCAAAAAAACCGATGCTGTTATAACCCCAATAGTTGCTGAGCCCCTTATCCTTTAGATGACGGTCAGTCAAAAAATGATGTATTGGTAATAATTCTACCGCTGTAACACCCAATTCTTTCAGGTAATTTATTGCAACGGGATGGCCCATTGCGGCATAAGTTCCCCTTATTTCTTCCGGAATATCGGGGTGCATCGCTGTAAAGCCTTTAACGTGTGTTTCATAAATCACACTCTTATGCATAGGAATGTGGGGTGGCTTATCGCTACCCCAGTCAAATTTATCGTTTGTAACAACAGCTTTAGGAATAAAGGGAGCACTATCAGTTGAATCCATGCTTAAATCATCATCTCCTATTGTGTAGGCAAATAAAGCATCATTCCATTTAACAGTTCCTGAAATTGCTTTTGCATATGGATCGATCAATAATTTATTTGGGTTGAAGCGATGTCCGTTTGATGGGTCATAAGGACCATGTACGCGATAACCGTAAAGTTGTCCAGGTTTTATTCCAGAAATATAGATATGCCACACTTGATGTGTTTTCTCCGTAATTTTAAATTTAGCGATTTCTCGCTCATCTGAACTATCATAGAGATAAAGTTCAACAGACTCAGCGTGTTCGGAGCAGAGTGCAAAGTTCACTCCTTCCCCATCGTAGGTTGCTCCTAAAGGGTAAGGATTTCCGGTATAAATTTTTGTTTCCATCTTTGTGTTTAACGATTATATAATCTATTGTAATTAAGTAGTTTGTCTTGAACTCTTGATGTAAATGCTCTTTTCTGCATACGCCACAGCCAGTTACCAGCAGTACTGGCTGGCCTATTCATACGACATGATCCATCAAGATTTAAAATGTCCTGCATCGGCACTATAACCTTATCCGCAACAGAGGCATAAATTGAGCGAATAAGGACATCATTTACATGCTCACTATTCACTATTTTCCCAAAATAGTTTTTCATATTTATTTTGCTCGATAGACTTAGGTCCTGATTGTACCAGGAAAATGTAGTATTATTATCATGTGTACCGGTGTAGGCAACTGAATTTCTGCGATACTGATGTGGAATGTGAGGTGATCGGGACATATCCTCGCCAAAGGCAAATTGCAATACCGCCATACCGGGAAATTTAAATCGATCTCGAAGATCATATACAGCGGCATCGACGTCACCGAGATCCTCCACGATAAAGGGCATATTTTCCAGATTGATCTTAACTTGCTCAAACAAAGCCTCACCAGGCCCTGCCAACCATTTTCCATTCTTTGCGGAGTTCTCTTGAATAGGAACCTCCCAATAAGATGAAAATGCTCTAAAATGATCCAATCGCAAAATATCGAACAACGAACAGTTGTGTGCTAGCCGATCGATCCACCATTGGTATCCATCATGTTGAAGAGATTCCCAATTAAAAGTTGGCATTCCCCATAATTGGCCTTCGGCATTAAAATAGTCGGGAGGTACTCCTGCAACATATTTCATATCTCCCTCTGGCCCTAAAGAAAAATAGTGTGGATTCACCCACACATCTGCTGAATCGTAGGCTACGTAAAATGGAATATCACCAATAAGTCTGATGCCATAATCCCGGGCATATTTTCTTAAGCCATTCCACTGTTTGAAAAATAGAAATTGGAACCACTTTTCTTGTTGTAATTCATCTCTAAATTCATCTGCAAAATTGGTCAGCGCAGCACTTTCGCGATGCTTGTAATGCTTTGGCCATTCATACCACGGTTTATTTCCATTTTTATTTTTTAACACCTTAAAAAGGGCATAGTCATTTAACCATTTCGATTCGCGATCTATAAAATCGGAAAATTCAAATTCTTTATGAGCAGGCAAACGATTATAGGCATGTTCCAATAGTTGGTATTTTGCCAACACTACTTCAGCAAAATTTATCGTTGGCGATGCCTTACTTTTTAAGTGCTTTATTTCATCCTTTTGGATCAGACCTAATTTTATCAAGTCCCGTAGATCTATGAATAATGGATTTCCAGCCCTGCTACTCAGCGTGCTATAAGGGGAATGGAATTGTGTAGCATCCGTAGGGCCCAATGGAAGAACTTGCCACCAGCTTTGCCCGCTTCGGTAAAGTTGCTTCACAAATCGCCTAGCTTCAGCGCCCAGATCACCTATCCCGAAAGGGGATGGAATTGAACTAACATGCATCAAAATGCCGGAGCTCCGCTGAGGTGGACAATCCGTATAACTTATGATGGCCATTGGAAGATCCGAAAATATCGTATTAAGCGCAATGTCCATTCCTTCGCCTTGTACTCCCGTAAGGATATGCTTCCAGACCACGGAATGGTTTGATGAAAGATGAACTTTCGTATCAGACCAATCAAACGAACCAGGAACAAATTCGGAGATATTGCCGATTTCTGCAAGATGTAAAGGAACAACTATAACTATCCATTCTTCACCCGATCGCCGCGCGAATGCTAAAATATTATTACGAAAGCGACCAGTTACCTGAAGGGGCACGTAACTGCCATCAGATGCTAGCGCACGGTGTTCCTTTCGCAGTTTCACCAATTCTCTTACTAACCATAATTTGATTTTCCCATCAGACCTATATTTCCATAGATCTTGGATAATTATTTTTTTATCCCCATTTTTAATAGCAGACAAAATCTTCTTCCTACGCTTATAATCTACGGGTCTTCGATTGTCCGGATCGACAAAACTATGGTTCCAAAGCTCTGAACCCTGATAGATGTCAGGTACGCCAGGACAAGCAAACTTTAAAATTTGCTGAGTAAGCGAATTTATGACACCAAAATCGGCCACCAGTTCTAGGAACTGATAAAAACTGGTAAAAAATGGACGGTCTTTATCGAGCAGGAAAGAGGCGAACTGCTGAACAGAAGTTTCATAGTCCACATTCGGACTCTCCCAGCTAGAGTGTTCTTTCCCCTCTCGGAGATATTTAACCAAGTAGTCTAAAAAGCGCTTTTCAAATGCTAAGGATGAGTCAGAATCACTTTCTTCCATGGGAAAAGAAGCGACCAGAGACTGATATATAAAGTATTCATCATTTGGATGCGGAAGATCTGTTGGATATTCGCTACGCACCACATCGTGCCAGATTTTCACTTCTTTAATCCACCTTTGCGCCATGGCGGTTAGTACTAATAGACGACTACGCGCATCTTCACCGCGTTTGGTATCGTGAGTCGAACTTGCATTCATAGACAGCGGCCAGTTTATCTGGCGCTCCTGCATCATTTCATGAAATTCCTTTTTACTCACACCCCAATTCCCTGGATGATCGCCCACTTCATTATGGCCAATAAATCGGTTATACGTAAACATCAAAGTATCTTCCACCCCCTTCGCCATCACAGGACCTGTCAACTGCATACAACGCATGAGAAATTCCAACAGATCACTTTGGGTTTTCGGCTGATAATTCACCTGTGCCTGTTCAAAGAGATTCTTGAACTGATTAACCAGTGTCTGGTCGAGCTCAGGCATATTCGTTAATTTTTCAAAAATTGATAAAAACAATTTGTAGGTTGATGCAGACATCGGAAAGTGATCATCGTAAACGCGGTAAATAGGAAAAGATGCTAAGAATGATTTTAAGATATCCTTTAGGTGTCTTTTACTAACTTTGCTATTCATACGTAAAAGACTTGACAGTAGCTTAGTGAGGTTTCCAAGCTCGCCCTGCATGTGTTTATTAAGAATTGCACTCTTTTTTAAATATTGTTGTTCCGCAATAGATGAATTTTTACCAACTAATTTCGTATAATATTTATCTAAAATTTTCTTTCCAGATTTGGATGTGAAGACATTATTGCACATCGATAAGAAGTCGTATCCTGTTGTCCCCTGTATTGGCCATTCATGGGGAAGCACTTCTCCATGCTCCAATATTTTCTCAGCAACTATATATGTCGTTGAGCCAACAGAATTTCTCAAATTATACAAATAGGCGGTCGGATTGTAAAGTCCATCGATATGATCAATCCTTAATCCGTCAATCAGCCCCTCTTTAACGAGTGTTTTTATTAGCTTATGCGATTCATTGAACACATTATCATCCTGAACATTTAAACAAATCAGTTCATTTACTGTAAAGAAACGTCTAAAATTTATCCTTTCGTTTGTGATCCACCAAGGGCAAAGTTCATAATGCTGAGCGTTGACCAACTTATCAACATCATTCAAATTACTATTAAATTGATCGAGAATTTGCTTTAACTTTCTTTTCGTCAGGTTATTAAAAATTTGAGCACGCAATAGTTTCCATTCTTCATGATTTCCATCAGCTTGAATGGCACTTATCTGTGTCAAAATTCCTTCAAAATTAGATTGTGTAGCCTGTAAATAATCTTTGAGGATAACACTATAAGATTCAGGAGAAATTGGGTAATGGTTTCCCTTATAAGATAGACGAAGGCTATTATCCAAAAAAATGATAATGATTTCGTTTTTTGAAATCGCTTCATCCAGATTATCTGCCAATATAGGGACCATTAACTTGCCCTTCTCAAACAAACCTGAACTATAACAGGTATCAAAAAAACCGCTAAATTTCGATGATTGACCAAATTCCAGAACATTCATAAGCCATTCATTTGTTGGATGAAATGCCATATGGTTAGGAACAATATCTTGTAACCATTTAATTTGGTATTTTTTCAATAGATCCTTAATTGATTTCAAATCTTCCAAATTACCCAACTCGCTATTTATCTGATTAAAATTTACACCATCATAGCCATGAATACTCCCAGGCGTCGACTGGAAAATAGGTGAAGCGTAAATTGTATCTATACCCAGATCTCGGAGATAAGGAATTACGCTTTTAAAGTCCGAGAAGTTGAAATCTTTATGAAACTGAATCCTGTATGTGGTATGTGGCGTATTAATAGACACTTTTTTAACTGTGTGCATGGCTTGCTGATATCTTTTTAAATCAGAACATCTTTCTCCAATTTTAGTTCATTGGATTTTCAAGAAAAAAAATATTAGAATTTATAAAAAATGGTAAGGCAAAAAAACATTTTAAAATTAAAACGAATTTGCGTGGACTGTGTTCTTACAGTACTTCTTCAATAATTGCAGTTAGAAAAATATTATACACATGAAAAAAATAGGAATTACGTTTTCTGCTTTTGATTTGCTTCATGCAGGTCACATTAAGATGCTCGAAGATGCCAGAGAACAATGCGACTTTTTGATCTGCGGATTACAGACAGATCCTACGCTCGATCGCCCAGAAAAGAATAAGCCGACCCAATCTGTCTTTGAACGCTACATGCAGTTGAAAGCGTGCAAGCACGTTGATATGATTATACCATATGCTACCGAACAGGACTTGGAAGATGTATTACGATCGTTCAAGGTTCATGTTCGCATTTTGGGAGATGAATATATGGATAAAGCATTTACCGGCAGAAAGTATTGCGAGGAAAAAGGCATACAACTCTATTTCAACAGAAGGGAAAATAGATTTTCGAGTTCGTCTTTACGGAAAATTATTGCATCCAAAGAAAAAAACAACAAAGGTGCTGTAGTGAGTATAAACGAAGCAGCAAGTTATGCTTTGAAGCGGATAAATGCATAAATTAACAATTAACATATGATGATAGGTATTATATTTGGGGTATTCGACATGTTGCATGTAGGCCATATTGTTGCTCTTCAGGAAGCTAAGAGTCAATGCGATTATCTTATTGTAGGTCTTAAGACAGACTCAAAAGCACAAGAGAATGATACTCATGATGCTGCACAAACTATGGTTGAGAGGTTTATAAAATTAGAAGGCTGCCACTTTGTTGACGAAATTATTCCATATGAGTCTGATGATGATATTACTGATATGCTTCAGTCCCTTCCTATACATAAATACTTTATAGGCGAAGAGTATAAGGCTTTAGATTTTTCAGGGAGAGATTATTGTGTTTCAGAAGGAATTGAAATTCATTACACCAAAAACAAAAATAGGTTTTCAAGCCAATCACTCCGAAAAATTGTAAGTGAAAAAGAGATAGAAAAGGCAGAAAAAAATTTTAACACAAATTTAAAATGTCATACTGCTAATCACACAACTATAACTTCTTCTTGAAAAATAGCTAAACTACTTGTTCGGCAGGGTGCTAATTATCAGCGTTCTCTTAGTAGTCAGAAAAATTGACATAGGTGTGTATGCCAACCCATGTAGCATTCTTCCGTATAGCATGATGACTTGAATCTATTAGCAGCAATTCACAGTTTTATAGCAGGCCCGAATTGCTGCTATTCAGTATAGTTTTTTATTAAAGCGTACCGAATAGTTTATTTCTTCTATGTAACTATTTCCTTGACCCGATCAATTTAGTAACTGTTGATTATTCTTATCGTATTTTCTCAACAGTGCGAAGGGAACCGATATTAACACTATATACGTTCACTTTACCAGCCACATCAAACTTTCTTAAATTAGTAATCAATTTAAGAGTGTTCGATACTTGTTTACTTATTAAGTATATGAAATTAACGATCTAATTACGTTGTTTACTAACCTATCAGCGTATAAATACCATAGATAAATTCGTTTGGCGATAAAACGCTACCTGGAAAAGTTTTATACGGTTTTATTTTTCAGATGTTATTGAGCAATGGAAAAGATAAAAGCATCTATATCCCTCATAATCAGAATACGTGAGTGGCTTTAAGTATAAATCACATTCCCCGTGATATTTACTTGAAGATAGTGCAGAGGCTTATGAATAGACATTTTTCACAAAAAACTGCACTGTTGTTGTGATGTATGATCAGTATTCATTAAGATTATTAAATAACAATATGCAACATATCGAAATAAATTCATTTTTTAGAGAAAAGAGAGGTTTGCTCAAAAATTTCGCTTCACAATTCACCTCAGATCCTGAGATTAAGAATGATCTCATACAGGACACCATGGTTAATGCATTGAAATCAATTGAAAAGCTGATGCATAATCCAAAAGTAGGTTCTTGGTTATACGTTATCATGCGAAACATCTATATTAACCATTATAGAAAAACGAAACGAACTGAAAACTATCATCACGAGTATGCGTCCCTTGCAATGAATGAATCTACTTCGACAAATGCAAGTACAACTAAGTTTATTTTAGATGATATTCAAAAAGCGTTGGGTCAACTTTCTCATGAAAATTATGAGATTTTCAATATGTTTTTGGAAGGATTTAAATACTATGAAATCGCGGAATATATGAATATGCCTGAAGGAACGATCAAAACACGTATTCATTTTATTCGCAAAACGATGAAAAAGCAACTTTCGGTATATCATTAATGGACTATCCTTAATTAAAACCTTCATTAAATTATAAAAACGAAAACTATTTAAGGATAAATCTTGTTATTTAAAAAACTTTACTAAATAAAAATATTATGATTTCAAACAAAACATTATTTGCATCCCTAGCCGCTTTAACATTATTAGCATCATGTAATAACCAGACGCCACAGGAAAAGGCAGCTGAAAATATGGAACATGCGGAAGAAAAAGCGGCAGATGCCAACGAAGAAGCGATGAAGACTTCTGAAGATGCTGCTACAAAAGATGCCGAAGCAGTTGTTTATTCGGATAAAGCAGCAGCAAACGCTGCAATAGCTTCAGTCGCTGCGCCTGTTTTATCTAATGATAAAGCCAAAGAGCTCTATACTAAACTGGGAAAAACTTGGGTGGAACGTATCAATGCTGAAACTGCTGACAAAGCATTAGATAAAGAAAAATCGCTGTTAGATATCAAAAATGAAATTGAGAAAAGTGTTGCCGACGGTAAAATATCAGCTTCGGATAAAGATAATATCATGAAATATCAATCGGACTGTATCGCTGCAGTAAAAGCTGCTCTTTAGTACGGCGGAGAAATAAAAACAATAATTTTGGTATCGGGGATGTCTTGCAGATTGGTCTCAATTGCAAGACATCCCATTTTTATGATAAAACGAAGTTTAATTTATGCAATCATCTATCGCCATTTGATGAACTTTCAACTGCTTCTAGGAGGTCATTGATATCAAAGGGCTTCGCTATAAAACGGTTAGCTCCTGCTTGAAATGCCACATCTTTTCCATCCTTACTGGCTGATATGCATATAACAAACATTTCTTTGAGTTCTTCATGCTCTCTAATTTTTTTTATCAATTCATCTCCCGAGAGCATCGGCATCCATAGGTCTAATAAAATGACATCGGGTCTACTTTCCCTGATCACCTCTAAGGCATTAAGACTATTTGTTTCAATAATTGTGTCGTAACCCGACATTTCCAATAGCATTTGTAACATGTCAACTATTGTACTATCATCATCACAAATGAAAACCGTTTTGTTTTCCATATTTTATTTTACTACCTAATTTTGAACGTTATCTTCTCATTCATTATCCCATTGTGTTCCCTTTACTACCTGTCCCGTCTTCTATGAGTGATATTCATCAAATATAGTTCATAAATATGTTATAACGTGAAATTCTTATAAATTTACTTGGTAATCCGTAGCAGAACAAAATGCTTTGGATACAGAATTAAATTACGTTGGTAATAACTTGCTCTAATAAGTCGATCTGGCGCTCATTTATCTTTTTGGTGGCCTCTGTAAATGTAAACCAGGCGCCACGATCGACTTCAGGATAAATTTGTATCTTTCCTGATCTAGGAGGCCATTCCAATGCAAAGGTATTGCTGATGAGTTTATGCGGATCCATATCTCCCTCAATTGCCCAACACAATACTTTTTTTCCTCCTTTCTGTTGAATAGCAGACAATTCCCGAAATTTTCCATCAGGTAGATACCCTGTTTCCTCCATAAACTCTCTTTTAGCGGCAGCGAGCGCATCTTCGGTAATACCGATCTCCCCTTTCGGAATAGTCCAATGACCGTCATCTTTCTTGGCGAAATATGGTCCTCCAGGGTGTACTAAGAAAAAATAAATTTGTTTTTCAATAACTTTATACAATAATAGTCCCGCACTATAATTGAGTTTTCTAGCCATTCGTGTTATTATTTAATCTAATCCATGTAGGAGCATGATCGCTGCTCTTCTCCCATCCACGCACATCCCGATCTATACCACCTTGCGTTAACCGATCCTGTATAGACGGACTCAAAAGAATATGATCTATACGCAATCCTGCATTTCGACCATAGGCCTGCCGAAAATAATCCCAGAAGGTATACACTTCCTTGTCTGGAAAAAGTGTACGTATGGCATCTTGCCATCCATCTTTTAGCAGTAGACTGAAAGCTTCCTTAACCTCTTTTGTAAAAAGTGCATCATCGATATATTTTTCTGGCTTATAGGTATCTATCTCTTCTGGAATAATATTGAAATCACCAATCAAAATAGCCGGTGCATTCATCTGAAGAAGTGTTTTAGACCTTTTTGTCAACCGTTCGATCCAATTTAATTTGTATTCATATTTGGCCCCTGGGAGAGGATTTCCATTCGGTAGATAAATACAACATATTACAACATTTTGAATTATAACCTCCAAATATCGGCTTTGATTATCTTCAGGATCTCCGGGGAGAACTCTTGTGACTTCTTCAATCTTGTATTTCGAAAGCACCGCAACTCCGTTCCAACTTTTCTGGCCATGCCAAATGGCATGATAGCCAAGATCACTTATCTCTTTCAGCGGAAAACGCTCCTGGGGCGATTTTAGTTCTTGAAGACAAACCACATCTGGCGACTCCTCTGCCAACCATCTTAAAAGGACTGGAAGCCGCGCGTTGATACCATTTATATTATAAGTTGCTACCTTCATGGACTAAGTATGTTAATTTAAAACACAACGAGCCAAAGGTCAAAATTGTTTGGAAATTTCTGATATTATCGTATGATAAAATCTACATCCAAACATGTCTTATCAATTAATATTAGCTATTGATGTGAATGTTTAATGGCTACACAGACAAAAACAAGTTTTACTACTCTTTAAAATCTCGCTATTGATTCCGAATAATGTGTGCTTATAGTGGAAAGTTAAGTGCGCCTATTGGTTATACTATCACAAAATAGCGACACTTAAGAGAAACCAAGTTTTATTACGCTATAAATACGCAGTTAAACTGAATTTTACGGTAGTTGAATCACTTTGCTACGCTATTTCCGTTAAAAAAGTACGGATATGCCATTACACAATGGCTTTGGGTATAAATTTTGATTTATCCTCACCAAAATAATTACACTCAAAATCGCGTACTGATATGGAAAATATAGATATAAAAGCAAAAAAAATAGGATTGGAAAAGGGATATTATTTATTGCTAATGGCCATTCTCGATATTCCAGTTGAAGAGGTACAAAATACAATTAAGGAGGGTTAAGTTTTATGAAAAAAATAGCAATTATAAGTACATGCCCACCACAAGAATGTGGTCTTGCTACCTTCACCAAAGATCTTAAAGAAGGTATGGAGTTAAATCCTAGCGTTCATATTGATCTCATCGCATTATCAAAACATGGAATAGAGGATTTTGACGATTCTGTCCGCTTTGTTATCCATAGAGATCGACTAGACAGTTATCATCAAGCGGCCCGCCTTATCAATGAGGAATACGACTATTGTGTTATTCAGCATGAATTTGGGATATTTGGGGGTGCTGACGGTATTTTTATTACACAAATTGCAAACAACCTTACAATACCATTACTAACAATATTTCATACTATTTTGCAAACACCATCATTGCAGCAAAAAGAGATTATGGAATTACTGTTAGAGAAATCCCAAGCCGTTGTTAGTCTTTCACCGAAAGGAGTCGAATTATTGAAGGAGCAATTTGATCCAGCGCAAGCGGATAAAATTAAATTTATACCACATGGTGTTCCGCAATTTGATTACAATCAAGGTTTAGCAAAATACAAATTAGGTCTTCAAGACAATTTTGTAATGATGACCTTTGGCCTGATTGGAAGGAGTAAAGGATTGGAGTATGCTATAAAATCCCTTGCGGGGACTGATCTAACTGGATTCAAATATCTGATCATCGGAAAGACGCATCCTAACGTTTTGGCCCATGAAGGAGAATCCTATCGTTTTGAATTACAAAATTTAGTTCGGCAATTGAATTTGGAAGATAAAGTTGTTTTTATTGATAAATTTCTAACGGATGAAGAATTGAAAGAGTACCTCACTGCATGCGATATCTATCTATCCCCCTATCCTCACGAGCAGCAAATCAGTAGTGGAACACTGTCATTCGCTGTGGGAGCAGGTGCTGCTGTTATCTCTACACCGTATTGGCATGCTAGCGATTTATTAAAAGATGAACGCGGAATATTGACACCTTTTAATGATTTAGAGACGATGCGTGCTAATATCAATTTATTGTACTCCTCAAAACGTCTATTAGCTTGGCACCGCTTCAAAGCACGTAGTTATGGTGAGCAGACAGTGTGGAAGAAAGTAGCAAAAATGTATATCGATCTCCTTCAGGGTTTAGCTACTCCAGTCAGATCATTAGTTGATTATGAAAAATATGTCTCTTTTGACTTGAAAAGAGAAGCATAAAGCATAAAACTAAAGGTTCCCAGCAATCACTGAGAACCTTTAGTTCTTCAAAAGCGTATTTAGAATTTCTAACGCTTCGATGGTATACCTAAACTGAGCTTCCTGCATTCCTATAGTTGAGCACAACTCTATTGTTGATGTCAATAAGATCTCCTGCTTATATGCAACGGAGACAAATGCGAACAATCTGCCGTTTGATTCAGGGACTACTGTTGCGTATCCTGTTGTGGCAACCGACCAATCTGTATGAAACATCCTGCCTGCCCCTAGTGCCATTTCTTCTGTTGTTATTGGCGATACACAGTCACACCTTTCCGCTAGCGCTGCATCGACATCAAGTGTGTTAATTTTTGTATCAATTGAATAGGCTGTGATACCGCCAGCGAAAATTTCCGTTGCTCCTTCCATCTGCGAGCAGGCTAACTGCAAGAATCCTGCAGTAACACTTTCGGCAGTAGAGATACGGGTTTTAGTATTGAGTAGACTTTGTCTTACCTCCTTTAATACTATTTCTGGAAAATCTATTTGCGTCATATTGTATAATTAACTAATGTTACTGCTTAGTGGC
The DNA here is from genome assembly GCF_030818895.1 of Sphingobacterium zeae. Classification (NCBI taxonomy): domain Bacteria; kingdom Pseudomonadati; phylum Bacteroidota; class Sphingobacteriia; order Sphingobacteriales; family Sphingobacteriaceae; genus Sphingobacterium; species Sphingobacterium zeae. Next base: position 3,441,240 of record NZ_JAUTBA010000001.1, read on the forward strand.
CAACTGTATTTTTAACTTTATAATCAATTTCCACCGTTCAGCTCGCACGTGTTGCTCTAATGTGTAAATATGCTGTCGCTATTTGTTTTATGTTATTGTCCAAACTAGGGGTATTTCGCCTAAACATTAAAACTTTTCCCTAAATTTAGTAGACTTAAGACGTTCAAATCTCTTTTAAAACCAAACAGTAGTAAAGGGAATATCGTTTTTAATAAATATATTTATTTATTTTTCAACATTATTTTACCTTATAAATATGATCCAACAGTTTTACACCTACCTAAAAATTATTTCAATCTTTTTAGCTGTAGATGTATTGATTTTACTGAGAATGCGGACATTATCAATCTGGAAATCAAATGAGCTGTTTGCTAAACTAGTTTGGTGGTCATTAAGTTTGCTATCCTATCTCTCCATATTTTTCAATTTATTTTTCAAATGGAATAGTTTCGAATCAGCATGTCTGGTATTTTTTCCCATCACTTTACTGTTTGCTAAAAGTATAGTTCTGTTCTTTATCGGAATTGATGCGATATACCGCGCTTCGACTGTGTTCAAGAATCTCTTTATAAGACCTAAACGCTTATCCGACCAAGATAAGAATACACTGTTCATTACAAGATCTGATTTTATAATCAAAAGTGGTCTTGCTCTTGCTAGCGTTCCTATCGCTGCGCTTACACGTGGATTTGCTTTAAATTTATATGACTATCAAATTAAACATATCGATTTAGTTTTACCACATTTACCACAATCTTTCGATGGATTGACTGTTGCTCAGATTTCTGATATACACGCAGGAAGTCTTTTCAATCAGGATAAAGTGAAAAGAGGCATTGACTTGCTGTTGGGTGAAAATCCTGACATCATTTTCTTCACGGGAGATTTAATCAATGATTTTGCATCCGAAATGGATCATTATTTGGACGTATTCAAACAGCTCAACGCTCCCCTAGGAACATTTTCTATACTCGGTAATCATGATTATGGAGATTATCATTTCAGTAGACATCATTTTTTTGATAAAAGTCGATTGACAAAAGAACAGAACTTCGCCGAGCTTAAAAGCATTCACAGTCAATTGGGCTGGCAACTGCTTCTCAATGAATCAAAAGAACTTGTTCTGAACAATGATAAAATTACAATTATCGGCGTGGAAAACTGGGGGTTAAATAACCCTAAGAATTATGGTGACATCGATTTGGCAATGGCTAAGGTTGATAATTCATCTTCTGTCAACTTCATGCTGTCACACGATCCTTCACATTGGCGAGCTGAAATCATCCCCAAATATCCCAATATCGATGTTACTTTTAGCGGCCATACTCATGGCGGACAATTTGGTTATACCAACCCAAATTATCAATGGAGTCCAGTGAAATATGCTTACCAGGAATGGGCAGGTTTATATCGTGAAAGACAGCAGGCACTCTATGTAAATGCTGGTTTTGGCTATCTAGATTATCCGAGCAGATTAGGAATGTTGCCAGAGGTCACGATATTTCATTTAAAAAGTAAAGGTTAACATTGACACCGTTCCACTTACCATAAACCATTACCTTATACACTTCGTTATTTTCTCTCCGAAAGAATAAGATTTTACCGACAACGCTAATCTAATTTTACGTACACCATTCCAAAAAGTATCCAAAATCAGCTTAAGCATTGTTCGATAGACAATTATCTTGGTAGTTTTTCTGGACGGCGCATACGATAAGAGGTCGCTGTAATAGCGTGCAAAAAGGACTCAATATCCTTTATTTCACCTTTCGTCAGATGTAGAGGTTGCATCAATGGATCAGTTACAGGATAAAGTGGATCTTCTGCTTTCTGTTCGGTAGTAGCGGAATTCATCTGCATACCACTATTGTACATATTCAATAGCCCGGTCATATTCCAAAACAGCCCGTTGTGCATCCACGGATCGGTATTCATCACGTCGCGCAGAGATGGTGTGCGAAAACGTCCTACATCATCAGGATCCTTTGTGATCTCATATCGACCTAGATCCTGATATTTCCGTTTGTAATAGGTGAGTCCAATGTTATGATAAAGATCATCGGTAAAAAATTGACCATTATGACAATTCATACACCGCGCTTTGGTACGAAATAAATGAAGACCGCGAACTTCCTGATCAGACAATACTTTGTAATTGCCATCTAAAAACTCGTCAAAACGGCTTCGTCTACTTGTTAGTGTCCGCTGAAAGGCACCGAGTGCTTTTAGAACCTCTGGCATGGAATAATCTTCTTCACCGAAGGCCTCTATAAATAACTTATTGTATGCAGGAATAGCCTTTAACTTGGGAATCAGCTTCGTCAGTTCCATGTCCATTTCGTGATGTGCCTCAATAGGACCCAACGCCTGCTCTTCCAATGAACCTGCGCGGCCGTCCCAAAACAATTCCTTTCTTGCATAAACGTTCAGCAAAGAAGGTGTATTCCGTGTACCTTCCAGATGATCATTGCCAACGGGTACCGTAAGCTTATCTGCCCAATAAGTTTGCGGGTTATGGCAGCTGCTACAGGATAATTGATTGCTCCCTGATAGAATGGGGTCAAAAAAAAGATATTTCCCCAGCTTCACATCGGGCTTTTCCATTAAAGAAAAATAGCTGGTATCGATCTTAGGTAAAGACTTAAATTCCTTCCAATAAACCCCGGCATCTATCGATGGCTTAGGCCATTCGCTTAGTGGTCTGCGATAAAGTAATTGCAACTCATCATCAAAGGCTTGCTGTTGATCTTTCATAGAAAGCAAACCCACAAAACCAACAATAGTGGCCAATACACAAAACTGCTTTTTCATTCTCTCTTAATTATGCTTATAAACAAGTACGATAACTATCTTAATATATATAAGAAACCCCCAATTTACCCGAAAACCAATTTTTACCTGGCACACTTGAAAACGTATGGTCTATCGGCACCAAATTACCCCTACACTGATAATCCACCTGGAGCTGTATGCTCCAATTGTTCTTTGCATGATGCGTGCCCCATACCCAGGACATATTCCAGCTATTACTTGGAGCGGTGTCGTAAAGATAATCTTGATACAGTATCTGCTTCCCAAAATCCCCTGTATTCAACTCAGATACGTAGAGATTATGGCTTGGTGACCATTGTTTAGTATAGCCGATTGTTCCTATTATATTGGCCGACTGGCCGAGCCGGAATGTTCGATTCAGTCCCAGTCCCAGTTTAACTTGATCAAATTCCATTTGGTTACCACTAACACCATCTTTTTTCTCGGTCTTATACATACCAGCATGGCCTTCAAACAAATACTGATGTACGGCTAATTGAGTTTTAAACGAAATTTCATGCCGACGATAGGTGTAGTTATTTGCTAGATAACTATAATTAAAATCCTGTCCATTTTCAATTTGTCCCTGCAGCACTACTCTTAGCAATCGCTTACGATGCATCTGCCGGCTCCATAAAAAATCGATTGATCCGATATCTTTTTTATAATCATTTAAGGACAAATAGGTCTGTTTTGAGTTATCATTTCGTCTGAATGATTGTTCTTCATTTAGATAGCGACTATTAAAATAGATCTTATTCCTATCATTGGGTTTCAGCAAGATATGCGCGCCGACGCCTTTACGGTGAATGATATCGTTGTAATTGATCTCTTTTAGTCGCTCACTCGCACTTCCAAAACCGTTCATCATCCAATTGACATACAATGGGTCTTCTGTATTGGTTGTATACTTGTCATTTTTATAGCCCACGTTGACCCGTTCAGAACCATATCCCCAAATACCAGCAATATGGTAAGAAAATGTTGGCAGATTGTGACCAACACTCAATTCAAACTGCAGGTTCATGTCCTTGATATCGCCTCTTGGATCATTATTGGAGTAGTGAGAGCCTAATCGATAATCGATGTCCAGGGAAATCGGGAGCTTAGCATCGAAGAATGCTCTTTGGATTCCCGCATCGAGCTTATAGATCTCTCGACTGTATTTATTTTTTCGCAACGAACCAAAATACAATGGCGCATCGACATTCCATCGTGACTGATGGCGCAAAGCAGTACTGTCTTCTGCGGAGCGATCATATGAAAATCTCCCCCAAAAGCTAGTTTTGCGCCAATCGGTCTTCCCTTCCGTATACAATTGGGATTGACTGAGACCATCAGTTCCTTGCGCCGCCTTAAAGTCCCCTTGCCCCCTGCTGTGCCGAATACCAAATAGAGAAGATCTATTTTTGATTTCCTCAGGAATCCATACCCTATTTCGTAGGGCCATATCATGCATTATCACAAATGATGGCTGATACCAATAGGTCAAAGCTGCTGTTGAATCTAAAGAATTAGACGTACTCTGCCCGAAGACAGCGTGGTAGGCTAAGAAAGCCCCCCAAAATAACATGATGTATCTCACACTTTTCATTCAGGTATTTTTTATAAAATACCAGCTTTCCAACGAAAAAGCTGGTATTGGGAATAACCGTTTTTCATTAATCACCAAATCCAAATGGATTTGCTTTTATCGCGATAAAATCTTCTGTGGAATTATTTGTATCTATTAACTTACGAACTCCATTGTTCGTTTTTTCGGTTTTGCGAATTACAGATTGCGATGAATAGCCACCTAATGGTGCGAAAGTAAAACCTGCATCCTGTGACGCCGTCAATTTTTTAGGAATTCTCGCGTCCTTGGTGTTTGGCTGTACTTCTACGGCATCCATAATCCAACCGACAGGTAACTGTCTGTATTTTTTTGCGGTGGAAGTCGGAACACTGATGGACGGTTCCGCATAGCTCTTCAAATTCTCCACGTCTAAACGATTCGCGTGCTTAAAAATAACATAAGCATCCCGCCCTAAATTATCCAATATCCAGTCATTCCCCGCATAATCCAATATCTCCACATTGGGAACAGCCGGATTGTCAATATCTGTTGCAAAAGGAGTTTTGCCAGGGATATCTCCAAAATAAACCTCAAAATTGGCTTTACTCAGGTCTACTGTAAGATCCGGATTCTTGATGGCTACTTCTTTTCCATTATTACCAACAAACGGTGCTTTATGGTTTAGCGCATTTTGCGCAATTACAATGCTTTTGCCAGGTTCCACTGGATAGGTCTTTCCATTGCCAGGAATCATAAATAAATCTCTTAAGTAAACATAGTCTGTATTTGCTGATTCGTAGCCGCCCATTCCTGAAGATTTACGCCAGTCCAATTGGCCATTGGATTGATAGTAATCGGATTGACTGGTCGGAGATTGCCTTCCCCATAACCGGCCAAAGTAAAGACTATCGGCATATAAAACACGTTCTGTATTATTGTAAACTTCAAAAAACTGATCCCTGAATACCGCTCCTTCTTTATTATCAGAACCTGCATAGTAAATCTGCTTGATGACAAAGTCGCCCAATAGACCTGCAACCAATTCCATATCCAAAGTCGTAGAACTGGTTAAACTGATTTTTTTCAGCGAAGCATTGAATGTCACGTCCTCAATACTTGATTCTCCTGTCAAACTGTTGTATTGTGCTTTGGGTATCGTAATAGAAGCATCAATATCATATTCACCCGGTATAATAGAAGTCAGGTTGACCACACCTTGGGACGAAGAATATGTAGCACTGGTTTTTGTTGCCAGATTGGTTATCTTAACAATAACCTTGCTTAAGTCCAACTTGGTATTAAAATTTTCAGAAGCATATTTTAAATTCAGCTTAATATCCAGCGGTTGTACACCGGGTGTATTATCTTTTTTACAGGAGATAAAAGGTAAAAAGAGAAAAGGAATTAAGTAACGAGTTTTCATTGTGTTTAGTTTTTATGTTAAAATTTATAAGTCAGTTGGGCGCCATAGTTGGGAGATGAATTTGGGGCTTGTACTGAAGAGGCTCCTTCCCTATAAAAGCGCGGTTGGTAATCCAGAAAATTATAGACGTTAAATGACAGGTAAATATTCTTGCCTATTTCCTTGGCCATATTGAGACCAAAGTTCCAGTAGACGTAGTTGTTTTCAATATTTACCAAGTCAGCTTCATTTTTCCTTGCTGTGTATAATTCGAGATGCTTCGGATTTTTTATATCAAATTGATCAATGGTATGATACGTATAATCACGTGTATAATATCCTACAGGAATAATATCTCGGTAATTAGATTTATTGTAGTTTAATAATTCACAGTCTGCACTCAGTTCAATAATCAAACGCAAAGCGGGAAAATGAGTTGAACTTCGTAACTGCGCTCGACTTAAATAGTTCTTGGTAGATTTGGACGGAAAAAATCCAAGGATAACGTCATCTAACGCTGTCTTTTCGGCATTAAAATTCAAACGGCTCAGCGCACTGGAACTAGAATTGGCTAGGGTAAATGCGGCAGTAGCGGAGAAAGTTGTCATAATCTGTTGAATTCTAGGTGTAGAATACATGACTTCCGCACCAATATTGGACGATTTATTACTATTGGCAAAGTACAGATTGGACATTAAATAGCTTCTCGTCCCCGTCTGTTCAACTATTGGTTTACCCCCGGGCACCGCAGTAGCCGTATAAGTAGGCAAGTCAATGAGTTGATCAGCCGTAACCGTGTTGATTCCGCGCGTATTTTTCTTATAGAAAAGATTCGTACGTAGCTGATGCCCATTCTTATGCCATGAAAACGATGATTCCAGCGTTTGCCCTACACTACTTTTGAGATTGCTATTATCTTTTTCATAACGCCGCAAGTAAATTAATGCCATACTTTCGTCAACCTTACCATTATAAGAGTTGAGCAATATAATTTCATCAAAAGTAGGCCCGGGATATAGTTGTGCTAATCCAGGAGATTTGAAGGATAAGCCGTATGCTAGCCCAATCTGAGTTGATTTAGAAAGTGAATAATTGATGTTTGTTCTTGGAGAAATGGATGAATGACCATTCATAAGATCCCAGCGAACGCCCGCCCGCATGCTAAGATCCCTTCCCCATACTTTGGTCCGCATGGCATCCTCGGCATACAAACCCAAGTTTTGCAAAGCGTTTGTTAATGAAAAATCATAATACCTATCCGATCTTGCCCCAAGATCCTTCTTTGGAATAGAAGGATCTGCAATTCGCCCCTTTCCACGATTGATGTCATAGCTATAGTTACTTCCAAAGTTTATCTTATGGATAATATCGCCTATAATGACGATCGCATTTCCTTCCAATCGGGCATTTAAATTCAATGGCCTATTGTCCACATGATCCAGAGCAGTATACTGACCAGGGGCGTATTGTCCTTCTACAATTCCAGTTTGCACAGAATCGGTATAGAGCACGACTGCATCATTATAGTAATACTCACGATAGGTTTTCTGCAGTGTTGAACTTAGTCCTGCATTGAAACTGATACTTTTAAGGAATTTATGATCCAAATTGTAATTGGTCCGACTAGCAGCATTCCAGCCCCAGCCACCAAAAGAAATGGCATTCGAGAGTGGGTCATCCGGATCCTTTCGTACCTGATCAATAACTTTATTGTAAGATCCTGAAAAAGTCTGTTTCAGACGCTTATCTGTGCCAAAGTAGTTTGTCCAGATCAAAGTCCCATTCACGCGGTCGTATTGTTTCAGCTTGTCTCTATTATCTGCGTAAGATTGCACATAACCTAAATCCAGGTTAATTGTCCCAAGCTTTTTTCCCAGTGACATTCCCTTGGACAGACTATATGAAGTTGCATTACTCCGAACTTGAAGCCTAAAAAAAGCCGGGGTCTTGCCTGCCTGCCTTTCGATGATAACGGCACCATTTGACAAATCGCCATAACGTGCTGGTGCTACGCCTGAAATAACTTCCAAATGTTCGATATTTTCTATCGGAATCTGACGCAAATCCAGACCGCTGAACACATTTTCTCCGGAATAGAATTTTCCTGTTGTGGGGCGGCCTGTTAAACCATAATCTGAAGGTCTAATTGCATTCGTTGAGGAAGACATGCCAAATATTCCTGCATTCCGCCCTTGCATATTTCCATTGTTGCCCAAAACCATGTCATCCATTATAATAGCGACACCAAATGAGTTATTTAATTCATTAACCTCGCGCGAGCGCCCTGTAGTCGCACGAAAAGCACCTCTCAAAGTCAAATTTTGCATCTCCTGCACAGAAGGGGCTGTATTCTTCCGGTTTGGCAATCGGTTCAAAAGATCATTTAAACTAAGCGCTGGATAACGTTCAATCATCTCGCGATCAAACACAAGTGAAGAGTTGCTCAACTCCCCTCTCTTTGCCTGCACCGCAACTTCATCAAGGGCGAGATTCATATCCTGCAACAAAAAATTTTCAATCTTCTTTATCGAATCCAGCAAGACTGTTCTTTCAACCTTTTTCTTACCGATATAGGAAACCGACAAGATAACAAATTTGCCAAGCTGCTCTTTGGGGATGGTTAAACGATATTCACCACGGTCATTAGTAATACTTGAGAGTCCCAGTTGATTCAACATCACGGTACTTCCCAATAGTACATTCTTATTACTATCAGTGATCTTTCCCTGGATGTATATTGACTGTCCATGTGCATTTGCAGCTGTACAAATCAAGATGAAACTAATCCAATAGAGCTTTTTCATAAGTAAGAATAAAAATGCATAAAGAAGCACATTTATTTAAAATAATTCTAAACAGTTACAAATGTAAGGTATTAAAACCTATTATTTAGAATTATTTTTAATTATTCTAAATAATATCACGCATAAACGATTACAGTAAAACACAAAAACGCAGAAAGCAGTAAAACGGCACCCAATTGGCTCACCTAGATTAATACTTGGATTAATACTCGGCCATCCGAAATCGGCTCACTATGACATCGTTTCAAAGAACGCTCCTCTTCCCCGATCGATCTGCATAATAAGTGATAGTTTTGTTGCGTAATTGATTGAACAACTGTATTTTTACAGTGGTGAAAAGATTTTTTCTTTACATATTTCTATTTTTGGTCACTGGAGAATCAACGATGCTGCCCCAGCTGGCAAAACTGCGCAAGCTGTATCAGCATTTTACAATCCAAAATGAGATAGGTCCGCCCATAACCTTTGTGGAATTCTTTCCATGCATTATTGGGGCCAGGATCTTCCTGACAACGATGAGCAGGAAGACATGAAACTGCCCTTCAAAAAATATGATCTAACAGCATTTTCATTTGTCTTTGTGTACAATCATAAGATTCATTATGTCAGGCCGCATCAAGTCGCAGTGGATAGTGCTTTTGGTTTGCCTAAACCGAATAATTATTCCAGATCCTATATTTCCGCATTATTCCGTCCGCCTCAAGTCTAATTTATATTAAATCAGCATGTTAAAACAACCTGATTTTTCAAGTTGCAGGTCTTTTTTTGTCCTAAAATGAGGTTTGCAAGATTTCTTATAATTTAGATTTTACTAAAATGCTTAATAGAATAATACAATTCTCAGTTCGAAACAAACTAGCGATTGGTCTTTTTATATTGGTATGGGTCGGCTATGGCATCTACCAATTGACCAAGTTGCCTATCGATGCCGTACCAGATATTACGAACAATCAAGTTCAAGTTATCACGACCGCGCCCTCTCTTGGTGCCGAAGACGTTGAGCGACTTATCACCTTTCCCGTGGAATTGGCTGTCAGCAATGTTCCCGAAATCAAGGAAAGTCGAAGTATGTCGCGGTTCGGTCTATCTTTAATAACCATCGTATTTGAAGATGGCGCCGATATCTACTGGGCGAGACAGCAAGTCACAGAGCGTCTCGCACAAATTGAAATAAACGAAAATGCAAGTGCTCCTACACTTGCTCCCGTCACTACAGGACTTGGTGAAATCTACCAATATGTCCTCAAACCTCAAAAAGGTTATGAACAGACCTATTCGCTGGCAGACTTGTGCACCATTCAGGACTGGACTGTGCGCCGTCAACTTCTCGGAACTCCCGGAGTTGCAGATGTTGCTACATTTGGTGGAGAACTCAAACAATATGAGGTTGCTGTAAACCCATCCAAACTGAAAGGCTTGAATATCAGCATAAGCGACGTCTTTACGGCACTCGAAAACAACAACCAGAATACAGGCGGAGCCTATATCGAAAAAGGCCCCGCAGTATTATATATCCGAAGTGTTGGCTTGACAAAATCCATAACCGACATCAATAAAATTGTGGTCAAAGATAATGGTGGCGTACCGATCCTCATCCATCACGTTGCCGAAGTCAGGTTGGGCTCAGCTATCCGTTATGGCGCACTAACAATGGCAGGACAAGGCGAGGTATGCGGTGGAATTGTCATGATGCTCAAAGGTGGAAACTCTTCCGATGTGATCAAAATCGTCAAAGATAAAGTCGATCAAATTCAGAAAGCACTCCCTAAAGGAGTTCTTATCGAACCCTTCCTCGACCGCACGAAAATGGTAAACAATGCCATTGGAACGGTAGAACACAATCTCTTGGAAGGAGCTCTCATTGTCATAGTGGTTCTTGTGCTGTTCTGCTATTTCAGGCGATTACGGTCATGTGAATAGTGCGTATACCGATAATCGCATCGGTATTAGTCAGACGGTTAGTTTTCCAGCTGTTTATAAAAAACAGACAGCAGTCTTACAAAACGAGCTCTCTTTGGCGCGTGAATCTACCAAGTTTAACCTCCTGGAGATTCGCACCGCCGTTAAGAGTCTGTATTTCGATTATCTGGCAATGGGCAAACGAAAGGAGCTCTTGTTACGCGCAGATAGCCTGTATCGTATTTTTGAAGCAAAGACAAGCAAACGCTTTGAAGTTGGCGCAGCAAATATTCTGGAGCAAACCGCAGCCCAAACACAGCGTCAAGAAATCAATAATCAATTAAAGCTGCTTCAAAAAGATATGAACATCAGCCTGAACAGATTCAATTTCTTATTACAGGACAGTACTCGTTACATTCTACACTCCGATACAATTAAATATCAATCGGTTAGATCGAATCACCTAAACTTATCTAGTCAGGCTGAAGCACTTCCCGCCTATAAGATTGCGCAACTGCAAACACAAACCGCACATGCTCAATGACAACTAGAGCGCTCAAAGTTGCTTCCTGAAATTACAATAGGATATAATACTCAAACGTTGCAGGGTACACAAACCAGCCATGGTCAGGAGGTATTCCATCGTTCATCCGACCGTTTGAGCTACTTCAGCGCCGGTATCACTGTACCCTTATTTTTTGGAGCGCAGTCCAATCGAATAAATGCGGCAAAACTCGCATGGAAAGGTCAGTTGAAAGAACTTGAATACGTAAAAAGTGAATTGAAGACAGAATCAAACAATGCCATCGAGCAGGTTGAGAAGTTTAAAGAAGTACTAAAATATTATGAAGATCGTGGATTAAAGCATGCAGATACAATTTTTGTAACAGCCGACAAGCAATTCGTCAATGGCGAAATAGACTACCTACAATGGGTCATTCTTGTCAACCAAGCCATTGGCATACAAAGCGAATACATCAATACATTAAACAGTTACAATCAAGCAGCCATCCAATTAAGTAAGTTATACAATGAATAAATCGTTAAAAAACACAGTATACAGTTTGATCCTTTTTTCCTTCGTTGCCTGTGCTCAAGGAGAAAACACCGAAAATAACAGGCCAGCGCCCGTGGCAGATTCTACACCCCTAGCGCAAAATGTTCAACTTGAACCCAAACAGATTGCAGCAGCCGGTATTGTCATCGGGCCCCCTACGATCGAAAATGTCAGTGGCAAAATTACATTACAGGGCCATGTCGCTGTTGCGCCGGAAAGCACTGTGAGCCTAAGTTTTCCCATTGGTGGCTATATTAAATCGACGAATATGCTTCCTGGAAAACCCGTACGAAAAGGTCAGGTATTGGCCACTATCGAAGATATGCAGTTTATCCAGCTCCAACAGGACTATTTGACTGCACAGACAAATTATGTGCTCGCCGAAACAGAATATAAAAGACAATACGAGCTCAATCAAAGCAAGGCAAGCAGCGACAAGGTGTTCCAGCAGGCCAAAGCAGATATGGATCGTGAACGTATCCTAATTCACTCATTGGCGGAAAAACTGCGTCTTATCGGAATCGAGCCGAAGAAACTGACGACGACAGGTATCAAAAAAGACCTACCGATATTGTCTCCAACCAATGGTTTTATCACCAAAGTGAATGTCAGTGTTGGAAAATATACCGCTCCCACAGATATCCTATTTGAGATTGTTAATCCATCAGAAATGTATCTTTCCCTACAGCTGTTCGAAAAAGATCTGGCTAAAGTCAAGATAGGAAATACTGTTTCTGCATATGCCAATACGGAAGTCGCTCGAAAAATTCCGGCCACAGTTTTTCTTGTCAACCGGACTTTTGATGAAAATAGAATGGCCGAAGTGCTATGCCGTTTTCAAAAATCCGATGCTATCTTGACCCCTGGGATGTTCATGAATGCCGATCTTCATATCAATAATACCAAGGCAATAGTTGTAACAGAAGAGGCTATCGTACGTTGGCAAAATAAATATTTTGTATTTGTACAACATAGCGCTGGTTCATTTCAAATGAATGAGGTAAAATTAGGTATCCAAGAGAACGGAAAACAGCAGATTCAGGCCGATAACATTCGACCGAACACACAATTAGCACTAAAAAATGCTTTCGCGTTACTAATGAAAGCACAGAATAAGGAAGAGTAAAATCATACTTATCGAATAAATCATTTCAAGTGATAGCCGCCATTTATCGTCCTTTTAAGAACAATGAATGGCGGCTTTTAATTTCGGATAAGCCGATCATCCATCTAAACTGCGTTAGTTAATGTACGCAAACTCAGATTTATTGTCGTAAACTGAGGTCAAATGTCGCTCAAACGAGCGATCATCATTTTTTGTTCTGTAACCACCGGACATATTTATTTCAGAATAGTTCTAAGTGCTTTTCGAATGATGTATTGCGTTTCCTTGGTATCGCTTTCCTGTTCCCAGCGATTACAAAGTGCCCTAACAAAACCGGGTTGGCTTTTGCTTGCGTCATTCAGCCAATTTCCAACACTATCCTGAACATATTTTGAAGGGTCAGATTTTAGCGGTTCTAAAATAGACAAGGCTAGACTTGGCTCCTGCTTCAAGCGATCGATGTGCTTACACCATACACCTCTCGGTCGGGTTGCCTCCGAAGCAAAACGTCTCAAATTTTCATCCTTCTCCATCGTCCATAGACTCAGACCGGCAATACTCCTTTCCAAGTCCAAAGCTATCCTATTACGTAGCGCCATCCAGCTGATTTCTCGCACCCCAAAATGCCGATCTGCGGCAAAAGGACGCATTGACAACAGTAGTTTCTCAATTTCAAGCTGCTTATCATCTCCGACCGTGTAGGTTGCCCAGCAACGCACGAGATCTGCAGCATGATTGGATAGTATTGTCAGAAAGGTATTATCACGATATTGTGTGATCAAATCGAGCAGCGCCCGCCCGATCGTTTCATTGATGGAATTTACCGTCGGTTTCTGTAACTGATCAAGCAGTACCAAGATTGGTTTCAAGTAATGAATACGCCCATTTTGCTGAAGGATATACTCGAGTAAAAACCGTTGGTCAACAGCGAGCCACTCCATAAGATTTGCAGTTTCAATTTCTCCACGGTTCAGACTGGCCAGGCAATCTATCGAAATATCCGCTATCCGTCTTGCTCCTTTACGTTGTATTTTACTCATAGCTGTGCTATTAACTCTTCGATATTAAGCCTATTCATATAGTTGACATCCATAAATCGATAAGATATCGTATAATTAGGAGCGATCACAAAAACAGCAGGGACCGGCAGTCTGTTGCCGTCATTACCATTGTAGGCGGACAAGTTGATTCCCAAGCGATCATAGCTTGAAATGGCATAATCCTGAAGTTCAAATGAGATGCCAACACTGATGGCCAAAGCATTATCTTCGTCAAACAACAATTCGAAATCCAAATTGTTGTCCGCCAGAAGTGTTTCGCTAAACTTAGGCACTTGTGGCGAAATTGCAAGAAGAGTGGCTTCAACAGCAGTAAAATGAGTCAAATTCTGTTGTAAAGCTCTTAACTCGAGGTTACAGTAGGGACACCAGCTACCGCGGAAAAAGGCCACAATGACCTTTCCTTTCTTTAGAAGTTTTCCCAGCTCAATTTCTTCACACTTCGAATTCACCAAACTAAAATCAGGGAACTTGTCCCCTATCTGTAGGCTCTTTTCGGTTAGATCCCCAGACTGTAGATCCTGAATCGATCTGCCAAATATTTCCTTTATTTCGAGAGGAAGAGTTGCTAAATTCGCATTTAATTTAGCAATTTCGTATTCTAAATTTTTCATGATGCTGTATGATATTTCTGCAAAGTTTTAAAAGTAAATGCACAATCACAATACCGCATCTTATTATCCCTATGGGACAAAAAAGTCAATTTTATGAGTACAGCAAAAAGAGCAATAAAACAAAAAATTTGTCCTTTGGAATTTGCAGTGAATGCCATTAGTGGGAAATGGAAGATTCCGATTGTGTGGCGCATCAACGAAGGAGAAAGACGTCCAAGTGAAATGCTACGTGGCATTGCAAAAGTTGACCGACGCGTCCTAAATCAACAGTTAACGGAGATGGTTGAGGATGGAATATTGTCCAAAAAGTCCTTTCATGAGCTTCCGCCACGTGTCGAGTATTCCCTAACGCCGTTGGGAGAAAGTTTGGTGGAGGTACTATGGAAGTTGAATGCCTGGGGCGAGACTTTATTTGCAAATTCCAATAAAAATTAGATAACAGTTCCTAGTTTAAAAGCTCCATCGCTGATCGCGAAGTTATAAAACCCCTGTTTTCATGGATATTCTACAACTGATTATTTCATTACTTTTGAGTTAAGTCAGTAATCATAAAAGATTTTCCATCAGAATAAAAAATGAAAGAATATAGCTTTAAATATCAGAACAAAATTGGAATTGTCTATCTCCTCACGGTACTAATTGGCATTCCATTTCTCATCATCGCTGTCACAGTTTGGTTAATGGATTATATTTCTTGGCTTTTTTGGGTGAGTGTACCAGTCATGATTCTAACAATGATCTTAGGTGTCTGGCGGTTCCTAAAAAAATCAAGGACATGGGACACAATCCAATTGGACAACGACGGATTTACTTCAAAAAGCTACGGCCGCGTAGAATATCAGGAAATTGCCGATATTCCAGCATACAGTGCCCTCATAGCGCCACCACCATCTATGCGCATCAGATTGACAGACGGAAGGCAATTAATTTGGCTATTCAATCCCAATAATCTAAAATCTACAAATGATATTAATACATTTATAGCATTCAAAGAAGACCTATTAGATCATCTTGAACAAAGAGAATTAAAATTAACAAAAAAGGTAGACAACACGTCTCGCGATCTCCACGAAATTCAAATAAAGGAAGATTTAACAAACAAAAAAATAGATTATGACATCATTGCACAGCTCAAAGAATCTAAACAGCGAGATTATCGTTTTATAGCAATTCCTATCTCGGCCATATTTGCAACAATAATGCTCTTAAAAACCTGTGGTACAGATTTTATCCGTTCGCAGAGAGAAAACGAATCCAATAACTTTCGATCTGCTGTTCTTAAAATAGAAACAAACTACGACAACAATGTTCAACGCGCTCGCGATGTCGCGGCACGCTATGCTATTAAATTTGGTCCGGTCTTTCTCCTGACGAATGATCCCGACGCAGTCCTGGAGTTTACGCCGAATATAAACAAAGATCCCTATTCGACTGAGATCAATGTTATTGGTTTACGGAGAGTTGAGGATAACAGATTGTTAGAGCAGTATATTAAACACCCGGACAGCGTTTCTTATGAACTTTCCGTAGTGAACGAAACAGCCAAGTTCTACAGCATAATGCGCAAAAGTATATTGGCACACCCGGACAGTAGCTCGGGAACGATCTACTTTGCTGTTTACAATCCGAAAGAGTCATTTCCAGTGAAACATAATCGAACCTCCAGTCATGACAATACTTTTCGTCCCATCCAGTTCGCGACATCGATTACATTACCAAGTATTGGAAAACTAACAAAAGATATACTTCACAATATGGACTTTGCCTCACTGAGATCAATCTTACAATCGTACAAAGGCACGTATTTTTATATGGTGGCGAAAGAACAAGATGGCATTTCAGAATCACAATTTGCTCAAATAAAATCCCTCGTCGAACAAGATTTAAAAGAACATCAAATCGACACCAAATCATTTCAAAGTAAAGTATATAATGTTAGATGACCAACCTTCTGAGCACAAATTAATCAGCTAGTAAATTGCTCGGATTATCACAATTGTTTTGCCTTCATCCGCTAAGGCGATGGCTTCGGCCTAAATTTTTGCAACGAGAAAAATCTCTCCACTAGCGGGTGTAAGGCCGTCGGATAGTGACTTAAAATATGTATTCCGAATGTCACCTGTAGAAATAATCTGGATATCAATGCAAAATGGTCATTCTCGATATGTTTATGCCATACTATTTGAAAATATCCATATGCTCATCATAGATCGGACTTTTCATATCCAGAAATTTCAGCACACTATGAAATACGTGATTCTGAGTTAACGTTTTATTTGATTTTAACTGTTTCGAGTTATCGGAGGTCCACACAATAAAGGGAATTTCATATTGCTCTTTTGGAGCAATACTCATTGGTAGTCCATGCATATATAAGTTATTTTCACCCAATGACTCCCCATGATCCGAAACAAATAACATCGCGCTATTATATTCTTTTAATTCTTTTAGGTCTTCTATCAGCTTGTGTAAAATATAGTCCGTATAGACGACCGTATTATCGTAAGCATTAATCAGCTCTTCTCTTGAACAATTGCCTAATTCTACACTATTACAAACGGGTTTAAACGTTTCGAATTGAGCTGGGTACTTCTTGCTATATGTTGGACCATGGCTTGTACTTGTGTGAAGAACAACAAATACTTTATCTTTTTTACTCGCTGATATCCGTTCTTTTAAACCTGTTAATAAAACCTCATCATAAGCACAGCCTTCGCCTTTGCAGTTTGCAGCAAGCTGGTCACTTGTTTCATATTCTTTAATATGTACCGGAGGCTCACCCCAATTGCTTGTACGCCATATAACATCAACATCATTTCTGTAAAGGTAATTTGGCAAAATTTCGTATAAATCGTCCGTATTTTTGTGCTCCAATAAACACTTTACTCCTGCTGTGGTATAGGTCGAACAAGAGGTAGCATCAAAATGATAAAGATTTGTTGTCTTTGAAAGCAGAGGATTTGTATTTTTTTGATACCCATATAGCGAAAAATTCTCCCTTCTTGCAGACTCCCCTATGACGAGTACGACCACCGTTTTCCTATGGTCACTTATCGTCGCATCAGGCAATAATATCTCTTTTTTATTTTTTTGATGTTCGTGAATATAAAAACGCGAAATGTTTACGGCATAAGACCAAGGCATTGCAAGCGCGCCGAGCGTCTTGGAATTCTTATCTATCCATAGCCAGTTACTTGCATTGGCAAATATTAAAACAGTAATAAACAACAGGGATAGTGAGGCCGTGATAAGGAACTTTTTCGGTTTATCCTTTATTATTTTGGCTTTGATAATGAAGATAGTAGGAATAATGCCAAGAAAGATTAGGTAGACTATCAATTTGAATGAAAAGAAACCACTAGACTCAGAATACCGGGTATTCAATATATTACCGATCATTGTTTCATCTAGAATAACGCTATACGTATTAACAAAATAAACGGCGACTGAATTGATCAGGAAGAACAACACCAATATGGATTTTCCAAAACGACGTGACAGCGAAAAAAACAAATAAAGCACAAAAGCATTCATGACCAGCATTAAAACGATTAAACTAGCAATCAGAATAACGCCGCCAAAGCTTCTGTAATCAATGTTGTTAAAAACAAAAGTATAAAACGGGAAATGGAAGAATATAAAATTCAACACACTCATGAATATGACAAAATGTACTAATTTTAAGCTATTTTTTAGCATAAACGGTAATGATTTTATAACGTACAATAATTAAGCAGATAAATGTAAAATAAATTATTAGCAAATTATTATTAATTATCGTATCAGCCAATACAATGCTCAAAACAAGGGAGTAAAATTAAATCATACTGAATTTACCAATTATTCATACGGATGCTGCCACGGACTGCGATAGGGTCTGCGCAGCATTCGAGTTGCCTCGGGGTCACCAATACATATTTTATGTGTTGGATCATACACTAAGGGGCGATTTAGCTGCATCGACAAATTGGCTAAAATACAGCTTGCGGTCGATATATACCCTTCTTCGATATCCGCTATAGGAAGACGATTATTATCAATTGCCGATAAAAGATCAAGCATATGCTTTCTGGTAGCAGGAGCAGTATGAAGCTCTATCCGGTGCTCTGTAAGATCTTCGGGAAACTCTTCTTTTTCCAAAATAACATCTTGTCGAATGGACTTACCATCTCCGATAGGGATAAATTCATATTTCATAACGCTCCCCTTCAAAGTACCTTTATCACCATATATAATGAATGCCCAAGGATAGTCTGGGTCTACTGGTGAACCCCATGTCCTATGCTGCCATACGCAATTCAGATCTTCGTATTCAAATATTGCCGTTTGCGTATCGGCAATTGTCGATTTCCCACCTTTTTGAACATAAATTCCCCCTTTCGCATAAACGCTTTTTGGCCATTTAAGCTGCAAAAGCCAACGCACTGTATCAAACATATGCATTCCCATATCCCCGGTTATTCCGTTCCCGTAGGCCATAAAGGTTCGCCACCAGCTACCATGAGGTAGGCCATCATAGGCACGCAAAGGTGCTGGCCCAGTCCAAAGTTCATAATCAAAAAATTCTGGCACTGCTTCGGCAGGAGCATTGCCATTCTTTCGCATAGGATAGTAACAGCACATTTCTACATGAGAAATTTTACCGAGTAAACCGCGATCGATCACACGATTCTTGGCATCCACAAGATGAGCTGTGCTTCTGCGTTGAGTTCCTACCTGAACTTTTCTGTTATATTTTCTTGCAGCACGCCAAATCGCATCGCCCTCGAGCACATCAACACTGATAGGTTTTTGCAAATAAAGATGGGCACCCGAACGTATTGCGTCAATAGCCTGTCTTGCATGCCAATGATCTGGAGTTGCTATTAGAACGAGATCAAATTTGTGATTAGCCAGCATTTCCCTGTAGTCATTGTAAAGTTTCGGAACCTTTTTCGAAACCTGACGATCACTAATTAGGCGCCCCGCTTCATGTAAGTGATGGTTATCAACATCACATATCGCAACGACATCGACATCACGAACCTGAATTAAACGACACAAATCACTTCTCCCGTACCAGCCTGCACCAATCAGCCCAACCCGAAATTTTTTCACGATATCTTTAAATGACAAGGCTTTAACTTGCAAGGCTGACAAGGTTAGGACTGCTCCTGCTCCTTGGATAAATTTCCTGCGATTTAAATTGAAAGTACTCATAATTTAATGGTTTATTACCTAATATAAGAATAATAGGAAATAAACCATTAAAAATCTGTCATTAATAGCCCTTTACATGAATATTTAATTGCTTTTAAATAACACTTTTACTATCTTAGATAGCGATTAAGACCATTAAATAACCATTATGCTGACAAATAAGGTTTTCTGTTTTGCTCTACTCTACTTTTTACTTTAGCAGACACATGCTCAAAAAATCAAATTGACACCAAATAATGTATTGCCTTCGCAGGTAGCTACTCAGTTAACAAACTTCAAGGGACAAAATGCACTACAGGTAAAAGGACCTACAGATGGTGAAAAGACAATGGCACTGTTAAAAGATATCGACTTCCATAACGGAGTGATCGAGGTAAGCATTGCGGGCCAGCCAATGGATCAAGCCGGACAAGCTGCCCGTGGGTTTGTCGGCGTTGCTTTTCGAACAAGTACCGACATCTCAAAAACAGAAATCTTTTACCTACGTCCTACAAATGGCCGGGCTGAAGAACAATTGCGTAGAAACCATGCAACGCAATATATCTCTATTCCGGGATATCCTTGGGAAAAATTAAGGGAAGAGACTCCTGGAAAATATGAAGCTTACGCCGATATGGAACCTGGAGAATGGATAAAAGTAAAAATAGAAGTCAATGACGAAAAGGCAAAACTTTATTTAAATGAATCTTCTCAGCCAACTTTGATCGTTAATGATCTCAAACAGGGCAAAGACTTGCGGGGAAGCATTGGACTTTGGGTCGGCCCTGGTACTTTAGGCCATTTTAAAGATCTCAAATTAGTTAAAGCAGATTGATAGTACACCGTTAACTAAACGTAAAAAGCCCTAGAGCGGGGAACTCTAGGGTCTTAGCCATATATTAACCTATTTTATGAAAAGTATTTGTATTAATAACGTTCAAATCCTCTATTTATTTTATACAAAATAGCGATTTCTTACTTTTTATTTTACCAAAATTTATCTTCTAAAATCAATGCTTTGATAATGCATACAAAGCGAATGTACCTAGCCAATGCGAACCCATATAGTCATCATTGTTTGTAATATTAGGCAAAGAGTACATTAAATGTTTATTAGCCAATTTGTGTAAATAACTTAACTCAGGAAGAGCCGTTGCGATACCATTCAAACAATTTGCACGACTAAAATTAAGTCCGTCCAAATGAACTAAATGCCCATCTGTCCGGTCTTTCACAATACCGGGTTCAAGATTGAAGCCTGCACTAAACAGCTCTGGCATAAACTCCTTCAACCATTTGCGGTAATCCTCTTTCTGAAGTACCAAACTCATACATAGCGCT
Organism: Sphingobacterium zeae; assembly: GCF_030818895.1. Taxonomy (NCBI): domain Bacteria; kingdom Pseudomonadati; phylum Bacteroidota; class Sphingobacteriia; order Sphingobacteriales; family Sphingobacteriaceae; genus Sphingobacterium; species Sphingobacterium zeae. Next base: position 3,462,064 of record NZ_JAUTBA010000001.1, read on the forward strand.
TCCTCAAGACAGGGAGAAAGAAAATCACTTCCACTTGGTTCAAAAGAAATGTTGCAGCCTTTGTCTTGGCTAAATAATCGTGAAGCATTAGTCATCAATGATTTTTCAAATGTCACATTCCCCGTGCTTCTCGCGTAATCTAAAGACAATGAAAGACCAAATGCAGAATTATCGTGGTATCCTGTTCTGATCGGATAAACCAATTTGGGCAGATACTCCACATATGATCTTACGACATGATTCACCAAAGGTTCAAGATTCATGGCCCAGCGTTTTGCATCTGCATCTTTCCAGGTTAACAACTCTTTATGTAACTGTAACAACCAAGCCCATCCATACGTACGCTCAAAATTTTTATTATTCTTATCTTTGAAAAAGGCTAGTTCGATCGCAACATTTTCTGCTGTTATATTTCGGTTTAATTTTCGCCGAATTTCTCCAGAACTATCCAGATTGGGAAACTCCTTCAAAATATGGACGATTGACCAATAACCATGTACAGAAGAATGCCAATCAAAACAACCATAAAAAATTGGGTGTAGTATGCGCGGTGATTTCAGATCGAGATCATTACCTAGCACCTGTCCGAGTTTATTGGGATACTCCACTTCGATGCAATGTAATGGTAAACTGAGCAAGTGCTTCGCTTGCATACTATCCAAAACTAAAGGCTGATTATATGTGCTTGTGTTTACTTTAATTTGCGAATTATTATGGCAGGCTATAACAGCAAATGATACACAAAGAATTCCTATTGCTTTTTTCATATTTTTTTTAAACTGTCCGTTAGCTAATCAAGTAATTCCTTTACTAATTTGGGAACAGCGACAGTAGCTGCCTCCTCAAAAAAGGTTATATTATGCAAGAATTTATTGTTCGGTATTCTTTTATCGATTAAGAATGTTTTGCAATGATTGGGTGCAAATTCCTTGAGTCCCGCTGCAGGATAAACTTGCAACGAGGTGCCTACAATTAACAAAATATCAGCCTCCGAAACGAAAACGACAGCCTCCTCAATCGATGGTACAGCCTCTCCAAACCAGACAATATTAGGTCTCAACTGACTACCTTTTTGACACAGATCCCCCATTTTGATCTCATCACCGACAATTGGATAAACCAGTCGGTCATCAATAGAGGACTTTGCCTGGTCTAGGCGACCATGCAAATGAATAACTCGAGATGACCCAGCTTGCTCGTGTAACAAGTCAACGTTTTGTGTGATAACAACTACATTGTATTTAGATTCAAGTTTTGCTAAAGCAAGATGCGCGAGGTTTGCTTGTGCCAACGAAGCAGCCCTCCGTCTCAGATTATAAAACTCTTGGACCAGTGACGGATTTCTACGCCAGCCCTCAATAGAAGCTACTTCCATCACATCATGCCCCTCCCATAATCCGTTTGCATCCCTAAAGGTTGGTATACCACTTTCTGCCGAAATACCAGCTCCACTTAATACTACGATATTTTTCTTTTTCATCTCAATTTACTTCCTAATGGATTTAAAAATAGCCCTCTTAGATGACCATCTGGAGGAAGAACGCCTGCCATCGATCATTCCGCTATCAGCAAAGTCGCATAGTCATTGGGAAGCTTTAACCGAATAGAATCTTTACTCGTCGCAGCCCGCCGATTCATTTCCTCAAATGAACGTTGGTAATAGACAAAAGCTTTATTTGGAATATGCAATTGCCTGGCATTTTGAATATGAAACCGATACCGATTGTTCTCCAGTTTAACATGCTGATATATTCTATAGGTCACCACTTGAATTTGTATTTTATCAAACTTTGAAATAATCTTTAAATTTGCAGGCTCATAAAAATATTTATCCTTAAAATACATGAATTCATTAGACTCTGCCAAACTTAATAAAGATAAATTTCCTTGAACCACTTCCCTCACCAAAGAATCAGCCCGCAAGCGTTCAGTCTTACTTCCATCTCCAGAATAGCAACAAATAAAAAGAAGAGCGAAAAGTGGAATTAATGCAATTTGAAAAACATTCATAGGACTAAATTAATTAAAAATGCTATCGTGTCACAAACCAGGGGAAATATCGCGTACCCCTAGTTTAAAGATTACTCTCAATAGCACCGACTTTCTCCCGATAGAGTTCTATAGGGGCATCCAATAATATAGCAATAACCGTCATGTTTTTATCTAATCGTTCTGCAGGAGTTTCGATATAGATAATCCCGGGAATAGTACTCCAGTATAGCTTATTAAAGACTTCATGGTTGATCATTGAGCCTTGGCCAACTAAACGCACTCTCGCTACGCCATTCTTGATGCCTTTTAGCGCAATTGGTCCTGTTGGTTTCCCCTCGACAAAAAGATATAGGGTCTGACGATCTTTGGAATGTGTACTGAGCCCTTCGTAATGTCCCTCAGGCAATCCTTCTCCAGTTTCGTAAAGTGCTTCGGCATGATCTTTAATCCAATTCAGTACCGTTGAATTGATCTCACTGTTACTCCCTAGTTGGGTATCCATACCATCCACAGTCAATCCTGAATTATTAAAAATATTGTTACCGACATGCAGTGCTGAGGCAATCTGAAGCAACGCTCTATCCGTAACCGGGTTATCCAACACAGATTTCAATGTAACTTTGGTATCTTTCGGTGCCTCCCAACGAAGCGCCTCGGCAAAATTCAACTCGAGTACGGTAACATCCTGATCGAAATTTACCTTGGTCAAATCCAGCTGAACAACTCCATCCGCTGATTTAAGGTTCACTTTCGAGGCTATATCTCCAACAACTGAAACAGTTTTGATGGCTGTATAATTGACCAGACCTTTGAGCAAAAGCTCAGGTTTCTTTTCGTAAACATATAGATAAAGTGTTTTTCTGTCTTTCGATAAAGCAGACTTCCCACTGTAGTTTGCAAACGGAATACCAGCCCTTGTACCGTAGATTGCGTCGGCATGTTTACGTGTCCATCGTCCAAGCTGCTTTAAAATCTCTAATTGCTCCCCAGGAATCGTTCCGTCAGCCTTCGGACCAATATCCAATAAAAGATTTCCTCCCATGGAAATGCAGTCTACCAATGTTCGAATAATCATATTGGATGATTTGTATCTCTTATCAAAGGGTTGATATCCCCAGGAATCATTCATGGTATAGCAAAGTTCCCAAAACTTGCTATCTGGACGCGTTACCGGGATCCCCTGCTCAGGAGTTTCGTAATCGCCATGATGGTTCAATCGCGAGTTTATAATAATATTCGGATTATATTTTCGCAAAAGATTCAGCGTCTCTTGCGATTTCCATTCTTCTGCCGTATGTTCCCAGTCACCATCAAACCAAATTAAATCCGGTTTAAATTGTTCAGATAATTCGCTTAGTTGCTGTTGGTAGTATTTGACGTAGTTATTCCAACGGCTAGGCTCATTTGTCATCTGATAACGTTTTCTATAACGCGTAAAAATGTCATAATATGGATGACTCCAATCGGGTAATGAATAATACAGTCCAGTGTGTAATCCTTCTTGCCGTATCGCATTGACAAATGGTGTGATTAAATCTTCCTTTGTTGCTGCATCTTGCAATGTAGTGATTGCTTTATCTGCTTTGGTATTCCACATCGAAATTCCGTCATGGTGTTTAGCGGTAATCACGCTATATTTGGCACCAGCTTCTTTAATCAATTTCGCCCATTCCTTAGGCTTGTATTCCTTTGCTGTAAACCCAGCAAGCTGTTTGATATAATTATCATGACTCATGTAATTATTAAAAAAAGACCAGGACTCTGAGACGCCGTCCACTGAATAAATTCCCCAATGAATAAAAATTCCCAGTTTAGCATCTTCAAACCAATCCATTTTTTGCATTGGTCTATTGTCTTGAGCAGATATGTCTAAATACGCGGACACAAAAAAAACAAAAAGAGAAATCTTTCGATAGTTCATAAGGTAATTTTACAGTTTACATGACAAGTTTATGCCGGAAAAGTACATATAATTTTACAGAGTTATATATTTTAAGAGATAAATTGTGCATACAACAAACAAATTGCTTCAATATTTTACAAGCAGCACAATTTAATCTCGTATTCCAAGAATCGCTTACAATTAGCAACATATGGATAATAAACACGAGGATATCCAGAAAGTTACTTATAACCTATCGCAATAGATGTTCCTTATTATTGGATATAAAAGCAAATTTATCTATGTTTGAGGGGTATGATCGAATTATATACAGATGGTGCTTCAAGTGGGAATCCAGGCCCAGGAGGTTACGGAACTATTTTAAGAACTATTTATACGGGTGATAATGAAACCTTTAAAGGCAAACTTATCGAAAAGGAGTTTTCGGGCGGTTACCGCAAAACGACCAATAACAGAATGGAACTAATGGCGGTTATTGTCGGACTTGAGGCCTTAAAAAACTTGCATCAGCAAGTTACAGTATATTCTGACTCCAAATATGTTATTGATGCCATTGATAAAAAGTGGGTATATGGCTGGATTCAAAAAGGTTTCGCTGGGAAAAAGAATAAGGATCTCTGGTTACGGTTAATGAGCGCTTATAAATTGCACAACGTACGACTTATATGGGTAAAAGGTCACGCTGGTCACCCTCTAAATGAGCGTTGCGATCGTTTGGCTGTTGCTGCAGCCAAGGACAAAGCGAACTGGAAAATTGACAGTGTCTTTGAAATGGGGGAAGGCAAATAAAAAAGGGACATACTTTTGCAATGCCCCTCTTTTATTTCAATTTAATTATTCGCCGCTTTCTCTAGCCGCTAGATATCTTTCAGCTTCTAAAGCTGCCATACAACCTGTACCCGCAGCGGTGATAGCCTGACGGAAGACATTATCCTGAACGTCTCCACAAGCAAACACTCCTGGTATATTGGTAGCTGTACTATCGGGTTTGGTGATCAAGTAGCCTGTTTCATCCATATCCAATACACCTGTGAAAAGCTCGGTATTAGGCTTATGCCCAATAGCAACAAAGAAACCTGTTACTTCGAGATCTTTTTCAGACTGATCCTTGTTGTTAATAACACGTATTCCGGTCACCACTTGACCATCTCCTAGAACTTCTTTTGCTTCAGAATTGTAGTGAACTTCGATATTTGGCGTGTTCATAACACGATGTACCATTGCTTTAGAAGCACGAAACTCGTCACGGCGCACCAACATATGTACTTTTGAGCATAATTTTGCAAGATATGTTGCTTCTTCTGCCGCTGTATCCCCAGCACCTACAATCGCAACCTCCTGGTTTTTAAAGAAGAACCCATCGCAAACGGCACATGCAGAAACACCAAAACCATTATATTTTTGTTCAGATTCCAGACCTAACCACTTTGCGGTTGCTCCTGTTGCGATAATGACTGTATCTGCAGTAACTTGTACAGTTCCGTCGATCTCAATACGGTGTACCTCGCCTGTAAAATCCACTTTAGTCACATATCCAAAACGAACTGAAGTACCAAAGCGCTCGGCTTGTTCACGCAGATCTTCCATCATCACGGGGCCTGTAATACCTTTTGGATAACCTGGAAAATTGTCCACTTCAGTGGTTTGTGTCAATTGTCCCCCCGGAACAATACCGGTATAAACCACTGGTTTCATATCCGCACGTGCTGCATAAATTGCTGCTGTATAGCCTGCTGGCCCCGAACCAATAATCAAACACTGTATATGCTCAACTTCTTGTTTGAATTCCATAATACTTTTTCTAAGCTATTAATTAAAGTTATTTTTTAAATTTATCTTGCAATCCTTTCAACATATCCAAAGAAATGCGCTGTGGCGCCTCTTCATTTTGTTTGTTGAACTCCTTTTTCGCAAGTTTTTTATCTTCTGCAGAATGAGCTACAGCCACTTTAGTTTTTTGCTCATTCTTTTCCTTTTTGTACCTCTTCCAGATGTTTTCTAGCACTTTTTTGGTATACAATGGAAAATCTCCATTTTGCATCCAAGCGTAGTAGCTCGGCTCCTGCTCAAATACCTCTACAATTGGTTTTCCTTTATGTTTTCCAAAATTGATCGTTTCCAACCCGTCGGCATTGTAAACAAGACGTCCGGCAAAATCCACTGGCTTACTTAAATTTGTAAATGCATGTAACGCTTCCACATCGTTGACGACAGGATGAGACACCACACCATGTTTATCTTCAAAAGGTACACCTTCATACTTAGTCAGCTGAGCTTTCAAAACTTCGTAAGTTGCGCGTACATCCGCTTCAGCAGTATGTGCATTTTCGAGGTTTTCATCGCAATAAAACTTGTAGGCAGCTTTCAAGGTCCGTTGTTCCATTTGATGAAAGATATTTTGAACATCCACAAATGCCCTACCCTCCAATGAAAAATCAACACCAGCCCGTAAAAACTCCTCCATCAACATCGGCACATCAAACTTATTGGAGTTATATCCCGCTAAATCTCCATCCGCAATGAAAGAAGCTAGTTCGACTGCTATCGCTTTAAAATTAGGAGCATGTTTTACATCCTCATCGTAGATACCATGGAAAAAAGAGGATTCTGCCGGAATAGGTATCTCCGGATTAATCTTCTTAGTATAGACTGTTTCTTCTCCACTGGGCATCACCTTCAGAAATGACACTTCAACAATACGATCGGAAGCCACATTAACGCCTGTAGTTTCCAAATCGAAAAATACCAATGGCCTTTTTAATTTTAATTCCATGCTGGATAGTTCACTTTTTTTTGTCAAAAACCAAAAATACAAAGTAGTATTCGATTTTCGTAGTCTAAGAAATTTAATTTACAACCGCTTGATGAATTGGTTCTTTCTGGCTTATTTTACCAACAACAACTTTCACCATTGCGTTAAAGTCCAAATATTTATTGGCAATATCATACACCTTTTCAGGTGACATATTTCTAATCTGATCCATATAATAAGAATAATATGTTAACGTCATCTCATTTAACAATACACTTTTAAACTTATCAGCATGCGAAAAGATACTTTCCAATGATCCTAACATTGAACCTTCCATATAGGTTTTAACAAGATTTACCTCGTCTTCTGAGGCCAATTTTGCTTTCAGCAAGTTGATCTCCTTTTCAATCTCTTCCAAAGTCGCTTGCGTTACATCCACCCCAACTTCGGTTACAATGGTCATGAAGCCTGTATGTTTGAGGGTAGCTACGGCTGAACCAATACTATAGGTGTAGCCTTTTTCTTCTCGAATATTACGCATGAGACGGGAACCAAAAAAGCCTCCTAACAAGGTATTAACAAACTGTAAAGCAGGATAATCAGGATGAGTTCTTGAAATGGTTTGACAACCTAAGCGAATAGCAGACTGCAAAGCGCTATCTTTCTCCACATAGGATAGTTCAGAGGAACCTTGGACCAATACAGGTTTCTCTAACGATACCGAAGGCACCCCATGCCACTCCGCTCCAAAAATCTGCTCGAGTTCTTGTAAAAGCTCGTCGGAAACGTTTCCAGAAACAATTAACGTGCAATTGCCAGGTACAATTTCTTTCTGGTACAATTCGATTAACTGCATGCGAGTAATTGCGTCATAATCTTCTAGCTTCGGTGTCCGTCCATAGCGATTACCCGTACCGAAGATCAGGTTATAAAATTTACGCCGGGCCAGATAATCATTTTTCTGAATAGAAACTTGAAACTTCTGTTTGTTGTTACGTAAATAGGTATCCAGCTCCTGCTGTGGTATCGATGCCTCCGTAAGAATATCTTTTACAAGAGGCAGAAGTATTTGGCTATGTCTATTCAAGGTATAAAGGGATAGAGAAGTCACGTCAAAAGAGTATTCTGGAACTAGAAATGCGCCATAAAAATCCACTTTATCCGCAATCTCTGCACTGGACATGGAGTTGGTCCCCTCTTTAAGCAAAGCACTTAAAGCGCTATTTAACAAAGGGTTCTCTATCTCTCCATCAAGATAGGCATTTTCAAAAATCCATTCGATACGCACCAGCTCTTGCTCAGGAGACTGGAATATATAGACTGGCAAACCATTTCCAAACTGTTTCTTTATCGGTTCTTTTAAACTGATGTTTCCAATTTCTCGAAACACAGGCCTTTGCGTTCTATCCAACATGTATAGCCTCCTCCTCCATTTTTGATTTATATAGTAATATCGAAGCATTTTCAGGTCTAAAAATTGCTTGCGCCTGGCGCTGAACCTCCGCGGCACTTACCAACAGGTATTTTGAGACCTCTGTGTTGATACCATCTGCATCGCCTAGCAACTCATGGTAAGCTAGATTCATCGCTTTATCCAAAATGGACAATTCCGCAAAGACATTGGTCGATTCGATCTTATTTTTCACCTTTTCCAACTCATTCTGAGTTACTAATTCGGATTTTAAAATGTCCAATTCAGACCACACCGCCCGCTCCGCTTCTTCTAGCGAAATGCCCGCAGTTGGTTTTCCTTCTATAATGAAGAGGTTACTATCGATGCTTCCCATTACATAAGCGTTTATCTCGCTAAATAACTTTCCTTCCTTAACCAACCGTCGATACAAACGTGAAGAAGAACCTCGAGATAAAATATCTGATAAAAGATCCATAGCAAAATAACCTTCTTCCAATCGTGACGGCCCATGAAATGCTATGTAAAGTGCATCCAAAGGTACCTCCGCCCAAATAGTTTCACGCCGCATTGCTTTCTGTTCTGGTTCTTTCGGCAATTGACGATTATATTTTACACCGGGTTCAATATCACCAAACCATTTTTGGGTTAAAAACTTAACTTCTTCAAAATGTACATCACCGGAAACAACCATTATTGCATTCTGCGGATTATAATGTAATTTGAAAAAGGCTTTCACATCTTCCATTGTAGCTTCTTCGATATGACTCAATTCCTTGCCGATCGTTGCCCATCGATAAGGATGTACCTGATAAGCTAAGGGGCGCAACTTAAGCCATGCATCCCCATAAGGTTGATTCAAGTAACGCTGCTTAAATTCTTCGATCACTACATTCCGTTGTACTTCAAGACTCTGTGCTGAAAAAGCCAAACTCAGCATCCGGTCCGACTCTAACCACAACGCTGTCTCTAGATTTGATGAGGGCAATGTGATGTAATAGTTGGTGATATCGTTGCTTGTGAAAGCATTATTCTCTCCTCCAACTTTTTGCAGTTCAGTATCAAAATTAGGAATATTGATACTGCCGCCAAACATCAGGTGCTCAAATAAATGGGCGAATCCGGTTTGCTCCGGCGACTCATCCCGTGCACCCACATCGTATAAAATGTTGACACAGGCCATAGCCGTATTGTGGTCCTCGTGAACCAAAACACGGAGCCCGTTTTCTAATATAAATTTTTGATAAGAAACCATCTCATTTTTTTCGGCGTTTTTAAATCCAGTTAATACCTTTTCGTAATAATGATAAGGTCTTGGCTTCTTCAGAGCCGGCTTCAGGATGATAATCATATGCCCAATTGGCTTGGGCCGGTAAACTCATCAATATCGATTCTATACGTCCATTCGTTTCCAACCCGAATTTAGTACCCGAGTCCCATACAAGATTAAATTCGACATAACGACCGCGACGTATTAGCTGCCAATTTTTTTGTTGTTCGGTAAACGTTTTATGCCGGTTCTTTTCAACTAGTGTTGTGTACGTCGGAGCAAAAGTGCGGCCTAGATCGCATGAAAAAGCAAAAATCTCATCCATACTAAGCCCTGTATTTTCACTATTTAACTTGTCATAAAATATCCCCCCCACGCCGCGCGTTTCTTGCCGATGACGAATATAGAAATAGTCGTCGGCCCATTTCTTAAATTTACCGTAAAATGTGCTATCGTGCTTATCGCATACCGCCTTTAGTTGTTGATGGAAATAACGGGCATCTGTCTCATCAACATAGTGCGGTGTCAGGTCTATTCCTCCACCGAACCAGCGAATCTGATCGTTTAACTCAAAATAGCGAATATTCATGTGTATAATCGGCACCAGAGGGTTATTGGGATGAATCACAATCGAAACACCTGTAGCAAAAAAATCATCTTCATCTACTCCGAACGATTTTTTAAGCGTTTCAGGCAACTTCCCATAGACAGCAGAAAAATTAACTCCGCCTTTTTCTAAGATACGACCATTTTGAATAATTCTAGTACGACCGCCCCCGCCGCCTTCTCTCTCCCACAATTCCTCTTCAAAACTCGCCGAACCATCTAATTTTTCCAGCGTCTGGCATATTTCATCCTGAATTTCTTTATAAGCTAAAGCAATTGCTTCTTTTTTTATCATCTATTTTCTTACAAAATTTTTATGTTAATTTTTCGCTCAAAGCTTGAATAATTTTAGACGAAGGAAGATGCTCATATAAAATTTGATGTACAGCATCACATATGGGCAGTTCAACATCATATTTTTTAGCGTATTCCTGAATACAAGCAGAAGCATAGTACCCTTCAGCTACCATATTCATTTCTAATTGAGCAGACTGTACGCTATACCCTTTTCCGATCATATTCCCAAAAGTCCTATTTCTGCTGAACTGAGAATAAGCTGTCACTAAAAGATCTCCCAAGTAGGCTGACGTATTTACGTCACGAGAGGTATCTCCATCCACTTTGCCCACAAATCGTCGCATCTCCCGGATTGCATTGGACACCAATACAGCCTGAAAATTATCTCCATAACCTAATCCATGACAAATACCGCCAGCCAAAGCATAAATATTTTTTAGTACTGCTCCAAACTCTATTCCAAGTACATCGACAGACAAAATGGTTTTGATAACACGTGAGGATAAAAACGAAGCGACCAAAGCCGCACTATCTAAATTTTTGCATCCGAAAGTTAAATAAGACAATTTACCTAAGGCCACCTCCTCGGCATGGCAGGGACCTCCTACCACACAGATCTGATCTATATTAACCGAATAGCGCTGTTCCAAAAACTCACCGATGATCAAATTATCTTTAGGAATGATCCCTTTGATAGCCGAAACAACAATTTTATCACTGAAATCTTCTTTCGTGACATTCGCTAAGGCCTCTTTCAAATAAGCAGCGGGAGTATTCAAAATCACTATATCTGAATTCGCAATCACGTTTTTTGCATCAGTATCAATCGTAGTAATGTTAAGGTCAACTGATACGCTGCTCAAATACGTAGGATTGTGCTTAAACTTCTGAATATATTCTGCATCCTCCTCTTTTCTTACCCACCAAAAAATATGTTTATCTTGGTCATTTTCGCATAGCATCTTGATCATAGCTGTAGCCCAGCTTCCGCTACCAATTATACCAATCTTTTTCCCCTGCATGTCTTTAATTTGTTTTCGGAAGCAAATATACTTATTTACTGGCTAGATATATGATTCACGCGGCGAGATATGATATTTTAGTTACTTTCTACGTAAATAAACCTTGCCAAAAACCAATCTCCAACCCTACAAAATACTCGTCATCCTCCATTTTTATAGGATATATATGTATAAAATTATATTGTTCCGGATTGCCCTTTCCCGTTGTGAGGTCGAATTCATGGCGATGAAAAGGACAGATTATTTTTCCTCGCTCACACCAGCCATTTTTCAACATAGCGCCAGCATGTGGGCATTTTCGAGAGAAAGCATAGATTTGATTTTCGAACCAAGTAATACAGATAATTTTCCGACCGAATTTATGCTCGCTGACACCATTATTTTTTAGAATTTCGGCGTGTTCAATTTTGTACCAATGAACCATGTGACAAGATAGCTAAAAATTACGGTGAATTTTCTATCTTTGTGGAATTTCAAAAATTTGCACTATATATGGCTTTACAATGCGGTATCGTGGGTTTACCAAACGTCGGTAAATCAACATTATTTAACTGTTTGTCGAACGCGAAAGCGCAGGCAGCAAACTTTCCATTTTGTACAATTGAACCAAATGTTGGGGTTATTACCGTACCGGATGCCCGTCTTAATAAATTAGCTGAATTAGTCAACCCACAACGAATTGTTCCAAATACAATAGAAATCGTCGATATCGCCGGTCTTGTTAAAGGAGCATCAAAAGGTGAAGGATTAGGCAATCAGTTCCTAGGAAACATTCGTACGACCAATGCGATTATACATGTTTTAAGATGTTTTGACGATGGTAATGTTATTCACGTCGATGGCTCTGTAGACCCTATCAGAGATAAAGAAATCATCGACACTGAATTACAACTCAAGGATTTGGATACGGTTGTAAAACGTATTCAAAAGGTTGAGAAAATGGCTAAAACAGGTGGGGATAAGGATGCAAAAAGAACGTTTGATATTTTATCAATTGTGAAAGATCATCTCGAAGCCGGAAGATCTGCACGTACGGCAGCGATCGACACGGAAGATTTTGAGTTTATACAGGATCTAGCGCTGTTGACAGCCAAGCCAGTACTTTATGTATGCAACGTGGACGAAGGATCAGTCAATACAGGAAATGCTTATGTAGAACGGGTTAAAGAAGCTGTTAAAGACGAAAAAGCCGAAGTATTGGTGATTTCGGCGCAGATCGAATCGGAAATTGCCCAACTGGAAAGCTATGAAGAGCGAAAGATGTTCTTGGACGATCTAGGTTTGGAAGAATCTGGTGTGCATAAATTGATCCGTGCAGCGTATTCTCTCTTAAATTTAGCGACGTATTTTACAGCTGGCGTACAGGAGGTTCGTGCTTGGACGATCGAAAATGGCTTTACAGCTCCTCAAGCTGCAGGCGTTATCCATACTGATTTCGAAAAGGGATTTATCCGGGCTGAGGTAATAAAATACGACGATTTCGTCACACTCGGATCAGAGAGTGCCGTGAAGGAAGCTGGAAAATTATCTGTAGAAGGAAAAACATATATTGTCCAAGATGGTGATATAATGCACTTCCGCTTCAACGTGTAAGTCTATGCATTTTAGAGACATTAAAAAAATAGGCGGTAAATAATTCACCGCCTATTTTTGTTTTTACCGCCCACGTCTTTTTAAAATAATTAGTTTACACTACATTTCCAATTAATGAGAGTACGTCGGCGAGCGTCTCATTGATCACTATACCCCATACGGCCGAATTTATGGCCCATAGCACTATAATTATAATACCGGCTTACCTGGCGAACGTGCATCACCCTAAAATTCTAGCATGCGTATCTTAAGAGCTTCCTTTGAGTGAGCTTCACCATATGATGGTTATTTTACAAAATAGCGATGTTCGATTACCTCAACTTTTTTTATGTCTTTGTCTTCCAAAACTTTTTTCACATCGCAATGACCAGTTACTCCTCGGTAAATCAAAGCGCCACCAAGTGTTAATCCAGAAAATCCTGTCAATGGCGACTTAATTAATTTTTTGACACCCATACCTAATATAAAGCCTCCGGCAATCACCGATAAAACCCGTTCAGAGGTACCAATATTCTCTTCGATGCAATCGTCTTCTATCTTCGTCTTGATCTTGTCAAATGCAAATGTTAGTAGGTTACTCATAATTCTCTATGTTTTTAAATCTGTTTATTATATAAACAAATCACAGTCCAAAAAAGTTTAAGAATAGCATATAGATTTTATGTTGTTTCTCCAATAACAACTCTTATATTCGTATTTAACAATTTGAAATACATGCAAATCAAAAAATATTCAGGTGAAATAGTACCTTTCAACGGTGAAGCTTTACGCAAATCACTGACTCGTTCTGGTGCCGATATGGATCAGGTCAATCAAGTTTACAATAAGGTTCTCAACGAAATATATGATGGAATTTCAACTAGAGAGCTCTATCAGCTTGCATTTGACACGCTGAAAACTGTTCGAGCATCCTATGCAGCTCGCTATAGTTTAAAGAAGGCACTTCGAGATCTTGGACCAGAGGGTTTTTATTTTGAAAAATACATTGCACATCTTTTACAGTCAATGGGCTACGAAAGCACGACCGGACAAACCGTGCAGGGGCATGCTGTTTCCCATGAATTGGATGTTGTGGCATATAAAGATGGAAAATTGATTACTGCAGAATGCAAGTTTCGCAATGATATTGACGCTAGAATTTCGGTGACAACTCCGATGTATTACCTGTCAAGATTTAAAGATATCAGCAATATCAATTATCAGTTCTTTGGAAAACAGCTGCAGTTTCATGAAGGGTGGCTGATCACCAATGCGTACTTTACCTCCGATTCGATTGATTTTGCCGAGTACTATCAAATTAACTTGCTATCTTGGGATTATCCGAAAGACAATAGCATCAAAAAAAGAGTAGACAAAGCTGTCTTCTATCCGATTACATGCCTAACAACACTTTCTGACGCAGAAGAGCAGCAACTACTCAAAAACCAGCTAATTTTGGTAAAGGACCTTGTCAACAATCCGGAAAAACTTGACCTCTTAAATCTCGCAAAAAATCGCAGAGAAGAGGTTTTAAATGAAGCTCATGAACTCTTGAACTACGAAGTGGAAGAAGAGTATTAGTAGTTATTATTTTTTCTACAGCTTGGTAGGATGGTAGATCTTGCCATATTTCTCAAGTTCGGTTAAATCCGTCTTTTTCCAAAATATACCATAAATAGCCGCTCCTGATCCAGACATGGAAGCGTACACTGCACCTTTTTGATATAAGGCTTCTTTAATTTCTTTCAACAATGGGTAACGCTCAAATATACCATCCTCAAAATCATTTCGAATGTGAAACTTCCATTCCTGAATAGGCAGACGTATTGCTTCTTCCAATTTAATTTCGGACATTTTAGGTTGTACACCTGAATAGGCTTCAACAGTGGAAATATGGATATTAGGCATGATTACCGCGATATGGTAGGCATCAAGGTTCAAATCCAAAGGCTTAAAATCAGTACCGATGCCTGTTGCAAAAACAGGATTATTCGCAACAAAAAAAGGACAGTCTGCGCCAAGTCTTGCCGCATAACCTTCTAGCTGCTCATTGGTAAGATTCAAATGGAAAAGCGCATTAAGTCCTTTTAATACAAAAGATGCATCTGCAGAACCTCCACCCAATCCCGCTCCAATTGGAATTTGTTTGATCAAATCGATTGAAACACTTGGAATATCATGATCCTCTTTTAGCAATAGAAAAGCTCTTAAACAAAGATTGTCAACACGATTTCCTGGAATATGTTCTCCTTGCATATTTAATATAGTTTCCGCCGAGCCAATCTCCGATAATTCGATAATGTCGTAAATTGGCAGCGGATAAAGAACACTATTCAGCTCGTGATAGCCATCTGGGCGCTTAGCAATTACTTGCAGACCGATATTTATTTTTGCGTTTGCAAAAAGTATCATTTGAGTTTATCTAGATTCTATATTTCAAAATTAATAGCTCACCAATGAATAGATGTTGTCACTAAACCTGGATAATCTACCTTTCGCTTTTAAAAAGTCTAAAGAGATAATAAAGCTATAAGCGACAATCTCTCCTCCCAATCTTTCAATAAGCTTACTAGCTGCAACTACTGTTCCCCCTGTAGCCAAAAGGTCGTCATGAACCAATATTCGGCTTCCTTTTTTGAATGCATCTTCATGAATTTCAATTGTAGCTTGACCATATTCCAGTGCATAGGACTCAGATACTGTCTTAAAAGGTAATTTGCCTTGCTTTCTAATTGGAATAAAAGGCAAGCCCAATCTGTTTGCCAGTAAAAACCCAAATAAAAATCCTCGGCTCTCAATTCCAGCAATCGCATCAATCGCTACACCTTTTAATTGATCAACAATCGAATCAATCATTTCACTGCACAATGCCGCATCTTTCAATAAAGGCGTGATATCTTTAAATACAATACCAGGTTTAGGAAAATCCACTATATCCCGGATTTCCAGTTTCAATTTATCTTGAATCATTTTCAAATATTAAATAAGGTGCGATCTTGGCAATAGCTAAATCGGAGAGCGTTCCTACTTTTGTCAGATCCTCTATATTAACATAATTTCCATGCTGATCCCGATAATTGATGATCAGTTTCGCATCTTTGCCGCTAAGATACGGATGTTTGGCCAATGAAGTTGCATCTACCTTATTAATATTGATTTTTTTGATTCCATCTAAACTTGATACAATGATATGATCTTTAATTAGATCGTAAGTTTCTGCTGGAACGCCATAAACTTCTTTTAACTGTTCAATACGGTAGAATCCTCCCAATACATCTTTATATTTTAAAATGCGTTTGGATAGAACAGAACCTATCCCTTTGAGAGTCATCAAAGCCGTAGTGTCACAGGAGTTTATATCAATAAGTTCAGCTGTATTTCTTTCGAATTTATCATACAACAAAGGCGTTCTTCTTTGCTCTTTGGTTATTGCTGTATCGGGAATTGCTTTGATGCGGATATAGGGTTCTAGTCGTCTGTAAAGTCGGTCATTAATGGAATAGATCTTCTTTAGATCAGTCTTTTGTTTAAATCGTCCTCCTTTATTTTCATAGTTTTTCAATACCGCAATCTGTTTATCTGAAAGCCCCAGTTTATGCCAATCAGCATGTGGTAAACCATTTGGGTCGAAATAGAATAGTTTTCCTTCATCTAAAATGTTATTTGGATTTACCGAGAACTCGCTTTCATTATTAGTTAAATGGGCTGCATTTTCCACCTCTTTTTTTGTCGAACTTGATAGCTCAAGAGAGTCATGGAAGGATTGTTCGAATAACTTCGCCTGATTTGGAATCGTATCCATTGTATTGGTTTTAAGCAAGGCATAAATTGTAAAAAACAATACGATAATCACCAAAATAATGAAAAACCCATTTTGTTCTGTTTTATTAAATTTAAAATATGTCAATAGCCTCTTCATAAGCCGCTGATAATTGGGTTTTTTAAATTTAATAAATTATAAGGAAAATAAAAAGGGGGTTATTAAAATTAATAAACTCCCCTTTTCAACGATTATTATCTACAAAGAGATTTACAATTTTGATTTATCCACTTTCTCTACTTGGCTACCATCCTTTAAAGTCTTTGAAATTGCATCAAATGGTCTGGAAACAACCTCATCTCCTTTTTTTAATCCGGAAATGACGATGATATTTTTATCATCCTGAATCCCTGTTTTCACCAAAACCTGTTTAACCGCTTTATCTTTTAACACAAATACATACTCTTCAACTTTCTTATTAGTAGTTGTAGAATCCTTGTCATCAGAGCGTACAGTTACCGATTGGATGGGAACGACCAATCCTTTTGCATGTTTTGTAAATATCTGAACAGTTGCCGAAAGCCCCGGTTTAAACGGAGAAGCAACATTCTCTCTCATCAAATCCTGATAAGATTGTGCACTGATGCGAACCTTTACATTAAAATTTGTCACTTGGTCGGTGGACGACGTAGAAGCGGTAGTCGTTGCTATGTTTTTAGATGAACTAGCTATTTCGGTCACTACGCCTTTAAACTTTCTGTCCTTAAACGCATCAACTTCGATCTCAGCTTGATTGCCTACCCTTACATTATTGATGTCATTTTCATTTACATCAACATTCACCTCCATCGAACTCATATTGGCTATGCGCATAATTTCGGTACCTGCCATCTGTGCCGTACCCACCACACGTTCTCCTTTTTCGATAGATAAAAGTGATATGATGCCATCAGATGGCGCATAAATGGTCGTCCGATTCAGATTGTCCTGCGCTTCTTTTACCGAAGCTTGCGATTGGTCAATACCAAACTTCGAAGACCGTACTGTTTCCCGCTGCGCCTGAATAGATGCCTGTGCAGCGAAATATTCAGCTGAACTTTTATCCATCTCCGCCGCAGAAATAACACGCTTTTCAAAAAGTTCCTGATTCCGTTTATATGTAGCGGCCACATTCTTAAAGTTCTCTTCCTGTTGTTTTAATTGCTGTTGTGCCGCTGCTAGGTTAGCGCGCTGTGAATTCATAGCTGCTACAGACCTATCGTAGCCAGACTGCAATATATCGGGTTTTATGCGGCAGAGAACTTGCCCCTTTTTAACTAAATCACCTTCTTTTATATTAAGTTCAACCACCTCGCCTGACACTTCGGAACTTAACTTCACCTCCACTTCGGGTTGAATTTTTCCACTTGCGGAAACTAACTCATCGACATCCATTTCTTTTACCACATCGACTGCGACTTTAGTAATATCTCCTTTACCAAACCATCCTACTTTAAAACCTATAAAGCCAAGGATCGCCAGCAGTACGATCACGATCAATATAATTTTTCCTATGCTACGTTTTTTCTTTGCCATTTCTTTTGTTGGATCAAATAGGTTAATTGTTATCGAATTGAATTGGATTTCCTACGTAATAATCGATGATCTTTGATCGGAATATTACATTATATTTTGCTTGAATAAGATCAAATTCAGCTTTGTTTCGTTCCGTTTGGGACGTAAATAACTCTAATGAATTCGCCATACCGATATCATAACGCTCTTTGGTTGCTTTAAATGCTGTTTCAGCGCTCTCAAATGCCACAGTTGCCGAACTGTAGCGTTGCTTCGCTGAATTAACATCCAAAACAGCTTGATTTACAGCTTTGTTCAAATTATTTTTCGCTAACTGCTCACTGGCTTCAGCTTGCTTAAAACCAATCTTTGCTTTAGCAACATTCACTTTGTTTTGATTATTATTGAAAATTGGAACTGTTAGATTTAACGTCGTACCCAACGCTTTGTTTCGCCCCAATTGCTCATTAAATGATAGCCTTTGTCGCGTCAAATAGTCTATCCCTTCTGAGGAATAGTTTGTTCCATAACTTACGTTGAAATCCAACGATGGATAATATCCCCCTTTTGCAATTTCTATTTGTTTAGCAGCAACATCTTTATCCCATGCCGCTTTCTTGATGTCCGGTTGATAGCGTAATGCTGTTTCATATACTTCAACTGCATTATTATTTTCGACCTTTAGGATAGAAAATTCAACATTTGGCCTAACCAACGAGATTTCTGTCTCCGGTGACATCTCCATCAATTGCTTCAAAGTCAAAAGAGAAAGCTGATAGGAATTTTGTAGATTAACACCGTTTAGTTGGTCTGTTGCTACTTGATTTTTAGATTTAGCAATGTCAGCTATTGTTTTATTCCCTACAGCAAACTGAATGGAATCCAATTTATATTGCTGTTGAGAAAGTTTAAGTTGGCCTTCACTAGCGGTAAAGAGTTCATAATTAGTGATTGCATCAAGATAAGTAATCAAGACATTTAGAACCAGATCATTTTTTATCTTTTCAACCTGAGTTGCAGCGGATTCCAACTGTGACTTTGTCGCCTTAATCTGATTAACTTGTTGAAAACCTTTGAAGAGATTTACACTAGAACTGATGGACCCACCTGCTGAATTCGTCCATTGATTTCCATTAATGGGTTGACCTGCAACTTGATCAAAGAAAAATCCGTAATTTAAACGTTGTGTAATTCCAGCATTTAAGTTCGGATACAAATTAGACTTTGCCTGAAATACATCTTGAGCAGCTAAATCTTTATTCAATTCCGCTTGTTTTATTTGTACATTGCGTTCCAGGGTCATACGAATAGCATCAGCAACCCCAACCACCTGTTGCCCGCGAACCAAGTCATTAGTTCCTAAAAGTAATCCAGTAAATACTACTGCAGAATAATAAAATCTTTTCATGTCCATATGTAGAACCATACATTTTTTCTTTAGATTTGAGCTTCATTTATCGGTTATGTATTTTGTCAAATCTCCATTCTTCCTAAGATGGCTATATTCCAAATCAATATGGCATATGCCACGCCACGATAAAAAAGTCTACCTCACATTTGATGATGGTCCAATTCCTGAAATTACACCTTTTATACTCGATATCCTAAAAAAATATCAGGCAAAGGCAACATTTTTTTGTGTTGGTGAAAATATTAAAAAAAATCCACATTTGTTTCAACGAATTTTAGCTGAAGGACACCAGGTGGGCAATCATACTTACAATCATCTTAAAGGGTGGGAAACAAATGATGAACAATATTTGATGAATGTTGCGCAATGTCAGGAACTGACACAGACCGATCTTTTTCGTCCTCCTTATGCCAAAGCAACAAAATCACAACTTCGACAACTCTATCAAAGCTATAGGGTTATTATGTGGGATATTATGTCTGGCGACTTCGATCTGAATTTGAGTCCGCAGAAATGCCTAGCAAACGTTTTACCAAATATTAAAAATGGCTCTGTTATCATTTTTCATGATAATATCAAAGCCATTCCCCGTGTCAAATATGCCCTCCCTAAAACCATAGAGTTTTTGTTAAAAAACAACTACCAGCTTGCAAGGATAGATTAAGGTTTACCTCGGGCGAAAGTGACCTCGGATTCGTAGTACTTGCCAATACTGACACTAAAATAACCCAGCGCATTATTGCTCAGATTTGAAATAGGATTCGACGGTGAAGCCGCACCAGGATTAATCATCTGAAAACTATTCCAGTAATTATAGGCCCCTACATCGATACACTGACGGAGAATACGTATCCGATCACCAACTTTTAGATCTCTGTCGCGGTCTATTATATCGTGCTGTACTTCAAGTCCATTATTAAATTTATCGCTAAAAACATCTATAAAACGTAATTTGCCACTATTCACCGACATTTTATACTTATAATAATTACCTTTCTCTGGTGGATCAATAAATACAAGTGTCGGGTAGTAAATTGTGTCTGTAAAGATAACCCGTTCCGATAGCCCTATAGAATCCACATCTACATAACTTGGCACCTTTGATGTTCCAACGATTTCCTTTCCATCGGCTGTCCGTACCTTCATCTGGTATGTGACCTTCTCTTGCAAACGTAAGCTCTTATTGGTATAAACCCCATCTTTCCCCGCCAAAAAGGTGTAAGTGCGATTATTCTGCATATTTGTAATGATCACCTCTGCGTCAGTTATCGGTGAAAACAGAGAATCTTTGATGCTTACGACCTTTTGAATACTAATTTCATGCTGCTGATCCGAGACCATCAGGTCGGCTGTAATAACCAACTGACCGGTATTTTCTGGCACCTGCAGATCGATCTTATCCTCACAGCCCCATAGTGTGACTAGGGCAACAACGACCGCACCTAATATCTTCTTCATTCTTTGCTAAAATTTAAAGTTCCAAGTAATCGATGGTATAGTCCCAAATAATGCTATTCGATAAATCTCCGTGACATTGGATTGTCCTTCTTTTTCTCTAAAGTCAATCAAATAGGCATTTTTTCTATTATAAGCATTGTATAGCCCGAAAGACAAGCTGGAATAACTATTCTTTGTGCGCTTGATATCATACGTTGCCGCCAAATCGAGACGATGATATGCAGGCATCCGCTGACCATTCCTTTTATCGTAGTAAAAAATTGTACGGTCGTCAACAAAATATTTACCCGCAGGCATGGTAACGGCATCCCCTGTATAGTAAACGAAATTAGCACTAAGGTTCCACTTCGGATTTAGTTGATACTGTCCGACAAGGGCTATATTATGGGTTTTGTCCTGACGTGCGTTAAACCATTCGCCATCATTGATCTGCTCAAATTGTCTTTCACTTTTCGACAAAGTATAACTAAGCCAACCACTGAATCGTCCTAATCTCTTTTTCAGGAACCACTCAATTCCGTAAGCTCGACCTTTTCCAAACAACAATTCTCCTTCCAACAATTCATTTGCCTGCAAATCGGCTCCGTTTCTATAATCGATCTGATTTTTTAACTCGCGATAATAACCTTCCACAGAGAATTCATATCTGTTGGAGGCGAAATTCCGAAAGTAGCCAAGCGAATACTGGTTAGATAACTGCGGCTTAATGGTATTGTTACTTAACACATATTGATCAGTTGGTAGACTGCTCGTGGTATTACTCAATTGATGCAGATATTGAACATTTGTATTAAATGAAGCCTTTAGTGTGGCTAAATTACTCATAGCGTAATTCAGCGATACACGAGGTTCGAGATAAAAATACTTTTTTCCTATTTTGTTGTTACCTACGTAGGTCGAGTCTACAGCCTCTCCATTATTATCGAATGCATAGAAAGTTCCTGGCCCCAAAGTGGCATAAGCAGAAGCCCGCAGCCCGTAATTTAATTTTAAGCGGTCGGTAACGGACCAGTCATCTGCTAGATAAACAGCTAGATCTGCTCCCTTGCGATGTTGGATTTGCAGCGAATTAACTTTCGAGTCCTTGCCGGCTTCGATACTTGCTGGTCGAACCTCTTGTAACGCTCCCTGCAATCCGAATTTCAGATTGTGACGATCTGAAAGACTGTATTGAAAGTCTTGTTTAAAATTATAATTATAGATGTCAGAACGAATTTTAAAGTTGTTATCATTTTCAATTTTGACCTGATAATTAAATTTGCTAAAAATAAACGTCGTATTGCTGAACAATCTATTGTTCCAAACATGGTTCCAACGCATCGTTCCGGTAGCATTTCCCCAATTGAAATCAAACAAATCATGATAAGCCATAGCATCCTTGCCAAAATATCCCGAGATGTAAAGGGTATTTTTATCATTGATTCGATAATTTAATTTTGCATTTAGGTCGTAAAAAAATAATGCACTCTTCTTTATATTTTCATCGTTTGAAAGTTTTAAGAAAAGATCTGCATACGTGCGCCTCCCGGAAATCATAAATGAGCTCTTCCCTTTTTGGATCGGCCCCTCCACTTTAAGTCTCGAAGCGATAAGCCCCAAGCCCCCTTCTACATTGAAATGCTGATTATTTCCATCTAGGGTTGTTATTTCCATTACAGATGATATTTTACCTCCATATTGCGCAGGAACACCTCCCTTATAAAAATTGACATCTTTTATTGCATCTGAATTAAATGTAGAGAAAAAACCGAACAAATGGGAACTGTTGTAAACAGGAGCTTCATCCAACAAAATGAGATTTTGATCACCGCCGCCGCCCCGCACATAAAAGTTACTACTTCCTTCTCCGCCACTTGTCACTCCTGGAAATAACTGAATAGTTTTTAGAATATCCTTTTCTCCAAAAAGCACAGGAACTTTTTCAATCTCTTTTGGACTGAACTGAGTAAGGCCGGGAGTCAAATCTTTAATTGATTTTCGCCTACTCCCTGTCACTGTGACTTCCGCTAGTTGATTGTCCTCTGGAACCAGCTGAACGATATACGTTGAATCCCTATTAAATTGAACAGAAATGGCCTTTGTCTTATAGCCAACAGACGATACTTCCAGCAGTTTGTTTTCATCACGGATAGAGAAACTAAAGAAACCATATTTATTTGAAGCTGTAGACTTCTTCTCCGTATCACTTCTTATAACAGCACCAATAATATTTTCACCGCTGATACTATCCCTTACAAATCCTGAAATAGATTTAGACTGTTGACCATACGTCTGCTGTACGCAAAATACAAGGGAAGAAAAACAAAAAACAACCTTTATAGGTCTAAACATAATCGAGTAAAATCAAAAATTTTGCTGAAAATAGTAAAAAAGCCTCACAATTCGTAAGGCTTAATAATAAGTTTATAATTTGTTAGTTAAGGTCTGTTTAACAAAAATAGTAATTTATTCATTTAAGCCAAATATTTATTATTTTTTATTTGTACTTTTTTTAGATTCATCAAAATACTTCTTAAAAAAAGCCATCTGATAAACGATTGATCTCGACCAGTATTCCCAATTGTGCCCCCCTTCACTTGTAATAAAAGTATGATTAATGTTGTGGTACATCAATTTATCGTGGAGTGCAACATTAACGCCATAGAAGAAATCCTCTTTTCCACAATCTATTATTAAGCGAAGTCTGTTATTCACTAATTTGGGAATCATATTGATAACAACACGATTATCCCATTCTTGTGGCACATCGGCATAATTCCCAATACGGTCTTTAATTTCCCAGTTTAACGGAAAAGGCCTAAAATCTACTCCGCCGGCTGTACTGCCTGCTGCACCATATGTATCTTGATGCCTAATCGCCAATGACATAGCCCCATGCCCTCCCATGCTCAATCCCGATATTGCTCTTCCACTACGGCTTTTGACCGTAGAATAATGCTGATCCATATATGCAATTAACTCTTTTGACACAAAAGTTTCATACTGATAATTCTTATCGTTCTGCGCATCCCAATACCAGCTTCCATAACCACCATCTGGACATACCACCATATATCCATAGTAATCGGCTAATGTGCTTATGCTGGAGTTTTTCACCCAATTACTGTAATTCCCTGAATATCCATGTAACAAGTAAAGCACTGGATAACTGACTTCCTCCGAATAATTTTGAGGAAGAATGACAACAGTTTTAATCGATTTATTCATTGAGGCACTGGGAATAGACAAGGTATCCACTTTGGCCGCATATGACAACGTACACGAAAAAAAGAAAACAATAGAGGCCAGAAGTATTGCAACGACCTTATTCTCACGGGTAAACCGATTTTCAGCAACATCGCCAATACGAAATCGATCATCTGAATTTGCCGAAATAAATGTAGTGTTTATCATAAATTATAGCGTTTGTTCAAAAAAATAAAGATAGGACTTTAAACCAAATGGGCGTTCACTTATCGTGTAAAATCCGCTTCCCTTACTGTCAAATGTGATGGCTTCTCCCTGTGGCTCCACCTGATAAGGTAAAATAGTGGGCCTTCGCTTAAACACCTGCTCCCAAGATTCCTTAGTTTGCCTCCGCCAGTAGAATATATGTGTAATGTTCTTTACAAGAACTTGAGTCCCTGTCGGATCTATAGCCGCTCCTGTTGCAAAGGTTAAGGGTAATTCGACGACTTTATCCAAAGTAAAATATTGCCGTTTAGTATTATTAAATACTGGAGCACTATAAACAGTCGATCGAAATTCACGTTTAGATATAACATACAACATGTTGTCTATGGGATCTATCATCACCGATTCTGCATCCAAGCGTTGGTGATTGGGAAATTTTAGATAAATTACACGAATTGATTTTTTGGGAATAAGTTCAGGATCTTCCGCCTGGGGCTCAGGAAACACGTAAAGACATACCCATGTTCTTTTTCCGAGATTATTGCCGATATCCGCAAGAACAAGGAAATAGGTGTCACCAATCTTCACCCGATCAATATCCTCGCAATCAACCACAGACATCCCTTCGAGTGTTATTTTTTTTAATAGCTGTGCTTCACGATTAATTAAATAAACATGTGCCCCATCGCCACTATCGTTATGTACCCAAAAATTCCCTAGACCAGTGGCCGGTGTAATACCCGACACTTCTTTCAATTGTGGATCGGTTAGTTCTCCAAGGGCTATTTGTGTTTTAAAATAATCCTTCCTATTTTGGCTATAGACCTGCAGAACTAACAGAAAAAAAATGAAAAGCAGGTATACTTTCACTCGTGCAATATTCATGTTTAAAGATACGTTTTTATTGATATTTACTTTACAGTTTATGAAGAAGTCCTCAATACAGCATTTGTTATTAATGTTTTTAGCGCTCTTATTACCATACCAAAATTTACTTGCCCAACGCTCTTCTTTTCGGTTAAAAGTAAAATCAGGCCTTTCGAAAGCCCCACCTTATCTTGTCAAATACTACAATAGCAATCAGTGGGAGAAATTCTATGCTAAAATTCTCAAGTTTGATTATGACCCAAAATTTGAATACCATATCAAAGTCCTTAAGCACAAAAACGATTCGCATCCACGATATAGCTTGATGAAAATAATCTCCAAATCGCTAATGCAAAATACCGAAGTCCGCATATGGGAGGTTGGAGAAAATTATGTATATGCGCCAAAGCATGAACAAATGAAATGCCTTCAAATAAAATCGGACAAATCGAATAAGTGGGAATATCTAAGTGCACCAATTCATGGTTTTGATTATCAGGAAGGCTACCGCTATCGTGTTCGAGTAAAGAAAACGAAACGAGGAGATACTGATTCTTTTAATTACAGTTTAATTGACATCCTTTCCAAAGAACGTACAAATGAATTGCCCAGTGTAGCGGCCTTTCTAGCTCGGTTTAAATGGAATTTACTTCAATTGAATGGAAAGGATGTGAGCTCAAGTAAGGCGAGTATGGGCTTCGATGCCAAGAATGGTACGATCGAAGGCACGACGGGCTGTAACATTTTTTGGGGCGCATTTCACATTAAAGGCAATAAAATCACCTTTAACCACATAGCAAGTACTATGCGTTCCTGTAATACCATACATATAGAAAATGAGTTCTTCCAAATATTCGAACAAAAGAAAATCCAATTCGATATCGCTGAACAGACTCTAAACTTGTATTATGACGGTAAGCTAGTGATGATGTTTGGGTTGGAGCGAGAATAAAAAACACCCAAAGTCTGGGAAACTTTGGGCGCCTTAGCCATATTATTAACCTATTTTATGAAAAGTATTTATGCCATTCGGAAACGACATAAACAAAATTGTGAAATAAATCGGAAACAATCGAAAGCAGGACTTTATTTTAACAAAATTTTAACAAAGAGGTAGCTTGTGAGACAAATGAGCATAAAATTGATCCATTTTGTTAAATCACTATCAATTGGATTCTGTATCTTTTCCATTTAAAACCATACAATGATTAAAACACTTTTAACATCAACAGCACTACTTTTATCCGCTACAGTTTTTGCTCAAAAGAATCCCGTTATAACTGGAAATTACGCTGATCCTGAAGGCATTGTATACGGGGACAAATATTGGATATTTCCAACCTATTCGGCACCTTATGAAGAGCAGATATTCTTCGATGCCTTTTCATCATCAGATTTAGCTTCTTGGACAAAGCACAGCCGCATTTTGGATAACAGTAACGTAAAATGGGCAAAAAAAGCCATGTGGGCACCCGCAGTATTGGAAAACAAAGGCAAATATTACCTGTTTTTCGGAGCCAATGATGTACATCAGGGTGAGATCGGCGGCATCGGGGTTGCTGTGGCCGAAAAGCCAGAAGGTCCCTATACCGACCTATTGGGCAAACCCTTAATCAACGATATTATCAATGGCGCTCAACCGATAGATCAGTTTGTTTTCAAAGATAAAGACGGAACTTTCTATATGTATTACGGCGGCTGGAAGCATTGCAATATGGTTAAGCTCAAGCCAGATTTCACAGGCTTGCTCCCTTTTGATGATGGTAGCTTTTATAAAGAAATCACCCCTAAAGATTACGTCGAAGGACCATTTATGTTCATAAAAGATGGAAAATATTATTTCATGTGGTCGGAAGGCGGCTGGACAGGCCCCGACTACAAAGTCGCTTATGCCATCGCCGATTCGCCATTTGGGCCTTTTGAGCGCATCGGGACCATATTAGAACGAGATCCCGAAGTCGCTGTTGGAGCCGGACATCATTCGGTTATCAAAGTACCTAATGAGGACAAATATTTTATAGTTTACCACCGTAGACCACTCGGCAAAGATGGAGCTAACGAGCGAGTAACTTGCATAGAAGAAATGAAATTTGACAAAAATGGCCACATCATACCTGTGAAGATGACCTTTACGGGTGTCAAATATCCATTAAAATAGGAAAATACCCGTTTTCACAAACAACAAAAAAAGCCCAGATCAATCGAAATGGGCTTCTTTTTTTACATCAGCAATTACCGCTTAAATGCTAGAAATTGCATTATTTAAAGTTTCAGATGGACGCATTGCTTGTGTTGCCAATTCATCGTTCGGAAAATAATATCCACCGATGTTTTGAGCACGACCTTGCGCAGCGATCAATTCTTCATTGATTTTCGCTTCATTTTCTGTTAACACGTTTGCAACGGTCGCAAATTTCTTAGCTAATTCAGCATCTTTTGTCTGTGTTGCCAAAGCTTGGGTCCAGTATAACGTCAAATAGAAATGTGATCCACGATTATCAATTTGACCAACTCGACGTGCCGGAGATTTATCGTTCGCTAAGAATTTTTCTGTTGCTTCATCCAAGGTCTCCGCCAATACAAGCGCTTTGGGATTATTCTGCGTTTGAGACAAGTGTTCTAACGAAGCACCAAGTGCTAAGAATTCGCCTAATGAATCCCAACGCAAGTAACCTTCTTGAAGAAATTGCTCAACGTGCTTTGGAGCCGAACCACCAGCACCTGTTTCAAATAGACCACCGCCATTCATTAACGGAACAATAGATAACATTTTAGCAGATGTACCAACTTCCAAAATTGGAAATAAATCCGTTAAATAATCACGCAATACGTTACCTGTTACCGAAATCGTATCTTCTCCCTTACGGATACGGTCCAAAGTGAGCTTCGTCGCTTCAATAGGCGATAAGATTCGAATATCTAAACCTGATGTATCAAATTCAGGCAAGTATTTCTCTACTTTTTTGATGATCTCTCTATCATGAGCGCGGTTTTTATCCAACCAGAAAACAGCAGGTGTTTCAGACAAACGAGCACGATTTACAGCCAATTTCACCCAGTCCTGAATCGGTGCGTCTTTGGTCTGACACATACGGAAGATGTCACCAGCATCCACTTTTTGTTCCATAAAAACACCACCTGAAGCGTCTACTACTCGGATGACCCCATTTCCCGCAGCCTGGAAAGTTTTGTCATGTGAACCGTACTCCTCCGCTTTTTGCGCCATCAAACCTACGTTTGGCACAGAACCCATTGTTTTTGGATCTAGAGCACCATGCTCCTTACAGTCTTCAATTGTTGCTTCGTAAACGCCAGCGTAACAACGATCAGGAACCATCGCAATAGTATCTTCTTCTTGACCGTCTTTATTCCACATTTTACCACCAATACGAATCATTGCTGGCATAGAAGCGTCAATAATAACATCAGAAGGCACGTGGAAGTTGGTAATTCCTTTGTCCGAATTAACCATCGCTAAAGCAGGACCGTTTGTAATAGCATCATCAATGGCAGCTTTAACTTCGGCCTCTTTTGAATGACCAGCGATTTTAGCATACACTTCCCCCAATCCGTTGTTTTTGTTAATACCCAACTCCTTAAACAAGTCACCATACTGCGCAAAAACATCTGCAAAGTAAGTTTCCACAATAGCACCAAATATAATCGGGTCAGAAACTTTCATCATTGTGGCCTTTAGGTGCGCAGATAATAATACACCTGCCGCTTTCGCTTCTGCGATAGCATCTGCTACAAACCCTTTCAATGCTTTTAAACTCAAGGTTGAAGAATCAATGACCTCACCAGCTTTTAACGGTGAAAGCCCCTTTAATTCAGTTACTGCACCTTGTTCATCTACAAACTCAATTTTAAATTGACCATCATTTTCAACAGTTACAGATTGCTCGGAACCATAGAAATCACCTGACGTCATCGAAGCAACCTTTGTTTTGGAATCTTTCGCCCAAGCACCCATTTTATGCGGATTTGCTTTTGCATAATTCTTAACTGCTTTAGGCGCGCGGCGATCTGAGTTTCCTTCACGTAATACGGGATTCACAGCAGAACCTAATACTTTCGCATACTTAGCTTTTGCTGATTTTTCCTCGTCTGTTGTTGCTTCATCCGGATAATTGGGAACAGCGTACCCTGCTTGCTGTAGTTCAGCGATAGCACCTTTCAACTGCGGAATTGAAGCGGAGATATTGGGTAATTTAATGATGTTTGCCTCAGGAGTCGTTGCCAACTGCCCTAACTCGGCCAATGCATCACCAATTCTTTGATCTTCTTTTAAAAATTCTGGAAAGCTAGCAAGAATACGGCCTGCTAAGGAGATATCTCTCAATTCAACATCGATATCAGCTGTAGCTGTAATCGCTTGAACAATAGGCAAAAACGAATAAGTCGCTAATAAAGGAGCTTCATCTGTTTTTGTCCAAACAATTTTTGATTTGTTTGACATAGTAATCTATTAGAAATATGTTTAATTTTTAATGCTATGTGAATTCTCTGAAAAATCTGAATTTCTCAAAAATTCGCCTAAAGATAACAATTAATGCCATATTTAACGAGAAATCGCACCCCTTTTGACAATAAAATTGTGAAAATAAATATATTTTGGCAATACAGAATAAGTCGCCCCTCCTCTGCCCAAAAGTATTTCCTCTTGACATTTCAGTGACCAGATACTACAGGCGAAACCCTATTTTAGCTTCAATCAAAAACAAAACAGACTATGAAATCAATTCAATTGAACAATGGAACTGAAATTCCATCCATTGGCTTTGGAACATGGCAAATTCCAGATGGAGATGAAGCTTATCAGGCAGTCAGAGAAGCACTTGACGCTGGCTATACACATATTGATACCGCAGCTATTTATGGAAATGAAAAGAGTATTGGAAAGGCGATAAAAGACAGCGGGATCGACCGCCATTCGTTATTTGTTACCACAAAGCTCTGGAACACTGAGCGCGGATACGACAAAACGATTGCAGCTTTTGAAAAATCGCTAAATGATCTACAAATGAACTATGTCGACCTTTACCTGATCCATTGGCCAGCCAATGAGACACAATTTGAGCATTGGGCCAAAATCAATGCCGATACATGGCGAGCCTTTGAAGATTTATATGAAAAAGGGAAGGTAAAAGCCATTGGCGTAAGTAATTTTCCAAAAGACTACCTTGAAAAATTATTGGAGACAGCCAAAGTAGTACCTGCCGTGAACCAAATTGAATTTCATCCGGGCTATCTTCAGAAGGATACTGTAGCGCTATGTCAGTCCAATGGCATTCTCGTTGAGGCTTGGTCGCCGCTCGGTTCTGGAAGAATATTGCAGGATGAAACACTACTTGAACTGGCAAAAGAAAAAAATACGAGTGTTGGACAAATCTGTATTAAATTTGCGCTGTCTCAAGGAATCTTACCCCTGCCAAAATCGACCAATCCAGATAATATAAAGAGAAATTTAGTGATCGACAGTTTCGATCTGACAGAAGACGATATCGAAACTATTCGCTCATTGCCAGAAATTGGATTTTCTGGATCGAATCCTAAAACAGTCGCCTTTTAACTTCACAAAGGGTCCTTTGCTGGATTCGCTCCATGCGACATCCAGTAAGGGTTATACAATTATTTACTTATCTCGATAATCTCGAAAGGCACCTTTTGAAGTGGATAATCTTGATTGTCCGTTTTTAGCTGGCTGATTTTCATGATTACCCCAAAACCTTCATAAATTTCACCAAAAACAGTAAAATCGTGATCCAGTCTCGGCTGCCCACCCTTGGCAAGGTACTCTTTCCTTTGTGCAGCAGTATATTTTATACCTTTCTTTAATTCCAAATTATGGAGTTCCGCTGCTGTAATTTTCTTCCCGACAACAAAATAGATCTGATTTAAAAAAGATGCCTTTTCAGGGTTCCCGTCGCGTCCGGCGCCAAGTGCTCCCATTTTATGAAAAGCACGATCGTCAAATTCCGCCGCCAGTCGCGGCTGTTGATGAAGAGGATCTGCAGCCTCACGTTTTGCAATATCTACATCATGCTCTCCGCCCTGAACAACAAAATTTTCGATAATCCGATTAAATAAAGCGTCGTGATAGACATGATCTCGAATTGAGCGCAACATTAAATCACGATGATGAGGTGTATAGTCATAAAGAACAGCTTTAAAATTACCGAATTCGGTCTTAAAAAGCAGATGTTTTGACTGTGCATAACCATTGAATACAGTAATCAAGACAAAATATAGCGTGATTTGAACTTTCCTTATCGCTTTCATAAAACAGTTTTTTAATTTGTATAAAAATACATTAAATTTAGTTTTGCGAAAGCCAAATTCGAACAGTTTTCTCTATGTCTCGTAACAAAAATAGCACACGATTTATCCTAAAGTTTCCTCACTCCAAAAACTTGCGAGCCAAGCTTGCAATTAAAATTTGCAAATAAGCAAAAATTTATCTTAGTTTATAGGAAACTTATTCAATACTATGCAGTATACACCAAATCCAGACCGATACCATAATATGATCTATAACCGCTGCGGCCAATCCGGCCTTTTATTGCCAGCAATATCTTTAGGCATGTGGCATAATTTCGGAGACGACACTCCGCATCAAACCAAAGTAGATATCTGTACGACGGCATTTGACCTCGGCATTACGCATTTCGATCTTGCAAACAATTATGGACCACCTGCTGGAAGTGCTGAAAAAGCCTTTGGACGAATTTTACATGAACAATTTCACGGCCTACGGGACGAAATCATCATTTCATCAAAAGCAGGTTATCACATGTGGAGTGGACCATATGGAGAATGGGGTAGCCGTAAATATCTAATCTCAAGCTGCGAACAATCACTTAAACGACTGGGTATCGACTACGTTGATATCTTCTATTCCCATCGTTTCGACCCTAACACCCCATTAGAAGAAACCATGTTGGCGCTGGATCATTTGGTCCGTAGCGGAAAAGCGCTTTATGTAGGTATTTCATCTTATAATTCCCAAAGGACTAAGGAAGCTTATGCGATCCTAAAATCATTAGGGACACCCTTCATTATTCACCAGCCCAGCTATTCCATGCTTAATAGATGGGTAGAAACTGACGGCTTACTTGATACCTTGGAGTCGATTGGAATTGGCTCTATTGTATTTTCGCCACTTGCGCAAGGCATGCTCACCGACAAATACTTGCATGAAGTCCCTCAAGACAGTCGTGCTTCGCAATCTAAATCACTTCATAAAAAATTCCTAAATGAAGAGAATCAAAAAAATATCCTTTCTTTACATGCTATCGCACAGCGTAGAGGACAATCTTTGGCGCAAATGGCTATCGCTTGGGTCCTACGTAAGAAACAGGTAACATCTGCGCTGATCGGTGCATCAAAACCGCAGCAAGTTAAAGATTGTGTAGCTGCACTAAAAAATTTGTTTTTTAGTCAAGACGAGATTCAAGAAATTGATCTCTATGCAAAAGACGGTCATATTAACATCTGGGCACAATCCGCAGAGATTGATCAAGAACGATAAATCAACACTGAGAAAAGTATTGAAAAGATAAAGAGCCCAATTAGAAATGGGCTCTTTTTATGATTCGCCCATTTTTTTCAATATCTTTCCAAAAGTATTTATATTACGGCTTGTCAATTTATTTTTTAAATTCTTTTTCCCCAACACATTTTCAAACGCCGAACCCAATGTATTCCCTTTGGGTACTTGCCAATAAAAAATAGCATGAACTATTTCAGCGTTCTCCCCTGGCAAATGGATTATATTGTTGAATCCGTCCATCAATATCCTTTCGATGCCGTAGAGTCCAACAAAAGCATATACATTACAATCGTCAGGCATGTCGAAAGGAGTATTTTTCTCGAGCAAACACACTTCTTCCTTTGACCGGATAAACAAGGATGCATTATAGAATAAATGTGTCGACATGCATTTTTCCATTAACCGCTTCATCCGCCATCTTCATAGTAGTTCATTTCACATTCACTCCAAGTAGAGAAGCACAGTATCTCATTTCTTTAAATTAATCAATTAATTCCTTCATTGGATCCCAGAAAAACTTTTTAAAATCCTTAACTCGAGAATTCTGTACAACGAGTCCTTCCGATTCCAAACGTTCCTGAAATCCAGGCACTGCTAGCACCCCGCCACTTGAAATCACTCGGTGGGCCGGAACATCGGCCGGGCATCCACCCATTGCCTTGCCAACATGCCGCGAATGATTGGGATAACCTAAGGCCTTGGCAATCGTCCCATAGGTGGTAACCCGTCCCTGTGGAATCAGTTTAGCCAATTCATATACTTGTTTTTTGAATTTCTCCTCCATACTAACGCCCTTTTTAGTAACCCAAATATTAATATGGAGAGTCAGACGACAGCGCTCTATATACGACACATCAATCATTTCGCCAAAACTTTTGATATGATCCTAATGATCCCCAATTCTTATAAGATTTGAAAATATTCGGCAATACATGATAGTAATATACATAAAAAGCCCCTCTATATTAAATAAAGGAGCTCTTTAGTACGCCAATCAGGATTCGAACCTGAGACCGTCGGTTTAGAAAACCGATGCTCTATCCAGCTGAGCTATTGGCGCGTTTCTTTTGGTAATGCAAAAGTAGACATTTGCTTCATATTTCCAAAATATCACTTCGATTTTTTTGTGGTTTGTCAATAACTAGTTGCATTTCAACAAGATTATTTTATTGATGTAGGTCAAACAAAATAAATAAAACAGCTGTTACCTTTGTGTTATTAAACAAATAATAAAAACATAAAATTATGGCACAAGGAAAATGGGAATTAGACGCAGCACATAGCGAGATAGAATTCAAGGTAAAACACATGATGATCACAAACGTTAAAGGGAACTTTGACATTTTTAAAATAGAGGTTGATGCAGCTGGAGAAGATTTTAAAAATGCGCTTGCGAAAGTTGTTATTGATACGGCATCTATCAACACGCGTAATGAACAACGCGATGGCCACCTAAAGAGCGCCGAATTCTTTGATGTAGAAAAATATCCTGAGATTACTTTCGAAGCAACGAGTTTAGAAAATGATGAGATTAAAGGAAATCTGACAATACGTGATGTTACTAAACCCGTATCATTCGACTTAGAGTTTGCAGGCCTACAAAAAGATCCTTGGGGCAACACCAAAGCTGGATTTATCGTAGAAGGTAAAATAAAACGTTCGGAATTTGGACTTAGCTGGAATGCTGCACTGGAAACGGGCGGCGTGATGGTAAGTGATGAAGTAAAATTTAGTGCTGATATTCAGCTTATAAAAGCTCAATAAGCTCAATTTGTAAAATAAAATTTGGTGGAAGAGTAAAAATTCGTACTTTTGTCGCGGAGAGTTGGCAGAGTGGTCGAATGCGGCGGTCTTGAAAACCGTTAACTGTCACAGGTTCGGGGGTTCGAATCCCTCACTCTCCGCAGAAAAAGCCTTTCAGAAATGAAAGGCTTTTTTATTTTGTAAGGAACTCTGCCAAGTAAACAACTAAACCATAGCTGGTAGCAGATCCGCATACCAATTATGTCAAGCGATATATTTATGTACAATATTTTCCAGATCTTCCAAATCAAATGGTTTAGATAGAAAATCATCTGCTCCGGCGCGATCAGCCAGCGATTGAATATCGTTGTTGGCTGAAACATAAATTACGGGAATATGGTTAAATCGAACATCGGCTTTCAGCAACCTAGTGGCTTCCACACCTCCTATATTAGGAATCCAATTGTCCATCAAGATGAGATCAGGTTTAGAGGATTCTACCCGTGGGATAATATCATGAGAAGTTTCGGAAACTTCAACATTCAACCCTAAATCCATTAATACGACAGTTATGACTTCCAAAATAATGGTATCGTCATCAAATATTAATACAGTCTTTGTTTTACTCATAAAATAGTTAAAATACTTTGCTCCCTACGTTTAATATCGGATAAAAAATTCATATCTACATGCATACAGCTACAAGGTATAAAGTTTTTTCCAAATTTTTTGATTGCCAACAGCCGTAAAGTTATGCTGAATGCTAGAAAATCGTATCGTTTCTTTACTACCTAAACCCAAATATCCTAAATTTTCAAGACTCGAGTCGAATAATTTAAAAACTCGTTCCTGCAATTCCTTGTTAAAATAAATTAATACATTGCGGCACAAAATTAATTGAAAACTGTTAAACGAAGTATCTGACACCAAATTATGCGTTGATATAATCATCTTTCTTTTCAATTCATCATCAAATTTTGCACACTCATAATTGGCAGTATAATAATTCGAAAAGTCCTGCTTTCCCCCTGATTCCATATAATTTTCGGAGAAAGTCTTGACCAAGCTCAATGGATAAACGCCATTACGCGCAATCTCAAGAACCCTCGGGTTAATATCTGTCGCATAAATCAACGACTTATGGTATAGATTAGCTTCTTTTAGCAAAATGGCCATTGAATATGCTTCTTCACCTGTAGAGCAGCCAGCAACCCAGATCCGTATTAAAGGATAGGTACCCAATTGAGGAAGAATTTCTTCTCGAAGTTCACGAAAAAACAGCGGGTCCCGAAACATCTCTGTCAAATTTACCGTAATCTCTTCAACGAAATGTTGTAGAAATTCGGCATTGTCTTTCAAAGCAAATCGCAGTTCAGCAAAGCTTGCCAATCGGTCGTTGGTCATTATTCGATTGATCCTTCTCTTGATGGAAGCTCTACTGTACTGCAAAAAATCATAGCCATATTGACGGTATATATCCTCAAGCAAGATATCAACCTCATGGTCTCTTATCATATTATAGCCCAACATCTAAATCAGTCTTTCAATTTCAAGCGTCAATTTATCAACGTCAATAGGTTTCGAAACATAAGCTTGCGCCCCGGCGTTTAAACATTTTTCCCTATCCCCACTCATCGCCTGTGCCGTCACAGCTATAATAGGTAACTGACTATTGGAATTCAACTTTCGGATTAACTGTATTGTTTCATAACCGTCGACCTCAGGCATCATCATATCCAGTAAAACGAGGGCAATCTGATGGTCCGTTTCCAATAGTCGGATCGCATCAAGAGCAGAATTACTGCTCAACACCCGATATCCTTTGGCCTTTAGAGTCAAACGCAACGCAAAGATATTTCGCTGATCGTCATCTACAATTAGTATCACTTTATTTTGATCCATATATTCAACTTTCCTTAATTATCATATAACCACACACGTAATAAAGACAACAATTGATCAATATCCACCGGTTTGGAAATATAATCAGACGCACCAGCCCGAATGCATTTCTCCCGATCGCCAGTCATCGACTTTGCCGTAACAGCAATAATTGGTAGTGCTACGTATTGGGCATCCTGACGGATATTTTTGATTGTCTCATAGCCATCCATCTCCGGCATCATCATATCCATCAGTACGATATCGACGGATTCCCCCGAAGCAAGGACATCTAGGGCCTCTTTGCCATCCATTGCCGGAACGACCTTTACTTGAAATTTCTCTAAAGCTTTTGTCAAGGAAAAAATATTGCGAACATCATCATCAGCTACGAGTACCTTCTTTCCTTTCAACACATCACTTAATGACCCTAATCCATTATTTTTTCTTTTTATATCATCTACATTATTGACCTCTATTAAATGCAAAAACAACCCGACTTCATCAAGAATACGCTGATAGGAATGTGCAGTCTTCACCACAACGGAATCTGCATATTTCTTTATCTTGAGTTCTTCAGATTTAGACAGATTTTTTCCGGTAAAGATGATGATAGGTAAGTTTTCAAGACCTTCATGCTGCTTAATAGCCTCCAAGGTATTGTACCCCATTTCATCGGGCACCCCCATATCCAAAATTACACAATCAACATCTGCGGTGCGCAAAGCCTCGATACTGTCTTCAACATTATTTTTAACTTCAAGGGAGATATTAAAACTACTTAAAAAATAAGATAGTGCACTGGCATGTTTGGGATTTTCCTCCACAATAAGTACCTTCTTCGGCGAGGACTTTAGAGCCAATTCAATCTTTTGAAATATGTTTGTCATTTGCTCTAAGGCAACAGGCTTATTTATGAAATCAATCGCTCCTTTTAATAAACTTTCTTTTTTTACCGCTAGGGAGGACATGATATGCACGGGGATATGACGTATTTCCCTGTTCTCCTTCAATCGATCCATCACTGCCCATCCATCCATTACGGGCAATTGTATATCCAATAAAACAGCAGCAGGTTTGTATTTTAATGCTGCCGGCAAAGCGTGGTCACCACGCACCACCACCACTCCCTTATATGTTTGTTTGCGTGTATACTGCAAAAGGGCCTTAGCGAAATTAACGTCGTCCTCTACAATCAATATTACCTTATCCCCCCCTTTAATCGTATCCCGGTCATCAGGTATTTCCTCTGGGATAGGAATCGTTAATGGATCATAACCATCCTCTCTAATCAGCTCAATGACATCCTCCACCTCTGAAGATATCTCATCAACGAGCTGCTCTTCTTTCGACAGTACCTCACTGACCTCAATTTTATATTTTGGAATAACAAACAAAAATCTACTACCTTTACCCTCCTCACTCTCCAACCTAATTTCTCCACCCAAAAGACGAGCAATCTCGCGGCTAATAGACAGTCCTAAACCTGTACCACCATACTTTCTTCTTGTCGATCCATCGGCCTGTTGAAAAGCTTCAAAAATTATTTTTTGTTTATCAAGAGGTATACCGATACCAGAATCAATAACAGCAAAAACCAATTTATCCTTATCTTGGGAATCTTCGTAAATATCCAAACGTACCTCACCTTCCTTCGTAAATTTAATTGCGTTCGATATCAAATTGCGAAGGACTTGGTCTATCCGAAGACGATCGCCATCAAATCTTGCAGGCACCTCCTCGCTGATATTCGTTTTGAAAACCAATCCCTTTTCTTGGACAACTGGCAAAAATAAACTATTTAAATCTGATAAGATATCGTTCAGATCCAACGTCGTATATTCCAAAGTCATCTTGCCAGATTCAATTTTAGAAAGGTCTAAGATTTCATCAATAAGCGTTAACAAACTTGATCCCGAACTCTGAATGACTTTGGCAGACTCAATCTGATCTGAATTCAGATTTTCGTCAACGTTCTCTCCCAGTAACCGCGAAAGTAGCAAAATTGAATTGAGCGGCGTACGGAGTTCGTGCGACATATTGGCTAAAAATTCCGATTTATATTTCGTACTCATTGCCAACTCTTCAGCCTTCACTCGGATTTCCTTATTGCGTTCTGCAATCATGAGATTTTTATCCTCAAGCAATCGAGAACGCTCTTCCAGTTCTTGATTGGATTGTATCAGTTCCTCCTGTTGAACTTTCAATTCCTCTTCCGAAGACTGAAGGCGTAGCGTTTGAGCCTCCAGTTCTGCATTTAAATTCTCGAGTTCCGCATGTTGTGTCAACAGCTCTTCAGACTGTACTTGGGTCTCTTCCAATAATGCCTGAATCTTTGCACGTCCTTTGGCAG
This sequence comes from Sphingobacterium zeae, assembly GCF_030818895.1. Taxonomy (NCBI): domain Bacteria; kingdom Pseudomonadati; phylum Bacteroidota; class Sphingobacteriia; order Sphingobacteriales; family Sphingobacteriaceae; genus Sphingobacterium; species Sphingobacterium zeae. The sequence continues at coordinate 3,500,861 of NZ_JAUTBA010000001.1, forward strand.
ACATAAGCGCAATGCTTATCTGCCTTGCACACTCATGGAGAAATGTCAGTTCAACGGCAGTAAAATTATTCATTTGACCGATTTCTAATACCCCTAGCACTTTATCTTCAACCAATAAAGGTAAGAATTGAATATACGGCACATTAACTTTTCCATTGGCAAAACTTACTACATATTCCCCCGTATTAATATTATTTAGTGCTTTTGTTTGCCGGTCAATATACACCTGACCAATATACCCTTCGCCAGGTAAAAAAGATTTCTGCACCTGACTATCCAGTCCATAGGTACCCATTAAGATCAATCTCTCTTCATTAAAAATATACATTGCACCACTAACCGCTTCCATATAGCTCACGAGGGTTTTAATGGAATCAGCAGCAATAGCATTTTCTTTTTTATTCCCCATTAATCCTATATAGAGTTGAGCATAACCCGCATGCAGCCAGTCATTATCGGTAAGTTGTCCAAAGGATTTTTGCAGCGCTTTAGACATCCTGTTAACAGATTTCGCTATCGCTCCAAGATCGTCATCCTCCACCTCTTCCACCTTTACATCGTATTCCCCCAAGGCGATACGATTAGTAATCCTTTGGATTAAATTTAAACGTTTTGAAATTACTTCATCCTTTTCCCGAAGTGATTTTTCAAGCGTTAGGCGCTTTTTGAAATCTCTTCGTAACCGAACATAAAAATAACTGGTAATAATAAGAGAAAGTAAAGCACTAATTACAATAAATAATGTCGTAATTAAAGAGGAATTATCCACTTTGGCCGATTTTCGGTCAATATTTTCATCCTCATATTGAATAATTTCATCGATAATCTGACGGCATTTGTCCATCACCATTTTACTGCGATCCAACTGCGTAGCACTAACCACCCCACCCTTTCTTTTGGTAGCTACCGATTCCTTTAAAATTTCCAACCTCAAGGTTGCTGCTGTTAGGAAGCTATCCACCTTAACCCCTTGTACCGGGTTCTGATGAGTTAGTATCTCCATTTCCTTTAATTCGGCAGGTAAATTTGCTAATGCATTATTAAAGGGCTCTAAATAGCTCTCCTTTCCAGTTAATAGAAACCCCCGATTCCCAGTTTCAGCTCCTTGCAAAGAATTAAGGGCGCTATTCGATAGATTGATAATCTTTCTTGTCACAGCAAGCTCCCGACGATACCTGTTTTGTTCCTGAATTCCGATATAGGAAGCCGTAGAACTCATGAGCAGCACTATCAAAGAAAAACCGATTCCCCAAGTTATATTACTGATTATCTTAGCATTTGGCATCCTCGGGTTTAGTTACAGGTAAAGTAAAAGAAAACGTAGCTCCTTGTCCACCCGAACTCTCAACAGAAATCGTTCCTTGGTGAGCACGAATAATTTCAGCACAGATATAAAGCCCTATACCGAGTCCCTGAAAATCAAAAGACGTTTCTTCTACACGATAAAATTTCTCAAAGACATCGGCCTGCTTTTCCACGGGTATTCCTATTCCGAAATCAATTACACTGATTTTTACAGTATCGCCAATAACAGTACAGTCGACAATTACTTTTTCCGTACCAGCAGCATATTTATAGGCATTGGTCAAAAAATTTACCAGCACCTGTTCAAGGCGGATCTCATCACCATAAATCTGTACATCTGTAATATCACCTGTTCGTAGCAGTTTCATATTGCTTTGCTCATGCGTCTGAACAATGGAGTCTATCGCACTTTTCACCATATGCTCAAGCGGAAATACTTTTTTATTAATCAACAACTTCCCATTATCGATCTTTGAAAGATCCAAAAGGTCAGAAATTAGACTATTAAGTTTGTCTACCTGCCCCTGCACCCGAGTTACATATTTTGCTTCGGCACTCTCTTCATCTAATTTTAGCTTTCGATCCAGTAATTGCATGTATGCCTTTATGCTTGTCAATGGTGTTTTCAACTCGTGACTCGCGATACTAAGAAACTCATCTTTTTCCTTTTCTGCCTTTTTCTGTGCGTCAATATCTGTAAATGTTCCTACCCATTTACTTTCGCCTTTTTCTAAAATAGGCCACACACGCAAGAGTTGATACAGATATTCACCACAAGTACGTCGTTGAATACGAACCTCCATTTCCAGTGGTTTTCCCGAACGAAGACTGGCATGAAGCTCCTGCTCAATAGACGGATCGCCAGGATATGTCTGCGGAAACTTTACAGCATCATCAGAAAACTGAAACCAGCGACCATTTACAAAATCAATAGTCCCCTCATGATTACATGTAAATGCAATTTGTGGTAGAGACTCTAGAAGTGTATGCAAATAGTCTACCTTCGAACTTAACTCTTTCTGTGCCTGCTTTCGCCGTTCCACTTCCAGTTCTAATGTTTGTTGAACATCTTTAAGTGCTTGCGTCTGTTCATATAACCGATAAAATGTCTTTACTTTCAACAGGAGAATATCAGGATCAACAGGCTTGGTCACATAATCCAAACCGCCCGAATTGTACCCTTTCGTGATAAAACGCTTATCCGTATTTACAGCCGACAAAAATATTATCGGGGTTTCTTTCGTTTTGCTAAATCCTGCAATATTTTCAGCGACTTCAAAGCCATCCATATCCGGCATCTGAACATCCAGTATAATTAATGCATAATTATATTTTAAAATCTTCTTTAAAGCTTCCTCCCCAGAATGAGCGGTATCAACTTCAAATTTTTTGGATTCAAGTAACTTTTGTAACGAGTAAATATTATCCGGATTATCATCAACAATTAATATCATAGTGTATTTGAACTTAGCATCAAGGTTAACAAATCTAAAAAAATTTAACTGAATACCACTAATCGAATTGAGGAATCCCAAAAGCATGATATATAGGAATGAAATAAGTAAAACTTTAGTCTATCAATGGCTGTTTTATTGATATATGATACGTTTTACATCGAAAGGTATATATTGTATTCCGGGTAAATTTTATCTTGACCCCTGGAAACCTGTTGATCTGGCAGTTATCTCCCATGGTCATGCAGATCATGCTCACTGGGGAATGAAAAAATACCTCTGTCATCATTTTACAGTAAATATCCTTCGAAGCCGTATAGGTCCTGATATTCAAGTTCAGGGACTAGCTTACAATGAACCGATACATATTAATGGTGTACGTGTTTCTTTGCATCCCGCGGGGCATATTATTGGCTCCGCCCAGATCCGACTCGAATATAAAGGGAAAGTGGTTGTATTTACGGGGGATTATAAATTACAGGACGACGGCCTATCGACACCATTTGAACCAATTAAATGTCATGAACTTATTACAGAAAGCACCTTTGGTCTACCTATTTATCGTTGGGAGCCAGTTGCTACGCAAAATGAACGCTTGCAGTCTTGGATTAAAAACAATCAGAGCAATAAAAAAACTTCAGTATTTATAGGTTATTCACTCGGAAAGTCGCAGCGCATTTTAAATGCAGTTCATGAAATGGGTCCAGTATTTGTTCACTATAGTATTGCTAAACTTAATGAAGCATACCTTAAAGAAGGAATAAAATTACCGCCCTATCAAATTGTAGATCTAAAGGAAGGACTCAAAGTACTGGACAATCAGATTGTGTTACTTCCACCCGCCTTATTGGATAGCCATACGCTTCACAAGATACCGAATATGGCTTATGCAATCTGTTCGGGCTGGATGCAAATCCGCGGTGCACGACGATGGCGTAGTGCTGATGCAGGATTTGCAATCAGTGACCACGCCGATTGGTCTGGTTTACTGCAAGCTGTACGCGGAAGTGCAGCCGAAAAAGTATATGTCACACACGGCCAGACGGCAACATTCGCCAAATACCTCAATGAAATCGGTATCGAAGCTGAAGAAGTCACGACTCAGTACGGTGACGAAGAAGATCCTCAAGCCCAAACGACTTAAGATAGCCCATGAAAGAATTTGCGAATTTAATCAATGCACTGGACAGCAGCAATAAGACGAACTTGAAAAAAGATGCTATTTTGGAGTTTTTTAATCGAGCCTCTGAAAAAGACAAACTTTGGTTTTTAGCCCTGATGACAGGAAAAAGACCCAAACGTAGCATTGCAGTAAAGGATCTCAAGACTTGGACATTAGAAATAACGGAAATTCCTGAATGGTTATTTGTCGAATCTTACGCAGCTGTAGGAGATTTGTCCGAGACCTTATCCCTACTTTTACCACCTGCATCGCAACTGATAGAAAAAAGCTTAAGTGAATGGATGGATGAAATTAGCGCCCTGCAGCATGCCACCTTTACGGAAAAGAAAACTTTTGTTCTACATTCTTGGAATGCCCTGACTACAGTCGAGCGTTTTATCTTTAACAAACTTCTGGGCGGAAGCTTCCGTTTGGGGATTTCCGCAAAAGGCCTTATCAATACCATAGCGCAATATACAGGTACCGAAGCCAGTGCCGTAGCACATAGCATTATGGGCGAGTGGAATCCGAATGAAGTCGAATTCGAAAAGCTTGTTCGCGGTGCATATAGTGACACAAACTTGTCCAAACCTTACCCTTTTTGCCTCGCTTATCCCATTGAAAAAGATGCTGAGCAGCTCGGAAAGATTACCACATGGCAAGCTGAATATAAATGGGATGGTATCCGTGGACAACTGATCAAACGCAATGAAGATATCCACATTTGGTCTCGTGGCGAAGAGCTCGTCACGGCCCAGTTTCCGGAAATTACAGCAGCACTTAGTCAATGGGAAGGAGATTTCGTGCTGGATGGAGAAATTCTTGCTGTTAAAGACGGACAGGTACTCAACTTTTCCGAACTTCAAAAACGGATCAATCGCAAAACCATTCCAAAAGCGCTTCGAGACGAAGTTCCTATTTCAGTTTACCTTTATGATCTATTGGAACTCCATGGTAACGATCTCCGCGATGAGCCGCTAGCTTATAGGCGATCCTTGCTAGAACAACTCCATACAGAAAATCGGGATACCATCTTACAATTGTCACCCTTGATACATGCTGAAAACTGGACAACACTCCAGCACATTCAGGCGGCAGCACGTGAAATCAACAGTGAGGGTATCATGCTTAAGAGAATTGATTCCACGTATCATGCAGGCCGCAAAAAAGGAGATTGGTGGAAGTGGAAAGTAAATCCCATGAGCATCGATGCCGTACTCATTTACGCACAAAAAGGAAGCGGCCGCCGAAGCGCTCATTACACAGATTACACCTTTGCCGTAAAGGATGGAGATCAGTTAGTCACTATTGCCAAAGCTTATTCAGGACTTACCGACAAGGAAATCCTTGAGGTAAGCCGATTTGTGAAAAAGAATTCAATCGAAAAGTTTGGCCCGGTGAGAACGGTTAAACCCGAACTAGTTTTTGAAATTGCTTTTGAAGGAATAGGTTACAGTAAACGGCACAAATCAGGTGTAGCATTGCGATTTCCGAGAATACTACGCTGGCGAAAAGATAAAACTGCTAAGGAGATCGACGAATTGGATAACGTTAAAAAATTGATACAATAAAAGTTTGATAGCATACTGTGAGCGATAAAATAGTACATAGCGAAGGGTTTCGAATTGTAAATAATTATTTTGAATCCCAAGGAAATAGCCCTTTTAGCTTTCAGACAAAGGCCTGGGAGAAGTATGCACAGGGATACAGTGGACTGGTTATCGCCCCCACAGGATTTGGAAAAACCTTTTCGCTATTTATGGCGGTATTGATAGATTTTTTAAATAAGCCAGAACGCTATCAAAAGGGATTAAAACTACTGTGGATAACTCCGTTGCGCTCGTTAGCGAAAGATCTTGCCCGCGCCATGCAAAAAGCCATAGACGATATCGGACTGGATTGGGTAGTCGAGGTTCGCAATGGGGATACCGATGCCAAGGTGAAAGCCAGGCAGACACGATCGATGCCTGATATACTCCTTGTTACGCCAGAAAGTTTGCATTTGCTACTCGCGCACAAACAACGTGAAAAGTATTTTAAGAATCTCAAATGCGTAACAGTCGATGAATGGCATGAACTTATGGGAAATAAACGCGGTGTTATGGTCGAGCTCGCTCTCGCATTCCTCAAATCACAATATAGAAAAGTGCGTGTTTGGGGTATCACAGCGACAATTGGCAATCTCGACGAAGCAATGGAAGTTCTATTACCGACAGAAAAAAAACGCATTCGAATTATTGCCAAAGAAAAAAAACGGATTGCAATCAAACCGATTTACCCCAGCAAAGTAGAATTACTGCCCTGGGCCGGTCACTTAGGAGGAAACCTGGCCGATCAAGTCGTTCCTATTATACTTAACAGTAAAAGTACCATTCTCTTCACCAATACACGCAGCCAAAGTGAGATGTGGTACCAGCTTCTTTTACAGGCGCACCCCGATTTTGCCGGACAAATTGCCCTCCACCACAGCTCAATCGATGCGCACATACGTGAATGGATCGAGGAGAATCTTAGTAGCGGTAAACTTAAGGCTGTTGTATCAACCTCTTCATTGGATTTAGGCGTAGATTTCAAGCCTGTGGATACAGTTATTCAAGTAGGATCAAGCAAAGGTGTAGCTCGATTTATGCAACGCGCTGGCAGAAGCGGACATAGTCCTTTCGAAACATCAACCATCTACTTCGTTCCAACACACTCACTGGAGCTGATCGAAGTTGCAGCGCTGAAAGATGCTGTGAAAACCCAAACCATTGAAAACCGCGACCCGATGGTGCAGACGTTTGATGTGCTTGTTCAATTCATGGTAACGATCGCTTTGGGCGGAGGATTTCGTTCGGAAGAACTGCATGCGACTATTGCTAATACCCATGCCTTTAGATACATGGAAGAGCAAGAATGGCAATGGTGCATGTATTTTATCACCGCAGGCGGAAAGATCGGTAAACGCTACGAAGAATTCCACAAAGTTATACAAGATGAAGACGGAAATTGGATTATCAAAAACCGTCGTTTGGCTTTGTTGCATCGACTCAATATTGGTGCCATCGTAGGCGACGCCATGATGCGTGTCAAATTTCTTTCGGGCGGCTACATTGGAATGATCGAAGAATACTTCATAAGCAAACTCAAAAAAGGTGAGCGGTTCATACTCGCAGGACGAATCCTAGAACTTATTATGGTTAAGGACATGACTGTATTTGTAAAAAATTCATCCGGAAAAGCCATAACGCCAAGCTGGCTTGGCGGCAGACTACCGCTGTCGTCCAATCTCAGTCACTTTCTTCGAAAAAAGCTCTCCGAATCTCAAACTCCCCCCTCAAACGAAAAAGAACTGCAATTTTTAGCTCCTCTTATAGCAAAGCAATCCTCCCTTTCTGCAGTACCGAGTGAATCGGAATTCTTGGTTGAGCATATCAAAACGAAAGAAGGTTATCATCTCTTTTTCTATCCTTTGGAAGGTAGGTTAATACATGAGGTGATGGCTGCCCTCGTCGCTTATCGTATCAGCAAATTGTATCCCATCAGTTTTTCCATGGCCATGAATGACTATGGTTTTGAACTCTATTCCGATAAAGAAATTCAACTGACCCAGACTCAGCTCGAAGCAGTCTTGAGTCGTAAAAACCTAATGGAAGACGTTATTAGCAGCATCAACTCTGCCGAAATGGCCAGCCGCAAATTTAGGGATATCGCTGTTATTTCGGGATTGGTTGTTCAAAACTACCCGGGCACACAGCAAAACAACAAATCCCTGCAAGCATCATCAGGAATTATTTTCCGCGTACTGATGGAACACGATCCCGACAATTTACTACTTAAACAAGCTTTTAGCGAAGTATTTAATCAGCAGTTGGAAGAATATCGTTTAGTAAAAGCGTTCGACAGGATTAATAATAGCAAAATACGTTATACCTTTGCCGAAGAATATACGCCATTAAGCTTTCCCATTAAGGTAGACAGTCTCCGGCAGTCGTTGTCGAGTGAGGCACTGATTGAACGTATTCAACGGATGGAGAAGAGCAACGCGCAAAAAAAGAAACGTAGAAGATGAAGCTTTCTGAACAAACAATCACATTCAATAAACAACAATTAACACTTAACAATCAAAGGTCTATATTTTGGCAAGCAGAAAAAGCATTGATCCTATCAGACCTCCATCTTGGCAAAGCTGCACATTTCAGAAAAAACGGCATTGCCATCCCTACTGATACAGCTATTGCCGATCTTAAACGACTTGAAGGCTTAGTAGATCACTATAAACCCGATCAAGTTATTGTGGTCGGTGATCTCGTTCATGCAAGTATCAATAGTGAAGTCCTGTTACTGGAAGAGTTCAGGAAAAGATATACAGGACTCAAGCTCCACCTGGTCAAAGGAAATCATGATCGGCTATCGAAAAATATCACCGAGCAATTTGCTATCCAACATCATGACGAAGTTTTTGCTCTACAGCAAATACAATTTAAACACCATCCTTCCGACGCAATCGATCCATCATCGTTCCGGATTAGTGGCCACTTACATCCGGGGGTGAGTATCGTTATACCACCAAAGCGACAACTTCGCCTACCTTGTTTTTTAGTCTCTGAGCATCAGATCATACTACCTGCATTTAGCAAATTTACAGGAATTGACAGCAGGGAACTATCCATTAAATATAAATGTTACGCAATCTCAGAAGACCTCATTTTTCCTATTCAAAAAGGCAGGTAGCAATGAAAATTTAATTACATTTTGAGCTCGCCAGGCGAAATCCCATAATATTTTTTAAAAGCGCTGCTAAAGTTATTCTGATGTCCATAGCCCGTTAATAATGCAACCTCGTAAACTGTCATTTTGTCTTCCAAAAGATAGCTTTTGGCCTTTTCCATTCGTACCCGTATAAGGTAATCGTGGATAGTAACCGAAAAATACTCTTTAAAATCCTTTCGGAGTTTACTCTCACTGGTGAGTACCTCTGCAGCGAGTTCCTTTTGGGTTGGTGGATTTGCAATGCGTTGTTCCAAGATTTGCCGAGCCATCTCCAGGCGTTGCACGTCCTCTTCGTGGAATAATGAGTTACTACTTTCCTTCTTCTCGTTATATTGCTCAAATTGGTACATCAATAATTCAACAATACGCGATTCAGTATGCAATCGGCGGATCTCACCTTTCTTTTTGGATTCAATCAATTCAGCTATGGTATGCTGCATCTCGTAAGTTGCTATCAGGTCCTCTTCTGAGTACGATGTATACTCTCCCTTTTCGATCTCGCGCACAAATTGTTGGTGCAACAGCGAGTCACGTTTAATCAGATTGAGATAATATTCCTTGGATATAACGGCTATAAAGTAAGTATATTCGATTCCAGGCTCTACCTCATGAATAGATTTAATCGAAGGAATATAACGGATATTGTGTCTGCTCATACCATAGGGTAGTTTACTGTCTGTCGGCTTAAAAAATATAAACTGACTTGTGATTGTCTCCCCTTCAATCTCCGTAAGCACTTGTACAGGCCGATCAAACTGCATCTTTGAATGCAAGATAAACAATCCTGAAGTGGATAGCTGGAAATTCTTCATATGCACAGGATCCTTGGATATGAATACTCTATTTTCCACTAAAGGTTTGTCAGGAACATAACCATCCGGAATCTCCTCTTCAAAAAGCCAATCTGATAACTCTACTATTTTACTTTTAACCAACATGATTACAAATCCAAAATATGTCCGAAATACACAAAATTAAAGAAATAAGTTGGCACGTTAAAATTATTTATAATCTTTCTAAATAAAAACCTAACCCAGATCAATATCCATTTCCTCCAACTGAACATACGGTTTCAGTGTTCTTGGATTCATAATGACGTTTGATTCCACCGAAAAGATGGTATAAATTTCCTTTTGGGCGAGCACCTCTACAGGCGTTCCATGAAAAAGCTTACGCCCATTTTTTAGCATGAGGATACGATCGGCATACATTGCCGCAAAATTGACATCATGCACAATCAGCACTACCATAAATCCTTTACGGGCAAGCGCACGGGCTATCGCAAGGACTTTCTGCTGATAGTGTAAATCGAGGGCAGAGATTGGCTCATCCAATAACAGCAGTGAATCCGGATTGTCCCAGACCTGTGCCAAGATGCGTGCAAGATGGACACGCTGCTGTTCGCCACCCGATAAGCTCAGAAAATCCCGCTCAGCGAAAGCCGACACCCCACAAAGCTTCATGGTTTCCGCAACGACACTATAGTCATGTTCCTTCGGTGTATTCTTGTAATGAGGATACCTTCCCATCAGCACAATTTCCTTCACGTTAAAGCTTAGCGTCATCTGCTGCTGCTGGCTCAACAGCGCCCTGCATTTAGAGAGCGTCGCTGGGTCATATGTCGATAAAGCCCTTCCATTAAGATGAACAGCTCCCGAATCAGGCTTCTTTTCACCACAAAGCACCCCCATCAGCGTCGATTTACCAGCGCCATTGGCTCCGAGGATTGCCAGAATTTCACCTTTACGTACCTGAAAGGTAATATCCTTCAGGAGCTTTCGTCCGTTTACTTCGTAGTTGATCTTCTCTACACGTAGCATAATGCAATTATTTTTAAAGCCTCTGCCAAAAGACTATTTATCTTTGATTAAAATATACAAAAATACCGGTGTACCCAATAAAGCTGTAATGACGCCGATGGGCAATTCAATGGGTGCAACAGCAACCCGGGCAATCACATCTGCCAACGTCAGCACCAACGCCCCCAATAACAATGAACCAGGAAGTACAAATCGGTGATCCGCCCCGCCCATCAGACGAACGGTATGAGGAACAATCAATCCCACAAAACCAATGATCCCCGATACCGCAACGGATGCTCCCACAGCAAGTGTGGATAAAACAACCACCCAGCGTTTGACGCGATCGGTACGCATACCCAAAAGATCCGCCTGCAACTCCCCGAGGGAAAAGGCATTCAGCGACTTTCCAAAAAAAGGTAAGATTAGCACCGGGATTAAAATAAATGGCGCCAAAGCCCTTAAGTTATCCCAAGTAGCCCCACCAAGACTACCCAGCATCCAAAAAGTGATGGTACGTAACTGTTGCTCTGTAGACATATAGGTCATCAAACCTGTCAGCGCACCCGCAAAGGCATTGATGGCAATACCTGCCAACAACATCGTCGTCACATTGGGGCGGCCATTTTTACTGGCAATACGGTAAACCAAAAAAGCGGTCAAACCAGCGCCCACAAAAGCGCCAAAAGCCAATATATAATAGCCAATCCAAGCAGCCAAAGAGGTAAAGAGAAAAGTCTCAAAGGCAATGATCAGTACCGCAAAAAGAGAAGCTCCAGATGAAATGCCAATTAATCCGGGCTCCGCTAAGGGATTGCGGAATATACCCTGGATCGCAGCACCCGATATACCCAATGCTGCACCCACCAAAAGTCCGAGCAAAAGACGCGGCATACGAATCTCAAAAAGAACATCTTCGTGCATATTATGCACACCTCCCGCACTTCCGAAGTGCAATTTTTGCGTCAACATCCTCAAGATATCAGCGGGTGGAATATGGTAAGCCCCCATCCCCAAGGCAACAATACTGACGACACCCAATACCAGGCCCAAAGTCAATAGAATAAATTTCTGTTTCTTTTGCACCGGCTTTATTTTGAATCCATCATTTCTCCAAATCCACGGTGCAATGCTAAGATTGCGTCTGGCAGCCGATTACTGAAATTGACCAGCAGCGAGGCATTCATCACCAAGATACGTTCGTTTTTACCCGCATTCGTAATACGCATCCCCGGCAATTTGAGGATAGCATCCTCACCGCCAAGACTACTTGCGCCAAAATCAAATAGCAACACAATATCTGGATTGGCCTGCACCAGCGCTTCCGTTGTATAGGGTTTGAAATCCGAAAATTCCTGAACCGCGTTTTTACCACCAGCCAGATTAATCATCGCATCCAGACTACTGCCTTTACCCGCTACACTCATGGTACCCGTACCACGGGCATATAAAAACAATACTTTGGGTGCCGCTTTACCCTGATTTTCCTTTTTCACCAATTCCATGGTATGATCCAAGCTTACTTTCGTGCGGGAAACCAGATTTTTACCTGCAGCAGATTCACCGACGGCGTCTGCGACCTCCTGGATGTAACGAAGTGCACCCGGAACAGAATAGTTTGGTTTAATGGAGACAAATTTCACACCAGCCGCACGAATCTGCTGAATGACCGATTTGGATACATCTCCCTCATTCGCAATAACGATGCTTGGCTTAAAAGATAATAAACCTTCGGCCGATACCGAACGGTTCTTGCTTACCCTCGGCAAGGCCGCCGCTGCTTTGGGCGATATACTTGTCACATCGGTAGCGATCATGCGCTCACCTATTCCCAGTCCATAGATCGTTTCGGTCAACGAACTGTTTAACGTAATGATTCTCTGCTGTGCCCTCGCCCATCCACCGATTTGCATCACAAAACACAGTATAATAACATAAAATCTACTCATTGTAATTCTTTATCTCCACTATGGCGATAGCGGATCACCAGGAATGGTTTTACCTCTCGCCGTTCAACTTGAGTACAAAACAAATCAATAATCAGTCTAAATACAAATTATATTATTTCTTTTAGAACAGCATACTTCAACATAAAAACCCTGACAAACCATTAATAAACAGCAACATACAACTAAATCCAAACTACTTTTCAGTCCATAAAAAACGGATTAAATAGAATTTATGACATTTTGCATAGAGAAAAATCCAATAGGATTACCTTTTTTTGTAACATTATTTAGAATTATTAAAAATAAAAATAGTGTTTAAAAACAGCTCACCTATTCGAACAAGCACCCTGATCGCCCTTTGCGCCTGCCAGATCTACACTGTGCAAGCACAGGAAAAATGGAAAATCTCCGGTGTATTGAAAAACGAATCCAATAAAGGCGTCGCCAATGCGACTATCTATCTTTATCCAGATAAATATGCTTTTAAAACAGATACTGCAGGGAGATTTCAATTCTCCCAACTCTATGCGGGGCGCTACGAATTACAGGTACAGGCCATGGGTTATCAACAGTACCGTCAAGTTATCGATTTGGAAGACAAAAATCAGCAATTGACCCTTGTGTTAAAAGCTGAAGAACGGCAGATGGATGTAGTTGATGTGCAGGGTAAAGTGCAGGCTGTAGACAATCTCGTTAAGGCTGAAAATGCAGCCATGCCCGTTAAAGTTATTACCAAACGGGAGATCGAGCTTATGGGCAGCCGTCGTCTGGATGAAGTTTTAAAAGAACAGACGGGTATCGCCATTGTTAACGATATCGCCGGAGGCTCCAGAGCTGTCGGTGTGCAGATCCAGGGATTCAGCAGCAACTACGTGATGGTTCTGGTAGATGGGCAACCTATGCTGGGGCGCAACAGTGGCAACTTTGACCTGTCCCGTATTTCGGTGACCAATATTGAGCGTATCGAGATCATCAAGGGAGCTTCTTCCTGCTTATATGGAAGCGATGCATTGGGTGGTGCGATCAATATCATTACACGCCATGGTGCTATCACACCACAGGCACAGGCTTCCCTCCTCTATGGCAGTCTCAATACCGTCGATGCCACTTTGGAAGCTGAGACACCTTTTGCTAATCAACGCGGCAGCGCAGTGTTTTCGGGCAATTACTACCGCACGGATGGTTTTAATACCGACAAGCAATACCTGGACTCCAAGAGCACCACTTTTCCGCCTTATACCAACTATAGTTTCCAGGGGCGAGTGCGTTATCGTACAAGCAAAAATGGCACCTTGGGCGTTACAGGGCGTTATGCAGCCCGGGAATCTGAAATGATCAATGCATGGTCCGAATCGGCCACACTACAGGATAAACAAAAAGATCAGGACATCAACCTTTCGGCAAGTTACGACCATAATTTCGAGTCGGGACTGCGCAGTATGACACGTTACTATTTCTCGCGTTTCCACTCCCAGATTGCCGCACAATGGTTGCAACAAGGTATTGTTGCCAGTGCCGAGCAATTCGGTCAAAATGTACACCGCATTGAACAGCAATTTGCGTATAGCCCCGCACAACAGGTTAAACTCACCGGTGGTATAGGCGGTAGTCTTGAACTGATGGACAACCAGGATCTGGATGCCAAGCGCTCTTTGAACAGCGCATTCGCCTATTTGCAGACCGAATGGAAACCTGTAGACCGCTTATTGACGACGCTGGGTCTACGCTACGATCAGACCAATGTCTACAATGGCCATCTGAGTCCAAGTTTCGGCCTGCAATATCATCTCAGCCCTAAGCTTTTGATCAAAGGTGGTATCGGAGCAGGATTTAAAGCACCCGACTATAAGATGCGCTATCAGGTCTTTTTCAATCCAGCAGCCAACTATTTGGTCGTGGGCTCAGAGCGCGTAGCCGATGTGATTGCAGCTATGGATCAAGCCGGAGAACTGAGTTATAAAAACAGTTATATACTCAATTTGGTAGCGGGTAATCTCAAAGCCGAAACCAGCATTTCAAACAATATTGGACTTACCTGGAGTCCGTCCAATAGATTTCAGGCCGATTTCTCGGTCTTCTACCATAGGATCAACAATCAGATCAACACAGTTAGTGTAGGTAACGGAACCAAAGTCGCACAGATCTATAGCTACCGCAACCTGCCGAAAGCCATGAATAAAGGTTTCGAAGTTTCATTGACCTATCAGGCAACCAAAGATCTGCAACTGTCGATGGGCTATCAATATTTGATTGCCAAAGACCTGAGTGTATTGGATAGTATTGCCAAGGGAAGTTATCCCTATAACCAGATCAACGATCCCGCTACAGGCGAATATCGCCAGAGTAAAAAATCGGATTATTGGGGTATTGAAGACCGTTCGAGACACATGTTCAACGCAAAAGCCCAATATGAATATAAACCCTGGGGCGTTAATGTCAATGCGCGTGTCAATTTCAGAAGTGCCACACCTTTTCAGGAATATAATGGCAACCAGTTTATCGACAAATATGACATCTTTATTCCCTATCACACATTGGTGAATATGACGGTAGAAAAGAGTCTGATGAACCGCAGATTCACACTGCGTCTGATCGGTGACAATCTATTCAATTTTACAAGCCGTTATCTACTCGGGCAGCCTGGACGGGTTATTATGGGTGGTGTCAGCTACCGTTGGATAAAAGAATAATAAGCACTAATGAACAAGAATTTAGCACACCAAGTACAAGATAAAAGATGAGAACGATTCGCATGATTATAGGAGAATGTAGCATCTGGCTTTCCTTTCACAAGATTGGCCGTTGTATTTTTTCAGCACTATTGCTATTGACAGTCGTATCCTGCGGGAAAGACAAAGACTATACGATCGGATTAGAAGATGGCAAAAGTACTCTGATCAAAGATCTTGCTGGCGATACCGATGCAGCCATGGGAGAAGGTACTGAAGGAAAAGAGCAAAGACCATTTTTTATGTTTCTTTTTCGTTTTAAAGACCAAAAGCAAATATGGGTTAAAACCAAAGCCGATTCTGCGCAGTGGCTTAAAACAAAAGATTGGGATATTGCCTTTACAGGTCCTTACAATTCGGAGATCTATGTGAACAATTCCCAGCATGAATACAATCCAGGTTATGGCGGCCAGGCAAATAATACCGCTGTGGTTTTACTGCGACAAGCCTATCAGAGTGTCACTATAGCCCCCTCGGATGAAGAGTTTAATAAAAGTGAAGTAAACAAAATTGGCTGGGCAGCAACCGATGGTTCTGATGGATGGTTTCGCTATAGCTTAAGCACCCATATTATGCAGGCGCTCCCCAATCGTACCTATGCGATTCGCTTACCCGATGGCAAATATGCCAAATTGCAACTGATCAATGCCTATAAGGGAAATCCAGCGGCGGTAACCAACCTCAATTGGCCTGCCCCATACTATACATTTAAATATTATGTACAGCAGGATGGCAGTAAAGATTTAAATACAAACACATTATAATAAGGAAAAATTACACAATTAAATTAAAGATGAATAGATTATTTACAACAGCAGCACTACTATGTGCATTGAGTTTAGGTTTTACTTCTTGTAGCAAGGATGATGATAAGGTGGAGCAAGTCGAGCCGGAATACCAAGCTAAGGTTATGGTCAAAGACGGTGAAACTGTTGATTTAACAAAGGTTTCCAAAACGATCAATACACAAGGAACAATCAAGCGTACAGGCAATACCTATTCACTTCGTAACTTTAAACAATTTACAATCGGTGAAGATGGAAAAGCAACAACAACTGCAGCGCAAACCTATTATTTTGATTTTAAAGAGAATGATGGCTTAAATGCGAGCGATTTTATTGTTTCTTTTAACGCGAAAAGCTCCAATGTAGATT
The DNA here is from genome assembly GCF_030818895.1 of Sphingobacterium zeae. Lineage (NCBI taxonomy): Bacteria > Pseudomonadati > Bacteroidota > Sphingobacteriia > Sphingobacteriales > Sphingobacteriaceae > Sphingobacterium > Sphingobacterium zeae. Next base: position 3,517,165 of record NZ_JAUTBA010000001.1, read on the forward strand.
TAATAACAAATAATGTTAAAGGCTACACCTTATCCTTTATTGACAAAGCTTTTGAAGATGTAAAATCTACCGACCAGTTTACGTCTGCTTCAAATAATCTTTTAGGACTTCAATCGTCTTACGCCCCAAATGTAATTGGTTGGGCGAATTATACAGGACAACCAAATCACCAAGTTCTAGCTGTAGCAAATCGAACAATTATCATTTCAAAGGAAGGTAAACCCTTTTTTAAAATTAGGATGAATAATGTTTATGAGAATGAAACGATGAATCGTGAAATCGCACCAAACAATTATTTTTTCTACTCCATCGATTACCAAGAATTTAAATAGTATCAAGATAGCAGCTGGTATAAAATTCCAGCTGCTTTTGTTAACCAAAAATCAAAAACCGAAAAAAATATATTAAATACCAATTTTCATACACACTTTATCAGCAAAAGATTTTATCTTTACTATTATTTAGAATCAATTTAAATAAAAATAACATACTAATACGCCTACTGCATGTATAGAAAAGGGACAAGTTATCAACTAACAAAAAAACGAGTAACAATGACAATAAAGAAACGCAGTAAACTATTAAAATTCATACCGGTATTGGCATTTTTAATTGTGTTGGGGTCTTGCAGCAAAAGCGAGCCCACAGCAGTAGAGCCTGAACCAGATCCTGTTGCACCAGAAGCTATGTTCAACCGCTTGATTACGGTTAAGAATTTTGGCGAAGACTTACCTGCTGGAAGTGCACCAACCACGGCGCAATCACCAATATATTACAGCCTGGAACAGAACAAAGCTGTGACACCGGATTATAAACTAACCGCACGATGGGATATCTCCTGCTCAGAAATATACCGCAGTTTTATCAATTGCAATAATACAGCAAACGGATTTGGTAAAGGTGGCCCAGGGAAAGGTGGTATACTCATTGTGAAGAAAAAATTTGAAGATGTAATCGATATCCCTTCAGACGCCGAGTTCCGCAAAGGTGAAAAAGCATATGGTACAGATGATTCAGGAGCATTTGGTGAAGGTCTAGGTTGGTATTTATATGATTTTGATGGCGTAATCAAAGGTGGTGGAGCCGAAAACAAAAAACACGTTTGCTATCCCATCGAAAGCAATACATTGATCGTCCGTACAGCTCAGGGAAACTATGCCAAGATCAAGATACAAAGTATCTATAAAGACCTCTTGGATCCAAAAGATTGGTTTAAAGATTCACCAACACCATTCTTTACATTCCAATATATGCTTGCCAAAGCTGGCAGTACCAAATTTGTGATTGCTAACTAAATAATATAAGCTAAGCATTCTGATTTAGACACTAAACTAACATGAAAAGAATATACAGCATTTTAAGCTTCCTTTTTTTAGGATTGCTGCTAACCCGCTGCACCAAAACGGAAGAATTAGCCTTACTTCCTGCAGATAAGATACTCGAATACAAGGTCACCAACCTCCCTAATGATGAGGTTATCTATGGCGCTATAGACAATGAAAAAAATGTCATTACGGTATATCTTCCCTATTATTATGGGTTGCTCGTCATCGACCCTACTATTAAGGTCGCGAATGGTGCTAGTTTAACAGAAGAAATTTTGCCTGTTAAAACAGATGAAAAGAACCAGACGTATACCGTAAAGTCCGCTACAGGTACCACAAGAACCTATAGCTTAAAAATTGAATTACAAAGTACACCATCTTTTGAAGCGACTTTTGCATCGACATCTTCTATTTCGCTTACAAAAGGCCCTGGAGCTGGTTTTCCAGCGATAAATGGGACCTTTATGCATACCAACCCTGCATTGGTGAGTATTGCACTGATTAATCAAGAAACGAAAGAACGGTATCAAATGGCTACGCCGAATAGCCTGAAAGTATCGGGGATTGGATACCAATTAAGCTATACGGGTACCGAACGGGAAAACCGCATTCCATCCGATATTAAAGCAGGTACCTATGATGTAGAGGTAACCAACATCAACCATATAATTACATTAGCCAATCCGCTCAAAATTACATACCGTCAACCTGACGTAATTGTTAGCTTATTGGGTCTAAATTTCGCAAAAAATAAAGATTGGACCATAAAAGCTGGCCTAGATAAGGTTATTCTAGATCCTACGGCCGTTATCATGACACTCAATGGAAAAGATTATCCATTGACTATTAAATCTTATAACCGTACCGAAATGACAGTTTCATTACCAGCGACTCTTCCAATCGGAACCTTTGATAATTTGCAGATCAAATTCCAATTTAAAGACTGGGCCGATGTTGTAAAGACACAGTTGTCTCCAAGTACAATAACGGAATCATAAACAAGCATCCACAGTATGCCATGGTGGCATCAAAATTAAATAAATTAAAACAAGAGGAGATCTCAACATGAACTCAAACATCAAAACTATCTTAAAATCAGCGATGGCCGTGACTGTGCTATCGGCAGCAGTATGGGCAGCAGCCCCAACAACAGAATCAGCAACAGCTCCTTTAGCGCTGAACCAAGCTAAAGCAAATAGTAACTACACTGTTGTAGGTCAATGGTGGAGCCCAGCAGCTGCAGCAACTTGGCCTGCAGTATATGTCGACCTTGCTACAGGTGCACAAAGCTTGAGTAGCTCTGGTCAAGTTGCATTCTTTAGCCATGTAAATGGTTCGATCAAGGCTAATGGATCTTATTCGATCAGAACGGTAGCAAAAGACATCGCTTCCGTTACAGCATCAGATTGGGCAACAGCGACTTCAGTATCATCACAGGGTAGTGGCGAATGGTATGAATATGATTTAGATAGCCATGCAAACCAAGCAATCCAACCTTTGACCGTGTTGGTCGGAAATTCTTCCGGAGCTTCGTATGCTGTTAAGTTAATTAATTTTACAAATGTTGGCCAACAAGTAGTGGCAGGTCAATTACAAGTAAAAGCAGATACCAATATCGAAGTTAAGGCATTATAGTCCCTCCTATTTAATGAATGAAAGATTCCGCAACCTGGTGGATGGGTTGCGGATCTTTTTAGCCTAATCAACATCCGCATAACGATTTTTTTAACCAAAAAAATTATGCAACACTCATTTTTGAAAAAACAAATACATATCCTTCAATTTCTAGCGATTTTTATGCTAGCACTAACATGCTGGTCCTGTAAAACGGAATACCCAAGCCTACCCTACAATGACATTGAATCTTTTAGCATTCAGGATGCTGATGGCAAAATCTTGTCAGCCAGCATTGTGAATGACCAGATTATCTTATATTGGCCTCCATTGGTTGAGCAGCCCGAAAACATTACACCTACGATTAAAGTTTCGGAATTAGCGACTATTACGCCTGCATCGGGTACACCGATAAAACTCCAATCCGAAAAACCCATCACCTATACTGTTCGGGCACAGGACGGATCCAGCAAAAACTATACATTGACCTTCCAATACAATCAGCCCATAGTACAAGCTACATTTAACAGTTTATCGTCTGGTCAATACTATATCACTGATCCGAATATGTTTACTTTTATTGGAGAAAACATTATACCCAACGAGACACAAACTAAAGGCTATTTAATAGATAAAGATGGAAAAGAAACATTACTTTCGTTTAGCAAAAATATAGTACCCACTAATTTTGCTGTTACTTTTGCTGCTCCAGATGACTTCAAAGCAGGTATTGGCTATAAGGTCAAATTGGTGTCAGGCCGTTATTCCATCGTAAGCGATTCATTTGAGGCTGTCTTACCTAGCATCCTCAATCTATTAATAAAGAGTAATCTGTTATATAGCGTTAAAAAAGGAGAAAACTTTGTGGCTCCTTTGCAAAGTAAAGTCCTTTACGAGCGTTATTTTAAAAGCGATTTTGACCATTTCATCGCGGTGGACAATCTGAATAAAGAATATACTATAAACAATGCGGTATTTGATGTGAACGCAATGACGGTTACCATCCCTATACCGTCCAATGTAGCGGGTAGTGGAATCAACAAGCTAAAAATGGTAGACAAATCAGGAAAAGTATTATTAGAGGATACTTATTATATCACGCTAAACTAATACGCCTTACCAACTCATTTTAATCGTGTTTGTCGCTAATCAAACAAAGCAGTTTATCATAATCGCATTAGCAGCTATCATTGTATACAGCTGCCGCAAAGGTAAGTCTACACCAGAAGAGCCAATGATTGTCCCTCAACCTGAAGAAACCTTACGCCAACAATATAGTAAATCGGTAACGCAATGGCCAGCTGCTGCTTGGTACAGCAATATCAAGGTACATGAACTGGCCGCTTTACCCGAAAACCCATCGAAAGATAAGGCCGAGCTAATCGCACTTGGCAAAGCCTTATTTTTCGACCCCCGCACCGGTAATGGCATGAAGACTTGCGCTTCATGTCATCATCCGGACACCTACTGGATCGACCAAAAAACAACGGCAGATGGTATCGCACTGCATCACCGCAATACACCTTCCCTAGAAAATGTCTGGTACCTGGAAGGCAAACTCTTCCACGATGGCCGCGCAAAGACTTATCGGGAGCAGATTGCCGAAGCCATCAACTCCCCGATCGAAATGGGCGGAAATACGACTGCTTTACCCGCTAAGCTGCAAGCTATACCAGGCTATCTTCGTTTATATGAGGCGGCTTACTCGAGCCAGACGATGAGCGTCGAAGGATTGCTAGATGCCATAGCAGCGTATTCAAGATCAATTAGCAGTGGTGAAACCGTCTTTGACCGTTTTATCAAAGGAGATTACCAGGCATTAAACGATGCACAGCTCGAAGGTCTCCATCTGTTTCGCACAAAAGGGAAATGCATCAACTGCCATAATGGTGCCTTCTTTACTGATCTCGATTTTCATAACCTGGGTTATGCTAATGGTGCCTTCTTTACTGATCTCGATTTTCATAACCTGGGTTATGCTGTTACCAGCAAAGGTGCCTTGGACAATGGTCGCTTTGAGGCGACAGCACTGGAAACAGACAAAGGTAAATTTCGCACGCCAGGTCTGCGCAATGTGATCCATACTGCACCCTACCTGCACAATGGTAGTATTTCGAGCTTAAGTGAACTGATCAACCTACTGAGTCAAGGGATGCCCCAAAAGACAGGACAACAGGTAAATGGCACCTTATCGCCACATATCCAAAATGTCCGATTAAGTAGTAAAGAACAGGAAAATATCTTGGCTTTTTTGGAGAGTTTATCCAATGTGCCAAGCAAAACAGAGCGACCTGTATTACCCTAAAATAAAAAATCCCAAAGGGGATACCTTTGGGACATTTTGAGTACTCCACAGTAGCGGAGGCATCAAAAATTAAATAAATTGGCACAAAATTAGGCTTTTATATGAAATAAAAAAGTAAAAAAGTATTAAATTTCAGATAATTACCCATTTTGTAGCGAAGCTACTACGGACATAAGGAACAAAATGCGCATCAAATCATGAGTCGAATCCGCCCAATAGTTGGTCTATTAGTTACAATAACTGCTATAACAGCTTGTCAGAACGGCAGTAAAACAACAACTCTGCCCGATGAATTTATTAGTCCAAAAACAGGAACAAAAAAAGAATTGACGCTCGACTCAATCTACCTATACGCCAAACAGCTATACCGCTGGCAGGAAGCTCTCCCTTCATATACTACTTTTGATCCGCGGACGAAATATGCACAGATAGACCCCGAACAAACGGCTTATGAGCGGGCACTTTTTGCCCTCAGCCAATACGCTTTGCACAAGAAAGATAGACCTTACGAATTGTCGACCATCCCCAATAAACCCAAATATTCATATCTGGAGCGTCGTCGTAACGACAAGAAAAGTAGCGGTCACATGGCCAGCATAGAAACACCCTACAGGTATGCTACACACCTGTCCTACTGGTCTGCGGGAAACAAACGGATTGCTTATGTTTACATTCCCTCTTTTCCTCAGCTCCAGACAGTGAAGGCCGAACTGGATCAACTTGCGGCCGAACTCGCACAGCAGCAAGTTACTCACTTAATCCTCGATCTACGACATAACGGTGGCGGTTATGTGGAAACGGCAGAATATTTAGCCAACCTCATTAGCCCAGCCAAACTGGATAAAAAAGTTATGTTCAGCGAACAATTTCATCCGACTGTACAGCAAGGCAAAGCAAAACTACTCCTCAACCAACCCTATCTGGATGCAAGTGGCAACGTGGTCCAATACAAAGGACGCCCTGCCACCCTCGCCGATGTGGATTATAGGGAAAAAGCCAATACGCATTACTTTATCAAAAAGGGACATTTCAATTCTTTACAGCAGCTGTCATGCATTGTATCGGAACGCACGGCTTCGGCAAGTGAATTACTGATCAGCAGCTTCAGACCTTATATTCCGATACGCCTTATTGGTCAGCAGACGTTTGGTAAACCCGTCGGCTTTTTTTCCATACGCGTAGGAGCTTTCGATATTTACCTAGCCTCATTTCTCATCCGGAATGCTGATGGATGGTCCGATTATTTTGATGGCATACCTGTAGACCTGCCTTTAGCTCCGGTCGAAAGCTCCCGCCATCCCGGAGACCCAAAGGAAGCCTGGCTTGCAGCAGCGCTAAAGGACATTACAAAAGATGAAAATCTCACAGCAGTTTCGTCGGCTACTTATTTTTCGATGCCAGCAGACGAAAATTTGCTACTTAAAACAAATTTTAGGTTAAAGTAGTTAGGAGCAATCCGAGTTTAGATGTTAATATTAAAAATGTGATTATCAATATGGACAATCACATTTCTCACTACCGGCTTAAACCAAGAGGAGGTCTTAGTTTTTAAAATAAACAGAGTATAACACTGACAGTCCAGCAGATATGGAATGAGACTTAACTTCATTTAATCTCGTAAAACTTATATGGCCATCATTGTAATACAATTTATCTATTCCTTTGCCAATATTGTTATAGCTAGAAAAACCAGTAAAAACGCCAATCTTTAAAAAATTAGTGAGTCTGTAATTAAGCCTAACTTCATTATCCCATTCCACAATAGGTATATCATGCTCAAAACTTTTCGGATGAGCAAAATCACTTCTTGAATTCCAATTTGCATCCGCATTATATTGGCTCATTCTAGCTTGAAAGAGGATATTGAAGTCAAACGAACCAGAAAATGGAAGAAAAAAAATTGCTCCGATACCAGCACCTAAAATTCGGTTATTATAAGTACTAGATAACTTTTCCATGTTATCAATAAGGGAATAACTGTTTTTTTGTAGTTGCATAACAGCGTAAATGTCTAGCTCTTTACGCTGCATGTGTACATTATACCCTAGCTTTATATTAAAGGTCTGTCCATTTCCCACATCGCTATCATAGGTTTCATTACTAGTTATTCCTTTACGATTATCTGCAGAGTAATCGATATCCCTAACTATTCCGGATCTAGTTTTTGCAAAATCATAAGTAATTTCAGCTGTAAATTTTCTTTTTAACTTAATCCCTAATTGTAAATCAGCGCCAACACGCATGTTATTTTTCCACAACAATTCTGACAAAATATTTGGCTTCTCACCTTGGGAATTGCCGGCGATATTCCACGAGAAATTTTCACGAGAAACTTTAGGCCTTAATGAGTAATCTAAAACTACTTGTGAAAAAGAATCTTTCCAAGTTATGTTCATTAGGAGAAAACAGAGTAATATTCTAAATATCATAACTAGGAAAGATGGACGATTTTAAGCTTAAAAAGATTTGCCTATTGTAGCAGTTCCTGTACTAGAAATCTGCTTTAAATATTGTTTACTAAATCCATATCGAGCGATGTCGGCATCCACTATAGGGTACAAAACTTCGATAAAATTTTGATAATCATTTGCATTAGCCTTAGTATACTGTCTCCAACGAACATAATATTTACTTGTAGAAATAACTTGAACTAAATCCAATCCCCAATCTTTTTGTGGGAAAATATTTAAATTGAATTGGCTCATTAATGATATTATTCCGTTAGACTGAAACGTTTTATCAAGATTGTCACCTGCTTCAAACCACTGTTCCAATGAAAGTTGGCTATCAGATGCATTTGCAGGAATCAATGCATTAAGAAATGGATCTTTTACATTGTACTCAACATTATTAGCCCCAAATAAATCAACTTTTGAAAAGAAGCTTTTATTAAAAGTGTGAGTGTGACTGTTAGTATAAGAAATGAACTTATAGCCATCAGGGAAATTTAACAATAAAAAATGATGAGGAATATTGACTGGCCAAGTCGTTTGTTCATAATAGACCATTTCACCTACATTAAGAAAATCAACTGTCCTAGTTAATTTATTGATATTTTTCATAAAATATTCCTTTACCAACACGCCTTTATAACCTGGTACTAGCTCATATATTGGTATCAAACCATCTTGTGCTATATCAATTAAATGCGAGTTACTTAAGTCAACACTATTTTGCCAAGCCGTTAAATCTATTGTAGGTATTGTGGTTCCTGGAGCCAAGTTTACTGTACCAGCAATATTTATTGAAGGGTTTCCACCCACTGCAGAATAAGTTAAGGTTTGATTTTTATTCTCAGTCAATTCACTCTCATTAATATTTGTACCACCCCCTACGGACATTCCTAAGCCAAAAACTTTAAATACGCCAGCTTTTACACCAATTTCTACTTTGTGCTTTTTGTCACTACTACTTATTTGGGATCTATAGGTCGCGGAAATTTTCCCGCCTAATGTAATATCACGCAATACATGTGTCCCATAATATTTAATAATATCTTGCGGGCTCATTGTCTCACAGTCACTCAAAAAATTGGCAGAGAGATAATTACTTTTTATTTCATCTATCCCCATAATAATAGCCAATTTCTTTGTAATTACTAGCTTATCAACCGAAGCATAAGAATAAGTGGTTTCAGTAGAATCGTAATCCGTAAATGTGCTTCTCAGCGTCGAGCTAAATAGTAAATATTTTGTATCTATATTTATTTTAGTTAATATATTCTTAATATACGTTCTTGAGTCTTCAGCCGAATTGACATTAAAATTTTGATAGCTTAATGTCCCTACTTCAATTCTATTCGCTTGTTCAGACCTGATTTTCTTTACATCAATTACCAATCCTTTTCCATCCTGCTCATTAGCAAATCTACCTAAAGCATTGTATCCATGCCCTAATAAATCAAGATCTTTATCCCCTGCAGACCGTTGGCTTGTTCCGATTACATCACTAGGAATGTCCTTTTTACAAGAACTAAAACATGATAGCATAAGCAATGCTACACCAAAAAATATCCTTTTCATTGTTTAAATAATTATATGTTAACTTGGTCAAATATACACTTATTTATAATCATTCCAATTAAAAATTAAATTAAAATAACATTAAATTATCACATAAATTTAATAACACTAAAATATATATATACATATCCTACTTTATTAAAAAAAATAGTTTATTAAAAATAAAAACTCCCTTACATTAATAACATCGAATATATAACAATAATATTTCCAATTTAAATTAAAAGCGTTTTTCATAGATGATAAAGCAGAAAACAGCATACATTTGTAGAAATAAATACGAATCTTTGTATAGAATCGTTATAAATAAAAACAAGAACATGTTAAGTCAACATATCAAAGAGCAAACGCACGCAGCTCACCAAAACGTAGAAGGAACGATCGTGCGCCAATTGAAAAATATTCGTTCAGAAGCAGATTACGCAGAAGTATTGAAAGGCTTCTATGCTTATTTCCGTGCTGTAGAAGATCGCATCGCTCCTTTCGTAACCGCAGAAGTATTGCCAGATTTGGCCGAACGCCGTAATTCATCGTACATTAAAAGCGATATCGAAGCTTTGGGTGGTAACGTAGACAACCTTCCAGAAGCAAACGCTCCAGCGGTAGCCAATGTACAGGAAGCACTTGCATCATTATATGTTTTGGAAGGTTCAATCATGGGCGGCCCGTATATCGTGCAGATGCTCAATAAATATGGCGTTACCAAAGGAACTTCTTTCTTCGAAGGTTATGGCGAAAATAGCCGTGACATGTGGGCTGGATTTACAGCGGTATTAAACAAATATTCAGAAGATCCGGCAACTTATGATCGCGCAGTAGAGATTGCTAACCAAACTTTTTATAACTTTGGCGAAGTATTCACTCCTATTGCCAGTGCGAACTAAAATTGGAGTGTTCGTGTTTAATCCCATAAATGGAGCAAAAAGACAACAAATCTAAATGGCTTAAGCGTGCCGGAATTGGAGCATTTCTCTTCTTTCTGGCCAAAGGACTTGTATGGCTCGCTGTATTCTTTTTCGCAGCGAAGTCCTGCAGCATATCTATTTAACACAACGTATGAAGCATTCATCTAACGCTCAAAAAAGTATGTTAGATGAATGCTTCTATTCAATCAGACCTTTTTCAATCCAATCCGCTTTTTTAGCCCAGACTAGTCTGTTTTTTTTACCTCAAGCGCCAATGTATTCGGGTTGTATTCGTATTGTGTTCGGACCACCTTCGGAGCTCCACAATCTGCTGATCATTATTGACCAAATTCTGACCAGGTAATTCCTGTTCAGGGTCTGTACAATAGCTGTTCAGCAGCTGTACAATATCTGTATCGCATCCGAATAAGGTACGAAGCAGGTACGAATCTGCTCCACACCTCCTGCCCTCTGACCTTATACTTTTGTAAGCACTGTCCGATACAGCTCCATCCCCTCATGACTGATAACCTGACAAGCTATTTCTTCGCTACTGATCGAGAAAGAGAAGAACCCGTATTGATCTTTCGCAAAACGGCCATACGGTAGATCTGTCTTCACCGGGGTTACTTCGGATCCCGCTCCCGAGATAAACTGATGAAACTTCTTGCCTTCAACTTTCAAATGCTGCAGGGAATGCTCATGTCCAGAAAGGTAAATATCGACTCCCCGCTTTTCAAAAATAGATTCCAGGACCTTTCGTACAGCCAGCGTATCATAATTCGTTGTACGCGGTCCTGCCGTATACAAGGGATGGTGGCCGATGACAATTTTCCAATGTTCATCCGAATTTTCCAGTAGCTGATCCAGCCAGGCCAGCTGTTTCTCCGGTTGCTGTCCCGCTACATGCGGTCCATACTCGCTGTTACTGTAAAATTCAGGAATCATCGGGTTAGTATCGATAAAGGCCATCAGTACTTTTTTTCCATCCTTAAGCGCAAATGTCTTGCTGTAATAACGCGCAGGCATCTTCCAACGTCTGCTGATCGTACTATAACGTACCTGTGCATCGGGATCTGATTTATAATCGTGGTTTCCCAAAATGGGATACCAGTCCCATTGCAGCGAAAATGCGGTATAGATATTTTCAAACGAATAATGCCACAAGGGATCATGTTCGCTTACCACGCCGGAAGGATAAAAATTATCACCGGTAGAAATGATAAAATCATTGGGATGCTGATCGGCCCATTTGCCCATCTGTTCTGCTACGGCCAACTGATGGTCAGCACCGTTACGTCCCCAGTCGCCTACAGCCATAAAATGAAGATCATAAGCATCTTTGGGCTTTAAAAGCTGTCGTATATCTTCGCTTTCAAGTTGCGTGGGTTTTGTCAGCCCCAAGCTGCTGAGCGTAATTCCTCCCAGGCCGGCTGTAATCGCCGTGCCCAGGGAATTTTTCATAAAAGTTCTGCGTTTCATCAATAGATCTTAATAACCCGGATTCTGTTGCCAGTGGGTGTTTACGTTTAATACAGTTGTCGGTACGGGAAAAATACGACGGAACTTCTCGCTCATGCCGGCAGGATACAGCGATCGGAATCCCCAGTTATCTTCAAATTTTCCGTAACGGATCAGATCATTTCTACGCCAGGACTCATCGGCAAACTCTCGTGCACGCTCATCCAATAGATCTTGCAGATTTGGGGCTGCCGTGAGTACAGGTGCATTGACATAGGTACGGATCTGATTAATCAGGGATTGTGCAGTCTGACCATTGGTGGCAGCAGCCCCACGGAGTATAGCCTCCGCTTTCATCAACAAGATATCGGCATAGCGAAATACAGGTACATCATTGCTCTGATTACGCTGATTGGCTGATGTAACGGCTACGTCCATATAAAACTTAATGGATCTGTACCCCATTGAGCGCCCCTTTTGGTCGTTACCCACATTCAGCGTGGCCGCACCATCCGAACGCAAAGTAATTTCTTTAGTGGTCTCCAGGTGCCAATCAAACTGCGCATCTGCATCCGCAGCATTATAATCCTGATCTATGCCGCGTTTGGAAGTTCTGATCAGAAAAGGCCGAGTCTTATCTTCTGTATAATTTGACCAATAATATTGCTTACCACCGATGTATGAGGCGTTCCTTTCGTCGCCTGCCAGATTAAATTTCTCCAAATAACTCGGTAATACACGAAAAGTCCCCCCAACACTTTGAGGCAATGTTGCAAACTGATTTTGAGCACTGCGATGTATCCAGAAGCGCGAATAAGTCATACCCTGCTGTTTTTCACGATCATAGGGTATGGCAAATATAAAATCCTTTACCTGATAACCATTATCGGGGCGAAACTTGGCCATAAACTTATGGCTTGTCAGGTTAAACTGTCCTGAGGAAATAATCTGGTCGCACATCGCAACCACATCATTTAATTTTTCATTTTGTGTACTTGGATTGTAATTGGCTACATCGGTAGCCGTATAAACAGCCCAGTTGAGGTACAACTTAGCCAGCAATGCTTCGGCCATATATTTCGTTGCTTTTCCATAGGTTGCTACAGAAACCGTGGTCGGTAACAAATCCTTCACCGCAAGCAATTCGGCCTCAATAAAACGGCAAATTTCAGCACGGCTTGAACGTGCGGGGACAGCATCAACAGGCCCTGTGATCAACGGTGCGGCGCCAAAATTATCCATCAGTATAAAATAATAATAAGCACGGATTGCGCGAGCAGGTGCCGTCAGCTTTTCTTTATCTTCCCCGAATAATGCAATGGCATTATTGGCTAAGGTGATTCCAGTGGAAGCATCGTTCCAGATACTTGGTAAGAGGCCGTTGTCTGCGTTCCAATTGTGCAGATGGAATTCGCGGTATCGACCGCCATCAAACCAGTCTGTCCCCATGGAAACACTCACGGCCTCATCTGCTGAGAGTGTTTGGGCCATCCAATGATCGCGCCCCATTGCGCCACGGTAAGCTGCATATACATCAGCAAGAATTGCCTCCGCTGCACGTTCCGAATCTGGAAATTCCGTCAGCTGTGATTTTATATCAACATCCAGATCGGTACAAGATCCCAGCGAAAAACTCAATGCCGATAAAGTAAATAAGCGAATAAATAGTGTTGGTTTCATATAAATTATTTCTTGTTCTATAGGCCATGTGGCATACTCCATTTATGTCAACAGGATTGTTTCGATAAGAAGTTTTCCATCCCACAGCGCCGTCTTATAAATTAAAATTAAGGCCAAACATAAACGTACGTGTACGTGGGTAGGTCTGGCGGTTATCGATCCCCGGTGTCAAGCCTCCCAAGCCCACCTCGGGATCAATGCCTTTATACTTCGTCAGCATAAACACGTTATTCATCGTTGCATATACCCTTAGGTTTTTAATCGGTATATTTTTCATCGGTATCGTATAGGCCAACGTAACATAAGCCAGGCGCAGGTAGCTTCCATTTTCCAGGTAACGATCCGATAGGTAATGTGCATTGATATCCGTCATGCGTTCGGTTTCCACGACGCTGGCAAGCACGTTTTTCTGCCCTGCATTACCGACAACGTTGGAATGACGCGCCCGGGTAGCGTTCATAATTTTCTGTCCAAAAGCACCTTGAAACATTCCGTTTAACGAAAAATTCTTATACGAAAAACTATTGTTCCAACCCAGTGTCAACTTGGGCTGTGGACTTCCCGTCACAGCCTGATCTTTCTTCTGTGGCGTTGTGGTTGTTTCGCCTGTACGCTCACCCGTTTTCTCATCTCGGGTATAGAATACCGACACACCTTCATCGTTGTAGCCTGCCCATTCCCAGGTATAGAACTGACCGATAGGCGCGCCAGGTGTTAGTCGTTGTTGAAAAATATTGGTCTGGCCAGCTCCCCCAAGATCCGACAATTCGACATAATCCTGCGTAAACTGCTCGTTAGCAATGCTCACCACCTTATTGGTATTGTGCGATAGCACCAGTCCGGTATTCCATTTGAAATCTTCTTTATCAATGGCCTTTGCATTTAGACTCAGTTCGATCCCCTTGTTCTCAATTTCACCGACATTGGCCGTCAGCGTTGGGTAAATATATTTCGATTTGCTTACCTGATAATCATAAATCAGGTCGCTTGTTTTCTTTTTATAGACCTCCAACGATCCTGTCAGGCGATTTTTCAAAAATCCGAAATCCAAGCCTAGATTAATCATGCTGGTGGTTTCCCATTTGAGGTTCGGGTTACTATTGCGAAGCACCATCAAAGTGCGCAATGGGCTTACCTGACCATCGGCACTGACATAATCGAAAAACTTGGATGAGGCACCGCGAACAGACTGCGCAGTAAAAGCATCAAAACCCAGCGAGTTGCCGCTCACACCATAACCTGCACGTAACTTCAAATCATCAATAATTCCGCTTTCACGGATGAACGATTCCTCCGACAGGCGCCAAGCTGCAGAAACCGATGGAAAGGTCGCCCAACGATTGTTCGACCCAAAAGCCGAAGATCCATCACGTCTTACCGTCGCCTGTAGGAGATACTTGCTATTATAGGCATAATTCACACGGCCATAAACAGATATCATACGCAAGGTGGAAAGATAATAGTTCCCAAAGCCCAACAAATCAACGACATTCGCCATCCCAGGGTTATAGTAACTTAAATCATCGTTATAATAATCGGAAGTCGTCAATTGAAAGCCATCGTTATTGTTGTTCTCCTCCCATGAATAACCGGCCAGTGCAGCTACTTTGTGCTTTCCGGCAAATGTCTTTTCATAGCTCAGGTTCATTTCCATCACTTTGCGTTCATCTTCTACTGCGGCACGGATAGATTTGCCATTTTGGCCACGTGCAGCCATCGAAGACATCGCGTAGTATTGCGCGTTATTGAACTGCCTATTTTGCAACGAAAGGTCAATATTATAGGTCAGCCCCGGCAAGATCTCATAGCCCAGTTTGGCATGTGCCTGAAGAACCTTCGTTTTAGAAAAATTTGTATTCTCCTCAATTAAGGAAAGTGGATTGGCATATTGCGAACGGTCGGGTTTTTCAAACCATGAGCCATCGGCATTTCGGATCGGCGATACAGGCAGATAATAGTACATTGCATCATATACGCTGAGTCCTTGATCCAAAGCGAGCACATCATTCTGCTTGGTGATACTTGCGTTGATATTGAAAGATGCTGTCAACCGGTCATTAAGTGCCTTGGTCTGCAAAAATGCGCGAGCAATCTGACGCCCCATATCTGTACCTTTGATAACCCCATTGTTTTTGATGGTATTGAGACTAATGCTATACTGTGTTTTTTCTGCACCGCCAAGAATGGATATATTATGGTTGTTCGATACCCCTGTCCGCTCCACCGTTCTTTGCCAATCGGTATCTGCCCCCAGGTCGTCAGTTGGTTCCATCGAAAATCCATTGTCATTAACATAGGACCTATATTGCACTGCATTCATCATCTCATAATGCTTAGCCACCTTATCGATCGCCAGATAACCGTTGTAATTGATGTTGGTCTGCCCTGATTTCCCACGCTTAGTTGTGACAATAATCACCCCATTGGCCGCTTTTGAGCCGTAAATTGCGGTTGCTGAGGCATCACGCAGTACGTCAATCGAGGCAATATCATCTGGCGCCACCAAGGCCAGGGATGCGCCCGGGACGCCGTCGATCACATAGTAGGGCTCCATCGCTTCACCACTACGCAAAGTTGAAGCTCCCCGAAGACTAACGGAAGGTGTAGCATTGGGATTGCTGTTATTGCTCGAAATTGTCAGGCCGGCAACTTTCCCCTGCAGCATCTGTGCTGGCGAAGTAAATACGCCAACGTTAGCATCTTCGGCTTTAATAGTGCTGATGGAACTCGTCAGATCCTTTCTGGATACACGGCCATAACCAATAACGACCTCATCCAGTTTAACTGCACTCTGCTGAAGCTTCACACTCAACGACAAAGGCTTTCTTGCTTCGACGACATAACCCGATAAGGTATCGGACTGAAATCCTACAGCCGAAAACACAAATTGATAGCCTGCATGTTCTACTAAATTCTGAAAATGGAATAGTCCCTGGCTATTCGTACTGGTCGTCACAGTTGGACCTCCATTGACCTGAATTGCCTTAACGCTGACACCAGGGAGAAACTCGCCCTTTTCATTTTGTACAGCTCCCTTCACTTGTTGCTGCTGCGCATGTACGTTGGTAAGTCCAGCGGAAAGCAACGCAAAAATAAGCAGGTTCTTTTTTTGTGGATTTTTCTTGTTGAGCATATCTGTTAGTTGTTTAGATGTTCGGTAATTGTATTTTCCTGTTTGTAAAGCGTATAGCTGCCATCGGCATTGGCGACAAAGCGCAATTCATTGATCAGGCAGATTGTAGTCAAGATATCTTTCAATGAATCGTGATGCACATCGATCTCACCTGTATAATGAATAGCAGCAATTCCCTTGTCACCCAAATGGATCTGTTTTTTAAATGCTGTTTCCAACGCCTGTAGCACAGCTGGCATTGGTGTATTTTTCAGCTTTAACAGTGCTGGGGCCGATAGACCTGGCATGCTCAAGGTCTTTTCTTTATTGACAACATCAATTGTTGTTGCCCCTCGTGCATCAACTGTCAGTTTTTGACCTGGGTCAGCTAAAAAGACCTGTTTGAAACCGTTTGTTAGCGAGGATACAAGCACCTTACCGGTATGTAATGCCACAGACACGGCTTTATGCTTCAATTTGGTATTAATCGTAAAGGATGTACCAAGCGCTGTTGTTTTGGTTCCGCTGGCAAGCACTGAAAATGGACGCTTCGGGTCCGAAGCGACATCAAAGTAAGCTTTCCCCGTAAGTTCTATATCACGGGCATTGTCAACAAAATTTTTCACATAGCGAATATGACTTT
Organism: Sphingobacterium zeae; assembly: GCF_030818895.1. Classification (NCBI taxonomy): domain Bacteria; kingdom Pseudomonadati; phylum Bacteroidota; class Sphingobacteriia; order Sphingobacteriales; family Sphingobacteriaceae; genus Sphingobacterium; species Sphingobacterium zeae. The sequence continues at coordinate 3,534,232 of NZ_JAUTBA010000001.1, forward strand.
GAGCGAACAAGCGTACATGTGATCCATCGGGTAGATCCAGGATTATACTGCGGGGATTTTTATTTTCTATTGAGGTCCAGACGGTATCTTTATGTTCGATAACAGGCTTAGCTGCGGACCGCAGAGCATTCGGCTGTACAACCGAATCTTTCGTCCACCAGGTAATAAAATGAAAGGAAAAGAAAAGGAGAACTGCAGCTGCGGCACTGTAACGCAGTAATTTTACCAACCGATACCGACGTAATTCCTTGCGATCCTGCGCTTTTTCCTGATTTTGAATGGCAGTATGGATAAACGTTTTCATCGTTTCCGTAGGCACAGGCTCCTCCATTGCCGTACCATCAAATTTTCCCCAGTCTTCGTCCTTGAAAAGTTCGTCCACGAGGAAGGGCATTTTCCAGATCTTCTTTTTGATCTGATGCTGCTTTTTATCATGCTTCATACTCCTATTACGCAGGCCAGCACGACATCCCTTAGTTCTTAACAATTATTTAATAAGGGGCGTCAATCCTTAACATAAAGGACTTATAGCATGATTGAATAAAGATGTTGTTTGAGCTGTAGAAGTGCTTTACTGATATGCTGTTCTACGGTTTTTGTCGAAATGGAAAAATGAGCAGCAATCTCTTTATGGGAAAGACCTTCTTTACGGCTCAGTTCAAAGACCTTCCGACGCATCGTCGGCATATTTTGGATATCTTTTTCCATCATACGCAAGAGGTCTTTATTTTCAATTGCCTTGATCAGACTATCGGTAAAAGGTGTCGCCGCTGTCTGCCCCTCATATTTGAAACGTGTCGCCTCCTTGCGCAGCAGATCGATCATGACTTGCCGCGCCATACCAAAAAGCTGCAACAGAATACTGAGCTGCTCGTCGAGCTTCTCTCTTTGGTTCCAGAGTTTGATAAAGGTCAGCTGCGTTACCTCCTCAGCAATATAATCCGATTGCGTACGCTTGAGTACAAAACCGTAAATCTGTCGATGGTACTTTTCGTATACGAGATTGAAGCTTTTCTGACTGGAAGATTTGATAGGCTGAATGTGTTTCATTGCGCTGTCAAAAATAAAAGCACAAGGTTTCCTCAGTATTAAGTTAAAATCAATATTAAATTAAAAAAAAACAAATACACAAGCATCTCATATAGCGCAATTCATTCTTACTTGAACAAATTTTATGTAAAAGAAAGCAAAAATCTACCTAGTATTGCATGCTGGAATATATCATATAATAAGCAGAGTCCGTAATTGTTGAAAAATCGCTGGCAAATAAAAGTACAGTCCATCACCCAAGTCCGGTAAACGTGTTCGACGAATACTTAACCAGGTGATTATTCATTTTATATTATGATAAATTTGGCAAAGATTACGATAGCGCTTTATATAAGCCTCTCTTAGCATGTTTCTCTAAGCAGAGTTAATCCTATTCCGAGTCTCGCTATTGGCACAAAAACGCTATTACGTGTGGCTTATTCTTTCGATGGGGATTCCATAAGCTACGCCTTGTTCAATATGACGGCACATGCTGATGTGATGCCGAAGACTATTCATAATGCTATCCTATTTGCTTTTTTAGGCACTTCACAAACATAAACGCTTTCCGTTATCACGTTAAAAAAAAAGATGTGCCAATTTATTTTGCCTTTAAATCCAACTTTAAGACGACTTAATGGCAGAATTACTCATTCATATTAATAAAAAGTTTTTATATACTATGATTAACAATATATTATAGCTATATTTGATAAATAATCGGCTCCATTTGCTTATCTGAAATCGAAAAGTTACCACACTTCCCGCTCAGTTTCGCATCTTCAGAAGCACTTTTTGTTGTCAAAATAATAGGTGAAGTACCTTTTTGAACTTGAATATACCCAAGCACATTAAACTACAAACATCATTTCTTGCATACAAATCGATTGAATAGGGTTAAGATATCCGTATCGTAACGCGAATTTATTTATAGAATACTTTAATATAATATATAAAACAATGCAAGAAGGAACTATTAAATTCTTCAACCAAACAAAAGGATTTGGTTTTATTACTCCAGCTGCTGGTGGAGATGACATTTTCGTACACGTATCAGGATTAATCAACGAAGTACGCGAAAATGACAGTGTAACATTTGATGTAGAAAACGGTAAAAAAGGTGTTAACGCTGTTAACGTACGTATCGCATAATTAAGTAAACACACAAGAAGATATCTATTTATCTTCTTGCGAAGTGCAGCGGGCAACCGTTGCACTTTTTTTATATATTAGCCATACCACAACGCTATTTAATTCGTCAAAAATATTCAATAATGTATATTTAAATCACCCCACCTTCAAGCAACCTTCAGGCTTAGGCAACTTTCTTCGTCACGTCATAATGACGGTCCTGACGTCGGAAATTATTTATATTTTCAATAATCAAACACCTTAATTTACAACTTACACACTTAATGAACATAAAATACATATATAGCTGTAAATAATAATTATATAGATTTTTATTCAAGAATTCTATTTTCATTTATTTGCTGTATGGCTCAAATTTTTGATGATTATTCAAATAGGATTGTTCCTACATGGAATACTATAAGACTATAAGACCAAAAAGTACATTATGAGGGCCTCCATGCGATTTCTTTATACTTATAGATCAAGCCATAAGACAATGGAATTGACATTATTTACCCGCTAAAATCTACAATATTAATAAAAATAAAAATTTGAAAAAAAACACATTAAATATATCCATATAAACTCATAGTTATAATACAAGCACATCAAAACCAAGCCTATCGTCTATGTTACACCTCAAGTTTACACTGTGCGTCAATATGAACTTTGTTCCTTCATTAGTTTACTCGATAATATTTCTAAAATTATAGGGTAAAATGCAATAACCATATCGATTATTGTTACCGAGTATTTTTGCCCGCATTTATACGGTATTTAAAATTAGTTATTACAGTTTTCCATTTTATTTCGAATTTTAAATTAAATTCGCGCACCATGGTTAAGCATGGTATACTATAGTATATGAGAAAAAATCCTTCCGGAAACAGCAATGCAAAGCAACGTAGCGAAAACAAGAACAATGATATAGATCTTTATCTAAAAGCATTGAATTCTGCCTATTCGGGAATTATTATTACGGACAATTTGCAGCCTGACAACCCTATTATTTATTGTAACAAAGCTTTCGAAACCATCAGTGGATATTCACAAGATGAAATAATTGGTCACAACTGTCGCTTTTTACAGGCACAAGATCGTTCGCAAGAAGAACGTAAAATTATCAAAGAAGCGATTCTGCGGGGTGAAGAATGCAAAATCGAAATTCGTAATTACCGCAAGGACGGATCGCTTTTTTGGAACGAGCTTTTTATTTCCCCGGTAAAGAACGATGAAAATCAGGTAACCCATTTTATCGGTGTTCAAAATGACATCAGTGACCGCAAAAAAGCTGAGCACGATCTTCGTGAAGAAAAGTCACATGTTGAGCTCAAAATACAGCAGCGAACAAAAGAACTTCAGGACAAAGAAAGCTTTTTATCCAGCATTATTGAAACAGTTAGAGAGAGCCTGTTGGTATTAGATGCCAATTATATTGTAATAAGCGCCAACAAGCATTTCTTAAACTCTTTTAAAGTGACCACAGAGGAAACGGTAGGAAAGGAGTTATTTGATTTGGGTAATCAGCAATGGGATATTGCTTCTTTAAAAGAGATGCTTACACAGATACTGCCTACCAATAACCCAGTGATCGACTATGAAGTGGATCATACGTTCCCTTATATTGGGCGAAAAGTGATGTTGCTAAACGCCTATCGTGTTGAATTCGAAGGAAAATACAAAGACCGAATCCTCATCGCGATCGAAGATATCACTGAAAAGAAAGAGCAAGATCGACGTAAAGATGATTTCTTGTCTATCGCAAGCCACGAACTCAAAACGCCATTGACAACCATCAAGGGGCTTTTTCAGATTGTACAGCGACTCAGTGTCGACAATACAGATCCAAAGTTTATTTCTACATTAGATAAAATAGCAGCCTACATCGATCGGTTGAACCTGCTTATAACAAAACTCTTGGATACTTCTAAAATTCAATCTGGAAATTTGGAACTGCACATGGAACCATTTGAGATCGATAAAACGATACAGGACGCCGTAGAGAGTATGCGACTTGCCGTTCCTGACGCTGATATTCATTTTTCAGGTAGTTCGGATAGTATCGTGGAGGGCGACGAACTACAGATTATCCAAGTGCTCAATAATCTGCTATCAAACGCTATTAAATATTCTCCAGAATCTAAAAAAATTGAAGTTAGTATCCATAGGGTTGCTACCTTTGTCAAGGTGTCTGTGCGAGACTACGGTATGGGAATAAGCTATCAGGACAGATTAAAGATTTTCGAACGATTTTTCCGCGTCAGCCATATACAGAAAAAATTCCCGGGGTTGGGCATCGGTCTCTACGTTTCACACGAGATCATTGTCAATCACAACGGTACATTGTGGGTGGAAAGTGAGCTGGGTGAAGGATCTACTTTTAATTTTACATTACCCATTCTAAATAATAAATAAAAAATATGCAGACTAAAAAGATAATGATCTGTGATGATGACCGAGGGATACTCGAAATGCTGGAACTTTTTTTAGATATGGAAGGATTTAATGTCATATGCGAATCGAATAGTACCAACCTGACAAAGCAATTAATTTCCCATCAGCCTGACCTATTGTTATTGGATCTTTGGATGCCAATAATTTCTGGTGATCAGCTGATCAAAATGATCCGAAGCACACCCGAAATCAAAGACACCCCCATCATCGTGCTTTCAGCTAGCGTGGATGGACCAGAGATTGCAAGCGGTTTAGGTGCCAATGGTTTTATCGCAAAACCTTTTGATCTGGTAGATATCACTCAAAAAATTGATACTATACTAAAGAATTAGTTTAAATAGGCATTGAAATACGCTCACTATATTTCATAAAAGCACTTTTAATCAAAAGTGCTTTTATTTTAAATACAAATAGTATATCAGCGAATTTATCGTCGACTTAGTTTATCAACCAATAAGAATAGATCGTCCAATTCAAATGGCTTGGACAAAAAGGCATCAGCTCCACATTCGGACGCAATCTGCTTTCGCTGCAACTTCGCAGACATCAAGATTACCGGAAGATCGGCATGTTTCTCCGAGTTTCTCAGCTCGCGTACGATATCGTCACCGGATAACCAAGGCATATCAATGTCCAATATTAGAATATCAGGGCATACTTCGTCCACAATGGCTAAAAGTTCCCTGCTTTTTATAACGGGATAAACATCGCTTAGTTCATTTTTTAAAGCCAGCTCTAATACGTTGAGGATAAGTACGTCATCATCACAAATAACAATTTTCTTTTTCATTTTTTGATTGTTTATAAACACCGCAATGATTGAAAAATATGGTCTAGGAGAGAATAAAAAAATAGACCTAAGCTGGGCAGATAATTGGTTACCAAACCTATTATATCATCTTTCTTTGAGATTTCGACAAGGTAGTCAATTTATGGGATAAACAATTGCTTTATTTAATTAAACATTCTATCAGCAGCGTCGGACGCTGCTGCTGATAGAATGTTTAATTAAATAATGGAAATCCTAAAATCGAGCGGGGTAATTTGTGTTTTTCTTTTGAACAATCGGGTAAGCGACTGCGGATGCTCAAACTTCATTCGTTCCGCTATTTCAGCTACAGAAAGATCCGTTTCAGCTAATAGCTGCTTGGCAGCAGTAACGATAAAATTTTCAATATGATACTGTGCTGTCTTTCCCGACACCTTTAGCGAGATATCATTAAGAAATCGTGCAGTACAATTTAATTTTTTCGATAATAATGTAGCGGTCGGTGGTGCTAGCATACAACGCCTCTCCTGGTCGAAAAATGTATACAGCTCCTTTAAGAATTGACACTGTAATGCATTAATTTCATCCGATTTATCTTCCATGAAGCGTTGGTAGAACCTTTGCATATGGTACAACAGCAGATTCAGATAGGAAGCGATTATTGTCGAATGAATTTCACTTTGAGGCATTTTGGTCTCTTCAACCAATAAGTTGAAGAGCTTCGCAATAAGACGCTGATGGTTGTCTTTCAGAACCAATGACTCCTGCATTGAGTATTCGAGAAATCCAAGATCCTTTAATCTGTTCCGCAGGCTATAACCTTTAAAAAGATCCGACCGAAAAGCAAAATAAGCGCCTTTTTTTAAATAACCTTTTATTTCGGAGACTGGAAAATAATACTGATTGAAGAATAATAATTTGTCGTACAATTCATCTGCATCATTAGTTGTTCCAAAAACTATGATGAAGCATTTATCTTCAATCAGTTTTTGAGTAGCATTCAGAAATTCATCATCATCATTAAAGTCGTCGAAATAATAGGTATGATTCAACTTAAAAGCATATTGCAATTCACTCATCTTGTCAGCACTCAGCATATATAATTATGTAATGGTATAAATTCTTAATATAATGATTCCAAAAAAGTCTCATATCATTATGAACCCATACATAATAGCGATTGTTTCCATTTTTTCAAAATTCACATCGTCCATTGTCCCTATATAGCTACAGGGACATTATTGAAGGTGACTGAAAAAGTAGTACCGACGCCAAGTTCACTTTCCACATGCAATGTTGCTTTGAGCTTATTAGCGATTTGCTTCACAATGGATAGACCAATGCCCGAACCTTCATAACCTTCGGTATTCGACATACGTCCAAAAATTTCAAAAATTCTATCACTCTCCTTCAGATCTATGCCAATTCCATTATCTTTTACATCATAACGAACGGTATCCCCATCCCTAAAGCTATTTATAGAGACTTTTGGATTTTCCTTCTTACTGCTGTATTTTATCGCATTGCCGATAAGATTCAGAAACAATTGATATATTAAGGTTCTCTCCCCCATAACCTGTAATGTCTCTCCCATATTAAATTCCAAATGGGACACCTGATATTGCTGCTTACAATTCTCAACGATATTAAGAATCTTTGACCGCGGATTGATCGGTTCAAAGACAAAGTCAACATGGTTTACTTTAGACATTTGATACACTTTGTCCATCATATCATTCATTAGTTGCGTTCCTTCCAAAATATTTTTCATTGACTTTTCGAGAAACTCCCGAGAGACATCCTTTTTATATAGCAACATCTGAGCCGTTAGCTGAATGGTTGTCAATGGATTTTTAAGATCGTGGGTCAACGTATATCCAAAAGTATCAAGTGCATTATTTGAGCGCACCAGTTCCCTGTTCAGTTTGTCAATTTCTCCGCCACGTTGCGCAATAGACTGCTGAATGATATGCGTCATATTTTCAATAAAAGCAAGTTCTGAAGGACGCCATTTTTCGGACTTGCCTTTTGTTATCTTCTTCCACGCTTCAAACGAAGTGCGTGGCGAAGGAAAAGCAATCTTTTTTTCGGCGTCAATCTGCATCACTTTTTCTGGTTTCCCCGCCCAAACTTCTTCAATCAAACGCTCCTTTCTGAAAACATATAGGTACCAATTCGTTACAGGTAAAATGCTAATACGCAAAACACCAGGAAAAATCTCCACATCGTCACCAAAGCCAGTACACTTAAATCGATCGGTGACGAAAAACTCCTTAGTTCCAATCTCCTCATCAATCTTTTTGAGGATCTTTCTGTCCGGCACTTCACCAACAGTCATGATCGCCCGATCGCGTTTAATGATGAGCCCCTGCCCATTCATGACCTCCATGATCCGATTAGCATAATTTTCTAACACATCATACAAGTCACGTTTGACCAACAAGTCACTTTTTAAACTATGCTCAAGCTGAGAAAGGCTTTTATGCAAACGAACTTGTTCTTTCTGAAAATCTGCGAGGTAGCGGTTTACAGCATATTGAGTCAGCAATGTACATAAATGCCGTTGCGAGAGATCCACATGCATAGGTTCCCGATGCTGACATGCAACAAGTCCCCAGAGTTCATTATCGACAATGATACTAAAGCTAGCACTGGCCTTTACGCCGGCATTTTTAAGGTATTGCAAATGCATGGGCGAAAGTGCCCTTAAGCTACAGCGTGTCAGATCAAAATTTTCTGCAGCCTTGCCCATAATTGGAATTGCTCTTTCATCAACATCAGCCGTATGCCGCGCGTGGAAGATACGGTAAAGTTCTCGAGCCTGTGCTGGAATATCAAACTCCGGATACCTATAGTTTAACAGCGATTCTAATTCCTCGCTCCTACTTTCCGCAATCACCTGACCGCTATTATCCTCCATAAAACGATAAATCATCACCCTATCAAAGTGGATGATATCTTTTATCAGTTCGGTCAATGCCTGCCAACAAGATTTCCCTTCACGTTGGTCTTCTAAATGCTTGGCGTAGTAGTATAATTTCGTTGTTTTTACGGCTTGTGGAGTACAATCTTCAATCTCAAGATATATTTTTCCATCATACCGGTATAAACTGAGAAAGTAATCTTTTTGATGAATCGTCACACGTTCGACAAATCTGGCGAATAGACTTTGGGAAACTGCCTGTTCAATTTTATCGCCACGAAGCCCAAACGACGGTGCGACATGATCCAGAACAGCTTCAACGGTCATACCTAACACCGTAGAACTTGCTGCCCCCATAATCACGGCACAATTTTCACTTACACCAACACACTTATCATCCTCGAAGATAAATAGATAGCCAAAAGACTGAATATTACCACAAAGATGAATCTTTTCATCATGACAATTAACTTCACGCATACACCTACTATTTCATTAAATAAAAATATGGTAAAATCAATAGTTCTATTCTCCATCAATGCTATCATATGATGCTAAATTAATAAAAATTATTAGAATGTTAAACTATCCTATTTACATCACAAAACTATGCAGAAATCTTCATCGGCATCTGGCAGTTTTAAACCCAAAAGCGCACTATATCAGGCATCGCTACCGTCGGTTGTAACAATGGTGTTGGCATAGTTTATTGCTAGGGATAAAAGGGCTTTCATATTTTTTTTGTATATTGTCTCACTATGAAGATAGTAGATATAACAAAAGACACGCTAATCAGTGCTCAGAAAGAAGGATTTACAGTATTAATAACGAAATTTAATTCAGATCCATTAAACCCAACATGGATTGTTGATAAGGTGGAAAAAGACAAGATAGAATCTAGCAAAAAAATACTGAGCGAAAACTATCAATTATGCTATTCCATTAAAGAAGCGATAATGACAGTTGATAGCCGCCCATTTATTGGGAAATTACAGCTGAATAACTAATAGCATTTAATCTATTTATAATTTCTAACGTATTATTTTAAGCCTTAATAGCTACGTACTACATATAGTAATTCACTTATATCACAGTCAGTCACCCAAGCGATTGACTGTGATATAAATAAATATATATGCCATAATAATTGGAGCGTTGCGTTTAAATTTAGCTATCAAAAATGCAGTGACATCGACAAGATACACTGGCGCAGGCTCCCTGGGCTGATAAAGCCTCTTCCCCCGTAATAATAGCGGGTATTAAATAGATTTTCGGCAGTCAGATTGCATTTAAGTTGTCGGTATGCATAACCAATATTACCATTACAAAGGATATAGGAATCAGTATAAAAACTCCCCGCACTTCGGCTGTTAATGATTAGATCCTGACCCACATAGTTCCCCCCCAATCCAACATTCCACCTACTTTCTTTCGCTAAAGGCCGGTCATAACTCACATACCATGTGGAAGACCATTTGGGGCCCAGCATTCACCGGTCTCAAACCCTGCACTGTAGCGTCAGCAACCGTTATTTTGCTTATGTTGTGAGCTCCCCCTACATGTATAAAGAGATTGGGTAAGGGTTCTGACTGTATATCCAGCTCCAGACCGCGGCTATATTGCCTCCCCCCCTGTGTATACTTCGTGGCATCGTTAGGATCTGTCATTACGGTGTTCCGTACGCTGATGGCATAATAACTCAATGTCAAATCGAGTGCATGATCAGGAACCGCTATTTTGACCCCAGATTCGAGCTGACTACCGTATTGCGGTTTTAAATTATACAAGACACCATTTATGCTCGTTGGCGCAAGATTTTGAAAGCCGCTCATATAATTTCCAAACAATGTCGCCACTTTTGGAAGAAGCTGATAAGTGAACCCTATCTTTGGGGTAATAGTTGATTGCTTATAATCCGCAGTAGTCGTGCCTGTTAGCAAATCTTTCGTCCCCAAATTGATCAGTCTATCATATCGCGCACTGAGCATCAATGTCAACGCATCTGTTGGATGGATAATATCTGAAATGTAAGCCGAATAACTGTTTTGCGGAGCAACGGAATTGCTGGGCTGTTTAGAAAGTACAAGATGACGGATCAGGTCTGCATTCAATAAATTTGCTGTAGCCGAAGGATTGGCGATGGATATCGTATCGACATAACCGGCATTTTTATAATTCGCAGCATAGCTATAGCGGTGGTAATCAAGACCGACCAGCAATTTATTGTCCAGCCCCACTATATTAAAATGACCGATAAAGTTTTGTTGCACCTGATAATTACGCATACCCTCCTCATCATAGTGCAATACCCTCCTTGTTACGGCAGTATTATTTTTGATCAATAAGTTTGTTTGATAATCGCCGCTCGATGTACTATTTGTACTGGCCAAGTTTGTTTCAGACTGCCAATCCGGAGAAATGGTGTAACTTATCTTTGCATAAAAATTCAACGAAGATGTTTGCCATAGCAAAGTGTTGTCGGTGTAAGATCTAAAGTAGTCCAAATTCAGGCTGCTAGAATGCTCAACATTGCTCAAAGTTCCACCGACGAGTGGATTCGCTGGCGTGAACAAAGGACTATTTGTCGTATTCCTGCGCAAGAATTCTGCCTCTAACCTCACCTTAAGATCCGGACTTAACTGATAACTGAGACTCGGAGCGAGAAAAATAATTTTGTTTATTCCTGCATCCTGAAAACTCTTTCGGGACGTATAGGTACCAAACATTCTGAACAGTGACTTATGGGTTGCATCCAAATGCGTATTTAGGTCAATATTGATGCGCTGCAAAGCATTGTTGCCTGTAGCCAGCGAAAAATTCATAAAGCTACTATCAATGGGTGCATACGTAAGTACATTGATCAGCCCGCCAAAAGCCATATTTGTTCCTCCAAACAATGTACCGCTCGGCCCCTTTATCACATCTATTTGCTGGATATTGCTATTTTCATCACTATACTGTAAATAAGCATTCAAGCCATTTCTAAAATTGCTACGCGTCCGGAATCCACGAATAGTAAAGTAAGGTGCCACTCCGGCCCAGCTAGGTGTTACACCCGCCGCATTCGATAGCATCGCCGACTGGGATGTGTAGTTTCTATTTTTAATGAGGTGTTTACCCACGCTGGCAGTTACCTGTGGATTTTCATAGTCAGGGATATTCATGCGGGCAGACTGGAAGCTAGCTTTATCTTTGGCGCTGAACCGTGCGTTAACATAAACAGAGTCAAGCTGTTTGGGCAATAGTGAATCTTTGTATTGCGCCCATGCAGTGCTGCTACAAATGGTAAATACAAGCGTAAACATGAATACGTACGCTAAATATATCGTTTTCAAAAGCATTATAAGTTAAAGTGAACCAATAATAAATGTAGATTAAAACTAGAATCCAGTATAGCGAATCCCGGACAAACCGAAAGTCGTCATAAAGAATAATAGATTTTATCTCAAAAAATGGGATAAACCGTTAGAATTATGCTAATGAAACAATGGGTGGTCTGAGTATTTTAGGAAAGAAATCAAACTTAAGAAACAACGGAGTCCGCGCCTTGCCAACATTGCGCTCAGCATTTGGGGTAAACATTTTTGGCAAAGTTGTCGAAAAATAGTGGTGACAGAAAAAAACCGGTGTTTTGGAGAAATATTCGTGAACATCTTTCTCCCGTTGGGCCTCCTTTTTCAATATGCGCATAAGAAAGCATTTACCATCACAGTGTAAGGATGAGTTCCTTTTATTGATACAATAAGTATTGGCAATTTCGGTACGATTCGCATAAAAGCTTAGCACAATAAAAATCTTGCTAAAACTCATCAGCACGACGCATAGCAGCAACAGATTTATTGTAATCGATTTGAAAATTCTCGCAACCATTGTTATAGCCGCAAATATAGCGATTCTTCAGCGAAAGGGGCCAAATTTTTATCAAATTTGCCCCTTCTAATCTGCGCGAATTCTTCAACGGCAACGATATATCCGCAATATGATGTTTAGGATATCAATTACCTAAACGATCGCCCATTAATATTTAACAGATTTTTCGAGTTCTTTCACAAAATCTTTTCCCCAATAATGGATATCATAATGCTCGATATGCTCATAAAGCCGACGAGCCCTCACTTGAGCCTCGCCCGGTTCCATCACCAAAGCTTTCAATAAGGCATCTTTCATACTCTTACGATCATAGGGATTTGTCAAAATGGCATAGGGCAGTTCTACCGATGCTCCCGCGAATTCCGAAAGTACAAGTGCTCCCGAAGTGTCCAGTAATCCATGAGTGGCAATGTATTCCTTTGCGACAAGGTTGAGGCCATCGCGCAAAGGTGTGATCCAGGCAATATCGCTTAACGCATAATGTTTGATAACCTCCTCAAAAGGAAGCGCTCTGTAAAAATACTGTATCGGAGTCCAATTCATCGTTGCATATTTTCCATTGATCTCACCCACTGCCTGATTCACCTGATCGCGGATTTCATCGTAGATTGTCATCCCCTGTGATGGCGGTGTACACACGTTCACCAGTTCAATCTTACCCCTAAATTCTGGGTATTCTGCTAAGAACTCTCCAAAAGCCTGAATTTTCTCCAACGGGCCTTTTACATAATCTAAACGCTCGATAGATATAATACGCTTTACTCCTGATTCGTCTTTGTTTCTTTTGAGCGCATTGATCTCCAGCCTCACCTGATCATCCATCAAAATCTGTTCGATATGATCCTTGTTTACGCCGACCGGTTGAGCTCCCAACCTGATCTGTCTACCGTCTACTTCAATGACCTTCGTCATTTGATCTACTCCGAGAGCGCAGCTATAAGTCAGAAACTGATTGGCAACATTGACCTTTTTGATCACCTTAAAAGGTGTATGGCTACGGATTACATCCACAAAATTCTCTACGTAACGCGGAATATGAAAACTAATAAAATCGCAAAGCAGCAGACTTCCGATAATTTCTTTGCGCCACGGAATAATATTAAAAATGTCAGCCGCCGGAAAAGCGGTATGATGAAAGAAACCAATTTTTAGATCGGGTCGCATGGCCTTTAAAAACGACGGTACCATCCATAGGTTATATTCATGAATCCATACGAGGGCTCCATCGTCGGCTTCTTTTGCTATACGTTCGGCAAAGTACTTGTTAATCATCAAATAGTGGTCCCAATCTTCGTGATTAAACTTTGCACGGTCCACAAAAGAAAAGATAGTTGGCCAAAAGGCCTCTTTTGAGAACACGCGGTAGAATTTATCAATGTCTTCTTTTGACAACGATATGGTGGATGCTACCAGGTTGGGATACCTGCTTTCATCTACCAGCTGATTAGGAACCGGCTGACCATCCGGCTGCAAAACTTCCTCGCCGATCCAAAGACCAGAACGCCCCTTTTCAAATAAGCCCAATAATGAAGGAATAATTCCGTTTGGACTTTTCGGAGACACCCGTACGGTCTTGCCATTGATCGATTCCTTTTCAAAAGGCAGTCGATGATACACCATCACGAGCTGATCCGATTTTTTAGCTCTGCCTTTTTGAGGTACTATTTTCTGTTCAGTACGGATGAGTTGCTGGAAAGGGCGATACTTGCTCATATACTCTAATATCCCACCCGCTCCGGCGGCCTCGGCAGTGTAAGCTGTGTCCATTTGACCAACAGCTTCAAGCAAACTGCCCTCCGACTTTCCTACGGCAACACCGCGAAAACCGATCTCAAACAAGGCGAGATCATTAAGGGTATCTCCAGCTACCATTACATCGTCCGCCTCGATATCCAAAAATTCAATCAGCTTTTTAAGCGTTGTACCTTTGTTCACACCCTTCGGAAGCAAGTCCAGATACTGATCAGCCGAAGTAATCATATCACACTCATACCTGTCGGCCACCTGCTTTACTAGATTGAGGTCAACCTCAGGTTCATAAAAAAAAGAGCTGCGCCGCTGTTGTGGTACATGTTGGTAACGCAATTGCGGAATCTCATCCAGCGCTGAACGGATCGCATAAGTCTGCGGCCATTTTTCCTCAATTTCGCTCTGTAAAGGCTCAATTGCTTCCAGGCTGTGGCCATTCACCACTGTAGCTCCCACATCAGCTATTATAAAATCTGGCACCGGAATAAGTGGATCGCTCAGCAAAGGCAATACAGACTCCAAGCCTCTCCCTGTCACAAAAACCAGTTGCATATTCGCACTAGCCTTTATCAATCGATATAATCTGAGGCGGTCTTCCATTTTACCCCCCAAAAAAGTTCCATCTAAATCTGTTGCTAATATCATATTATCTTATATTCCTTTCTAAAAGTTTAAATTCATCTTTTGCTGCCATATGGTTATATAGCACCCGATAGGCAGTCTGTAAAAGGGGCATATTGAGTTCGAGACTTGATACGGTATTCATTAGCCCCTTTGTCGCATAATAACCTTCGGCAACCATACCCATCATCCCACGAGCCTCAAATGCCGAAAATCCCTGACCGAGATACTGACCAAACTTCCGGTTGCGGCTATGTCTGGAGTATCCCGTCACCAATAAGTCGCCCAAATAGGTCGAGTTACCTAGCCGAGAATTGGGTACACCAACAGCTTGCAGCAACAACCCCAGTTCGTCGATTGCATTCGCTACCAACACAGCTATAAAGTTGTCGCCATAGTGTAATCCTTCAGCCATACCGCAGACAATACCGACCACATTTTTATAAATGGCCGCGTACTCCACGCCGATCATATCAGCGCTATAGTGTACCTGCATATAGGGTGATGCAAATGCATTCGAAATCTTTTGAATAACGCTTTGATTCGACCCGCATAAGGTTATATAAGTTTTTTTGTTTCTTGCAATTTCTTCGGCGTGGCAGGGGCCCGCGATAATCGCCTGCTGTAGGTCAGTCAGTTCAAAATGCCGGGCAATGAAAGCACTGGGTAGCAAATTCTCCGGCCCTACGGTTCCTTTTATTGCGGTAATCACGAATTTGTCGCGCATATCATTTTTGGGGATTGCTTCGCAAACTTGATCCAGTTGCGCACTGGGAACAACAAACAGGATCACCTTAGAACGCGCCACGAGCATATCCAGCTGATCAGAAGCATAAATTTTTGTATTATCAAGTTTTAAAAAGGATAGGTAGTCGGGGTTGATAGCATCGTCATTGATCGAGCGTACTTGTTCGGAACGTCGCATATACCAATTTACATGGATGCTATTTTCTGTTAGAATTTTAACCAGGGCCGTGGCCCAACTCCCACCGCCAATCACACTAATCTCATTCAAATTATTGGGGGTTTTAAAGATGTAAAAACAGCGATTTTTTGCTATCGGGTTATCTATTAATTGACAAAAGTAATGAAAAATTAATCAATAAGCAAAAAAAGTATTAAAAACGTATTTAAACGTAAAAAACCACGTGTTAATATTTTTTCTTAAATTTGTCTGTTCATATGAAAAATTCAATTATGCTAAATCTCAGTGAACAATCATCAACTTCAATCTATCAGTACATTTTCGATTTCTTCTGTAAATTAGGCTTCCCCGAACAGCAGTCCCATATAGCAACCGCAGCTGGGCTCCTTTTGACCGCAGCATTACTTCTCTATGTGCTCGACTATATCATGCGTCGCGTATTTTATACAGCACTAAATAAAATTGCCCTTCGAACTTCAACCAAATGGGATGATTACCTTTTGAGCAATAAGGTACATGTCCGTCTGAGTCGCACTATTCTCGTTTTGCTGGCACGCCAGTTTTTACCGATAATTTTCATGGGCTTTCCGGTATTAACCGCTGCTTTGGTAAAATTTTTGGATTTAGTGGTGTTGCTGACGATCTATCATCTTGTAAATAGCCTATTGAAAACCTGCCGTGATATCTTCCGAACTTCAAATGGTTTTAAAGATAAGCCCATCGACAGTTACCTACAGGTGGTACAGATCTTTTTAATTTTTGTGATCGGAACACTGGCTGTGTCACTTCTAACAGGAAACTCACCATGGTCCTTTCTCGTGTCACTGGGCGCAGCTTCCGCAATTCTGATGTTGGTATTTAAAGATACAATTTTGGGATTTGTAGCCAGTATTCAAGTGTCGGCCAATGACTCCGTGCGTGTTGGTGACTGGATTGAAATGCCCAAATATGGTGTAGATGGTGACGTGTTACAGATTAATCTTAACAATGTCAAAATACAGAATTGGGACAAAACCATTGTCACTATACCGACCTATACGCTTCTCAGCGATTCATTCAAAAATTATCGCGGAATGCAAGAGACTGGTGGTCGTCGTATTAAGCGCGCACTGAATATTAAAATGTCATCAGTACGGTATCTTAGCGAGGAGGAAATAACAGCATTGAAAAATATCCGAATACTATCGCCTTACATTGATCAGCGCGAACGCGAGATTGCCGCATATAATAAGACATGGAATACAGACAATTCTTCGCCAGTTAACGGCCGAAGAATGACGAACATTGGTCTATTTCGGGCTTATGTCCTCGCATACGCAAAAAACAACCCTAATATCCACCAAGAATTGACGTTATTGGTACGTCAGCTGGCTCCGACTGAATATGGCATACCCTTGGAGTTATATATGTTTACTAAAGGAACACAATGGGTATATTTTGAAGATACGATGGCCGATATTTTTGACCATTTGCTCGCAGCAATCAAACACTTTCACTTACAAATCTTTGAATTGCCGGCGGCAGACGATTTGCGTTTGCTTGTATCGAAGGAAGAACGTGCTGAATATAGCTTGTAACAACCAACGAATAGTGCCTAATGGTCTTCGTATAAAACCATTGGGCACTTATCATTAAACCGTTTATCGGAATACCCGCTGGATCAGTTTACCGATCTCAGCAAAATCTTGGTGATTACTAATCGCGCGCTTTTCTGACACATCATTGTTATTCTGAGTAAAGGGATAAATCAGTAGATAATTGTTTTCAATCTGATTTTCGTTGAGGTATTGGGTAATGGTATGAATTGGCGACTTATACGAAAAACGGTTACGGTCGGCCATTAGCACAATTAACCCCTGATCAACTGTTAGTTCTCCAATAACCTGATCCACTTCTTTCCAATCGGATATGGTAATAAATGACGCTTCCACAGCCGACTTTTTGATGATTCGATGGAGAATTTCGATGATATCCGTTGTACTGTAGAATACAAGCGGTGCGCTCGAATTGCACGCAATATTCCATATTTTTGATAGCGCTTCAAAAAAGCCGGATTCCCTGTATGCCAATGGAGGGATGAGCACAACATACTCTTTTACAGTTGATATCGGTTGAATGGCACGGTACAACATCAGATTGACATGCTCATTTTTTAAATAGCCGTTATACAGATTATACATAAAAGACGTTGAAAAGCCCTTATCTTTATCTAGGCCAATGATTAGATCTGATATGGATTTTTCTTTGATCACATTATTTATTCCGTCAACTACTCCGCTGTCATGTCGGGTAATGGCCTGTACCTGCACATCAGCCGATGCTCCCAGTTTCACTGCGGATTCAAGAATCCTTTCTGCATTTTTTACTGAAGATTCATTCTTATCCTCACTGATGATATTTAAGGCAAAGAGCTGGTCATCTTTTGATTTTGTACGGATCAGCAGCCCCAAATTGACCATCTTTTCAGTCATCTGTTCGGTATTGATCGGCAATAGAATATGAGCATCGGGCAGCTTATCGCCTACTATGGTATCTTCCCGATCTGCCTCCGCAATGCGCTGCGCATTAGACATTGACACGAAGGATGAAATGGTACACGAAATCAGAATCAGCAAAATACTCCCATTCAGCACATGTTCATTGAGTAAACGAATGGGTTCACCATCTGGCGTTTGGCCAAGGATAATATTATAACCGACCATAACTGCAGCCAATGTGGCGGCGGCAGAAGCCGAGCTCATGCCAAATATAAGCATCCCCTCTTCCCCGCTAAGACGGAAGGTCTTTTGCGTTAGCATGGCGGCCATATACTTACCACCAATAGAGGCCACGAGCATGATCGCTGCCACACCCAAGGTTTCCCAGCTTTTTAAAAAAGCCGAAAAGTCAATTAGCATCCCCACGCTGATCAGAAAGAATGGAATAAATATAGCGTTTCCAACAAATTCGATCCGATTCATCAAAGAGGAAGTATGTGGAATTAGGCGATTCAGTGCCAGTCCGGCAAAGAAAGCACCAATAATGGATTCAATACCGGCCAGCTCGGCCAATATCGAAGCCAGATAAATCATCACTACGACAAATATATATTGCGATATCTTGTCCGATACATTTTTAAAAAACCAGCGCGCTATAATCGGAAATACCAACAAAACAACAAGAGCAAACGCAATCATTGAAGCACTTAATCGAATCCAAAAGACAGTGCTTACATCCCCCTGAGAAAGGCCGACAATCACCGCCAATACCAAAAGCGAAAGTACATCTGTAATCATTGTCCCGCCAACGGTAATATTGACGGCAAGATTCTTTGATATGCCCAAGCTACTGACCAATGGGTAAACGATCAGTGTATGCGACGAGAATAAACTGGCAAATAGAATCGACGTTGAAAGCGAAAAATTTAATACATAATATCCTCCGATAAATCCTAGAATAAAGGGCGCCAAAAAAGTATAGATTGAGAATGTGATACTTTTCCATTTATTCTTCTTAAAGTCACCCATATCGATTTCTAGACCAGCTAGAAACATGATGTAAAGCAGCCCTGTCGTTCCCGTCACCACGACACTGCTGTCTCGCGAGAGCATATTGAAGCCGTAGGGCCCAACAATCGCACCTGCGACCAGCAAACCTAACAGATGTGGAACTTTTATTTTATTGAGTAACAAAGGCACCAGCAGTATAATGAGCAACTCGATAAAAAACTTAAGTAAAGGGTCTTCAACCGGAAAAGTAATGTGGTGAATACTGGCTAGGATCATCTTTCAGTGGGTGTGAGTTCAATAGAAAAGTTTGCTTGGCAATCCTCTTTCGTGCCGATCGTCTGTGTTCCGCGGATAATCTTAGAACCAATCAGATCAAGGTTCATCTGAACCCTCGCCTTACTTTCATCCATACTATCTTGTACTTGGACCAGACTAATTCGATTATCCAATAAAGAGCCTTTAAAGAGTCGCATCGTTTTATTTTTGGTATAGGTCTTTACATAAATACCTGTAGCATCAGCCATAAATTCCCATTGCTCGTTCCTTTGGTCACCAATTACATAATTGTTGCAATTCGACGAACGGCAGACCAATCTGCAGCTCCATTGTCCTGCGATCGAATCTGGCCAATGCTGAACGACGGTGTCGGGCTTTAGTCGCTTGGATTCTGTTGCGCGTAGGCTATCCCGCATGGCTAATAATGCATCGTATTCAGACTCTCTCTGCGCAAACTCTTGTTCTTTTTTTACAAGTTGTTCTTCGCGATCTTGCAAATCGTTTCTTCCATGCTGACCGCAGGATACGATGAGAACAGAAAGAAATATCATGTATACTATATTCTTCACTTTAATCTAAATTATCTATAAATAAATTCCACTACGATATCACGTTTATACAAACATTCAATCTTAGATAACGTGCAACAACCTTAGGAGAAATCAACCGCTATGACTGTTACCTCATCGTAGATTCTTGTTCGCATTACTACTAATAAACATTTCATTTTTCTCCTCCGAAATGATTTCCAGAAAGCGGTCGTAATGCTTTAATACATCGCTGATCAATTCATTTCTTGTAAAGTACTGAATATCATACCCCTCACGTGCATCTCCAAAATAAGATTTAGGAAAATAAGTTTTTTTATCATCAAATTCCGGGAGATTATCTTCTTCAACCACATAATCAGAAACCACTTTGACCTGGCTTTTTACGCCATAGATAAAATTGTTGATTACGTCATGCTGGATTTCAATTTGTATCCGCTTAGGTTGCGCTAACTCTTGAATCTTTGCTTCAATACCATTATGCTTGAATTCTGCCTGCAGATCCTCAAAAGCTACCATCACGGTGTTCTCCATAAACTCTTCAACAGATTCGCGACTTTTAAATGAGACAATTTGTTGCAGGCGATCTTTCCAAAATTCACCCGACCAGGGGACCGTACTGACCGAAAAATCACGTTCATAATAACTCCGATCAATGGTCAATGCTTTGACCAAACTCACGCAAAAAAGCAGCATAATCAGCGAAAAAGGCAATGCAGTGATAAGTGTCATAGTTTGCAATGCCTGCAATCCACCGGCATTTAACAACATAAGCGCTAAAATAGCCAACAGAGCTCCCCAAAAAACCATTTGCCATTTCGGTGACTTTTCCGCATTCTTAGTGGAAATGCTATTCATCACAAAGATTCCCGAATCGGCTGAAGTCACAAAAAAGATAATGATGATAAGAATGACCAGATAGCTTACTATCTCGGAGAATGGCAAATAGTCCAAAAACCTAAACATCAGGGCATCAGGATTATCAGCCAAGGCGCTCAATGCACCTTTGGCAAAGTGCATATCAAACCACATCGCACTGTTGCCAAACACGGACATCCAGATAAAATTAAATATGGTCGGAATAATAAGTACGGCCGCAATAAATTCGCGAATGGTCCGCCCTTTGGATATTTTAGCAATAAATAACCCTACATAAGGAGACCATGATATCCACCAGGCCCAGTAAAGAATCGTCCAATTGTAGAACCAGGGCAATGTAGCTTCGTCATACACATGCGTATCAAAAGTTAAACTAAAGAAATTGTTTACATAATTACCTATCCCTTCCGTAAAACTTCCGATAAGGTAAACCGTTGGTCCTAAAAAAAGTACAAACAATAGCAAGATAACTACGGTAATTATATTAATGTTACTCAATAGTTTTACCCCCTTATCAACACCCGATGTAGCTGATAAAATAGCTAATAGTGATAACACGGCAACAATAACAATCTGATAGGTAAAATTATTCTCAGGCACAAGTCCTAAAGTTTGCAAGCCTGCATTCACTTGCACCACGCCAAAACCGAGCGTTGTCGTAATGCCAAAAAACGTACTGCAGAGGGCAAACACATCAACGGCATTACCCCATTTTCCATTAATCTTATTTTTTAATAGTGGATAGAAACAACTTCGAAGGGACAGCGGTAACCGATAGCGGTAAGCAAAATAAGACAGAGCCAGTCCCACAACGCCATAGATTGCCCAAGCATGTATACCCCAATGAAAAAATGTATACAGCTGGGCATTTTGAGCTCGATTGATATCATGATGGCCAGCAAATGCGTCTGTTGAAAAATGCTGCATCGGTTCAGCAACGCTGAAATACATCAACCCGATCCCCATACCGGCGGCAAACAACATAGAAATCCATGAAAAAAAAGTATACTCGGGTTTACTGTCGTTACTTCCTAGCTTGATATTACCAAATTTGCTAAACATCAGGTAAAGGAGAAAAATAACAAATAGTGTCACAGCCCATACGTAAACCCAGTTGAGGTTAACAAAGATAAATTGCTTGGCAGTATCTAAAATACGTACAGAAAGGGTCGGAAAAAATACCGACAATAGGCAAACGCCTATGATAAAGATCAAACTAGGAATAACAATTCCTTTATTAAATGTCGATTTTGACAACATCACTAAAATTAAATTTGTTTACAATGGGGTGCCAACAAAGCCATCTTGAAACCAATATACACTACTTTATGCATTACTACGGATACGGATATCACGTTGCGGAAAGGGAATCTCAATACCAGCCCGATCCAAAGCTTCTTTGCAGTTAATAATCAATTGCTCCTGCATCGTCCAGAAGTTTTCATTTGAAGTGGTCGCGCGTACAGATAGCGTGATTGCGCTATCTCCCAACTCATTGACCACAACCTGCGGTGCAGGGTCTTTGAACGCATACTCATTATTTTGAACAACCTCCAATAGTATCTGTTTAGCTTGTTTTAAGTCAGCACTGTAAGATACACCAATGTCGAACCATGTGCGGCGTGTCCCCAAAACGGTGTAATTAGTAATACTACTGTTAGATAGCATACCATTGGGAACAACAAGCTGCTGATTTTGCGGTGTATTTAATTTTGTGTTGAAAATATCAATTTCAATCACAGTCCCTGAGACATTCGAGCTCGAACTTATATAATCGCCCACACGAAAGGGCTTCAGCAGTAAAATCAATATTCCGCCCGCAAAATTAGATAAAGAGCCCTGCAGCGCTAAACCGATAGCCAAACCCGCAGCACCAATAATAGCAACAAATGCTGAGGTTTGAACACCCAATTGTGTAACGACAACAATAAATAGTAATATATTTAAAATCCAACCAATTAAATTACTGAGAAAACGCTGCAAAGAAACGTCCATTTTCCGGCGTTCGAAGGCTTTGTCGATCATACGCTTCAACAAACGGATAATCCAAGATCCAATTAAATATATCAGTAATGCTGAGATCAGGGCTGTAATAATACGTGGCGCCCAGGCAATTGCAGAAGCAATAAAATTATTCCAATGTGCCTGTATGTCGTTCAATTCTAAATCATTCATAGTGCTTGTATTTAAAAAATGTAATACTGAATTTTCAATATAATCTAATATTGATTAAATACCAAAAAAGAAAGTGGATGTTATTTTTAACAACTAAGTAGCACGATTGTTTCTAAAAAAGTACTGCATGCGGATTTAACCTCATAATAATAAATAGAATTTGTAGCGGATATACCACAAAACAGCACCATAAAGACGAACAATTTGTCCAATAAAAATTGAGCAATAAATACTATACCATTATTGATGAGAAAATGCAGAGCTCCAAAGCGGATGTAAAAAGCTAGAATTAGCTTTTTGGAAGAAATTAAGCAGCCAGGAGATGATAAATTATCCAACATACATTAGCCATATTACGAAACTAAAATGCAAAAATAGTCGATATGGATATTGTAACACACATATATAAATAAGATATATATATAGGTTTACATAAAAATAAACAAAATCTATTCAATATTTCAGATAGTCTTGACTCGTTTTACCTACTTTTAGCCGACCTAAAAACTCAATTCACAAGATGGAAGATTTGATCAATAGAATTTATAATATTATTTGGAGTGATGCGCTTGTCTACCTTTGTCTGCTTACAGGTATATACTTTACCGTTCGCTTTCGCTGTCCTCAACTGATGCAGGTTCGGGAAATGATCCGTTTGCTTTTTAATGGCAGTAGTTCCGACAAGGGCATCTCCTCTTTTCAGGCTTTCTCTTTGGCTATTTCAGGACGTGTGGGCACGGGAAATATCGCAGGTGTCGCGACCGCAATTGCCATGGGGGGGGCCAGGGGCTATTTTCTGGATGTGGGTAATTGCATTTTTAGGCAGTGCTTCAGCTATTGTAGAAGCGACTCTTGGCCAGATGTACAAAGAGGTAAACGATGGTGAGTATCGCGGTGGCCCAGCATTTTACATTCTTAAAGGACTTAAATCCAAAACTTTTGCATGGGCTTTTGCAATCGTCACCATCATAAGTACCGGTTTTTTACTACCCGGGGTGCAGAGCAATAGCATCAGTTCAGCAGTTGAGTCTGCTTTCCACCTATCTCCCAGCGTGACCGGTTTGGCGATAGCCGGCTTGCTCGCCATTATCATTATAGGTGGGGTAAAGCGTATCAGCACCGTAGCGGAATATGTTGTACCCTTTATGGCTGGCGCCTATATCCTTATGGCTTTGGTTATTATTGGGCTCAACTTTACAGAGATCCCTGCGGTTATTGCTTTGATCGTCAAATCTGCCTTAAACATGGAAGCCACATTTGGTGCTGTAGCAGGCATGGCAATTTCTTGGGGTGTAAAAACGGGGTATATATAGCAATGAGGCCGGCCAGGGCACCGCCCCACACGCCGCCGCCGCCGAAGTATCCCACCCCATCAAGCAAGGTCTCGTACAGGGATTTTCGGTATATGTTGATACCATGTTTGTGTGCACAGCAACAGCCTTAATGATCCTCTTTACGGGTCAATATAATGTCGAAAATCCAGCTGATGGATTTATTGTACAGCACCTTCCGGCTACAGAAATGGGACCAGCTTTTACACAACAAGCAGTATCCCATCATTTCCCAACTATCGGAAATGCCTTTGTTGCATTAGCGCTTGCCTTCTTTGCGTTTACCACTATCATGGCTTACTATTACATCGCTGAAACCAACATTAGTTTTGTTGGTCAAAAAAAACAACATAAAACCTTACTTATTTGGATTTTGCGACTACTGATCTTAGTATCGACCTATGTAGGCTGTACCAGCACAGCTAAATCTGCCTGGGCATTGGGCGATATTGGAGTCGGACTGATGGCCTGACTCAATCTGATCGCCATACTTCTGCTGCATAAAAAAGTACTTACGCTCTACGCGGATTATTGCGAGCAGCAGAAATGCAAAATAGACCCAGTATTTGACAGCAGTAAATTTCAATTTCCCAATCTGGACTTATGGTCCAAAAAAAATAGACAGCACGATGAGTCAATTGATTAACCTTACCGTATTGAAAAATTTCTTCAAATCAAGTAATGCTGGATAGCAGGTGTTATGGTCGCCATGACAATCCCAACAAATAGCGAAACCTATCATAGCGATAATGAAGTCAAGATCCTAAGTTTTTAAATTGATTAAAACCAATTCGGGTCTTTACATCGTATATTATCAAACAAGAATGGACAATCACTATGAAAAAAGCATTTTTATTACTACTACTGGGGCTAGGCTTATTTACGCTGAGCAAATTTGGATTTTCACAGAAATCAGATCCATCCAAACCGATTGAGAAGCAATTGGCGGCCCCTATAGCCGAGCATGATCAGGTTATTTATTTTGCCGGTGGATGCTTTTGGGGTACCGAGCATTTTTTCAAACAAGTACGAGGCGTTACGGGCACGGAAGTAGGTTATGCCAATGGTAATTTAAAGAATCCGAGCTATGAGCAGGTTTCTACGGGAAAGACAGGTTTTGCTGAAACTGTCAAAGTCACCTATGACCCACGAATCGTTGAACTTAAGCTTCTCGTGGATTTGTTTTTAAAGACAATAGACCCCACCTCCCTCAACAAACAGGGAAACGATATCGGAACACAATATCGTACCGGTATTTACTATACCGATAAATCAGTTATTCCAGTTATTAAGAAAAGCCTAGCCGAACTGGACAAGAAATATCCGGCAAAAATAGTTGTCGAACTCGAGCCCTTACAGAATTACTACGATGCGGAGGCCTACCATCAAAAATATCTAGACAAAAACCCGGGTGGCTACTGCCATATTGTTCCGGAGATGTTTGATCTGGCGCGCAAAGCCAACCCTGCCCCCAAGGACTCTACTGCGTCGAAAAGTTATCACAAAAAAGATAGAAGTACACTTAAAAAGGAACTTACACCACTGCAATACGATGTAACGCAGAATCAGGCCACGGAACGTGCCTTTGACAACGCATACAATGATGAGTTTAGAGATGGTATTTACGTGGATATTACAACCGGTGAACCACTATTTGTCTCGACAGATAAATTTGAATCAGGTTGTGGATGGCCCAGCTTTTCCAAACCGATCAATCCCGACTTAGTCGAAGAATTATCTGATAACTCCCACGGTATGCGCCGCACAGAGGTACGGAGCAAAACCGGAGATGCTCATTTGGGCCATGTTTTTGACGATGGTCCAGCGGACAAAGGCGGTTTACGCTATTGCATCAATAGTGCATCGCTCCAATTTGTTCCTAAAGAAGAAATGAAAGCCAAGGGTTATGAAAAATATCTGTCCCTACTCGTCAAAAAGTAAACGAAACACTCAACTGCTACTTTAAAAAACTGGTGCAAGTCTGCATCAGTTTTTTTTTAAAAAAAAATAAAAAAAAATTAGGGTTTAGAAATCCAAGCGTTCCAAAAAGTCGTAAATGGTTATAAGTACAGAAAAATATTATAAACTAAAAGACTTTTGTTATGGAAAAGATAACAACTCCCCACAACGATTCGCTATTGACTCCCAATGGTGAAATAGACAAAAAGGATCTCCGCAGAAGAGATTTTTTAAAGTTTGCAGGCGCCAGTGCAGCATCGCTGGCCATCCTCGGTTTGTCGAGCTGTAAAAAAGACCATGATGATAACATGGATAACGGCGGAAAAGGCCTATATTTTGGTAGTGGCGATATCGCTATCCTCAACTATGCCTATGCGCTCGAGCAGCTCGAAGCTGCCTTCTACATTCAATTGGTCAATAATCCCTACTCAGGCATGACCGATATGGAAAAGGCCTTCTTTACCGATATCCGTGATCATGAGATTGCCCACCGCGAATTTTTTAAAGTTGCGCTGGGTGCCAAAGCAATCTCCAGCCTTGAATTAAATCTATCAGCGATTAATTTTAGCAGCAGGGAAAATGTACTGGCAACTGCCAAAACATTTGAAGATCTGGGGGTATCCGCATACAATGGTGCTGGATGGCTTATCAAAGACACTAACTACCTGTTGTTGGCCGGAAAGATTGTGTCGGTAGAGGCACGCCATGCGGCTTGGGTAAGGGATATGATCGATAACGGCAGTTTCGCCAACCAGGAAGTTGTTGATTCCAATGGACTCGATGTTGCCAAAAGTCCCAGTGTCGTCTTGAGCGCCGCCGCACCCTTTATCAAATCTAAAATTGATGTATCGGATCTACCCACTTATTAATTCACCTAATTCAGATTATCATGAATCTTTTAAATGTTTTTGACCAAATAAATGCTGTAGATCCTGAGTTCAGTGATCGCATCAGCCCACGTCGTGAAGCTATTAAAAATCTAGCTTCCATGAGTAAAAAAGTAACCTTAGCGGCACTACCGTTTTTTGTCAGTGAACTTTTCAAAAAAGCTTACGGTGCTACCGCTCCTACAGATGTCAACGGCGTCCTCAATTATGCACTCACGCTCGAATATTTGGAAGCCGAATATTATACGATGGGGGTTGCTAAGTCTGGACTTATTCCTTCGGGTAAACCACTTGGCGCTATTACGACCATACGGGATCATGAAGTCGCCCATGTCAACTTTTTGAAACAGGTATTGGGCAGTAAGGCTGTATCGAAGCCAACATTTGATTTTACGGCTGGTGGCACTTTTGGAAATGTATTTAGCGATTATGACACATTTTTAGCTGTTGCACAGGCGTTTGAAGATACTGGTGTACGCGCTTACAAAGGCCAAGCAGGCATTTTAGTTGGCAATCGGGTTGTCCTTACTGCAGCATTGCAGATTCATTCGGTTGAAGCTAGGCATGCATCACATATCCGTCAGATGCGTCGTGCACGCGGGGGCGCTGCAGCAAATCAAAAACCTTGGATCACTGGAGCAAATGATTCTGGTATCGGTACCGTGGTCGACGCTGTATACGCTGGTGAAGATAATGTAAAGCAAGCAGGCGTTGATATTACGGCACTCAGCAGTTCCATGGGAAAGATCTCCACCAATGCCGCTACCCAATCTTTTGATGAACCATTATCTGCAGAAGCTGTACTTAACATTGCAGGTTTATTTATCAAAGCTTAATAAAAGTCAAGCTACCTGTTAAAACAGCCCTGGTCTGCTATTCAGATCAGGGTTTTTCATACTATATTTCATACAAAGTAGATTTCATATAAAATCATAAATCCCATTTTTCCAACCTAATATTTTGTCAGAATCCGCATCAAGCCAGCTTTTAAGTAAAGTAGCATACACCTTTCTAAAATCTTCGGCATACTGGAGATCACCCTCATTGAGTTGGGTCAGATCTGGCAAATCATTCAGTAATCCTTGCTTTTTTAATCCGCCCGAGAGCAGGAAAAGCTGATTGGCTGTACCGTGATCGGTACCATTGCTCGCGTTCTGTGCCACCCGCCGACCAAATTCAGAAAAGGTCATGAGCATGACATGCCGAAAAAGGCCATCTTGCTTTAAATCCTCTACAAAAGCTTTTAAAGCATCATTGATCGTGCGAAATAGGCTCTCCTGCCGTTGATTTTGGTTGATATGCGTATCAAAACTACCGATCTGTAAATAATAAACCTGCGTATTGATATCCGATTTAATCAGCGAAGAGACCGTCTTCAGATCCTTCCCAAGCTCCGAGTCGGGATACGTCGCTGCAGTCTTTCTGGCTTTGCTCTGTTCAAAGATATAATCGGCATTGCTGAGGGTATCCCCTAGTGTCTGGTACAGATAAGCAACTGTTTCGTCTTCATGCTGATGCTGATGTTCCTGATACAGCTTTTTAAAATACGATTCACGACTGGTCTGATACAGCTTTTTGGGATCTTTAAATGCGAATGCTTTTTGTCGCCTTCCTTTGAGCGCGAGGCTAAGCATATCATTCACCTCCAAAGCTTGCGTAGGATAGTCGCAGTCGTAACAGACCTGATCAAGATAGCGCCCTATCCAGCCGCTCTCCAAGTATTCATCACTTCGGCTCGCACTATGCCAGATATCCATGCTACGAAAATGCGATTTGTTTGGATCGGGATAACCAACATTATTAAGCACAGCCAGCTCCCCACGATCAAAAAGCGTTTTAAAAAATGGCAACGCCGGATGAATACCCGCTTCATCCGTGAGCCGCAGCGCATTATTGATGGCAATCGTCTGCCGCTCGCGAAAGTAAATATCATTACGGATCGGAATGATCGTATTAAGCCCGTCGTTTCCTCCGCTGAGCTGTAATATCACCAATACCTTATTCCGATTTTCCAGCGCAGGGGACGAAGATAGGGCTTTTAAGAAATTAGGCAACATTAGCGATGCCGACGCGAGTGAACTCGCTTTGAGAAATTGCCTTCGTTTAAGGATCATAGTAGTCGTTCTAACGGTTAACAAAGCTGATATTCGGGAGTGCTCATGGCTTCAATAATTGCCAATCGAATGTTTTCACTGTCATATTCATCCCGTAATGCTTTTTCAAAGGATAGCTGCCGCTGCAACAAAATACGAAAAGGGTCTCTCCCCCCAAAAGTAACTTCTACAGTGGACCAGTCAATGGAAATTTTTGGATTCTTATAGGCTTTTGCAAGCGCCCTCGACTGTTTCAGCCCCATGTCGAGGTCATCGTCATTATGGACATCAAGTTCGAGCGGCCGCAATCCGGTCCATATCTGCGGCAGCTGCATGCGGAGCAACAAGGTAGAGCTGTCTATCCATGCTTTTCCCAACGGCCAACCCGACACGTTAGGCGGATACAAAAGCATCTGCCCCAATAATTTCTGATAAATAATAAGGTTTTCCGGGTACGCGATCTCCATGGGTAATATGCGCATAATACCAGCCATAAGTTCTATAGGTGACTTTACTTTGTTGCCTATATGTTTAACATCGTAAAACCAGTCCGCCGTAAATATGCTGTTGACCAGTTGCCTGATATCATATCCTGAATGATAGAAATCACGGCTCAGTAAAGAGACAATTTCCTCATCCACCTGTTCGTTAACCAAAAAACGGTATAGCTTT
Organism: Sphingobacterium zeae; assembly: GCF_030818895.1. Classification (NCBI taxonomy): domain Bacteria; kingdom Pseudomonadati; phylum Bacteroidota; class Sphingobacteriia; order Sphingobacteriales; family Sphingobacteriaceae; genus Sphingobacterium; species Sphingobacterium zeae. Next base: position 3,564,014 of record NZ_JAUTBA010000001.1, read on the forward strand.
CGCGTAATAAACTGGGCTGTAACTGGCTGCTCCAATATACTATCCAAAATATCATTTCCATCAAAATTTCCCGTTTTCCCCAAAAATGTTTTACTGCCGGTGTCATGAAACTTTTTGCGTACCAAGAACTGACCATCCTTATCGTAAGACCAACCTGTAAAGGCGCGCGCGGCCTCCCTAACATCCAATTCAGTATAATTATCTCGTCCCATTGTGAAGAGCTCCATCACTTCCCGCGCGAAGTTTTCGTTCGGATGCCCCTTTTTATTTTGCTGGTTGTTGAGGAAGCTGAGCATAGCTGGGGCTTTAGAAACGGCAAATAGCAGGTCCCGAAAATTTCCTAGGGCATGCTCTCTGATTTCATTGAGGATGTGCGCACTAAAATTGGCATTGATGACCCTGCTCGCAAAGTGACCATGCCAAAAAAAAGCCATTTTCTCCCTGAGCTGATCCTCACCATGCACCATTGCTTCCAGAAAATTAAGATTGATGTCAATATTACGCTTCCGGTTGAGTTGCTGTACCAACTTTTTATCTGAAGCATTCAAATGAGATAGAGCCGTATAGTCAACTGCGCCCTGTTCCGAACTGAAACTGATCGCGTGTAATGGATGCGGCTGCGCATATAGCTTCCATATTGCTTTAGGAGATTGCTGTTCAAAATCCGTAATCTGCTGAAGGCTCATTCCAAACCCCGCTCGATTGGCCAGATGCTTATTTTTTATAAAATCAGAAATCATCATGCTTCCATTTACACCTAAATAACGAATTATTTATACATGTTAGCATAAAGCTGCGAAGATTTAACAAACATTAAGTTAAATTAACAGTTTAACTATCAATCACTTTCAGGACTTCTAATTTTTTATTAAATTTAATCAGAGATGGGCATACGGTAATTTACCTTAGCATTTCATACATACTTTACGATCTACTAGTCGACAAACCTTTAAAAACCGAATATCATATGTTAAAACTAACCAAGGTATGGGTATCATTATCGTTTCTTCCAATTTTCATACAATGCGTGGGAAGTCAAAGTGAGCCGTCCGAAAATTTCGATTGGCTCGTAGGAGAATGGCAGCGCACCAACGAAGCCAAATATAAAAAGACCTTTGAATATTGGAAGAAACTCAACGATTCTGAATATGCAGGCTTTGCATTTACATTGCAAAACCTGGATACCATTCATCAGGAAACCATGCAGTTGCTAAAATCTGACGGCAACTGGAATTTAAGGGTTAAAACGCCTGATGAGAAAAATTTTATCGCATTTTCCATGACCATGATGAAAGATGGCCTATTCGAATGCAATAATGACTCGCTTCCGTTCCCAAAAAAGATTTCTTACTGGCGGGACGGTGAGAAATTGAAAGCAAATGTGGCAGGTGATAGCCTCCAGATTCCTTTCGATTTTAGTAAGATTTCCAAATAGGGAGCTCTACAATCCTTTACGTTCAAAGCCAACTGAAACATGTCAGTTGGCTTTATACACTGATGCCGCCAGTTTCATCTTTTTTCGAACCACCAAAGCAATCACCCAAACAAGTAGAAGAATACCTAAAATTGCGCCGCTTTTGGCGTTTATACCGGGAAAGAAATTATTGAGGGAATGAAATGCACTAACAGCAACGAGTGACCCCGTTGCATCGGCGACTTTACCTATTCCCCAACTTCCCAACACCAAAATGGCGAAAAATGAGAAGTGAACCGGCGTAAAATCAAAATTGAGATGCCATAAAAACCATAGTAATGACAACAGCAATATGTTGTAGATGGGCTTCAATGTTTTAAACTCCTGATAGAGAAAGCCCCGCCATCCAATTTCTTCCAGCAGACCGTAGATAAGCACAGTGAAAACAGTCAAATATGGAATAGTACCTTTTGAAAAATAAGACACCGTGCTGATCAAAACTACCGGAAATATCCAATATAACGTAATCGGAAAAAGGAGACTCCTATAGTTTCCTTTGAGTGAGAGTATGGGCTTTATCTTAAAAGTCACAAACACAATCCCAGCTCCAAGTGCAGGACCCATTCCTGTTAGTATGGATGTTAAATACGGATTGTCGATGGCATGTAGTAATTCAGTTTTGTTGGTCAAATAGCGGCATGCGATGGCAATAATATAATAAACAATAACGGCCCAATAATTGATTTTTCTTTTCATCCTGTTTGTATAGCTTTTTTGCAATGCCCAAAAATAACTGCATTAAAACGAAAAACACTTGACGAAAGTTAAGAAATCTTTTTTCTTATTCTGCTCAGGCTCTCCGGTGCTATCCCCAGATAGGAGGCGATAATTTTAAGCGGTGTACGCTGAAAGATATAGGGTCGTTCTTTTATCAATTTCTGGTATCGTTCGGTGGGCGACAAAGTCAGCAAATTAATCTGCTCAGATTGCTTAGCTGTAAACATGATATCCGAAATCGCTTTACCGATAAGAAGTGATCGATCGGACTTTGCGTAAAGCTCCTGTAAATTCTGATGGCTTACCGACCAAAGTTCTGTATCTTCGAGGCATTCCGTTTTGATGACAGTAGGTCTCTGTGATATAAAAGAAAGGTAATCGCTGAATAGCTGGTTTTCATAATATAGATTAATACAGATGTCTTTATGCTGATAAGGCACAAAATGTCCTACCGAACCTGAAACGAGGATGTTGATAAACTTTTCGGTCTTATCGTATCCCTTCACGATTTCATTTTTTGCAAAACTCCGACGTTCCACCACTTTTGCAAATTCAACCCAAAATTTAATGTCGACGGAATAATAAGTATCAAATACCGCTTTGATGTTTTCAGGAGATGGACCCTTCATATCGCTTTGCTTTTATAATACGAAGTATCGCTCATCCGCCTCATAATTCTCTTTCCCATTTCTGTTTGGTACAGCAAAGAAACGCCACCACTGACGCCGTATAGATCCATTGTTTGAAGGCTTTCCGCCGGCAATCCAAGCCACATGACATTGAAGATACTTAAGCTATCTCCGTGCGAGACAATGATAATATTTTCTTCGGTACTACCTAATATCGTTTCATAGAATGGTAGCATTCTTTGCCATACATCAAATCTGGATTCAGCATCACTAAAACATTTATCATAGATCGATATTTCTTCCTGCTCAATATTATCCCTAAGCCATTGAACCGATTGCCCCACCGCTCGTCCAAGGTAACGTTCTTTTAGCGCGGTTGCCCATTGGGGAACGACATTAAACTGTTTTCCAATGATATCAGCGGTCTGGGCTGTTCTGCTGAGCGGTGAGGTATACACAGAAAACTTCGTATCCCGAAATTCCGACTTTAAATTAGCAGCGATATTTTCCGCTTGTTGGATCCCTTTTTCCGTTAATGGCCAATCGTACCAAGAACCAATCATGCCATTCGTATGATGCACGGATTCCGGATGTTGTATCGTGATGATATTTTTCTTTTGAGACATACGTATATGAGTAGGCATTTAAGAAAAGCTGACGGCAACCAAGTTGCCGTCAGCTTACACTTTATGCTGTCCACAATGGATAGCGCGTGGTTCAAAAATACCGAAATTCTTGTGAATCCATCAAAGGTTTCAACAACAACGTTTACTTTCTGGAATAGCCATCCATAATATTCTTTGTTTTCAGGCCTTGATATTTTACCGTTTCAGGAGCATCTGATTTTATCACTTCCTCACAAGCATCGTATATGGCGCGACGCTGATACGAAAGTGGAAACCAACTCAGTGCCTCTAGCGCTACGACACGTATATCCGCCGAGTTACTTTTATCCAGGGCAGTCTCAATCAGTACCGGCACCATGCGGTGATAACGATACAAACGCATGGTACGGATATCATTGAGGCGCTCCTTTTCTTTTTCTTCCTTGTCCAAGATCTTTTTGGTCAGACTCTGGGTTGATTTTTCGCCAGAAAGAACAATTTGATCCAGTTTTTCCGCGAGAAGCTTCGCATTGCTCAGGCTGGAATCTTGTCGAATCTGACGATCGATCTCCTGCTTGACCAGCGCTGGCTCCATAAAACTAAGCGAGGTTCGCAGGCGGTAACCAACCCGTTCGGAATGGGGATCGCTCAAATAAAGCTGGATCATATCTTTGACAAAATCATTTCCCCCAAACTCCGCCAGATCATATACTGCCAAACGACGGATTAATTCATACGAATCGGATTTCGCAGCATGCAATACCGCAAAGTAATCTGGATTCTCCAGTTGACGCAACTGTATAAAGGCCTGCGTACGTACGGTTTCAAATGCCGATTGAAAGTAATACTGTTTCAATAACGGGCTTACTTCTTTTTCAGTTAATATACGCGATAGATAAACCAAAGCCAGCGCCTGCAGGTCGGCATCGTCTTCTTTAAGCAGCTTGCGCCAGTATCCTGCATTTTGATCATGCAAACCAATTGCCGTATTGATTTTCAACCGCTGATCGGCCTTACCTGTAAAATGATAGGTTGGATCTCCCAGAATATGGGTTTCGAGGTAAGCCATATGTTTCACCCAATTCCCGACGCGTACACCATGCTGCAGCAAACCCATAAGTTCACCCGGCCACAGATCCTGCAGTACTCCCACCGAATTGGCCACCGCCGCAATATTGTCATTATCCGAAAATGGATAGTAGCCCGCCAAATAATTGGGGAGTTGAAAGGATCCTGTCAGACAGGAATTGAGGTAAACCAACGGGGCTTTGATACGTGCATCTTTGATATCGTGGATCTGCATATCCATATCGTCATTGAACAGGGAATCGGCCACGATACTTTTGGGGTCAAACGCATCAAGCATCCACTTCTCATTCACGCCAAGGGATTCCATAAACGATTTTTTAACCGATTCCACATCCCTTCCATCCTCTTTTGTCGAGCGTAGCTTGGAGCGGAGGTAGCGTGCCACATTCTCCATGGAAGGCTGCGGATTGGAGGCCAATGGATAACCATTTAACAGCTGCAACGTGGCTGTACCATGTCCGGTCATATATGCAAAATCCAATCCCTCCCGCTTCAGTTCATTCAATATATTGAACTTAATGAAGTTGTCGGAGCGAAAATTGATAAACTTGACTGAATTTCCCGGAAGAAACAAAGCGGGCATTTGCGATCTGAGTGCCAGCGCATCGCCGATTGTCGCGTTGACCGAATTGGAGTTATAGCCGTGACCGGTTGAAGCGATCATATCATTTAAGGGGTTGGCCTGTGCTTTCTGCTGAACGACCTTTTTTAAATATGCCTTGATTTTCGCAATAGGATCTTCTCCATTTTCCAAGGGCGGCTTGATCCGCGCCGAATAGATATCCATCTGTATATACTGCGGCGAAGCAGCACTTAAGCTATAGTAAAAATAATTGGACCTCGACTTGGCCGTATCCTGTTTGATAAAATCAAATTGAAGGTCAAAATCATCGTAGTACCGGTCGGATGGTACCGATGACTTATCCCAGCGGATATTTTGCGACATCTTAAAGGCCGAAGTCAAAAACTGTGCATCCCGTAGCATGGGTATCGGAATATCACCGATCAGTACCGTGCCCTCCAGGGGTTGTTTTTTTGCATACAGGCTCTTCAATAACGTCCGGATCTCGTCCGGTTTGGCCCATTGACTCGAAATAATATAAGTCCCTAATCCATCTTTTTCCACTGCGGCACGATAAGCATCAATCTCAGGTTTCGCCTGATCGTAGGTATGCTGATCCACAATGATCGCAAAGGTGGTGGGGCTTTTTACAGTAGGCTCCTGTACGGCTTGCGCGTGGAGCTGCTCCACAGCGAACAAACTCAAGGCGATAGATAAGCTGGTAAACGTAGTAGGTTTCATATTAAGATGTATTAAAATACGCATAAAGATGCACAAATGTACAGCAACTTTATTTAAAACGATTAAAAATAAAACATTTTACATTAGAATATTTTATTTAACGTACTATTAATCGTATTTACTTGAAATAATATTTTAAAATTCACTTATTTATAATAAATCTAAATACATATATTTGCAACATGCTAATATCAACAAGCAAAAACAATTAGTCATTAATCGCTAAACGAATATCTATGAAACATCTTATCATCACCCTTGCGCTATCGTGGGGTACCCTGGCTGTGTTTGGACAAAAACAGGAACGCAGTCCACTCGCAAAAGATCTACAGATAAAAATTGCATTACAGGCAGCCCCGGCAGACCAACGTGAAGGCGCCAAAGTATTGGGTTATAACGAAAAAGGCGAGTTTATCACCTTACAGGAAGGCTCCGCCACCAATAACCTGATCTGCCTTGCACCGGACTATAAATCTTCCGTTTTATATGCGTATGCTTATCCAAAAAGCTTAGACCCCTTTATGGCGCGCGGCCGCGAACTGATCGCCGAAGGCAAACGCAAACAACGCGATGAAATCCGTGAAGCGGAACACAAAGCGGGCAAATTACCCATCCCGCAGACACCAACTATACTGTACGGCTATTGGGGACCATCAGCCAAACTGAACAACACAACCGGAGAAATCGAAGGTGCACAGCGACGTTATGTGATCTATGTTCCTTATGCAAAAGCAGCCGATATCGGCTTGTCGAGCAAACCGGGTTTACCTGGAATTCCCTGGTTAATGGACGAGGGATCTTACAAAGCACACATTATGATTAACCCCGAAAATATGGGACATAGCCATGGAAAATAACGAACCAGCGTTGATACGGCAAAGATCTATCCTATTCTTTGCCCTACTGACCTTATCAGCATCGCCAACTACGTTCGCCGCTACAACCACCAACACAAAACCGTTGACTGAACGCTATTTTCAGGACGGCGATATCCGTGGCATAATCACAGAGAAAAGCACCGGCAAGGCACTCAAAGGAGCTACCGTACAAATCAGGGAGCTGGGTCTGTACGCCAAAACCGATGAAAACGGTCGCTTTACGTTCGACCGCACTCCAAGCGGACAGTACACTCTTGTTGTCAGCTACCTTGGGATGCTGACAGTAGAGCAGACCGTGACTGCCAGCAAAGAGCCTATTGTGATAGCATTGGCCGAAAACTCCATTGCCCTGGCAGACGTTGTGGTCGTTGGTCAGGAAAACCGAAAAGAAGGTGCTACCTCGACCATCATCAACCGTAAGGCCATTGAACATATGCAGGCGACCAACCTGGGTGAAGTCCTACAGTTGCTACCCGGTGGAATGACAACGAATCCGAGTTTCACCAACGTCAATAAAACGGGCATACGGAATGTGGGCAATAGCAACCAGACCAACCGTTCTTCAGATTATATGAGCTCCCTGGGTACATCGCTTATCATTAACGGGGCACCAACATCCAACAATGCTAATTTGCAGTCTTTGGGTTCTGCGGCGATATTAAACGGTACTTCTGGATCCAGCGGTTCAATCGGCAGCTTTTCCACTTCCCAGGGTTTGGGTGCCGATATGCGACAATACACGGCCGATAATGTCGAATCCGTTGAAGTCATCCGCGGCATTGCCGGGGTCGAATATGGCGACATGACCTCGGGCGCCATTATCGTGCAGACAAAAGCTGGCAAAGAAGACCTGCAGATCAAAGGACGGATAAACCCGAAGCTTACCCAATTCTGGGCAGGTCAGGGTTTTGATCTCGGAAAAAACAAGGGAACTTTATTTATCGACCTTGACTACACCCGGGCGAATGACAAGCAGACATCGGCCTATGCCGCCTATAACCGTATAACCGGTTCAGCGCAGTACAGCAAAACCTTTGGTCAGGAAAAACCATTGTATACCAATACCTATTTCTCCTTTGGTAGCAACCTGGATAACGTCAAAATTGATCCGGATGCCAATGCTGTTCCGCAGCTCAACAAGTCGCAGGAATACAGTTACCGCTTTTCGACCAATGGAAAATGGAAGGTCAATAAGGCCCTGGCCCGACAGTTAAACTATACGGTGTCATTGAATTATTCGCTTCAGAAATCATATATGGAAAATGCTGGAACTGCTGGTATTTCAGCTGTGGGAAGCTCGTATACCGATGGTACATTTGAGGCCCCCTATCTACCTGCCAGCTATATCAATAAAGCTTGGGTAGAGGGAAAACCGGTCAATTTATTTGCCAAGATATCGGATGAGTTTTATGCCAAAACAGGCCTTTTTACACACCGCGTCCTTGTCGGTACAGATTACCGAATGGATGCCAACAGTGGAAACGGAAAGACCTTTGACCCCAACTTCCCCTACCGCACCAATAACCTGAACGGATACCGTGCGCGGGCCTACAAAGATATACCCGCACTGAATCTGCTCGGTGCCTATGCAGAGGACCGTATGACGGCCCGATTTGGAAAACGCGAACTGGCTATACAGGCCGGTGTGCGTATGGATCAGCTACAGCCTTTCAGTGGCGACGGTAAAACCGCTGTGTCGCCACGGATCAATGTGAGCTACGACCTCCTGCCTGCCTTTACCCTACGCGGAGGCTATGGCATCGCCACCAAGTCTCCTACCTTGAACATGCTGTATCCTGAAAATGCGTATTTCGATGTTTTCAGTTTAAACTATTACAAGCAGGATCCCAACGAGGCACTAGCGCTCCTGACCACACGCGTCTATGAAACAGGCAACGATAAGCTCAAGCTGGCCAAATCCTATAAAAAAGAATTGGGTATCGACTGGAAAGTCGGCAAAGGCCAGCGTTTGAGCATTACCGCTTATCACGATAAGATCGACAATGCCTACGACTATATGACCACCTTAAACAGCTTGCAGTATGCGCTTATTCCGACGTATACCGTGCAGCAGGAAGTAGCGGGCGGAAAACCGATTTTGAGTGATATTGTGACCAATACGCCTTATGTATTTACCTATGCCACCCCTACCAACGGTAGGCAGATCATCAACAAGGGGGCTGAATTTGATTTTGATATGGGCCGCTTCGACGCTATCCGCACTTCTTTTCAGCTGACGGGGGCCTATCAGTCGACCAAATCAACGACCACCATACCTTATATCCTTGCACAGGAGGTGCCCAACAAAACGATGACACGCGTGGGTGTATTTGCGCCACGCGGAACCGACAGCGAGCGACTCATGACCACTTTAAGGGCCATACACCATATTCCCGAACTACGGTTTATCCTGACCCTGACGGCACAGACCATCTGGATCGATAAGGAGCGTAATGTCGACTACTCCAGCCTGCCGATCGGTTATATCCCTGTAGGATCCGACAAACCCATGGACATCGTCTATTTTTCAGAGGCAGAGCGCCAGCAGATAACCTCGGCCGACCGCGATATTTACCTCAGTCTCAGCGACGCAACCTTCCGCACCGAAAGTTGGAAACCAGTCTGGCTGTTCAACATGAAATTGACCAAGGAGTTTGCCCAAAATATGGGCTTCTCGTTCTATGCCAACAACTTCATCAACAACAGACCGTTGGTACGGAGTACACGCAATCCCGAACAGTTCACAAAACGAAATATTGATATCTTTTTTGGAACCGAACTGTCTATTAAATTCTAAAAAAATGAAGAAAATCAATTGTTATCTCTACCTGGTTGCGTTGCTCTGTTTATTGAGTGGCTGCCGCAAAGATTTTGCGACGGTCAATACGCTTTCCTATTCCCTGGCTGTCCACTATCCCAGCAATTATATTGAATCTTTTGCCGCGAATGCTACGGTAACCCTTAAAAACACCTTCACAGGTCAACAGTCCCAATTCACCACCAATGCAAAGGGCGAAGTCGATCTGCAGGATATTATACCTGGTATCTACACCGTAACGGTAAGCCGAGAGGTGACCGAAGAGGAAAGCATCAGCATCAGCGGACGCCTGGGCAAAGCATTTTTGAATGCCTCCATCCCTTCCCTGCGTATTCAAGAATCCGGAAAGACCGACATTCAGCTGAGCGGCGGGGCCATCGGTGGATTTGTCATCAAGGAATTTTACTATACCGGTAGCCGCACCCCAAATAATTCGTCTTATTTATACGATGGTTTTGTAGAAATCTACAACAACTCGACCGACACCCTATACGCCGGCGGAATCTCCTTCGGAGCGACAAAAGCGGGTTCAACACTAGCCACCAAATTTATCGAAGATCAACAAAGCGTATATCTTGCCTCCCTATGGACCATTCCGGGTACCGCAGGTGTAGATCACCCTGTAGCGCCGGGCAAATCCATTGTCATTGCTGTTGACGGAATTAATCATAGGACAGATCCAAAAGGCAATCCCAATGCACCCACAGATTTGGGGGCGGGAATAGCCGATTTTGAGACCTATTTTAATCCGCCCGGAAATTCAAACGATACCGACTCGCCAGACGTACCCAACGTAACACTGATCTATAGCTCATCGTTAACCCTATTTGACTGGCTGCCCGGTGTCAACGGCTCTGGACTCGTTATCCTCTCGCCCGACGACTATGCAAACTACCAAACTGTTACCGAACCCGGAGCAACTGCTTCAACACGTTATGTGAAAGTTGCTGCAGACCAAGTTATCGACGGCGTGGACTGCGTTGCCAACAGCACCATTACACTGGACAAAAAGCGTTTACCGCTCACGATTGATGCTGGAGTAGCCTTTGTTGGCGGCGGAGCCGGTACCGGAAAATCGGTTATCCGGAAAGTAAGGGAAGAAATCAATGGCATCAAAGTATTGATGGACACCAACAATTCCTCCAGCGACTTTGCGATAAACGATACCCCTAGTCCCAAAAGTTATTCCAAATAAGCAGGCGCATCATGAACATAAAATATATTTTTTCCCTGGCATTTACAGCCTCTTTCATGCAGCTGCAAGCGCAGGAAAATACGAATATCAGCTACTCCAAAGAAAAGGAAAGCCTGTTAAAACTCAAAAGCAGCGCTTTACTAGGCGAGCTTGACCTACCGGCTGTAGGAAACACCACCCTAGGCTACTTCTATGAAAGCGGAGATTTTAGACATCCGTTTACAGGCAAATCGAAACAAGGACTCAATTTTTCGACAGAGAAATTTCAGCGTTCCGGCGACTGGACGCTCTATGGTCGCTTTGACTTTACCACATTGAAAGAGAAGGAGCTGGCCTATGCATCCCTTGTGAATCCATTTATCGAAAATCCCTATCAGCTAGTCGACTCACTAAAGGGCGACTGGAATAAGCAGTTTTATACAATGGGTCTCAAAGTAGCGAGCCCCAGCTTTGCCGGTGGCCGCATGCGTGCCGGCCTCGATCTCTCCTATCAGGTCGCTACGGGCGCGCGACAAATGGACCCACGTTCCCTGGATACGGAAAATAAAATCCAGCTAGCACCGAATATTTCCTACAAAATCAGCAAGCAGCATCAGCTTGGGCTCGCAGCCATTTATAATTATCAGAAAAATGATCTGAATCTGGTACGTGCCAACGGAAGTCAACAATACAACGTCTATAAACTTCTGGGCTTAGCCGAATACCTCGGGGCATCACCTTTCATTATGACGGCAGATATGGAACGCAGCTATCTTGCGCATGCGTATGGCAGCGAACTCAGCTTTCGTTATACCGCCGATCAGTTCAGCTGGTTGCTGTCCGGAAGCTACCTTCATCATGAGGAAAAGGCTACCGACGGCAGCACTTATCCGATGAAGGCTGGCAAACATCAATACGATCAGTACACAGTGTTATCGGCCATTGATCTAAAACGTGGCGATTACAATCATCACTTCGATTTAAACCTGCTGTATTGTGATATTTCCAATACCGAATACCAGCAATTGCAGCGTACGGACGATCGCAGTTATGAAACTATTTTTGAAGGCAGCTTGAATACAGCACTACGCAGCCAGGCTACTTTGGGGTATATATTGGCCAAAGAAACCAGCGCCTATCGCTCAAACTGGTTTGCCAAGGCCACCGTAAGTTATTCCGGCTGGGACAATCGCTATGCCCTACCGCAGGGAAAAGAAATCGTCGACCGCATGGATATTGGCATCCGCTTTAACAAAGCCCTGTCGCGCTGGGTCTTTGATGTGGCATCCAACTACAATTTTGGCGTAAAAAACGAATGGAGTTATACAGATAAAAGCTATTCGAGCAATTTTGTTGCAAACAGCATTGCCCTGCCTATATACCAGTATTTAACACGCGATCGGGTAGTCAATGCCCTGAGCATACAATACCGGCTTGCCCACTTCGGAAAGAAAAGCAATCAACTTTATCTGGAGGGATCGGGCAGCCTGGAAACAGCGCTGTCTACACCGAATGGATACGGTGACAACGGAAAATCCCGTTATGCAGCCAGTTTGACAGTGGGATTATTGACATTTTAGCTCCTTAGAAAATGGCGGAATACCTCCCTGAGGTTCCGCCACTTCTATATTAATTTGCCCCTAAATTTACTGCTTGCCCATCCTATTTGTCGTTTGCGTCCAGTAACGCATTGATACACCACATATAAGCCGCCTGCCCATGATAATCGCCCGTATGTCTAGGACGATCGTAATAATACTGTTTATCGTTCTTTTTGTTGGTACCCACGCAGATTTCCGATACCGCTCCTTGCCCGTCAACATATTTTGCAAGCGCCAGCCAAGCTCTTCGGGCAACGGGACCATATTGCTTTTCCCTTAGCCATCCGTGCTTTACCCCGGTTATGATCGCATAAGCAAACATTGCCGAGCCCGAAGTTTCTGCCCAACAGTCGGCTTCATCAATCAACTGATTCCACATGCCACTTTTGCGCTGCTCTTTTTTCAAACTCTCCATCATGGTAAGATAACCCTTCAAAATACGGGGCCGGTCAGCATGGTCTTTCGGAAGCATACGCAGTAATTCGGTCATACCCGCAGCCATCCAGCCATTACCGCGGCCCCAATAGTAAGGAACATCTGGCGCATGGTAAAACAATCCGTTGGGGCGTTGTAATTTATCTAAATAAAGCACCATTTCTTTCGCCGCGCGGTCGAGATATTTTGATTCACCGGTTGCTTTAAATGCAGCCGTCTGTACAATGGTAATCATATACATATCGTCAATCCACATCCGGGTCTGCCAGGAATATCCCTGCTGCGCCCAGTTTTTAGCCTCCTGCCCCGCATTTTCTGGTACCTGCCATTGCGTATCCGCATAAGGCAAGCCCAAGTCGAGGTAACTTTCCTCCGTGGTCAGTTGGTAAAGACGCAAAGGTAGACTTCCAAACATATTTAAGTCTACGTGATTTTTCGGTGGCAGCAACTGCGGCTCGCTGGATACAAGTTTAGAAAATCGATCTTTCATTGCTTGCATCAGCTTTGCATCATTTGTTACACGGGCATAGTTTATTGCACCCGTCCAATAAAAGGTCTCCGGATAGCTGATCCATTTACCGGCATGTAGCATATGTTTGCCCGCGATAAAACGATGCGCGATGCGATGTCCTACCTCCATTGGATCTGCCTCGGCCGGAAAATTTACCAGATTCGACTGTGCGATTAGCAGTTGAACTGGAAGGATCAATAAAAATAAAAGAGTCTTCTTTATCATATGAATTATTTTTATGTACTTATAAACTGATTTTAATTGTCAAATGGGTATTAAAAAATTCCGAACTTATTGCGCTCATGCACAAACGTCTTGGGCCCTCTGAGTCTATTCCACTTTAGATTCATCCGCAACAGCATCCTCCCATTGATCCCATACTGGCGTAGCCGGATTGTAACCATCGTAGCCATAGTTTTGCTTTAACTGTCCTTTAATATTTGAGGTAATAGCTACATTTGGGATAGGCCAATACATATTCTTTTTATCCATTGTATAGTTGACATCACTTAGGCCTGTTGCATTGACATGAATGATGCCTTTGTTGTATAAGCTATAATGCACAATGCGTTGATACCAGTAGCTACCGCCACTGGCATCTGTACCGCTTTGCTTATCAAAATTATCCAGATGGTATACATTCCCCCATTCATCTGGTTTACCGCTACGTGCCAGGCAAAGCGATACCCGTTTCAATTCCACATTACGCCATTCCTCCCAGTAGAGCTCGCGAGCTCTTTCATTCATGATATCTCCAATGGTCACTGGCCCATCATAGAGCTCGGTACATTTTGCCCGCTTACGTATGGCATTTAAGTCGTCTTTAATTGTCCCGTCAGACGGATTGATATAATATTTGGCTTCGGCACGCAGGAGATAAGCTTCTGCCAGGCGATAGAGGTACCAATCTGCGATGCTACCGTTGGTCGCCCCCCGTGAACCGTCCGAGCCGCTGATATTGGCCTCGCTTACCGGGTCGTCAAGAAAAAATTTATAATGTGGCACATCGTACCAGCGACGGATGGTATCACTACAAAGGAGTTTGCCTGTCGCTGGACCGTTGAGTAAAAGTGGTTTACCAAAATCAGTGGAAGCCTTATTATTGACCTTGTAATCTGCCATGCGTACCCAGTTTCCCACTTTGGAACTGTGGCGCAGGTCGCCCTCATCTTGCTTTCCATTGACAGCCCATACTCCGTGGGACTGGAAAGAAGTGGGGCGAAAAGTTCCAATGCCACGACCAAAGGCCCGCATGTAATCATATTTTGCATTGTAATCCCCACTGTTGCGTTTGATATTCAACAAAGCCTGTTTTCCATCTGTCGTTTGTATTCGCGAGTCGAACACAAAGGGATATAATATTCTCATAGTGAGCATTTTAACGAAAGACTCCGCATCGGCACCACGGTTGGGCATCCCCATGATCACCTCGCGGTTGCTGGCGATCAGTTTGTTTTCGGGGCGGTGCATGTCCCAGATCACGTTGCGCGTAATAGGCCAGGTCTGCGCTTCCCCGCCATCATTAAATGTACCGAAGCTTTCAGTCATCAAAGCATAGCCCGACTGGTCAATCAGGATACCGGTTTGCTCTCTGGCCTTTTGGTACTCCCCTATGGCCAGATAATATTTTGCCAGCAACATGCGGCAGGCCCCTTTGTTGATCATACCGATCAGGCTCATGTTTTTCTGATCCGGTACCCATTGGACGGCAAATTCCATGTCCTTGGTCATCATCTGCAAAATGGCGTCGCGCTTGGTACTTCGGTAATTCTGTTTGGGCACATCTATGATGGTTGTCACCAAAGGGACATCTCCGTACTCAAACACCAATGCCATATAGCGAAAAGCCCTATGGAAATAAGCCCGTCCTTTGTAAGCATTCCGATCTTCCTCGCTCAGGGTTTGAACCTGATCCACGTACTTGATAATGGTATTGGCATAACTGATCCCTTTATACGTTTCCTGCCACAAATACCATAGGCTGTTGGATCGGTCGAGATTCTGTAAGCTGGAGTTGTCACTGGTTGGTGTCAGCATATTGGCAACATCCGCCATCATGCTGCGTTTGTCCGTATTGCTGGCCACCATCAGTTCAGAAAAGATGTATTCTGTGCCAAGCGTCAGCATCTCGTTATGATCTGTGGCCCAATACCCCTTAAGATGGCGGTCGCAGATAGCCATTGCAGAGCGTAAACCTGACTCGGTATTAAACGTTTCGTTTGGTAAATAAATTGACAGCGGGTCGGGCTGCAAAAATTCTTTCGAGCAGCTGCTTATCGCCAGTGTACTGGCAAGCAAAAAGGCAATACTCCTGCCCAGGCTTCTGGATTTGTTTCGTATATCATTCATGTACATTACAATTAATCAGGTTATAAAGATAAATTCACACCGAAAGTAAAGACCCTTGAGGCCCATCCACTCGGGTTGTTGTCGGGATGGAAAGTCTCTGGATCGCCGTATTCCCAGTCCTTTGTCCACGTCGCCACATTCCGCACCGTACCATACAGCTTCACCCGGTTGAGGTTATATTTGGAGGTCAGATGTCTTGGCAATGTATAGCCTACCGAGATGTTGTCGAGCCGGATAAACGAGCGGTCGTATAACTGCGCTGCGCCCTCTGCTCCGATCGGTCCCTTAGCCTCGATACGGCCATAGCGATCGGTCGGATTTTCCGGTGTCCAATATTCCTTTGCGGGCAGATTAGCCAGTCCATAAGCCATACGTCCGCCATCATCATCGTTATTCAGGTAATTGCCCGACAAGCTTTTGTGTCCCATCGCCGAATAGATATTAAAAGAAAAACTAAGGTCGTTCCATAGGATAAACTCGTTGCGCATCGACCAACGGAAACGTGGATCCGTCTGCCCTAAAAAAACCTTGTCATTATTATTATATACAGGTTTCGTTATATCGCCGTTCACAACATCATCTGCGGTATACACATTGGCTACTTTCGGATCACCAGGCGCCTGCCCATATTGAGCAGCCTCGGCCGCCTCATTGGCCTGCCAAATTCCTGTCACCTGATAATTCCAGATAGCACCAATGGGCTGTCCAATAAACCAATTATTCGAAATCTCATCCATTTCCTTACGGCCGATCACATTACCATTGGAATCCAGCACATCTTGGTAGTTTTTATAAAGATGCACGATCAGATTTTTATTGTAGGCGAAATTGAAGGTGGTCGACCACTGTAACTTTTCTTTCCGCAGGTTGACGGTGTTCAAGGTCAGCTCAATTCCTTTGTTGTCCACCTGCCCCAGGTTGGTGGTAATACTTCCAAATCCCGTAAAATTGGGTAGCTTCTGCTCCATGATCATGTCGTGGGTTTGCATCAGATAATACTCCAGTGTTCCTGAGATGCGATTTTTTAAAAATCCGAAGTCCAGACCAAAATTCCAGGCTGTGGTCTTTTCCCACTGCAGATTTGGATTGGCCAGCCGATCCACCATCAGGTAGCGGTATTGAACCAGTTCACCGGCCGAGTTGAGGTAGCCATGCATCTTGCCACTGCCCGAATACAGGTTGGCCAACGCCAGATTCGGATCGGCCAGTTGTCTGTTTCCATTTTTACCATAGGAAACGCGCAACTTACCATAATCCATTACATCGCCCCATTTAAAGAATTTTTCTTTGGTAAAGTTCCAGGCTAAGGCCACGGAAGGAAAAGTCGCATAGGGGTTGGAAGTACCAAAAGCTGAATAACCATCCCGCCGGATGGACGTCGTGAGCATATAGCGGTCATCGTAGGCATAAAATAAACGGGTCAATAACGCATCCGCTGTCTGATGGGTATCGTAGCTATCAAAGCTGCTGTTTTCCTTTGATCCATTTTTGGTGTTGTGAAAGCCCAGCGCATCCGAAGGCAAAATATTGCGCGCTTCAATGCGATCTTTCCAGGACTGCTGTTCTTCTGCTTCTTGCACCAAAGTTACCATCAGGCGATGCTTATCCACAAAAGTCTGTTCCCAGCTGATGGTGTTATTGAGCGACCAGTCGAAGCGCTTGGTCTGCTCGCGGTTTGCACCACGATCGGCCGGATTAGAACCCGGTAGTTCGGCCGACATAAAGTAACGGTCATGGAAATACTGCAAGCGCGGCGAGGCATTAAATGAATACGTGATATTAAAGGGCAGTTTAATTTTAGCGTTGAAAATAGAGTTAAAAACCGTATATCCTTTGTCCAGCTCCAGGTATTTCTTCTGAAAGTCATAATTGTACCCCCGCTGGCTGAACTGTTCGCCAAGCGGATATTGCAGCGGATTGCCGTTGGCATCTGCATAATCTGCGTACGGGCTGTTGCGCAGGATTTGATCCATATCGATATCAATATTCCCGTCCGAGCGGTCCTGGAAATTTACGTTTGCACCCAGCTCCAGCCAGTCGGTCACCTTTGCATTGATTTTCATATTGGCCCGCACAGCCTTGTAGGTATCGCTCACGACAGTACCCTCATTTTTGAGGTAGCCCATAGACAGGTAATAGTTCACCCGGTCGCTTGCTCCGCTGATGCTAGCATTGTAATCCTGGTTAAAGCCAGTACGAAAGGTATGATCGGCCCAGTCGACCGTTTTTCCATCCAGAAAGTTCTGCAGGGCATTTCCTTGCAGCCCCAAACGGCGGCCCCAGATGCTCCGGTCAGACTCGCCACTTTCATTGGTCGATTGCGCACGCCAGGCCCCAAGCGACAAGGAGCCCGGCAGCTGCTCCGGATTGAGATAAAAGCCATAAGGCACCGTCAGGTTACCATTAGCATCCCGGGTCTGATAAGCCTCATATAAGCCCGTGGTTGGGTTAATGCCGTAGGTATTTTTGGTATACCACTCCTCACGGTGCTGCAAATAGGCAGCTGGGCTGAATCTTTTGCGGTATTCACTCAACTGTGTTGCACCAGCATTCATCGTCATATTGATCGTCGGTTTGCCCTGCTTCCCTTTTTTCGTGCTGATGATAATTACGCCACTGGCCGCTTTTGAGCCGTAGATAGCTGCAGCGGAAGCGTCCTTCAGCACATCAATCTGCTCAATGTCATCTGGATTGATTTCAGAAAGTTCGCCATAGAAAATCATCCCATCAAGCACCAGCAGGGGGTTGTTGTGGCCACTGTTGCTATCGTATACCGACCGCTTACCCCTTACCTCAATAGAACCGCCCCCTTTTGCCGAAGCGTCATAGCCGATATTCAGTCCTGCCGATCCACGCAGAATATCCTGTACGGTCTTGGGGTTTTCGTTGGCAATGCGATCCGGATGGATTTGTGTCACCGAGCCCGTTAGGTCTTTTTTCCGCATGGTACCGTAGCCCACTACCACCACTTCATCCAACTCACCCGTGGTAGATTTTAGCTCCACATTGACGACGTTGGTTGCTGTAAGGTCGACCTCCTGGCTCTTGTATCCCAATAACTTAAATACTAACTTTTTGCTTGCGATAGGTATGGTAATGGTATAGGTTCCATCCGCCTTTGAAGCGGTACTTACGTTGCTACCAGCCACATTTACGGTCACGGCAGCGAGCGGCTGGCCGGTATCATCTGTTATTTTACCTGTAATCTCACGATTTTGCATAACCTCGTCCAAGGCCTTTAAAACGGGGACATTGGCCCTTACTATCGCAGCAGGACTCGATAAAGCGACAAGACACCACAGGCAGGAACAGGGTATCCATTTGCTGGTGGCAAAACCATAAAACAGATTTTGTTTTAGTTTACAATTGTTTCTCATAAAGAAATACTCACTTTAGATGAATCAGTAATTTTATAATTGGCTTCCTTTATTCAAGGAATCTTAATTGTAAAAGTGAAGATTAGGAATTAGAAAAACAGGACGATATTGTATCAAAAAATTGCGACTTTGTCTCAATAACGAAAATTTCGATCAAAAAAGTGCCTAGCGGGATACCTGCGACCTTTAGCGATCCATTCCAAGACATCATACTTTGAAGTTATCAACATTTAACTACAACGTTTTCGTTCTTTAACTATAACGTTTTCGTATTTTTCGTATGACAAAATGCTTTTCAAAATTCGGTGACCCTACTTTTTGCTAAAAAATGAATAAAACCCTAGTTTTCGTGGATTGATTTAACATCATCAACCGTGTAATTTTGGATTATACCAAAAGAAAAGAACGATGAAAAAGTTATTTTGCATAGCTGTACAGCTATTTACTTTATTGATTGTCAGCTCTTGCTCAAAGGATAGTGTGGACAATGGTAGCGGATCGAGCACTTACCCCGCTGCATTGAAGGGAACGATTTATTACGATTGGGCGACTGAAGGGGTGCTGAAGATGAGCTTACCCGATGGCATCGGTGGATCTTTTATACCAGACGACTCAAAGCTCAATAATTTTGATATTTCGCGCGATGGAAAATGGAAACTAACCGCAGTAAATGCAAGCAGACTCGGCCAATACGATGTAAAGTTTACGATCAGTGATATGAACAGTGGCAACATCGTTGAAGAATTTATTTATAACAGTCCTGCTGGCAACACCTACTGCAAAGGCTACTTGTCCCCCGACAACAGCTTGATCATGGTTACGTCAAATGACTTTCAGGACGGGGTGACCATTTTAAAGCGAAACGGCGAATTTGTCGCACGTATTGTAGATATCAATGGTGAACGGCTGGGTTTCAACGAATCCCGGGTATGGCTACCAGGAAATAACATTGTCTTGACACATGGAAAGTATATTATAAAAATCGCTCCCCCTTATAACTCTGGAGCCTTGGTGAAGGAAATGAACTATCAGGACTGGGGCAAGCTGACGGTCAACCAGGCGGGAACACAATTTGCGCTTAACATCGGCAATCACATCTACACCATGGATGTAGACGGAAATAACCTCAAGCAGGTCACTTCAAGTAATTTTAAAGAATCGATACCAGAATTCTCACCCGATGGAAAATACCTATTGATTGGTACCAATTATCGGTCTACGGGAACACTTGGATACCTATGGGACCTGAAAATTATTCCGAATGATGGTAAGCAGCACGATGTTGGTTTAGAAATCAATAGTGCTTCCGAAGTCCTTCCTGTCATTTGGAAAGGAAAAGACAGAATTGAAAGCGCTGATGGACAGATGATTTGGCGGTAATAAGAATTATTTTGTATTTTGAGAAATCAATATTCTGTTTCCCGTGCATGCATAAAATGTTACTATTTATCGCAGTGCTCTGTGCACTGCCACGCTTCAATGCCCTTGGCCAGCAAAAGAATCAACTTGAGCACTATAGCGATAGCCTATATCAACAACTACTGCGTGTGGACGATCAGGCGAGCAAGGCCCAAGCCCTGTATGAATTGAGCTTTTTTTGGTGCGATTACGATAGTACCCAAGCGCTCAAGTATATCGCAGAAGCCGAACAGGTATTAGGGCCCATGCGCAAATCCAGCTACTATAGGGGGTTATCTTATTTCTACCGCGCTGCAGTCTACTTTGACTCAGCACCTTTAAAGGCAAAACAGCTTTACTTACAGGCCGAAGATCAGCTTAAAAAGATCGATCAGAAAAATAATGTCTCCGCCCAAAAGCACCGTGCAAGGCTTTGGGGAAGTTATGGCGCATTACTTCAGCGCGAGGGAAAGTCGGACGAATATGTACATGTGCTGCTCAATAAAGTGATACCGATAGCGGAACAGCTTCAGGATAATATCCTGCTTGGCAATAATTACCAGAATATTGCCATGGTGCTGATGAACCTCCAGGCATATGGCAAGGCCGAACAATACTACGAGAAGGCTTTTCATCTGCTACAGGGGAGAAAAGATTCCGATGAACAGCTTTTGACATTATACGTCAATGCTGCCCGCAATGCGTTGTTTCGGCAGGATGGTATAGAAGCCAAAAAACGACTCGATAAAGCTGAGAAAATAAGCGTCCGTATTCCCAATTCATCCTATATACCCATTTACCACACTGTTACAGGAAGCTATTGGGCAGCAAAAAAGAACATGTCCAAGGCTAACATCCATTTTGAGCATGGTCTTGCTGCTGCTAAAAGACAGCAAAATAAGGATATGACGGCATCCATTATTTTTGATCAATTCACTGCGTTAAAAGAAGCGGGACAATATCAGGCTGCCCTGGACAAGCTGTTGGCCGTACTTCCTTATGTACAAAACAAAGAGTCCCTCAGAAACAAGCAAATGGTGTATGATAACCTCGCGACCACAGCCGTTAAATTGGGACGATGGCGAGAAGCTACCCACTGGTACGAAGCGCACAAAAAACTATCCGATACCCTTTATCAGGATAAGGGCAATGCGCGAATCATGGAACTGGAAAAAATATATCAGACGGCAGAAAAAGAAAAGGAACTATTGCGTATAAAAACAGAGAACCAAGGGCATCAGCTCGCCCTTCAAAAGACGCGCTTGTGGGTCGGTGTTCTTGCTTTCGCTATGCTTATTTTATCCTTTTTATCTTTCACCTGGTACACCGCCTTCCTCAACAAGAAAAAGTTGGCCACCCACAAAGAGATGCTTTTAGAGGAGGAAATTAAAAATCGTAAGCAACAAGAAAAATTAAATCTTTATAATGCGATGTTACAGGGACAGGAAAGAGAGCGAAGCCGCATCGCACGGGATCTGCACGACGGATTGGGCGGAATATTGGCGAGTACCAAACTAAAACTTTCGGCGGTTGCGGCAAATGCCAATTCTCAGCAAGAAGCTGCAAAAACGACGGATCTCCATATAATCATTGAACAACTGGATCATTCCGTTGACGAACTCCGGCGGATAGCGCGCAATATGATGCCAGAGTCTTTGCTATATTTGGGTCTGGAAGTCGCCCTCAGGGATCTTTGCAATGCCATGTCACATCCCGACCTTCAGGTCGATTTTCAAGCTTCAAATCTACGAGAACACTACCCGCAAGATTTTCTGATCGCGGCGTACCGGATTTTACAGGAATTACTGACCAATGCTATAAAGCATAGTGGAGCTTCGCAGGTGTGGGTACAATGTAGTCAGGTGGCGGATAAATTCCATATGAACGTAGAGGACAACGGCAAGGGTTTTGATCCCCAGCATGCAACAATGACCAAGGAAGGGATTGGTATTTCCAACATTCGTAACCGGGTCGACATCTTAAATGGACAATTAGAGATTGATGCAGCAGTAGGAAACGGCGCATCATTCCATATTCAACTTAATATACATGGATAAGGTTATTTCAGTTATTATCGTAGACGATCATCCACTCGTATTGAATGGATTTGAATTTATTTTAAAGAACAGCGCAGACATCGTTTTACTGGGCACATTTACCTCGTCGTGTGATGCTTTAGCTTTTCTTCAAACCCAATCTGTCGATATTGTTTTGGTCGACATCAACATGCCCGGCATGAATGGTATCGATACCACTGCAATCATAAAAAAGGATTTTCCCAACACACAGGTTATTGCGATCAGCAACCTAAATGAAGGCAGCATCGCCCTTCGTATGCTGCAGGCGGGAGCCCTGGGGTATCTTCTCAAAAATGTATCTGCCGAAGACTTAATTCAAGGTATACATTCCGTTCATCAGGGTGAACAGGTGCTCAGCCGAGAAATGAACTTCATATTAAAAGGTAATCAGCAAGATTCTGTTCCAAAGATTACAGAAAGAGAGCGCGAGGTACTCAAATGGATGGCGCAAGGTTATACCACACCCAAAATTGGCGAATTGATGTTTATCAGCCCATTGACTGTCGAAAGTCACCGTCGAAATCTGCTACAAAAATTTTCCGTCAGCAATTCGGCTTCCTTGATCCACAAGGCTACTGAAATGAAGTTTATCTAATAAGCAACGCGCTGTCGTTGGACAGCGCAAACATCAGTGGCACACCGGCACATAAATCAGGTCTACACCGCCTTCATAGACATTGAATACCGGCCGTGATTCCCATACAATGGTGCAGCCCTGTTGCCCATTGCCCCCCTGTTGGTCGCCCGATCTAAGAAGCTCAAAATGTGTATTTAAGATAGATTCTGCAGGTACACCGCCACCGGATTTAAGATATTTAATTTTGACGTCCAGCATCAGCTCGTCGTCAAAAAGTCTTCCCTTCCACGTGATCTCCTTAGCACTGGCGGTCAGCGATCCATTGACTTCTCCGTTGTCGGCGACGGATAACTCGCCCGATTTGGCGGTAAACCGCCACGAGCGCCCGGTTTGCTTCCCTGGAATAGCAAAAGAAAATCCCTCTTGGCCAGACAGTTCCATGAGAAGCACCAAGGTGGAGCTATCGCCTTTTATTTTATCGATACTAAAAGACCCTTTTCCCTTTACCGGCGCTAAACGATCGTATCCATGTAAATACATGGTCGACTCGGTACTGCCCAGATAGGCCTGTCTATTCATGCGTTCATTGAACGTCAGCTGATAGGAACCAGAATCTTGGGATTTACCACAAGCTATCGTTGTAAACAATAGCGGGAGGACTAACGCTTTTGTGCTGTATTTCATATCTAAATATTTCATAAAACTTTCGTTCGTTGTAAGCTGATTTGCGAAGAAAAATTCGCTGCATTACTCAGCTCTATTACAAAACTAATCGTTAGTCCATTTGAAGACAATCCACGAAAACCATGAAAATTAAATCATGAATACTGGCACATCAATATGCAAGTTGGCCTGCAAAGCGTTCTAAAATTGGGGACTTCGTTAGATAAACTTCCTAATGCTCATCATATAGCCCATGTGGAGCCCTTCATGGAAATTATTCCATTCGAAGGCATCGTATATTGAAGCGACGTGGAAGCCCGTCCCCGTGGTACGGGAGTTATAGTGAAGAAATATGTTGTTGTTAAAATCCAGGATAGTCGGCTCAATTTGTTCAACAAGCAAACTTTTAAGCAGATCCGCTTCCTGTTGGGATACCGGTACTGTTGGTTTTGTACCCGACTGGTACTTCAGGAAAACTTCTTCTGGAATATGCCCTTTTACATCCGATCCGATATAAATTAATTTATGCTGTGTGGCAATGATGTGACCGATGTTCCAGATCAGGTTGTTTCCAAAGCCAGCAGGAATGAGGTTGAGCTCTTCTAGGGAATAGTGCTCAAAAAATTTGAGGTATGCCATACGGCTCGTTTTCCAGGCATTAAAGAGTGATTCCATGTTGTAAAGCTATTTGTAGTACATTTAAAAGATGATTGTAGCACATTTATACGAGATCAATCCGGCCAAACCGTGCGAGTTTATCTGCCCATTTCGCACTGTAGGAGTTGTTCAGTTGATGCAGTTCGCCCATGGCGGATGTTCGCACAGGCGAAATATGGCAGCGTTCGAAGACATCCTTCTTCACGCTCATAAAATTTGTCTTTTTGTAAAGGTTATATTCAGCAAAGAGATCTTGATCCAATATACTTACTATTCGGGCAGATTTACCATAGAAATTGTTATCAATGCGGTTAACATCCAGACTGCTTTGATAGGGCAAGAACAGGCGATCAAAAAAGCCTTTGATCTTGGAGGGGATATATGAACGGTAAACGGGACAGAACAATACGATATGTTTCGCCCAATGAAGACGACGCAAAGCAAACTGCAGATCGGCTTCCACAGAAGTCCAATGCAACGAAGGAAGTTGAATATTGTAATTAAAAAGTAGATCTGCGATCCGCAGATCATGTACAATGCCATCCGCCTGCATTACACCTGTTCGGTAAGCATCCATCAGGAAGTCAGTAGACGCTGTTTTAAAAAGATCCCCATTGATTAATAAAACGTTCTTCATCTTTTGCTAACATAAGCAAAAAAAATGAAACGCAAACCGATCTCACCCAATAAATCTACTAATCCAGCAAAGACCAGGTTCGCTTCGTCTGTACCTCCTGCACAACTTTTTGCTCAGCAACGACTATATTTTCCCGTCGTTGACCAATATATTCCAACGTCGCCAATTTACCCCATAACGAAACCATTACCTGCATAAAATCAGCCACACATTCCATCGCTTCTGCAATTTCCAGATGATCGTAACGCAATTCAATAAGGTTTGATAAACGTTCCTCAAAATTTCCGGGTGTCACATCTTTCCACTCATAGAAATATTTTAGCATTTCCTCCCGTTCAGCAGATTCGATCAGCCGTACAGCATTAAAAAATACATGCGCAAAATCCGAAAAATATTTTAAAAGATAAATGGGTGCCTTTTGCGGAAGGATAGATCGGTATTCAAAAAATGAAGTGGCCATATACGCTAAGATACGTTCAGTAATAAAGCGGATATTAAGCCCCAGCTCGGTGATCTTAGGTTTGTTCACTGTTTTATCCATGATGCGATATGCGGCTGACTGAAACTCATTCAATGCTCGGTAAAAGCGGTTGTGAAAATCCATCAACTGTGGATGACTTTCGATATAAACGCAAGGCATAATGTATTGCGAAACCAATAAAGTTTCCTGTCCGTCGTTTACAAGCTTGCCGATAGGCAGAAAAGAATTACTCACCTGCCGTTGCTGTACTGCGGACTTCGTCACAATATCGATCGTATATTCTTTTTTTACAAACGGGTAACGAAGGGGTGATTCCTCCGGATTAGGTTCGCCAAAAGCCGATTTTCTAAATGAATGTACATATAAAACTACATAATGCTCGCCGACAGCAATTTTCGACACATCCATAAAGGCACTAAAATTCGCCTCTACCGCACCTTGCTGATAGGCAATATTGATTCGGTTCCCATCGCTGGTGACCGCATTGCAAAACCGAACTTCAACCTCCAGATAATTTGTATTTTTTTTCAGCAGCGAAATATCAAAAGAACGATCATACCCCGCAAAGGCTGGCAACAATCCAAAATTCGCATGATGGAGCCCCACTGATATGCCGTCGCGGACGAGATCTTGGGTATAGAGATCCGTATGAACAAAATCACCACTGGAGAGTTTCATCCCATCCACCCAATTGATACCTTCGTAATTTAATGGTTTTTGCATAAGCTTAATGTTATCCTATCGTTTCTGAAACACGCTTGGCGTGAATAGTCATTTTTTCTGTAATCTGATTGCCTGAAATGTCTGCATTGGGGTCTATATATACATTTCTTCTAAAGATAGACCTCTTCACAACAAATATCCAGCGCTGGTATTCTCCCTGATCGTCCACGAAGCGAACCGGGGCGCTTGGAAATTTGGCATTATAATCTTCAATAAATTTTTGAAACCATAGACCGAAGTTCATTTTTTCTGGCGCTTTAACCTTCACGCGCAACGGCTCCACATCTTTGCTGTCCTTATAGAGTTCCAGTTCCAATACCAATAGCTTATCAAAATCCAAATGATCCAGACTGATTTCTTCTGGAAACCGTGGGTATTCCCATACCCGATGAATTTCCATAGGGATAGATAACAGCGCAATGTACGTCCACCAAAAGAACATAGGAACCATAAAAATGGAAATACTGGTGGCTGCCCACCAGCCCAATCGGAATGGGCTCATCCAGTCGAAAAATAGCTTATAAATATATAGTCCAAGTAAGAGCATGACAAACATGACGAAAAACACGAATAACTTTTTGTTTTCCAAAGTATTTAAATCCCACTTACTCAGCAGATACACCCAAAGCACCCCTAGTCCCAACGCGTACATCATGGTGATAAAATAGCCCCAAGGCATATAGCCAAAGCCCAAAAACCCGAAAAAACCGGGCAATGCCAGCACTAGTCCTCCTATTAGGATCGAAATAATTAACTTCTTATTGCTAAGAAGAGAATTCTTCTTATTCCAGACCGACAATACAATTGTCGAAATAAATACTAATAAAGGCGCAAGTATGTACCTCAAAAAAACTGTTTGTACTTCCATTTCAGCTGTTGCAGTATTCACAAACTAATATACTATCTTTAAATAAACAATTTATAATTAAAATCCCCGGTCAGCGTGAAAACAATCTACTGGGTTAAAACAATCTATTGGGCTTATATGTTCAAGGAAAAATGATTTCTATGAAAAAAAAGGACGGTTTATTCACCAGCAATAGCATGACATCAGATATCAAGGCCAGCCAAAAGGCGGCTGATCTTATTCAGCACGGCGTAGATCCAGATCATATTATCTTTACCTGTGACGGTTCAAGCCGTCGCCCATTCTCCACAGAAATTCAATCTGTCAGCCCTTATATCTCCGAGACGAGCAATGAAGAATTTGTACGCATCCATATGAACCGTGAAGGCTTTTATGACATGCTCCCCGAAGGCCTCTTTCATACCCTACATGCTGGCAGTGAAATTCTTGACGAAGATGTGATGATCCAGGATGTTCGAAACAAGCGTCGCCAGGAGCAAAATGCCCGTCAGTTCTTCGCTCCATTCGAAAACGAACTGTTCTATTTACGGACGCAGCTGGATCAATATGAAAGCCGTCTTGATATGCAGACAATGTATCAGGATATGAGCAACTTACTACTCTCCAATTTTCCCGAACTACACCGCCTGAGCCCGCGCCAGCGTGTGATCTGGATGCATTTTATCCCTGAAATCCACAATCATAAAAACGATATGGCTTATGCTCAACAGCTGTTGCGCAACCTGCTCAACATGCCCATTGAAATCCATCGTGCAACACATGACCGCAAAATCGACTGGCAAGAAATCGGGCTTCCACCCAGTACATTGGGCTATTGCCAGCTCGGAGTCGACAGTTTGACCACGATGAACTTTGAGCGCAATGAGAGCTATCTTAACATCACAATAGGGCCGTCTTATCCCCAACTTTTAAAGAACTATCTGCCCAACGCCAAAGACGAATATATCATTCATCTGGTGCTGGACAACCTTTTCCCGGCTCATTTAAACCGACAATTGCGCTATGACCTCCTTCCAGAGGTGAAACATAGCTATTTAAGCGATGAGCAGGGCAACAACCCCACTGTATTGGGACACACCTCATACCTGTAGTCAATATACCTGTAGTCGACATAACTGTAGTCTACTTTATTGTAGCCTACGCAACAGACCAGCGTACTTGCTATACAATAACTTATAGCATCTTTAGCAGCAGACGATAGTGCACCTCCATGCTGCTTCGCACCTGTAGCTTACTCATCACCTGTTCCAATAACTCATTCCATTCCGACGCTTCCAGATCAAAGCTTCCATCAGGCTCCACATAAATGTCAGTGGTTTTCTGAAATCCTCTTCTTGGATCAGCATCCATCATTACTCCAGACTTAATTTCAATACGTTTAACCACCTGTCCGAGTTCCAATTTAATGAAATTGATAATATCATTCTTACTAACGATGCGATCTCCGGTGGTCACATTGTATTTAAAGGCCTGCAAACTATCCCTTCGGTTAAGACGCGAACGTCCGCCTCTACTTGTGGTAAGAAACACAAGCTGTTCATAATTTTTTACCGCACCCAACTGGATCTGCAAAGGCGTACCGACAGCAATGCCGTTCGCTAGCTCCGCTTGGGTCATCCACATCTTTGTAAAAAGAAGGTCGCCATCATTTTTTGGATTCATCACAATGTACTGCTTGAAATCATTCTGCCGGAGATGCAGGGCCTTTCCCTTCTGCTGTATCATTGCTAAGTTTTTGTCCAAATCACGCAATATAGCATTCAAGAAATCAGCATTATAAGATGCAAAAGCAGCTTTTTCATCCCGTATCAGTTCAAACAGGTAATCCAGCAAATCTTTGGCAGTACGATTATCAAGCCTTTCGACTCCACCCTGCCGCACGGTGTAAAAGCCTGCTTCGGCGTGTACACCAGATCTGTTGTAAGGAACTTCACTATATTTTTCCCCCTCCTGATCCAATACCTCTTCCACCGTCAGTAGTTGTTCAAGCTGCGCGGTTTCGATACCAACAATGTTTTTAAGGGCTTTCACCCGATGCTTACCTTCGACCAAGCGCTTATTGACAACGGGAAATGCATTTATTTGTACATGGAGTTCATCAAGCAGCTGCACCGGCATGGAAGTCGGCATGTCAATACGAATCCAATCCAGATCCTGCTCGAGGCGATCCGTCATCTGCTGTTCAAAATGCGCTACAATTTCCTCCGGTAGCGAACTCGTTTTCCCAAAACAAGCCACATCCGGCTCATCGTCCAAGGTCAGAAAATGCTGCTGATAATAGCCCTCTATGTCCTGGCTTAAGTTAAAGAGGTAATTTTTTCGGTCAAACAGTTCATCCACTAAGCGATCTGACCGTTTTAAAAATCTATTTTGATGGTGTTTTATGGGAATTCCATTCAGGTGCCATTTTCCAAGGTTTAGCACTTTGTAGATCTCCCGGTTGACCTGATAATTGCCCCAGTCGAAATAGAAATTTAAACCCGCAAAGGCTTTCCTACGGTCGTACTCCAAACATTTTATACCCAGAAAGACGGAATGTCCAGTATTGATGTGCAGCGATTTTCCTAATGAACGTTTTACATTGGGCTGTATTTCAAACAGCTGCCTAGGGGTAGCCATATAACGGATCTTTCCATGAAATAGATGCACTTCTTCCAAACTGGAAAAATTCATTTCCACCATTTTTTCCTCTTTTGAAGCGCCTACAGAAGAAATTTTTTTCTTCATGTTCATATGCAGGTAAGGGCTTATACGCGCCTCAGCTTCACTGGGTTGGTACAGCAAGATCGCATGAGCTGGTAGTGGCGCTACCAGATAGTCCGGTGCCAAGAGACGACCGATCTTATCAAAGATCCGATTCTCAAAATCGCGCACATCATTCGACACCTGAAAGATCTCACTGCTCAGCACTTCCATCAATAAAAGGACCACTGGATCAAAGTCAAATACCTTTTGGATTCCCCAAAGCTCCTGGGCCTTCTTAATGATCCTATTGCGAATCTCTTCCTTACTGGAGTAAAAAATATCGTTCATCTGCTCTTTGCTCACTACCTAGCTAAAGGACTTAAAAATAACGAAGTACTGAATGCATAGCGCTCCCCAGTCTCCACCATCTTAGCCTCCACATAAATCATTACTTTCTTTTTGATCTCCGCGACCTTCCGCTTTGGAAAGAATGTTTCCACTTCAGAAATATTGACCTTGACCACCACCTGTGCGATGCGCCACTCATAACGCGTAATGCAATCGAGCAGTGATTTTCTAAACTTTTCTTCCCATAGACTCTCACTGACGATCAATTCAAAATCCAAGTCCCAAATGGCACATCCAAAATCGGCGTTAAAGCGATGCTCTCCCTTTCGGGTAAATATGATCAGCTCCAGATAATTTGAAATGGATTTACCCAGATCAGACTCTTTCAACCGCTGATTCTCCACTGGGAGGTTTAACTGTAAAGGTTTATCCAGGTAAAATTCCATATAAACTCATTTATTGCTGATTGTACTCACTAGCCCATGTTGTGCTTTCATCTTCCCCCTTGTAGCCATCCAATTTGACCATAAAACTTTTGGCAGGAAAGAATGGAGTAATATGGATATCAAGATGAATTTTATCTTTTTGCTGATCATCACGTTCAAATCGCATGATTTTGAAGCGCTCAATCAATCTATCTGGCCCTTGAATACTGTCCAAAAATTTCACAATCTGCGCACGCAAATCTTTTTCCGTCTTGGTCGTCCAATTTTCAAACGCTCTGCGGTTCAGAAAATCAAAAAGGACTTTCGTCACATAATCGAATACACGCACCACAGAGTAAGTCTGCAAGCCAATATTATCACCATTAAATAACGTTTTGGCGGAGAATGCCATCACCTTCCCATATTCATTCACCATTGGAACCAATCCAATACGTTCGAGATGCGAAATTTCACTTTTCTTAAGGTCAAACTTTACGCCATCAACCTCATTGATTGTACCGTGTTTTTTTCCCGCAGTTACCTGCGACATCAATGTATAATACATTTTTCCCGCCAGCGCAGCAGAGCCCGGTACAGTCAGATCTTCCTCCTCGCCTACAGTGGTATTTTTCTCCCGTCCAATCAACCAGTTGGTCGTCATGATGACGTTGGATTTATATGCTTCTGCGCTGGTGTAATTACCAGATGTGAAGAGGTCGATCACATCATCCGGCTGTTCGAGATCCGCAAAATCGGTGACGAGCATCGCTTTATTCGCATTGGCAATCTTTGCCCAACGATCCAACACCTTATTGGACCCCAAGTAGCCCGGTAATACCAATAGCGAATAGTTGTCGCGCAGGTCTAGCCTATCATAATTCTGTTTAAACTCTTCAGACACATATTCGATAAAACGGGGGTTGTCCAGGTCTGTCAGCTGGTCCATACTGGCATTCATGAGGACCACATTATCCACTTTATCAGCTTCTGTGTTCTTATAGAACAAGTGGACAGAGCGA
The DNA here is from genome assembly GCF_030818895.1 of Sphingobacterium zeae. Lineage (NCBI taxonomy): Bacteria > Pseudomonadati > Bacteroidota > Sphingobacteriia > Sphingobacteriales > Sphingobacteriaceae > Sphingobacterium > Sphingobacterium zeae. The sequence goes on from NZ_JAUTBA010000001.1 coordinate 3,595,533, forward strand.
TAAGCCTGCTCCAGCTCACGAGTTGCTTCCAGAGCCGTTCCCAAATTGCGGTTTAACGTCTCTTCGGCTACCTTCAGCTTTTCAGCGCTTTTATCTACCATAGAAGCAACGGAATCCGAATTTTCCAACAGATCTACCCAAAGTTCCATCTTCTTCTTAAGTTGTTCACGTTCCTTCTTTTTTTGGTCATCGCTCAAAAAAATCTGCTTGCGTGCCTTACGTTCAGGATTTAAATTTTGGATACCATCCACCGATGCTTCCAATAAATCAAAGCCCCCCACGCGCACCAGCTTATCTAAACTTTCCTGCAAGCTTTCGGTAGCAGCACGGTCCTTTACCTCTTTATATCCGGCAGCGCTACCCGCTTGTGCCGCTTTTTCTTCTTGTGTATTTGCCATAGGTCCTATTTATTAGCTTCTAATTCAGCGATAAAATTTTTAAGCACATTGATGAATGCAGCCTTTGTTTCGGCATTTTCAATGGCAGACTTCAACGTTTTATTCGATTTCAGCTGTTTGATCACACTTGCAGAAAGATCTTTTTGAACACTTAGATTAGACAAAAAATCACTTTGCATCGTTAAATTCTTTGCTGAAAAATCGCCCAAATTCTGAAATTTCAGCTCTTCATGAACGCTGCTACCATCTTCATCCTCAAAGGATACCCCCACACTTGGCTTGAAATGCGCAAATACATCCTCCACTTTCTTAAGTCCTTCTACTTTCTCTGGACGCAAAGGCTCATTATCGGTCAATTTCTGAATAAACATCGTTTTATTGAACGAGATGTCCACAATGGATTCCGAAGTCTCAACTTTCCTTTCGTTTCCACCAATTTCGTACTCAAACATATATCTAAAAATTAAGTTTATACTCTAATTAATTTGTCCTATTCTATCTACAATATACTAAAATATTAGCATAATACCTTCAGCAATTGCGCTAGTACACTGTATTAAAACAACATACAGCTATTTCTGTTTTATTTCCCATGTGAGAATCTCCTGACTTGCATCCCAGCCTACCGTCAATATGTCCCCCTTATTTAGTTCGCCTGCAATAAGCATTTTCGAAATCGGGCGCCGCAGTTCATTACGAATGCCAGCAGCAAGCTGCCTGGCACCGTATTTTGGTGTAAAGCCCTTCATGGCAATAGCTTGTTTGGCTTCGGCAGTTACAACCAGATCAACCCCTTGCTTATCGAGCAGCTGAATGAGTTGTTGCAGTTGAATATCAAAGATCTTAACAATATGATCTGTAGATATTGGCGCGAAGGGCACAATTTCAGCAATACGTGCCAAAAACTCTGGCCTAAAATGGGCGGTCATGATTTCCATCAGCTGATTATGCGTTGGAAAGCCCTTACCTGCATCGATTTGTCCAGCAATCCACTCACTCCCAATGTTAGAGGTAAATAAAATCAGGGAATTGCTAAAATCACCAGCTTTTCCTAATCGGTCGTGCATCATGCCTTCGTCCAGGATCTGTAAGAATGTATCAAACACCGAAGGATGTGCTTTTTCGATTTCGTCAAAAAGTAAAACTGAATAAGGCTGCTGTCTGATTTTGTTGACCAGTAGTCCACCCTCCTCATATCCCACATATCCCGGCGGAGCTCCATAGAGCAATGCTGCACTATGTTCCTCCTTAAATTCCGACATATCAAAGCGGATCATTGCTTTCTCATCATTGAACAGAAACTCCGCTATGGATTTTGCTAGTTCCGTTTTCCCTGTACCTGTAGGGCCCAAAAGAAAGAAAGAGCCAATGGGCTGGCCTTTTTTATTCAAACCACTTCTCGACTCCAGTATGGCCTCCGACACTGCTTTGATCGCCTGATCTTGTCCTACCACACGCTTCTGCAGATAACTTTCAATCTGCAACAGCTTTTCTTTTTCTCCAGCCTGTAGTTTTCCCATCGGAATTCCAGTTTTATGCGCCATCACAGCAACAATATCCTGCTTGGTGAGTATATCGGACAACTGTTCAGCATGCATTTTCAACTGTGGTATGATGTGTACAAGAAAGTCAGCATAGTGTTGAGCAGATTCCAGGTCTTCATAACGTTCCTCTTCATTTAACATTCCCAAGAGAATGGGGCTCAACCTATTAAACAGCGCTTCAGTAAGCCACTTATATGCACCAAACTGCTCCCGCTCGCTCTTCTGTTGCAGTTCAGCTCTGAGATGCTGAAATTCGTCGTCTATCTGCTCAAGGATGCTGAGCGAACCACTTTGCGCAAGCTTTAGTGCCGCCATACTACGGTCCATAAGATCAAATGCCGAATCAGGCAGATGGCGATCCTTTAAGTATCTTTTTGCCAGCGACACTGTTACGGGAAGTGCGGCGCTGTCCACCTTCAATTCATGGTGCTGTTCATACCTATCCAATACCTTTTCAAGCATTTTAATAGCTTTCTCTTCCGTTGGCTCGGCAATTTGCAGCAATTCAAAACGTCTACTGAAGGCCTGTTCAGGCTCAATAATCTTTCGATACTCTTCTAGCGTGGTGGCACCAATTACGGTAATCTCACCACGGGCCAATTCAGGTTTCAGCAAATTTCCCGCGCCAGAACCAATGGGCCCCTTGCTATCCAAAAGCGTATGTATTTCATCAATAAATAAGATCGCCTTATCGAATCGCTTAATTTCTGCGATAATTTTCTTCAGCCGGTCTTCTATCTCACCTTTGTAACTTGCCCCTGCGATGAGAGCTCCGAGGTCAAGCTCAAAAAGTTGTGCTGCCTTGAGCTGTTCAGGCACATGTCCACTCACGATATCGATGGCAAAGCCGTCCACAAGCGCTGTTTTACCCACGCCTGCTTCGCCAGCAATAATTACGTTGGGTTTGTTGCGGCGGCAGAGGATTTCGAGCATCATGCGAATCTCCCGATCGCGACCTACTATCGGATCGGATTTTCCTTCACGCACGAGCTGCAGACGATCAATACAGTACTGATGCAAGGCATTATGCAAGCCGCTTGGCTCGCCGCTCTGGGTGCTACTGCTTTCAGCAGCACCCGATACCGCCTGTGACAGCTGATTTTGATCAATATAAAGATCATAGATCTCCTTTTCTTTGATCGGAAAAGATTTCAACTGATTGACGTCAAAAGCAATACCCGCTTTTGATATGGCAGTCAATACACATATCGGTGTGATAAGATCGAGTCCCAGTTTAATGCGTACCAGGTCGGCTTCGTCCAGCAGCCGCAGCACGGCTTCATTCCCTCTAATTTCCTCGGCAGGTGGCACGTTGCTGGATCGCTCCAGTTCGTCCATACGCACTTCGGCCCATTCGGAGATGTATTGGTCGTCTTTGTCAATCGATTGTACAAATTGTCTCAAGCCGACATCTTTGTGCATTAAAGCTTTTAACAGATGCGCTGGGCCGAACTGGTTTTGATGGTATTCTTCCGCCAAGGCCTGTGCAATATGAATTGCCAATTTTACAGATTCACTAAAATTACTAATCGTCATTAATTTGCCGTTTGAATGGTGTTCATATTAAAAAAGCTGCCACGTACCCGGTAATATTGCTCGCCGTTGGAGAAGAATTTACCTTGATTTTGAGCATAAGTGCGCGTCATGGCCATCACCTTCTGTAAATAGACGATATACTCTTCGAATGAAGGTAGCGACATCTCTTTCTTATTTTTTAATGCTTCCACTTTCATGTCGGTAAATGTATTGTGGAGCAACGGAATTCCCAACATGACGGAGAAGTACTTTCCTAATGTCCATTTGTCTACATCACGGGCAGAATACATCGGCCATTTTTTCTTATATTCGTCGATATAGTTATCATATAGCTTTTTACGGAAAGAATTGTCATCCTTCACTAAGTTATCTCCACTCATAACCGACAGCATACTGCTGAATTCGTTGAACTCGCCTGCGTTCAGGATCAAATCAAAATCGAGCCCTTTGGTAAGCTGATATTGTAAATCCGGACTGAATTTCAGGGTAGACGCAAATTTGAATGCATTGTGCGGCATCCCTTCACCCACATCCCGATTAAATTTTCCTCCTAATAATTTGGCCACGGTCGGATTAACATTCGCATTTTCAATACCTGTCAGTCTAAAAGCACTATCTAAGCTATGGATATGCGAGCGTATATCCTGCCGGGTTTCGTCCATAAAACGATAGAATGCTACATTGAAACTTTTATTATTTAATGCCGAACCCCTTGTAGGGAACACCACGCCACCCTGAATAAGGCTATTTTTCGGAAAATCAAGGTAGTAGGAAATCGAATCTGTCAAGTTAAAATCATAAGACTGATTACCGAAAGCTTCTCCACGTACCAATTGAAATTTTCGCCTTTCAGCCGCATAATAGGCTTCACTGGAGACCAGCTTTCGCGATTGAACAATAAAATCGTTAAATGTTGTCGGTGTGCTATTGTAAGCTTGTAAGATCACCATTCGACCCTCTACATCGGCTACACGGCGTGCTATTGAAGACAGTTGACTGTTGTTTGCACCACCCAAATTACCTGTAGCACCTACAATCACGAAAAGATTTGTTTGTTGCGCCACATCCTTAACCAAGTTGGTGGCCTGTGCGATACCCTCAAAAAGGGGCTGCTCCGCATTTCCACGATCACATTCACTGGTTATTTTGGATTGGTCACGTAAAAATCCTACCAGCTTACGAAAATCATCGGTGAGCTCCAACGAGGCGCTTCGTCCACCACATGACGATGGGTTGCGGAACACCACACTTCCGTATTTTACATTTTGCTTATTAAAGACCTGTTCGACACTATTTTCAAACCCCTGAATGGTATTCGTAAGACTGGCAAAATGGTTACGCATCGCGTTTCCACCATCGATTACAAAAATAATATTGACTTTCGACCTGTTTTTGATCAGGTTGATCAATCCAGGATAAGTCAGTTCAGCCCCGTTAATGGTGAGTACCTTGTTATTCGATTTATTGAACACATCAACCGCATAATGCGTAGCGATGCCCGAATCATCAACGGTACGTACAGGCAAACCGAGCATGGTGATATTCGCTGTATCTATCAGTGGGTCGACCTTATAAGGCTCAAATCCATCGATACGATTCTTATTGATCTTTGCCACCACGGTATCGGCCTGCGGTGATTCAAATGTATAGGGCGCAAAATACAGGCGATGACCCCAATTTTGTACGACCGATGCTGATACCCAGCCTTTGATATATTTTCCTGCCTCACGCGGCACAAACTGATCCGTCGACCCAATCAGAAACTGCTTGCCGTCATCGGACTTCTTGAAGATATACACGTAATTATGCAGGGCAACCTTAGATTTCCCATTTTTAAGGTCAGGTCCGTCAAAAACAAAAATAGAATCTTTTTTATCGAAATAATACTGTCCATTCAGTAAAGGCTCTACATCATTGATAATGGTGAGCGCTTTATTGGGGAATCGGGTTGCTACATCGACAAAAGAACGCTGCCAAAGCAACAACTTATCCTTTGCTATCCAACCCACACTTTCCACACGTTTTTTATCTTTCAGCTTAAGACCGCGTACCATATTATCGCTAAACCGCAGCAGTTTAAGGTAGCCGTCCTTTTCTTCCGACACATAAAATGGCTGCATAAACGAAAGTTTTTCCATCATGAGCGTACCACCCGGCGAAGTGCTGGTATGATTGTCGTTTCTATCCGAAAAAACAATCCAAGGGAGGTTAGATTTATCGAAAGATTCTTTGGTCGATGTCGAAGCATTAGGTTCGAGGTATGGAATAGGCAGTCCCACCACAGATCCGCCGAAGGAGGTCGCAGACTGCGCGAGGAGGTCATTTGCGCTAAGGGCACTCCACAGCAGGCCCAGGCATAAGGTACAAAACCGAAAAGAGTTAACTAAGTTCATACAGCGCTTGGCTTTATTTTGATTGTTTAACTTTAATTAAAGTAGGACATTCTTTTGTGGCGTTTGGCGTCGAAGCGCTTTCCACCGTGACTTCATTGATGGTAACTCCTTTTGAAAAAGTGAGTCCCATCAGATACGCGTAAATATCCATCTGCTTTTTCTGCCCATCCATTTCGACATTCACTTTCACTTTTTCGTCCCCACAGAGGTATTTCGATAAGATGTAACTATATTTTGAATTAAAATCGGCTCCATTGGCGATATCCTGAATTTTTTCTTTTAGATCGTTAAGAGCATCCTGCGCTCCTTTGCCCGGGGTCACCAGCTGATTAATGTCTGCTGCTGGGTCAACAATACGGATGTTGTGTGTAGCAAATTTCGAACTTTTATCCGAGCGCAGCCGCACCTGATAAACACCAGGTTTCGTATAGGTATACAAAGCCGATTTACCGATTGCATCCACCTTTCCGGTTTCACCAAACCACCATTCGAATATTTCACCAGGTCCATTCGCTTCCAAACGGATCTCTTCAAGCACAATGCCGTTTGTAGAACCACTAATAAACAATGTGGTATCCTGTGCTATCGAATGCACCACACTGTCTTTTACCGAAACGAAAAACTGTTCACGCAAATTTTCATTAACGGTGAGTCTGACCACATAAGACCCAACCTTATTAAAGCGGTAAGTACCTTGCTGTTTTGTCGACTTATCGCCGTTCCCAAATTCCCAGACCCACTTTTTAGCGCCATTGGTGTTGTCGGCATAAATCAGATCTTCATTTAGGTAAATTTCAGTTTTATTAATTTTGGCGCTAATCTTCTCTTCCGATCGCGTATAGACCTTGAAGAAATAAATCAACCCTGCTAAAAGAGCGACGACCAAAAAGATAATGATAAACAAGTAAATACGAGGGTTGCTCTTTGAGACATTCCTTTCGTCGCCCTCTTCAATAAAATTCCTATCCATTTAGTTACAATTGATTAATTAAAAAATGACTTTCAAAATTTGCAATTAGCGTGAATTCATCATATTGATCGTTTGCTGCAATTGTTTCCGGTTCACAATGCAGTCGTCGAGATTTTTGGAAATGCGCTCGATATCATTGAGATTACCTTTCAACTCCCGCCTATCGACGTAATAATTCTCGTAAAACAATGCCCCTTGTGCAAAAATACTATATCGACTATCGAAGCTATTTTGTGCGTACAAAGCATTAATGTCCGAGAAGGTCTTTTTAATATCATTTTCAATAAAAACGGCCTGTACGGTCGGATCAAATCTTTTGATCTGCGCCGAAGCGCTATCAACATATTTTAAAGCCAAATTAGCTGATTCCTCAAACTTTTGATCGTCACGTATACGGAGGGCAAGATCTTCTTTAGAGATGGCAAATCGCGGACCGTCGCTGTAAAATAAAACGTATCCTAATAGTGTCATTGCCAATACAAACGCGGCCAGCAGCAGCAAAAAATGTTCACGTCGTTCGACTAAGCTTAGTTTAATCATACCTTATCTTCCTACTATAGAACCTTGGTTTACAACTTTGTTAATCTGATTATTCATGGTAATACAACTTTGAAGCTGCATTCGTTTGCTTTCAATGACGTTTTTAGTGGAAAATAAAGAATCCTGTAGGCGCGATACCAATAGGATATCTTTATTCAATCTGCGATAAAGCTTTAGGCTTGCTCTGCTGCTATCCACTTTCAGGCCATCGATGACCCTTCCGATATGTCCCGATCCTTTTGCAATTTCATTTTGGAGCACCCGCTTTCGTGCTACGGCAGACATATCGGCATCACCTTGACCAATATCTCTGAAATATTGATTGATCTGCGCAAATTGTCTATTGATATCCGTGCGGGCGTTCATTAAATTTTCCACTTCTTCATATTGCTCTTTTAAGATCACATATTCTTTTTCAGAAGCTTTTAAATAGAGAAATAAGCTGGATAATGCTATCAGCAGTAGGAAGGTGAATGAAATGATAAATTTGCGGTATGCCGCATTTATCTCTTTTTGGTTTATAGGCTTCATGAATCACAATTTATTCTAAAATCACATTACTTCACAATTTTGATAATTACTAAAACTATACGAGCATAAGATAATCTTAATGATAAGACCATCTTTTCCAAAGGAATATTCAAACTAGCACGATAGTTAAATTACCCCTGATCATAAAAAGCAAAAAACAGGCCACAAATCTTTAAACTATAGGGGGTAATCGGATTATCGTGACAGCGCTAGGGTTTACTTTCGTTTCATCAAGCGTGTCGCTGTACGCATTCTATATGAGCTAATGAAAAAAATGCGCAATAAAACACTCATTTTCAACAATCTATTTATAATAAGATTTTACATTTGCTATCAGCTATATTTATAACTCTTTGACAGGCAATTCCTCTTAATTCAATATTAAGTTTATATTAATTAGATAACGTATTAACTGCCTTACTAGTTTTCATTGCCTCCTTAGTAAAGTGTTTTAAAAGGGTTACGCCTACCTATTTTCTTTACCAAATTTCAAATGTATCTTTTCCTTTCGGTAGATAAAGTAGTATTCGCAGAAAGCGCACACGTACCCCACCCCCTTCGGAATTATATTTTCCCCAGATGGAAGACCTTCCCTGAAGTCTTGTATCCATTGAGGTATGCTCCAAACATACCAGCTTTCCATTTCCATAGATTTTCATCGCATAATCCGCTAATGGCTCAATCTTAAAAGATGGAGTATTAAAATAGAATAAATCATCATTACCATTTTCTTTCAAATGCTCGGATGTATAGTACGCTGACTGTAATTGCCGCATATCACTATTGAACACCAGTGAAAAGTACTGATCCTTGTTTTTATCGCTTATTAATTTTGCCAAATAGCGGTAGGCCTCCACTGTCTTCTTTTCCAATAGTTCTTTATCCATAGATTTTAAGTCAACAGCTGTTTCGAGCGATGGCGATTGTTCGTAGGGTACGTTGGCATCAAATTATAAAGTGTATTCGTAAAATCAAATTAGTTTAGTATTTGCTATCGCTATATTTGCATTAATAATGGTTATTATACCAATCAAAGGATCGCACACTTATAAATTGTTTTGCAAATTTTTCATCTGGATCTAAAATAGTCAGTTCCGTCACTTTCGCTCCACCGTCGCTGTGCTGTAAAACAAAATAACTTTTTTTATTGTCGCTCTTTTCCCAAACCATAAAGTTTTGCTTGGGATAATTAGCGCTAGAGATTGCGTTTCCATTTTCGTCAACCCCCATTCCATTGTCCTTGTCTGTATTCTGTTCAAAACTTGGTTTTCCGAAACTACGATTTAATGCTACCAATAAAGATTTCCCAATCTTTTCATCACTAATTTTGACTTCAACGAATTTCAAGACAGCAGAGCCTTTTTCAAAATGAAAAATTATTTCAGTTGGATGTTCTGACGAACTCAAAATTACATTATCGAATGTGAAAACAGCATTTGCATTGTACCCAACCGCTTGTAACCCACTCATGGTTTCATATTTCTTCCCATTTGATTTCAGCGTGGAACCATCTGAATTTTTAATATCTTCAAACGGCTCTAACAATTTTATATCAATTAGATCTACTACTTTCAAATCTGTTCTTTCGGGTATACTAACGTTAGTTTTATTCGTGGTGTCTAGAACTCCTTTCGATTGGTTGCTCGAAGGTTTACACGATAACGTTAGCACTAACACGAGAAATAATGCACCTATAAACTTTAGTTGTTTCATCGTTTATTATTATAATTTTCCATCAATTATCCTTTTTTAGCACCGTGATTAAAGACTCTGCAGTCGAAAATTTTTAGATATTTATAGGTCGAAAAGATTACATCACCTAATTTTAATCCTTCCCTTAACATATCCATTACGTCTCCCTATTTTTCTTTACCAAATTTCAAAGGAGTCTTTTCCTTTCGGGATGTATAAATACAGCCTTAAAAAACGCGCAAAGGTACCACCTGTATCTCCTTTATACTTACCCCAAATCGCAGAACCACCCCGGAGGCGTAAGTCCAATGAACTATGCTCCAGGCAAACGAGCTTCCCATCTCCATAAAGTTTTAAGGTAAAATCCTTTATAGGCTCGACTTTAAAAGTAGGGTTGTCAAAATAAAACATATCTTCATTCCCACCTTCACGGACATCATTTTCATCCTGATATAAGCTTACAATCTGCCTCACATCACTATTAAAAACTAGTGCACTATAGACATCTTTATTTTTATTTGCTATCAAATCCCTAAAATAGTTATAAGCTTCAAGTGTTTTCTCTTCAAGCACATCTTTCGATAATTTGCTTAAATCCGTTGCGTTAGCTAGCGCAGGGACTTCATACGGTACTGAAGCATCGAAAGTAACTGTATACTCATAGTATGGTAAACCTGCTCCTATAAAGGTTTTACCATCTTCTTTTTTTAAATTAGCATGGTCTATCAACTGAACTTGGTGATCAAAACCAGCAACTGTATCCCTATTATCTCTCGAGAAAAGTGTCAAATTAAATCGGGTAAACGGTGTCAATTGTTGAAACCCTTCGCCATGTTCACGTTCCGTCTGCGGGTAGAGACGATAAGTTATTTTCTGTTTTCCGGATTTAGCTATATAATTATTCAAAGTTATGGGCGACATAATACCACCATCCTGAAAATATTGAAATGCTGGGATATCATTCACAAGGATCTCGAAAAAACACTGCTCGTGATCGATGTAAATGTAGTATAAAGGCTGTATCGGAAAATGCTTGATCATCTTTTCTTTGACGGACAGGGCATTACCCACCGAAACAGTCGTCGGATTTGATTCTGTAATTGGTGGGTGGGCAATTTTCTCACCAGTACCGACACAAGATATTTCCAGCATGATGGTAAGCAACATAGAAAAACTGAAATTAGTGCTATAATAATTTTTACCCATAATTTTAAACTACCAAAAATTGACGACTAAAAAATACTCAACGTTTTATTCGTATTTTCACAGAGCCAGAGGTCAATGATAAGTTCTTCCTATGTTTTTTTATTTTCCAAAACCATGGCGGAGTTACCATCTAGACGTACCAAACCGCACAAGCGGCCATTAGCAGCTATTTCCAAGATACAATTTTGATCCAGTTCCATCATCTTAAATCCAGCTTCAATATCAGCTTTGATTGAATCAATTCCAATTTGCGGTATTGACGTCAACAGCCTTTACCTGATAATGAAAATTCGCCTGTGGATGGAGCGTTTGCTCACCATCTAATGGTAACGCCCTTATTTCAAGCTGCTGTTCTCCGCTTCCAAATCTCCCACCATTTAGCGGTATTTCAGATGCAACAATACCGTCAATATTCAACATAAAAACCGCAAAATTATTTACCTTATTTTGAAATTCGCACATCGTCGCTCCAAAATCCAAGTTGTAATATGATTTTTGCATACCTTCTAATCTTTAGGATATAAGCCATCTATCTGTTGCCAAATCGTAGGGATTGAACTGTCTTTTGAGTCGTCCAGACGAGTTCCTTTCTTCACATACAGGAAATTTGAATTCAGGAAATCTTTACCATTACCATCAACAGAATGATTCGGATAGTAAAACAACCAGGCATTCAGTGACTTTAAGTCCCACAGATAAACGTCACCTGCAGAATCTTTTCTTTGTTCAAATTCAGGATAATTTTTTTTAAGAGAGGCAATCAATTCCTGAATCTCATCCTGTCTTACTGTTGTATACCTGAAGCCTAAGTATTTCTTGGACGTCCGACTGTCTACATATATTTGTATTCTATTAAAATCTGCTACTGGCCCATTTGGATATTTATAGGTTGAAAGATCTATGTCTGCAATTTTAAAACCATCCAATTGATCTGTTTTATAGGTATAAATCCCATAATTCGGATCTTGAAACTGTTCTAATTTATGTTCGCCGATCAATACAGTTATAGGTTGATCAAAATGCATGGACAATAAATCATTTCTGTTTTGAGAATTACATGATGTAACACCAATAACACATAATAGCATTAATAAATTTATTTTCATAGTTGCATTATTGTGATTCATTATCATAACCATTATGCCTACCTATTTTCTTTACCAAATTTCAAATGTATCTTTTCCTTTCGGTAGGTAAAGTAATATCCGCAGAAAGCGCACACGTACCCCACCCTCTTCCGCATTATATTTTCCCCAGATGGAAGACCTTCCCTGAAGTCTTGTATCCATTGAAGTATGCTCCAAACATACAAGCTTTCCATTTCCATAGATTTTCATCGCATAATCCGCTAATGGCTCGATCTTAAAAGATGGAGTATTAAAATAAAATAAATCATCATTACCATTTTCTTTCAAATGCTCGGATGTATAGTACTCTGACTGTAATTGTCGCATATCACTATTGAACACCAGTGAAAAGTACTGATCCTTGTTTTTATCGCTTATTAATTTTCCCAAATAGCGGTAGGCCTCCACTGTCTTCTTTTCCAATAGTTCTTTATCCATAGATTTTAAGTCAACAGCTGTTTCGAGCGATGGCGATTGTTCGTACGGTACGTTGGCATCAAATTCTAAGGTGTATTCGTAAAATGGTAAACCTGCTCCAATAAAAGTTTTGCCGTCATCCTTTTTTAGATTGGGCTGTTCCAATATTTTCATCCGTTTATCAAAACTCGTCAGGGTATCTGCGTTATCCCGAGAATAAAGTGTTAAATTAAATCGGGTATAAGGTGTTAAAGTCTCAAATCCTTCCCCATTTTCGCGTGACGTCTGTGGGTAAAGGCGATAAGTGATTTTCTGCTTGCCCGATTTAGCGATATAATTGTTTAAAATCACAGGAGACATAATCCCACCATCCTGAAAATAACGAAATGCCGGAATATCATTGACCAATATCTCGAAAAAACACTGCTCATGATCCATGTAGACATAGTATAAAGGTTCTTTCGGAAAATGTTTAATCAATTTTTCTTTTACGGACAGGGCATTATCAGCCGTAATCACCGTTGGATTGGATTCGGTTATGGGTGCTGTAATCATATTATTAACTTTATTTTGGCATGACAAAGTCACAAGGAGGATTAATATAAACAAGTTCTTCATGTTATAAAAATTGAATTTTTGGCATTTTAAATGTGTGTTCACCAAACAAATTAAATTCAGTATTGATGAGATTAGCCTTTTTATTGGCAACATCCCATGTGTCATCATCTCCACGATTGGAATCCACACCCAACTGCACACTGCCTTTAATACCCGAAAAATAAATCGTATCTTGGTAATAAAGCCCCTCGCGATCGCCTGCACTCCAAGTGCGTGTATGATTAAAATGAGATTCCATACTTGCAGAAAGAAAAGCATCGATACGGGTAGCGAAATTCCCAAAATAACGCTGGGCAGAAAAAGGATCTATAGGTACGCAGCCGACCAAGTAAACTCTACCTTTTGCTTCTAATTCGCCTTTCATTTTAATGGAAGATTCACCGATCGACTTACCGGCACTGTTATTAAAACCAGAAACGAGCTGATTTTTCACCTCGACCTTGCCATCATATTGCTCGTAGCTAGCAGGTGCGGACACTTTTAGCTGGTATTCCTGTTTAATTTCTCCTGAAAAGAAAATACTGATTTTAGCGTCTACACCTGCTTCATCTAATAATGTCTGAAATCCTTCACCTATACCATCCGTTAGTTTACCAGCTAATTTATTTCGAGCAGTTTTTTTCAAATTATCTTTTAACAAATCATCGCGATTTATTTTTTCTTTTTCTAAAGAATCGGCTAGATCTTTATCATTTTGTATAAAGGAGTTTGCCAATAAATCTTTTAATTCCAATTTCTTAGCAAACTTTATTCCGATCACAGGGTCTGCTTTGATATTAAATTGTGTGACAAAATGAACAATTTTGTTCACTTTTTCGAGGTATGAGCCATAGGTAAATGCAACTTTCGGAAATATAAAATCAAATCCGAGGTCGGTGACTTTCTTTCCGGCATCTTGCACCTTCTTAATTCCCTTAGCCAATTTTTTAAGCTTTGGAAGTTTTGTCGCTGCAGATTCTCCCATTGTCAATACCGCTATAATTATTTCGACAATCATAACCAAAATGGTGAGCGTCAATATCCCTTTTTCAACCAGATCCTGATTACCTTGCGCATAGCTTTCTTCTTTCCCAAATTTACCTCCGCTAAAATTCCATTTTTTTCCATAGCCTAAACCGTACATCTCAGCCTCGGACTTAAAGTACTCGATCACCAATTTCAAAAGTTCACCATGCAGGGGTCCCATCATTGGAAAATACGCCAGCACCTTAAGATAGAGATCGATATACGGCTGTGCCTTTTCCATCAACCCCGCTACACCAATAACAATCGGCGTATCCACTGCAGTCCCGCGGCAGTTCAAAGGATATTTCCCGGTATAATCATATACTGCGTGTATAATCCATACCGCGTCCGTAAATGCATTTACGACAACAGTAGTCTGCGATTTGTCTGGAAAATAAGCACAGGAATTGATGCGTAATTCATACCGATTTGGAGTCAATGCGATCTGAGTAGGAAACATACCTGCTTCAAACGAAAACACTTTTATATTCAGCTTTTCACCTGAAATACTGATATCCTTAACCGCTTCGCGGCTTTGATTGACGTTGACTAATTCAAGGTATTTGGCTTTATTCTTATCATGCTTTTTATCGCCCTTAAATAAGCATCCCGCCGTATCGAAGCCTTTTATATAAATAGACAGATCGGTCTGCTGCTCCATATTAGGGAGAATAGTATTATAAAAAATACGTTTGAGATTTTTCAGATCAAAGGAAATCGCCGTCTTACGGTTAATTTTATGTATCGGGCGGTCTTCATTCGTCAAATACTGGAACTGTTTGGCTTTTGATTCACCATACGAACCTACTGTCAAACGATTGCTTACTCCATTGGTATACAGGTAGCTCAAGATGCGGTTAGCACGCTTATCGGTTAAGTTTTGATTATATTCATGGGTATTACGTATATCTGCAAAGGACTCAACCTTCGCAGATATCTGGGGATTATTTTTTAAGAATTTTACAATATTATTCAATATAGCTTTTGACTCCTGCGGCACTTCATACTGATCCGTGCCGTAAAAAAGATCAAATGAAAAGCGATAATTCTTTTCCGCTACAGCGAAAGTCTTCGGGTCTTTCTCGTTAAATAAAATCGTCACCTTTTCGCGATCATGAACACTGATTGTCTGAAATTTACAGTGGTCATTCTTCTGCGGCTTGGCTTCATTCTCATTTACTGTGACAACTTTATTGGTCTTTGGCATCACGGGTTCTAGCCAAACGCCGACCTGGTTGAGAATATACAGATGTACTGCATGCCGTATATCTTCTTTAGGTGTGGTATCTTTAATATATCCCTTCTGCCCTTTAACCCTGATCATAATGTAAAAGCGTTCTTTGGGTTTCTTAAATCCCATTTTTGTTTTCCATCGCATGGTTTCCGAAGCAGCAATCTCCAGATTTAACTCGCCATTTTTTACAGTTCGTGTGTAGGTACCTACGAGCTGATCATCGGTGGCTGAAAACAGGTTTGCCTCACAATTATAAATCTCCACGATACATTCATAATCATTGACACCTTCCATAACAAGATTGAGCAGTAGCGGACGGTTGAATTGTGTGGGATTGCCATTATGAATCTGTAGATTGTTGCTCGGTGTGTTTTCCTTCCAATAGGATTTCACCACGCGATAGGGCGCGTAAGCGCGAACAAATACCCCAGTAATTTCCTTATCTTTAAAGCCGGTTAAACTCGCTTCCAAATAAAACCGCGTACCCCCCGCCAAGCTCTTTGGAATTGATAAACTATAGTCGTTGAATTTTTTCTTTTGCTTAAAATAATCCACACCTCTATTTTCCGATTGCCTGATCCAGAATACTTCACCTTTTTTTTCGGCTTCAGATGTTCCCGGAAACCATTCTGCTACCTGAAACTTGATAGCTGTAGCGGCGGGTATCACAATGACCGAACTGTTCTTGCTTATTAGCGGAGTTCCGGGGAGTACATCAATTCTCTTTACACCTTTCTTTGCCATAAATACGAATTAAGCATCAATAACCTCTTCTTGACTTGTTGTAGAAAGCTCATCAGGTATCTCCATTGGATTTAACTGGCTCTGTACATTCTCGTTTGCATTTTTTTTGTTCTCATCAGACGGTTCAGCCTTCTGTCCATGTTGCACAATGGATATACAGTCTTTTCCACCTATAGGGCAAGCCCCTTTGGAATCTTCCAAAAGTATCTTTCCTCCATTTTTTAAAATAATATCTTGGTAATAATTGGACCATTCGGATACCACTGCATTGCAAGGTTTGTTATTCAGCTTGGAACAAGATCCAAACATGTTCTTTTCAAACGTGGCACCTAGATCTACCGTACTCGCGATACTCTTTTTTGTGGCATTTTTATCGTTTACAAATTCCTTGGAATTCTTCAATACTTTTAATTTATCAGGGCTGGTACCGAATTTACACATACATTCGGCACCCTGTACGACTACATGTTTTTCTGCCATAGTTAATCAAATAATTTCTTTAAAAAACTCCCTTGTCTTTCTTTTTCAGGTTCCGCAGCCTGAGATTGATTTGCTATAGTCCAATTATTTTTTGAAAAAAGAGCTGGATTGTCCAATTCAAAATATTTTATTCCTACAGCTATATCTTTATCATGCTCTCTAATGTTCCACTGCCCTTTGTAAGCCACTATATGATTGTGAAAAGGGTTCAATCTGATTAGTGCTTCATAATTACCTTTATATTTCTGAATTGTTAAACCTTCGTCTTCTTTTAGCTCGCCCTGGTGGATTAACTCAATTGCTCCTTGATCGGTTGTGTGTCCGACAATAGTCTGTTGGGTAAAAAATCCCGGATTTGCGAAACTTGCAGGCAACGGAAATTTCAAATAATCCCGCCGCGTTTTATCTTCGCCATAGTTTTTAAAAATCGGAAGAAAATAGCTTTGCATAAACCAGTCCCGATAGAGCACAGCAAAAGTAAAACGGTCGAGATCGAATAAGACAGCTTCAGTTTTGAAAATATATTTGTCAAAAAATTCACCTTCAAAATAACTCGATAGATTCTTTTTCGTCTCTGTCCAGCGTTTAACTATCGCTGGGTGATTTTCTATAGCTATCGCTTCCCCAAGAGCGTTCACCCTTAGCTGAAGTGGGTAAATCACCTTTCCGGTTTCGTGTGCCAATTTGTCCATCACCAAATCGGGTTCCTTCTCATTGATCCATATATCCTCAGAACGGTTGATCTCAACAACACGATCGCCCGTAGAATGGTCATCCAAACGCGTAATTACCGTTTCAAATTTAATTTCGTTTTTTTCATCTCCCTCCGAGAAATCTATTTGCACGCCATATTTTCGCCAACTATTGATCGGCCATTGTAGGTTCAGTTGCTGGAATTTGATTTGCTTCAATATTGGAATACTGTTCTGCTCATTATTAGCTTCCAGCAAAGGCGATTGGTAACCAACGCCCTGGGAATCATCATCAACCAACAAACTGAATCTCTTTGTCATATTTCGCCCTCCTTGTTTCCACGACCATGCACCCTTTTATTACTCGCCAATATCAAATTTCCTTCACGCGCTTCCGCATTGAGCTTATCAGCAAGCTTCTGTACCTTCCCAGTAACCTGTAAGTTATATTTTGCTTGCACATTTATTTTAATATTCATTGCTTGTTTTAAAATTGCCATATTACCTCCTGTCCCGGATTTCAAAAAATGATATAACGTTTCTATTTTAACTCCACCCGTTGCCAGTTGTTATTTGGATCCATTCCGATACCTTCTCTACGCGCCGATCGATGAAAATAACCATAACGCAGGGCTTTTAGTTCATTCAAATTAGCACTTGTTAACTGTTTGCCACCGTACGGATAAGCTGCGCCGTTAAAGACATAAGCACTCAATTTGGACTTTGTGCTCTGCAGTAGCGCATGTCCGCTGATCGAATATTTAGCCTCCATTTTGCCGCGGTCCAACGCTGCACTGTTGTCTTTACCAAACTGTCCCATAAAATGTAGCGGTATAAAGCTATATTCTTTGTGAACCATACGTTTCTCACCCCGCAATGCCCAGTACCAGCCATCGGTAATAGTCAATTCACCGGGCTTATACCAACCGTCGGCAATCAATCTATCGCGCAGTCGCTCCAATGTACCTCTTAACATGGCCGTCTCAATTTCCTGTTTGATTTCTGGCCCACTCAGGTAGCTTCCACCGATATCGGAGTGCACTCCTGGCAGATCCTTTTCAATTCCTTTCGGCGTACGCGTAAGCGAGAAGTTCTCCCGCATCTCATCGCGGGCCGTAAAATGCACCACATGTTGTGCCTTTCCGAGCGTATTGAGATTGAGTTCTGCGATATCGTTAGAAAAGCGCGGTATCGGAAGCTCAGAATAGGAAGCAACCGTATCAAAAATGCCGAGGAAATTAACAATCACATGAGCAGGGTTTAAATTAATCCCTTTAAGCTTCAAGGCATAGCCAAGGTGCCCTCCTGCAGGCATTTCCTCGCGAGCAGGCATATTATCACCGTCGTAATAAGCCGTTATTCCCTCGGCCTCTACCTTTCGGCCCTTATAGGCTGCCTTGCCGATCTCGTAGACAAAATTGCGGGCTGCCGCCGCACCGCGGCTAAAGCCGTACACATTAAAAATAATCTGCCGAAGCACTTTACCCGCATTTGCCTCAAACTCTCTTTTAATGATATCAGCGGATTGTTCACATCCTTTACGCACCTTAAAACGGATACCCGTAAAACCCGAACCAAATGCATAGCCCATAGTCGAGTCCTTTTGGCGGTCGGTGGTTCCTATTCCCTCAATGTAGAGCCGGTTGGCATTGGTACAATTCTCCCAAAGCCGCGCTACATTAGACCAGTCATTCTGGTAGCTGGACTCATCGTCTGACTTTCCATATTTGGCGAAGGAACTATGCCCCGTCCGGCGAGCATCCGTATTGTTTTTGTTATTTTTTGTGCCGTCAAAAAATATATCAATCGTCACGCTGTATTGCTTAGGCGTATTCCTTGGCGGTGGATTATATTCCTTAAATTCAACGTTTGCCATACGATCTAATTATCGACCCGGACCAATGCCGGTTCGTAGCCCACAATTTTTATCTTTTTGGAAGATGAGCGCAAATAGGTATTCAATACATTGGCAGAAGGATCTATCTCAAACAGCAAGTCGATCTTTTCTGTCGGCTCAAATTCCTCAAATGCTTTTTTGAGGATCTCATACTTAAATTTTACGTCAGCCACCCCATACTTTTTATCCCCATCTGCCCATTTTACATATACATGCTCCGGAATCGCTTTCGGCAGATTCGTATTCGCACTGTCGGTGTTCAAAGGCATATCCCTTTCTCCATTGAAGCACTGATAAAAAAAATAATCTTTAGGGCCTATTTTAATGCCCTCTACAGCAAATTTCCATGCATATTTTTTATTGTACTCCATATACAGCTGTGGCTTTGGCCAACCCTGGCCTTCCAAAGTGGCATACAGTTCATCACCATATAATTTTTGAGGTTTATAGGCTGCGTCGCGATATTCCTTCCTGAAGAAGTGTTCGAAATCCTCATGTGCCGTTTCTTGTGTTATGGTGGTGTCATGTGCCTGAAACATGGCTAACAATACCTGCCGCTGCCCGTCCGCCCAAAGAGCTAGTCTACCTTCAGGAGCGAGACCAACGATGAAGGTCTTAAAGTCATCTTTTTTTTGTGTGCGGACGTCTACTGCTCCTTCTTCCCAGATGGTGGTAAGCTGCTGCTTATCCAGCTTCCATTTTCCAGTATAGAATTTTTCCTCCTGAATAGCATACCAGGTCATCTGCAGTTCGTCCGGAAGCGCTACAGGCTCATCCGGCGATCCCATCCCCTTAGACTGTACGCTCCAGCCTTGCTGTATAATTCCATAGATCGGACCAAAACGGTAGGTATAATCTTCACTAATCAAAGCCCCATCATATATTTCCACCGGGTATTCTCTGGGCGCAACAAGTGCCCCACTCCATATGTATTTTTTTTCACTCATTTTTAATTCCTGACAACTCGAAATAATACTCATCAGCATGAACAGGAGTAAAAAGATCTTATCTATGTCGTTCCTTTTACGCATGTGCTAAAAAAGTTTAGATTTCTCGACACTGTTTATCTCAATTGTTTTTCCGCTCTGCAAGGTCATGTTTTCCTTATTGCTAAAGATCGTCATTTCCGATGCCAGCTCGTTTGATGTTTCGGATTGTCGATTAAAATCTTTGCTGGCAATCTCGGTACGATTGTCCGAATCTTCACTAATATCTCCGGTAGCGGTGAGCGAATAGTTATTGCCTGCAGTAGTTGCGATATCTTTAGACACAGATACGGTCTGATTGTTGCCAACAGCCGTACTTTGGTCATTACCTACCTGCACATCCATATTTTCAGTGACGTTAATCTGCATATTCTTACAGTTCAACGTCATATTTTCCAGTGCGGTGATCGTTACATTGCTACCCTGGCTATCGATATGAACAATATTTCCTTTAATATCCGTTATCTTAATACCCTGTGTAGACTGGCTATCGTCAAACTCGATCAGATGACCCGACCGCGTAGTGATGCTCTTAAGGTGGTTCTGAATCTGCGGTGTACTATCGGCCGTGCTCTGGTTGTATAAGCTCCCCATTACCACGGGCCGTGCTACGCTGCCCTCTTCAAAAGCCACAATGACGTGATCACCAATTTCGGGTATCGAAAGGAACCCCCTATTGACACCCCGGTCACCCGTACCTGCATTTGGGGTGATGATGCGCAACCATTCTGTTTCGTCATTATTGGCACACTGCCACTTGAAACGCACCCGTATCCTTCCCTGACCACTGGGGTCGTTGTTGTCCACGACATCTGCCATCTGCATATCTGGCTGTGGCCGTATATATTCGCGCACCGGTATACGTTCTGTACTCGCTAAAATGCCATTAAACCGATTGGTATAGCGGCCCACATCATCAAAGTGGTGTTCCACTTCGGTAATCAGGAATTTACCGAGGGTATCGGTTACAAAGCTCAGGTCCTGACGCAGGCTTGTCTCAATTTCTATCTGCGCACCAAGACGGATAGCCGGTGAATCACTGTCGCACGACACCTGGAGCAGCTGCCCTACATTGGCCTCTTCCTGATGTTGCACGATACGCTGCAGTTCACCCTGTGTATCCACACGGATGTCCAGGGGTTGACTAAACACTTTACTAAAGGTTTCGGAAGCCCGCTGCATGGCAAAAACCTGATCCGGATGACCATCCGATTTGACGTTGCTCGTACTTTCCAACAACTGGTCATGCTGCGGCAAATAGCTAAAGCGGCGGTGGTTTACAGGGCGGATCTGTATACCATAATCAAGCCGGCTCACCTCACGTCCATAGGTCACCTTTCCAGTGGGCAAGTCCGATGGTTTGCCAAAATGAAGGCGCTCACCATCGTAGTAAAACCATTCGAGGTACTCTGCAGATAGGCGGTTGAGAAATTCAAAATCGCTTTCACGGTATTGGATCAGGTAATCAATCGGTTCAGATCGACTCGGGTTAACATGCATATGTAGATCGTTCTGTACGACATCCTGGGTTGCCAGCTTGACAATATCGCCGAGCGATTTTCCATAATAAGACCCCAGGTCTTTGCCACGATCGATCAATATGGTAGGACTG
Source organism: Sphingobacterium zeae (assembly GCF_030818895.1). Lineage (NCBI taxonomy): Bacteria > Pseudomonadati > Bacteroidota > Sphingobacteriia > Sphingobacteriales > Sphingobacteriaceae > Sphingobacterium > Sphingobacterium zeae. The sequence goes on from NZ_JAUTBA010000001.1 coordinate 3,617,155, forward strand.
TAGCCTTTAATTTGCAACACCCCTTGGTAACCATGGTTTTGCGTCAAGGAGACTTCGGTAATGATGCCCGAAAAATTTTGCATGTTTCCCTGCGCATAGCCAAAAGAAATCGCCAGTGTACGCCCTACATAAGCGCGGCTATCCTGTAAATTAATCAACCCCGGAATACCGAGTTTACCGTGCTCTATTCGGAGTTCAAACTCGTGGTGGGCATTAAAACGCTGACGAATATTGAACGAAAGGAAATGCGACACTTCCTTTCCGTCAATATGCATCTCAATCAATAATTTTGGCTTATCAAAATACATAAATTAGCTGTTCATAGAGTTTACAAAAAAGACGGTCTTTCCTGCGATAGACCGTCTTTCCAAATTTCATGGTCTATTGCAGCTTTTAAGCCTTAGGCCAATCATTTTCCAGTGATGCATTTTGCATTTCCAGTACCCGCGATGACAGTACCAGGGATAGTGTCATGGGTTTATCGTTGGTGACCGAAATTCCTTCATTGTATTGGATGATATAGGCGTCCTGAAATTTGAGTTCTTTCATAGTCGCATCTTCCTCACTCTTTTTAAACGTGATCTTGCCGTTTACAGTTTTATACTGATTGTTTACCATCGCTTCAATGACCGAGGTATCTTCGGTCGATTCGACCTCAACCGTAATTGTACCGCCATATACAGACGATGACGGACGTCCTTTAGAGTCCACATCACGGTGCAGGGAAAACCTGCACTGGATCACATCGTATTCTTTACTTCCTAATGTTAATCTTGTTTTAAATGACATAATCGTAATTTTTAATGGTTTAAAATTTAATTTTACTTACCTAAGCGTGCCTTATCAATACACCTACGGATGTTTATAAGAGTTACGCTTTTGGCCAGTCTTGTTCGCTTGTCGCTTCACCAATGCTGATGGAGCGCGCAGAAATCACAAATTTGTAGGTCATTGCATGCGATCCTACTATGTTGATTCCTTCCTCGTAGCGAATAATGTAACCATCTTCAAATCTGATTTCTTTCATTTTGGCATCTTCGTCTGGTTTTTTGATCAGCAATGTACCTGCAATAGGCTTGTATTGGTTGTTGACCATAGCTTCGATGACGGAAGTATCTTCTGTAGATTCTACTTCGACATTGATTGTACCACCATAAACTGAAGATGAAGGACGTCCCTTTGAATCGACGTCGCGGGTGAAGGAGTAGTCAGCATTCAGCACGTCATATTCGTTGCCTGAAAACTGAAGTCTTGCTTTGAAAGCCATAACTTTTGGTTTTAAGTTTAAAATAAATGTTGCGGTCTCTCCATGACCGTATGTCTCTAATTTACATCAAACTAAATACCAATTGAAAAAATTTCGAATTAATAAATTGTTAAATACCGCAAAACAATCCCGTCAACAGTGTTTTAAAAGCAAAAAAAACGTATAAATACTGAAATTATTTTTTACACACAAAACAAACAAAATGTAACAAAAGCAATACACAGTAGATAATGTACTTTGAAAACTGACACTCACTTCGGTCGCACTCGTCTTCTATGAATTGCTCAATGCGGTAATCGATGCCGCTAGTTCCGCTTCCGTTTCTGGTAACTGAATTTTTAATGAATGCTCAACCCGTGCCTGAATATTCTCTACGAACGGCCTGAAGCGCGCATTGTAATTTGCAAAAGCAGTTTGATAATCGCTATTGCCTTGCAGTTCTTTAGCTAATAAGGTTGCCCCCTGCATTGCCAAGCTTGTCCCCATGCCTGTAAAGAAGCTAGGCGCATAGGCTGCGTCACCTATCAGGGCAACGCGCCCTTTGGTCCAGGAGGGCATTTTGATCTGACAGGCTTCATCAAAATAGAGTTCATCGGTTTGGAGCATGGCTTCCATTATTTGCGGAATTTTCCAATTCCCGTTTTCCCCAAAGTAGTCATTTAAAATTTCCTTTGGTTGTTGGCGATCCCGGTAATTCCAAGTTAACTTTGGCGCACGAAACAGAAGTATTGCGGTCGCAGCATCTTTAAACTGGTAGATGACGGCCTGTTTGCCAAGTTCGCGGTAGACAATACCAGTAGACTTGGGCCTTCCTGTCTGAATTTGATCAACATTCGCAAATGCGAAATAGACGCCCAGAAACTTCTTAAAATCCTCTTCCGGTCCGAAAACAAGCTTTCTCACGATCGAATGGGTTCCATCTGCGCCAAAGACAAAATCGTAAGACTGCGGACTTCCTTTTTCAAACGCTACATCTACCCGGTCATCGTGTTGAACCACTGCGGATATACTGTCGCCAAAAACAATGTTCACATCCTTTTTGGGAATAATTTCATACATGATCTTCACCAGATCGCCGCGATGAATCTCAATATCGCCTAAATATTCAGACAAGGTATTTATGGAGAAAGTCGCCAACGTTTGGTCGTTTGCATCCACAACTTCATCCGTATGCACAAATTCATTTTGTTTGATCTGATCAAAAATAGCCATCTCACGCGCAATGTCCAACGCCTCACCACGCACATCAATAGGTGAGCCACCTGTCCGGAGATCTTTCCCCAATTCCACCATAGTTACGGAGTAACCAAATTTATTCAACCAGTAGGCTAATGTTAAACCTGCAAAACTGGCACCTGAAATCAATACTCTTTTTTTCATCTTACACTATATTCAATGGGTTAACTTTATTAATAACGCAAATTTAGTTGTAGCTTTACAAGTAAAATATTCGAAAAAAAACTATTAATGTTCGAAAAAAATAACTCATATGGACACTCCTGTCGAAAATGACGCTACCCGGTTTGCCAATAAGCTGGGTGTAATTTTTAAAAATGTCTTGCAGCATTTCGATGTGGTCTCTTTCAAAGGCGTTACCTTTCTGCCCGATATGGCTATGCATATTGGATCATTCGATGTAAAAAATGATTTTACCCGTATGACAAGCCAGTCTGACATCAGCGACGGCATAGGATTTATTTTTTACAATATAGTTGAATACGATATCGAGCGCAAAGATGCGAAGACAAGAGCGCGAAACACGGCCGGGCCGCCCTTTGTGCGTATATTTCCATACAACATAGGCCAGACATTACATTTTAAAAAAGGTACACGCCTGTCTTATGTTTCCATCAGTGTGAGCGCGGCTTACCTGAAAACATTTTTACAGGAAGAAGAGTCAACATTTAAATTCGTGTTTGACAGTGCAAACAATTTTTGGATCGAAGAACTGATGACCGATGATATCTTGCAGACGATCAATGAACTGGTAAAAAAAACCGAACCGTCTAGCATGAAAAGCTTCTACTACAAGATGAAAGCGATGGAACTGCTCTTTTACCTGTTCGAAAGCTTAAAAAAGCGTGGCAGGGTGCCTGAGCAGAAAATCAGTAAGTTTGATATTGATGCGGTTTATAAAGTTAGGGACAAAATTGTTTCGTCTTTAAGCGAGTCAAGCAGCATTGCCGAATTAAAACAGATAGCAGGTATGAACGAACTAAAGCTTCGAAAAATCTTTAAACAGATATTTGGTATGGGCATCTACGATTACTATCAGCTCATGCGCATGAGAGAAGCCGCGCGGCTTATACGCGACGAAAAACTGACCGTTACCGAAGCCGGCTATCAAATGGGCTTCGAAAACCTCGGTCATTTCAGTAAAATATTTGAAAAGCATATAGGCAAAAAACCCAAAAAATATATGCAGAGTTTAGTGAATCGTCCCTAGATCCATTCTCGCGTCAACAGCAAAAAGTAACCTAAGAATAGGGGCAACGAAAGTAAACCTTAGATCTTTGTGTTTACCACATTCAGTTGACAATAGTCATTTTCCGTCATTTTCCATTTGAGCCCCCAGTGGTGCAGATCAAGGATAATCTTCAACAGCTCCTTCCCTTTTTCTGTTGGGCTATAGCGAATCTGCGGAGGTATGGTATTTTCAATATTTTCGGTAACGACAAGCGATTCCTCTTTCAACTCCTTTAAACGTTTGCTCAGTACCTGATCGGAAAGCGTAGGAAACATTTTTTTTAAGGTGCTAAATTGAGATACATCTTCTGCAATACAATATAAGATCTGCATTTTCCAACGCAATGCTATTTGCAGCAATACTTCGTTCACATCGCATGCCTGTGCTAAAGTCTCTAGATTCTCCGTGTTAGTCGATTGTTCTTTTCGAGGTGTTGCCATTTTCAATAAAAATTTCTAGCCACTCACTTCAGGATGAGTTATTGTGGGGAAAAAAGCTTGATTTTACCTTTGTAAGGTATTACAAAAACAATATAAAATTATAAAAAAATGAAACAACTGAGAATTTTATTTCTGCTTATCCTGCTATGCTACGGTATGTTAAGTGGATACGCTCAACATCAAGATCATCGGCCTACCTATGTGCTGGTTCACGGGGCCTGGCATGGAGGCTGGTGCTGGCAGGACGTCGCACAGAAACTTACTGATGCACACTACAAAGTCTATTCACCAACACTAACGGGACTTGGCGAACGCAAACATCTGATCGATCCATCGGTCGATATCGACACTCATATTCAAGACATTGTCAACTTGATCGAGATGGAAGATCTAAATGATGTGTATCTTGTAGGGCACAGCTACGCCGGTGCCGTGATTGCCGGAGTTGCCGATCGCATTCCGTCACGATTGCACAAATTGATCTTTCTGGACGCTATGATCATTGAAGATGGGCAGAGCGCCATTTCTTTGCAACCGAAGGCTGTGCAAGAAGTTCAACTTAAAAACATTCAGCGAAAAGAAAATTTCGTTCCTTTTGATGTTACTTTGTTTGGTGTTACAGTGCCCAGCATGATATCTTGGGTCAAGGAAAGGCTCAGCCCACAACCTTTTGGCACATTCGCACAGCGTTTGCGGCTAAAAAATCCATATGGCAATGGATTACCCTTGGTGTATATCGCATGCACGGATCCACAACTGCCCATTATGAAGGAGATGAGTGAAAAAGTGCAAAGCGACCACAAGCTCAACTGGCACTATCGGGAGATTGCTACGGGTCACGATGCCATGCTCACAGCGCCAAAAAAATTGGCGGATATGTTGGTGACACTTGTAGATTAAATTTTGCTTGATTGCCAAGGCTATTTCTTGGCAATCAAGCAAGTTTAGCGAGCGTTGCTCTAACCCTTTGACTTCAGTATAACCTATCGGATGAATCGTAGCAGTTTAAGAAGTCGAAGAAATCAATGCCGATAACGTTCGAAGAATTCATACGTTCGCAACAGCTGATCGAGGCGTTGGCCGACATCTCCAGAGCGTGTGATCTCATGATCTGCGCGTGGATGCCGGACGTATTCCGTATCGCGTCCCAAATATTTAAGCTGTTTATATAAAAAGTCGCTCTGTACAGGGCCTGTACGATTATCCTGCTCCCCATGGAATATCAGTAAAGGTGTTTTTATATTCTCCGCATACGTTGTCGGCGATTGCGCCAAAAGAATATCGCGCATACCCTTTTCCCATGGAAATCCATCAAAGTAACGTTTCAGCATTGGCCACACATTGGCGCTACCAAAAAAGACATACAGATCATATACCCCACGTTGGCTGGATGCAGCACGGAATCGACTGTCATGTGCCAATATCCAGGCGGTTAAATACGCACCGTAAGATCCACCCGTGATAAATAGCTGCGCGCTGTCGACGATACCGGTGGCAAGCGACAGATCCACGGCTTCAAGCACATCACGCGATGGCCCCGCCCCCCAGTCATTAAAGTTTGCTTTTAAAAATTGCTCCCCGTAGCCGCTCGATCCGCGTGGATTCGAAAACAATACCGCATAGCCTCGTGCGCGAAAATACTGGTATTCGTGCCACATACTGGCATCCGCGGGACCGAACATTGAAGCTGGGCCACCGTGAATCTCTACCAGTAGCGGACAACGTTTGTCCTTCTGGTAATGTGCAGGCTTCAAGAGCCAATAGTCTACTTCCAGTCCTTTTTCATTTCGGAAACTGCTTTTCTGTGCAATTCCAATATTTTTTCCCGAGAGCCAAGCTGAATTGATTGCCGTAATGGCGGTCCCCGCTTTAAAGTTGGGGTCTGCGCGGTACAGTTCTGATGGGTTTGCAAAGGTGGTTTTTGTATAGAACGCTTTCTGCCCATTTACCCAATAATCGCCAATCCCCTCTTCCACCGAACTCAAGGTTTGTATAGTTCGGCTTTTTATATCCGCACGATTCAGGGTGCGCCCGCCTCTATCCGACGCAATAAAGTAGACAGATTTTTCATCTGCCGCAAACTGTACATTGCTCAAGCTACGGTCCACGCCCAAGCTATTCCCTTTCCAATTTTGGGTATCATAGATAAACAATCCACCTACCGTCAATGAATTCTGCAGACTTCGATTCACGGCCACCCATTTTCCCGATGCAGATACCGCAGCCACCTGAAAACGATGTATGCTATCACCCAAAATAACCTGTCTTTTGTTGTTGGACAGATCAAATAGAACAAGATCGGTCGATCCTACACGATCCGGATGAAGACCATTTTCGGTCTCTACGCTTAAAAGAACCCTGTTATTCCCTACAAATTCCGCTCCTGTATGACTTCGAAAGCCCTGGGTTAATGCGACGGGCGGTGTTTTAGCAGCGAGGTCCAAGACGTACCACTGCGTAAAGCGGATTTCGCCCGTCGTAGAATTTTCTGTCTGAAACTGCAATTTGTTGGTCAACTTGGCGATATCCTGCTGTTCATCATGTTTTAGGTAGGCAATTATTTGGGGCAGGCTACCATCGCGATCTTTTTGTGCAGGCTCGGCTAATAAGGATGCATTGCCCTTATCTGCAGGTTTTTCCAAAGACCATGCCGGTACTTGGCCAGCCGGATTGAAATCTTTACTTTTTACCAGCTCGCCAAGCGTAAAGCTACTTGATATAAGAACCTTTGAACCATCAGGACTGAATCGTACAGTACCCACCCCCTGCTCGAGCTTGGTTAGCTGTTGAGGTTGCTGACCGTCTGATGGAAATAAAAAAAGCTGCGAACGTTTGTTGCTTCCCTTGCCAACAGCCCACCGGCGTCCATCCGGACTGTATAATATTTGCGTAAACTGCTGGTCCACCTGCTGCGGATCAAGCTTTGCTGCCGATGCTGTCCTGTTTACATACCAGAGCGTTTCATAGCGAAAAACGGCATGCTTGGTCGTATCGGCAACAATACCGCGCACAGCATAAGCCAGTTCGCTGCCGTCAGGTTTCACCTGTAGATCAATGATATTTTTTATTCGAACCAAATCACTAGCCACGATCAAACTATCCGTAGCTGACCCCTGGGCGAAAGCTGGAGCAATCCCCACCAGCAACAGACCAATGAGCTTGTGTTTCCAATATTTGTATGAACTAGCTTTCATTGAGTTTCTCGATTAGTTTTTGTGCAGAAATACGGGCTTTACGCTGAATAAAATCAGCGTCGGTATTGTCGCCAATTTCATAGACCAATGCTTCGGCCTGATACGTTTTATACAAGTAGCTGTAAGCCGTGTAGGTCGGTCCACCTAAATACAAGGGCTTTACCAGCGGTTCATACCCAGGAATAGCTTGTTTGACTGTGCTTATCCAATTGGATACAAAGCCCGGAAACCGACTTGGCAAGGCAGGATCCACCGTGTAATAAATATCGCTTCCCGTAGAATGGAAATCGATGGCAAAATAAAGCTCGCGGCCCTGCTGCTCTATTTCCCGTTTAAAATAATCGCGCAGCGCAACGGTCTCGGGCTGGTTAAATTCGGCCCAGTCACGATTGAGGTCAACACCATTGGCATTGGCACGCCAATGCCCTAGATCCACTCCATCGGGATTAACGATGGGGGTCAGGTAAATACGATATTTCTCACGAAACCGCTTTGCATCTTCGCTGTTGCCCAAAAGATATTCGACAAAGCTGGCATAGGCATAATGCCCTGTAATTTCGGGCGGATGCTGCCTCCCAAGGACCGCAATAGCCTTTTTACTTTGTGGATTGCCCGCTACATATACATTAACAGGTTTACCAAGCGCCGTTTTACCCACTTCCTGTTTTTGTATTTGAACAGCAGGATTAACCTGTTCAATCCAGCTATATACTGCTTTCGACGGAATATTTGCCTGTGCCGAGATCCATGTTCTCTTACTGGAAATCGGCAGGTCAAAAGAAGCTCCGCTGAGCTTATTCCAGTTCGTTCCGTCCGTACTCACTTTCGGGTCATAGCGATGACGTACGCCATCGGGATAGTCAAGCTGGATTTTTATCGTCGTATCGCGGGCGGACCAGACCTGAAAACCATACCAGGGACTAGGATTGATCGGAGCTCGTTCCGGTGCGACCTGCAGGTGGTATATACCGTCACTGGATTTTGTTAGTCCATTCAGTCTGGCACCGTCATAGTCATTGCTGAAAAAGACCCGTTGATCTACAGTAAACGTCCCCCGCTCCTGTTGGCTGATCGCCTGGGATTGGGTCGATTCATAACTGATCGGATTCTGCCCTTTGAAATCCTTTTTCAGTCCACCGATCTCGGTTTTCCCTTGATTAAACAAACTGTCCAACACCTTCCCCAGTTCTTCACCACGGACATTCTTGGCAATGATTGTCCCCTTATCATCCACCAAAAAATTGGCCGGAATGGCACGAACAGCATAGGCAGCGGCAATTTCGCTATTCCAGTAGTTTAGTTCGGAGACATGCTGCCAGGTCAGTTGGTCGTCCGCAATACCTTTGAGCCAAGCTTCTTTCTTCTTGTCCAGCGAAACGGCATAGATTTCAAAACCCTGGCCTTTATATTTTTGATAATTGGCCACAATATTAGGATTCTCCTTACGGCAAGGAGGACACCAGGACGCCCAAAAATCAATCAATGTATATTTCCCCAAATGATCGTAGAGAGCCTGCGGTTTGCCAGCAGTGTCATTGGCGACAATGGCCGGGGCTTTCTTCCCTATGCTAACCTGCCGTGTGACGGCAATAATTTTTCGGAGCTCCTGTATATAACGCGATTGCTGCTGCGGCCCAGAAAGCAGGGCAATATGAGCTTCCAGCTCATCCGGAGACAAGCGATAGGACCATTCTCTGTAAAGGAGGTAACTGGAAACGATATTATCCGGATACTTTTGGATGAAGGCCCGTATATCGGGTTTACGTTGCGCCCGATATTCTTCAAAGAGTAGCTGGCTTTTCGACCCCGATAAAGACAGCAGCTGTCTGTTGTCATCTTTTGCATCGATCGTTAATTTATTGTCGCCGACATCCAAAAAAACATAGTTTGGAATGACATCCCGCTGTGTGGAAATACCATACAGGTCGGGAAGCGGAAGTTGCTTGCGAAAGGAAAAGGATCCCTTTTTCACCAGAGCAGAATCAATAACCGTAACATATTTTATTTTCAAAACGTTGCAGATAAACAACAGACACATCGCCATTTTTGACCGTTCCTTGGAGTGATAAGGTCTGTTGTTGTGCCAGTAAAGATCCTCCACTGGCCAGCAGTAAAGGAATAAGGAGTTTGCTTGTCTTATTATTCATAGTAGATTAATTTAGTTAAAAAGTTTGTTGACCGCCAATTCCGTGTTAGGCGCCGGAAAAATATAGTTCTGTGCAGTTGTAGGTACAGAGGGTGTCTGTATATTCGCATCACCTTTGCCGGGCAGCTCCTTCAGTTGACGGAGCAAATCTTGACCCCGCAAGCCCTCACCTAACAATTCTATTCGTCGTTCTTTGGCAATGGCTTCCAAGATGGCCGTTTTGCTTGTCAGAGCGGCAACAGGAAATTCAAAACTCCCGTCAGAACGCTGGTGTACAGCCTTTAAGAGTGCGGATGCGATCGTTAGCTGTTCGGCCTGCGCAGCCGCTTCGGCATAATTTAACAGAACCTCAGCATATCGAATCACCGGAATATAATCTACGTAAGGTGAAGCCTTAGCATACTTTTTCAAGTACTGTTTGTCCCCATTGGCCTGAAGGAGGCTACGTCTTTTATCTGCCGCCCGCCACTGCGTGTCGTTCAGAATACCATTTGGATTAAGGTAATATTCTTTATTGACCAGGTAGATGTATCCTATCGCAGACTGCCCCGAAAGCGCATCCGTTGTGCCTGCCGGCATACTTAAAATAGATTCCGTTGTGGTAAAATTGCCACCAAAAACCGTCGTAATATCTGATTGTAACTCATGTGCAACACCTTGCTGCGCCTTAAATGGTGCGATTTGCTGCGGGACGATCTTTTTGGCTTCCTCCAGTACCTTGGCATAATTGTTTATCGTCAGGTACACCCTGGTTTTGAATGCCCGAGCGCTATTTTTATGCGCCCGCGTCGTATTGAGCAGTGCGGTTGCATAGTTTTCCGGCAGGTCTTTTTCAGCTTCATCAAGATCGCTCAAGATCTGTTTGTACACCTGAGCAACGGTGCTGCGCGCCAGATCGTTATTCTTTCCGTCCCCTTCCGCCTGCAGACGTAAAGGTAAGCCCGGCGATGCCCCCTGATCCTTGTTGTAGGGTTGCGCAAATACCGTCACCAAACTAAAATAAGATACCGCACGCAAGAACTTAGCTTCCGCAACATACGCTTTGGAAAGTTCAGCACTGATGACATCAGTGCCCGGACTAAGCGCGGCAATCAGGATATTTGCGCCGTTAATGGTGGTATAAGCCGCAGACCAGAGGTTGTTGATATCATTGGATCCCGAACTATAGGAATTATTCCAGCTTTCATAAGCTGTGTAGCTGTTGGCCGTTACATTGATAAAATCTTCGCCACGGACATCCTGGTAAAGAAGATAACGGCCACCATACAAGCTGGCCCCCTTTAAACTTTTATAAATGCCATTTACGACGCCTTCAATGCGAGCAGGCGTGTCGAAAACATTTTTATCCGATATCGCGGTCGTCGGCACAGGAAATAATCCGTCATCCCTTTTGCAGGAATTCAGGGTTGACACCAGTAATAAAGCGCTGATCAAGTAGATATTTCTTTTCGTATTAATTTTCATGTTTTCAGATTTTTAAAATGATACATTTAAACCAGCTGTCCAGGTGCGTCCCTGTCCGATCGAGTTCTTTTCCACACCGATGGAAGTATTGGAATTTCCATTGGAGGAGGACTCCGGATCCGTACCCGAATATCCCGTGATTAAGAAAAGATTCGATGCCTGACCATAGATGCGAATACTGGAAAGACCGATCTTATTAAACAGGTTACCACGTAAGGTGTAGCCCAGAGTGAGCTGTTGCAAACGTAAGAAATCAGCTTTCTCGGCATTTTGGTCGATGGAAAATCCGGCAGAACCGTTTGAGATCACATCATTATAGACCAGCCGAGGTATATCCGTTTCTTGTCCCGGTGTAGTCCATCGATTGAGTACGTCGACTGAATTGTTGTAAAACCGCTGATCCAGCAGTGTACCTCGAGTACCATTCATGACTTTGTTGCCACCTGCAAAGGTGAAATTGACCGCAGCATCAAAAGCTTTATAACGAAATGCATTATTAAAGCCGCCATAATACGTTGGCAATGCCGTCCCTAAGACCTGGTAGTCGGCTACTGTAATCGGATTGGCCGTGCGGCCATCCAGGTAGGTCCAATTGCTCTGACCAGAAGCTACCGCAGCACTGTATTGTACACGTTCGCCACTTTTATTGATAAATATGCGCCGCCCATTTTCAGGATTTACGCCATCGGTTACTGCACCGTATAAGCTGCCCACAGCATAGCCCACCCGTGTAATGTTGTTGGCTTCAGTCGTGGTATGCGTGTAACCGATAATATCAGCATTGCCACCAGAAAGCGCTGTAACCTTATTTTTTACATGTGTCAAATTAAGCGATGCATTCCAGGTAAAATCTTTCTTTTTGACAACATCACCACTGATCGCAAATTCGATCCCGCGGTTATACATGCTGCCAACATTTTTAAGGATACTATTCCCGGGGATACCCTTGGATGGCGACTGCGGTACATCCAAAATAAGTCCATTCACATTGTTTCTAAAGTAATCGACATCCACATGCAAGCGCTTGTGGGCCAGGTCCAAGCTTAAGCCCAAATTGGTCTGTTCGGAAGTCTCCCAGCCCAGATTGGGATCGCCCGCTTGCGACATGCTCCAGGTAGGCACCGTGCCATAGAGCGAGGAACTATACAAGTTGAGCGATTCATAAGCCGATAGATTGCCATTGCCGACTTTACCCCAACTGCCACGGAAACGTAGATCGCCCAAGAGGTTTGCCAAGCGACTATTCTTGTAGAAACCTTCTTCAAAAACAGACCAGCCCAGGGACACGCCACCAAAATCACCATATTTGCTGTTCGCTCCCAAAGCCGAATTACCATCCCTTCTAAAATTGGCCGTCAGGAAATAACGCTTGTTGTAGTTGTATGTTGTACGCACAAAGGTAGAGCGGTAAAAGCGTTCCGTAACACTCCCGCCGGCTCCCGATAGTGTTGTCCAATTGCCTTGGAAATTTTCAAAAAACGGATCAGATGCATTGTTTTGCGATGCATTCCAGCTATCGTTGTCGTATTTTTGAATATCGTAACCGACTAAGAGCGTCAGCGCATGTTTTTCGGCAAACACCTGATCATAAGTGAGGCTGTTGGTAAAATTCCAGTTGTTGCGCAGACTGCTTACATTGGTAACCGAGCCACCATTTGTGTAGCCCGATGAACCCAAGCTGGGGCTCAAATACGTCTTTGTCGTCGATAGATTGCGGTCTACCGCATAAGTGGTGGTGAATTTTAAGTTTTTCAACAGATTGAGCGAAGCATGCAGGTTCCCGAAGATATGATCGTTACCGGTCGTGTATTTGCTGTAGGCAAATAATGCTTCCGGATTGTATAACGTGTTCGTAAATAAGTTGGCTCCAGGTCCCAACAAACCTGTGCTGCTTAAATTGTAGCTCCCGTCATCCTTAAATGCTGAGACATTCGGTGGCAATACCAGCGCCAGTCGAGCGCCGCCGATCAACAGCAGCTGGCTGCTGGGCAAGGAACCCGAATTTTTAGCATCGTTGAAGGTATTGTTATACGTCAGGTTACTCCCCAGCGAAAACCAATCGTTCACTTTATGCTCGATATTAAAGCGGAGGCCTTTGCGATCGAAACTGTTTTTTGCAAAAAAACCTTCTTGGTCCGAGTAATTTCCCGAAAAATAATACTGTGTATTGGCGTTGGCACCACTTACGGCGAGGCTATGGTTGTGGCTATAGCCGGTGTTATAGACATGATCGTACCAGTTGGTTTCAACCAACTTACCATTGGCATCATACTGCGGAAAGAATAGCTCACTTGCCACCTTATCGTTGCTGGCATTTCCCGACAAGATCTTGTTGTTCAGGACGGCTTCATTTTTAATAGCTATATACTGACTGGCATTCAGCAGCTTAGGCAAACGTGTCGCGGATACCGCAGAACCCCAGACATCGTAGGTGACTTTTGCACGGCCCTGCTTACCTTTTTTGGTTGTTACGATCAGTACACCGCCCGCTGCCCTTGAACCATAAATTGAAGTAGAAGCCGCATCTTTCAAGACATCAATCGATTCGATATCTGAGGGATTGATATCTGCGAGCGGATTATTAGCCACATTGGAAGAACCAATATTACCCGTATTAACGGGAATACCATCGATGACAATTAAAGGGTACGAACTGAGGGATATCGAATTTAAGCCCCGCACCCGGATGACAGGCGGATTGTTGAGCAAGCCATTGGGCAAAGATATACTCACCCCCGAGGCTTTACCCGCCAGGGCCTGGTCAAAACTTTGTACCGGGATATCTTTGATCGCATCGGCCGAAATCGTGGCTGCCGCACCTGTGAAGTCTTTTCGTTTTTGCGTTCCATAACCCACGACGACGACTTCTTCCAGCGTGCGGTCTTCAGGCACCAAGCGCACGGTATCCCCCTGTTCATTGATCAGGGCGATCTGCTCCTTATAGCCGACGGATGATACGACCACGCGTGCCGGAAGCTTTTGTCCCGTGACAAAAGCAAAATTGCCCTTCCGGTCTGTGGTCACCGCATGCGTAACGCCATAAAGCTTGACCGTAGCTCCTTCAATAGGCTGGCCATTTTCGGCATCAATCACCTGCCCCCGGAAGGATGCATTTATAATCGTTTTTGGTGTTTCTTGTGCGTAAGTTAACAAGGGCTGTTCTGCCAGACCCGCCAATAATAGATAGGCCGAATAGCGTCGTATTCTTCTCTTATTCATAGGTAGAATCGTTTAGTTTAAAAAATAGATGTACTAGCCATAAACATGTTTATAGCAAAAGGATAGCGAGCAATACCCGAATTATTGCCCTAATTATCTCAAGAGTTGGAGAATTTTATTAGCTACACATTCGAGGCGCAGAGAACGCCTTATGTGCTTTTGGAAAAGATTTCGTTTTTACTTGGAAAAGGTGGTTTAGATAATGCTGTTTCATTTTTTACTTTGTTTAAATAGTGATTAACTCGTCGCCAACGCCAATTGAAACTACGATAAGACAAATGTAAGTATAAAAACAAAATAATGTATACCAATTTAGTAGTTTTTTTTAAATATTTATTGCTAAATCAGCTTTTTCGGTTCCTACCCTATTTTTTTGAGCCTTCCACAATACTGCTGTCGCAGTTATTGAAAACCTTTTTTTTGCTTTGAAACGGTCCATATACAATGAAATAAAAAAATCTACAAAAACAGTAGACTTTATTGTTTTCTATTTTCTATATTTGCTTACCGTTTCTCAATTGGCGTTGGTAACGTTTTTTTTAAATGTAGTTTTAACAATTTAAATTCCTATGAGCAAGTATTATTTTAGACAAGCGACCTTTCCAAAAAACAGTCCCCTATTGAATACCTTATTTTTTAAGAAAGAACGAATGTGCATGGCATGATGCACACTAGCTGAAAAGCTTCCGTTTTTTTAGAATTCAAAATCAACCTAATCTACTGTTTTAATCATGAGCATAAACAATTGGAAACGATTGTCTGTGGCGCTATTTGCCTCATTTCAGGCAAGTGTAGTTGTTGCACAGCAACCCGTTTCACCTATTATCAATGCAGATCTTATTGGTACACTACTTGATGCACGAACCAATAGACCCATCGCTGGGGCAACGGTGCAATTAGACGCCGTCACACACAGCGTACAAACCGATACCTGGGGCCGTTTTTCTTTCCGAACTGGCCAAAAATTACCTTTTAAAATTATTGTGAGCCACCTGGGGTATGTCTCGGATACCCTCGTTGTGCAACGCTCGCCCGTAGAGATCAAATTGCAACCCAATGACCGTCAACTCGACGAAATTGTCGTCGTCGGATACGGAACGACAAAAAAAGGCGATATTACAGGTGCCCTCTCCCAGATCAAAGGGCAAGATCTCAATGATCGTCCCATAGCAAATATCGTTCAAGGGATACAGGGTAAAGCAAGCGGCGTGGACATTACCTCAAATAACCGTCCCGGTGGCATAGGTACCATACGCATTCGCGGTAACCGCTCCATAAATGCCTCCAATGAGCCCCTATATGTGGTCGACGGAATTCCGATATCCGCAAGTGAAGCAGCGATTATTAATCCCAAAGACATTGCCTCGATTGAAATTCTCAAAGACGCCTCTGCAACGGCAATATACGGTTCACGTGGCGCAAATGGCGTGATACTGGTTTCACTTTTGGAAGGAAAAAAAGGACAGGTCGCTGTGCAGTACAATGGGTCAATATCTTTCGATCAGATCCATTCTACCACAGATTGGATGGATTCAAAGGCACTTTTGGACTGGCAACGGCAGAGCCACATCAACGGGGGGACCTATACGGGAAAATATGGCACAGCCCCCGATCCTGATTTTTATATTCAAAATTTTGGTGGCGGCGAAACTTATGGTATCGAGTCAATCCGAAATGCCTTCAGCTGGGGAACAGACGGCAAACCGCTACTCCGTGATGCAACAGCGGAGGAAATTGCCAAGGGATATGCCGCGCAAGTGCCTCTATATAACGGCGACAATATCCTCAACCAGGGTTGGACAGATTTAGTGACACGCCTGGCAAAAACCAATAATCATAGCCTCTCCCTCTCTTCGGGCAATGAAAAATCGAGTCTTTATCTCTCGGCAGGACTGCTCGATCAGCAGGGTGCAATGATCGATCAGGATTATAAACGGTATACCACAACATTAAAAGGTGATGTTTCACCACGAACATGGTTGAAGCTGGGCATATCAACAATAGGAAGCTATGCTGTCCAAAACTATGGAATGGCCGATAATTCCGCCAATTCGGGTGGAAAAGATTCCTACAGCCAAGCCCTAGCACTCATGCCTTATGCGCCGGCCTATGACGAAAATGGCCTTCTCTTAAACACCAATCGTACCGGTCTGTCAGCACATAATGTCTTGCTGAATATTGAAAACAGCAAAAATGAGTACACCCAGTATAGTGTGCTTTCCAATGCCTTTGCGCAGCTCAATTTTACCCCCTGGCTAAAATATCAGCTTAAATTTGGGGTACAATATACAGGGGTAGAAAATGGTTCCTTCTATGGCCCTGACTACACGAACCCATTCTCGGCCGTGGGTACCGCTCCGCTGATTGGCTATAATTCCCATAGCAAACGGTTATCCTGGGTGTTTGAAAATATGTTAACATTCGACAAGAAATGGGCTGATCAGTCGCTGAAAGTGGATGCTTTGCAGTCATCACAGGAAAATCGATCCAATGGCATTAATATCCGGGCACAGGATATCACCTTTCCTTCCTCACTCTGGTACAATTTGGGGGCAAATGATCTGGGCCGCCCCATGAGCTATGGTACATCCTATAGCAAATACACGCTGCTTTCGTATATGCTACGCGCCAATTATGCCCTGAAAAATAAGTACCTCCTTACAGCTACTGGCCGCTGGGATGGCGCATCGGTACTTGCACAAGGGCACAAGTTTGACTTTTTCCCCTCTTTGGCAGTCGCCTATAAACTGGAAGAAGAACCCTGGCTGAAACAGGTGAGTTGGATTAATCAGCTCAAATTCCGCTATGGAATCGGTGTAACAGGAAATTCTTCGGTATCTCCCTACACCACTTCGGGAACAATCGCAGGTGCAGCCTATGTTTTTGACGAAACCCAATATCCGGGCTATAAATCATCGTCTATGCCGAATGCCAATCTTGGCTGGGAAAAAACTGTGCAGCATAATGTGGGACTGGATTTTGGATTTCTGAACAACAGGATATCGGGTTCGATCGAATGGTATCGGGCGAATACCAAAGATCTCCTGCTCAATCGATCCATTCCCCCAGTATTAGGTTACAACAGCATATTGGGCAATATCGGAAAAACGAGTAACAGCGGGCTTGAAATCTCGTTATCAAGTAAAAATGTCGACCGCCCAGATTTTTCCTGGAACACCACCTTGACCTGGAGTAGAAACCGCGAGAAGATCGTCGAATTGGTCGATGGCAAGGTAGACGATGTCGCCAATGGTTGGTTTATCGGGCAACCGATAGCGGTATTTAGGGACTATGTATACGACCGCTTGTGGCAGCAAACTCCCGAAGACCTCCGGCTGATTGAACTGTATCGGAAAATTGGCAATATCACGGCGCTACCGGGGCAAGTAAAGATTAAAGACCAGCAACTGGTGGAAGTGCAGCCCGGTACCGAGGGCGCAAAATCTGTCACACTCGCATCAGGCGAAACGGTGACCTATCTTGACAACGGATTTGGAACCATCAACGACAATGATAAAGAGCTGCTGGGCAGCAACAGGCCCAAATGGAGTGGCGGTATTGTCAACGCTTTTCGTTACAAAAACTGGGATCTTTCTTTCTTTGTCTATGCGCGCATCGGTAGCCGTTATTATGGTGCACTTCAGACGTACGGACGACGGATTGAAAACGATGTTTGGAGTCCTGAAAACACTGCGGCTTCTTTCCCACAGCAGACGACAGCAACGTATACCAACTACAATGCCGCCCGGAATTATACCAATGGCAGTTTGGTCTCTTTGCGCTATATCTCCCTGGGCTACACGTTCAAACAGTCCCTGTTGGATAGGCTCAATATCGGAAGCCTGCAAGTATATGCACAGATCCTAAATCCAGTAATCTGGGGCGGCGAAGCGGTAAAAATAGGCCTCAATCCAGACGATGTGAATGGCTGGGATAATGCTGCTGCTGCCCAGCGTGGTGGTCAGACCTCCAATACCATCTTATTGCGCAGTGCCGTGCTCGGCTTAAGAATCGGTCTTTAAATCAATAGCATCAACAACACATGAGACTTGAAAAAAACACTATAAAAAAAGGTGCCCTTTGGGCCTTAACTATACTATTGACAGGAATAGGATTAAGTTCCTGCAAAGACTTTCTCAAAGAAGAAATGGTCTCTACGATTACTCAAGACTATTTTGAATCTGAAAAAGGACTTGACGAACTGGTCGTTGCAAACTACAACATCTTACGTTTTAAATATGGGTTTATGGAAGGCCCCTTTCTTTTTGAAACAGGCAACGATATCGTCGAACCACTTGATAATGCATGGGCTACCTTCAGTCCCGCAGTGTGGTCGCCATCAGGAGCCGCAGGCGAATACGCCAATAACCTGATCGGCTATTATCAAACCCAACTATTGGGGGCCTACCCCATTATAAATGACTGCAACAAAGCCATCGAAATTATTACCGAAAGAGCACCAGGAAAGTATGCAAATGACGCGGCATATGCCAATCAAAAGCTTTCCGAACTCTATTTTCTACGGGCCTATGCCTATTACTTACTGGTTACCCAACTGGGCGATGTTCCTTTTCCTCTGAAAAGCAACAACAGTCTTCCGGCCAATTTTTATCTGCCCAAAACAAATTCGGCGACCATTTATGCCAAATTAATTTCAGACCTGCGATTTGCCGAGCAGCATTTACCTATTGCCGTACAGACGCAGCGCGGACGGATTACCCGCAATGCAGCCCAGCATTTCCTAGCGAAACTTTACCTGCAGCGCCATCAGGCCGCAGCCTTTAAATCCTACCGGAATGCAGACGGCACTTTAGACCCCGCAAGTCCCAATGCCTACCAGGGGCTATTATATAAAGGGGAAGGAATAGCAGATCTGGATTCCACCATTTATTATTCCTCTCAGGTCATAAATTCCGGGATCACCCTGGCCTCAAATTATTGGGACCTTTTTGCCATTGAGAAAGGAAATTGGACGAACGAAACAAATCCAGAGATCATCCTACAGGCCTCCTATGGTAATAATTTGGACAATGGTCGTTACGGCATGCGCACCAATGCAGCCTTCACCGCCGATTACCGCAATGCGGCCTGGAATATCCCAAGCTGGACCTGGTCTTATGGACTGCTAAAAGGTCAGGGATTTTTACCCTCAGACTGGGGTTATGATGTATTTACGGATAAAATAAATGATTCCCGTTTTGAAAAATCATTCCAGCTCGAATATCAGAGTGCTTCTTTCGATAATGCGTCCCAATCGGACGGTCCTGGTCTTGCCTATACCGACGCTAAGAATGCTTCCCTGGCCTGGCAAGCTAATGAAGCCGATTTCTTTAATGCCAATATCAAGCCGAACTATCCACGTCCATCCTGGAAAGGGCGGAATGCGCAGGCCGGGCAGCGGAAAATTGGAACCGCTGATTTGGGACTTGTTTTCCTTGAAAACAGCAAAGAAACGGCCATTGATATCAATGAGGCCCTTGCACAACCTTATGTACTCTATCCGCGATGGATCAAAGACAACGGAAAATATTATTACCGAAAGACAGGTGCCGACAGGTACAGTGGAAACGCGGGGCTGTTATTAAACCGGAAAGTGCGTCCATCTTCACGAAAATTTATCGATCCGAATCGCAGTACAGTAGACAACCATTTTGGTACGCGTGATGTAGCCATTTTTCGACTCGCCGAAACTTTTCTTATCCGTGCAGAAGCCTATGGCCGAAAAGGAGACTATGCCAATGCCATTGCCGATATCAATAAATTACGAAACCGAGCCGCCTACAAAGCCGGAGAAAACCGCGCCGAGGTATTGGCCCGCTTGTACCCTGGAGCCGAATCATTGCGTGCAGAAGAACGCTCTTACCCTTACAGCTCCGCGACGGCCACCTTTGATAAAATCAGCGTCGACGCTTCCTATTGGGACGGAAGCTCCGCGAAATCCAAGGCCGAACAATATCCGTCTGAGGCGAATACCGAATTGAAACGTTTTGTCCATTTTATCTACAATGAATACTCGCGCGAGTTTAATACGGAGCAGGTCTTATACGAAGGGATACACCATGCAGGAATACAGCTGGAGCGTATGTTGCATCATGCCCAGCTTGCTTCGAGCCGAAATGCGGGATGGCCCAAATCGGATAATCCATCCGGAGTGAATGGTCAGGACGGCAACGGAAAGGGAACCTTTTCGGCAACCCATACTTTCAAACCTTTTCCGCAATCGTATATCAGTATGTTAACCGATAAAGATGGTGTGCTCCTTGATGAAACAGCCCGCCGTGCCTATCAGAATCCTGGATATTAACCCTTTTAACATGACATTGAACAGACGGAAATTTATAAAAAACACCGGCCTCTTCGGTTTGGGCATCGGGCCGCTCGCCAGCCTCAACTTATATGGCGGTCCAAACCGGACTGCACATAAAAGCGGTGATAACCACTCAGAAGCTGCGTTGGACATTCCATTGCACTGGATCGACCGGCAACAGGGAGCACCCTCTTTGGGGACAACTTTCGGTGTCCCCTGGCCAAAAGGAAAGGTAAGGGAACAGCAGCAATTCGAGCTGCGCGATAACCAGGGCCATACGGCCCCCATCCAAACCTGGCCCTTGGCTTTCTGGCCAGATGGTTCCGTGAAATGGTCGGCATGCGCCGTTGCTAATCCATCGACACTGATCCAGGAAGAACTTTTTTTGACAGCGAGTGAGCGCATACAGCCAGGGATCCAAGTACAGGAGCACGAGGAGTCCATCACTGTCGATAATGGCCTTTTAAAAGTGACTTTCGGAAAGACGGGAACTAAGCTGCTACAGGAAATCCGACAAGATGGCCGGCTCGTTGCTAGCGCTGCTTTCTTGCAGATTTTGTTGCAGGATGCCCCTGATGCAGAACCCGGAGAAAATTTAAATAGGACTACATGGCAGTCCCATATTGAAAAAACTGTAGTCGAAAACAGTGGCAGCCAGCGTGTCCTCATTCGCGTGGCGGGAACGCATCAGCATGGCGAGCAAAAAAAAATCCCGTTTATCGTCCGTTTTTATCTTTACGACAAGTCGCCCACGATAAAAGTAATTCACACCTTTTTATATGACGGCGATGAACAGCGCGATTTTATCAAGGGAATAGGCCTATCTGTGGTAATGCCATTGCATGATACGCCGACCTACAATCGTTACATTCGTTTTGTCGGGGAAAACGGCGAAGTCTTTTCCGAAGCGGTGAAAGGGCTTACGGGACTTCGCCGTGATCCAGGCAGCGCGGTACGGAAGCAACAGCTGGAAGGAAAGGAAGTCAAATGGGAGAACATTACGGAGACCGCAAAAAAAGGACTCCCCTTTATTCCCGAATTTGGCGATTATACCTTGCTGCAGGCCCATCCCTCTGCCAGCAGCATCGAAAAACGGACCAAATCCGGCCATGCTTGGATTCATAGCCACGATGGTGGCCGCGCTATGGGAACCGCATACTTAGGGACACCTTCCGCTGGAGTCGCTTTGGGTATTCGTAACTTTTGGCAAAGTTATCCGGGCCAGCTGGATATCCGTGGTGCCGCATCCGATGCAGCTACCCTGACAGCCTGGTTGTGGGCTCCGAAGGCCGAAGCAATGGACCTGCGATTCTACCACGACGGCATGGGACAGGACAGCTATGAAAAACAATGGGAAGGCCTCGAGATCACCTACGAAGACTACGAGGCTGGATACGGAAGTCCAATCGGTGTCGCACGCACCTCCGAATTATATTTATCCATCTTCGACCAGAGCCCCCCGTCTGAAAAATTGAGGCAACTGGCGCAGGCATACCAGCAACCACCACTACTATCGGCCAGTCCATCCTATCTCTTCGAGCAGCAGGTGTTTGGCGCCAACTGGGGGCTTCCAGACCGCAGCTCGGCCCTGAAAGCGGCGCTGGAAGATAAATTGGATGCACTCGTTACCTTCTATAAGGGAGAGGTTGATCGTAGAGGTTGGTACGGATTCTGGAACTACGGCGACGTCATGCATAGTTATGATGCAGATCGACATGTGTGGAAATACGATGTGGGCGGTTTTGCCTGGGATAACTCTGAACTTGGCACCGATCTTTGGCTCTGGTACTATTACCTCCGTTCGGGCAATCGCGATTGCTTTCGTTTTGCCGAAGCCATGTGCAGACACACCGGAGAAGTAGATGTACATCATCTTGGGCGGTTTGCCCCTTTGGGAAGCCGCCACAATGTGATGCATTGGGGTTGCAGTGCCAAGCAGCTCCGTATCAGTACGGCGCTCAACAGACGGTTTTATTATTACCTCACCGCAGATGAACGTACAGGCGATCTGTTGCGTGAGCAGGTGGAAGCCGCTTATAGGCTTCAAGATATCGTGGCCCTTCGCAAGCGAGTGGATGAACCTGTTGTCACAGAAAAAGGCAAAGCGCTGGTAGGTTTTGGTACCGACTGGGGAGCGATTGCGGCAGCATGGTTTACAGAATGGGAACGAACCCTCGACCCTAAAATATTGGCCCGCCTCAAAGCCAGCATGCAAAGCATCGCCGACCAACCGCAAGGTTTTTTCACAGGGCTGAGCCTGCTGGATATTGCTACCGGAAAATTTGACCGCCAAAAAGATAAAACTGTGCGGGTATCACATCTGAATGCTGTTTTTGGACTTGTCGAAATCTGTCAGGAAATACTGCTTGTAATTCCCGACAAAAGATTTGAAACAGCCTGGCTGCAATACTGTCGCTTATACAACGCATCCGATGAGGAGCGGCTACATGCGCTGGGTACCAAAGAAGGCAAATTTAACCTACGGAGCAGCCATGCCAGGCTTACGGCTTATGCCGCATTCAAATTGGGTGATCAGTTGCTGGCAGAAAGAACATGGCATGAACTTCTTGGAACCAAGGCCGGATCCTTCGTTCAGGCCACCACTATACCACTGGTAGGGCTAGCGAACAATCAGCAGGAATGGAAAAATATATCAACAAACGAAGCGGCCCAATGGAGCTTAAGTACGTTTCAGTGCCTACATTACGTCGGTAAGTTTCTAAAATAATACGTTATGCTCAAATTTTTTAAAAGGCGCTATTTCACATTATCTTGGCTGCTGTTGATTCATTTTATTAGTCCAGCGCAAGAAAAGTCCACATGGAAAGTGCCATTAAACGAAGTAAACCGATGGATCATCGAACTGGAGTATCCCGACAAGTCGCATATTGAAGCGAGCAACGAAGGATTAGTTATTGACTCCTATGGCGGAGCCACTTTATGGCTAGACACCTTGCTGACCGGCGATTACCTCATCCAATACGAAAGGGAAATAAGTCTTGACAAGGGCGAGAACAAACGGCTCTCTGATCTGAACCAGTTTTGGCTCGCACAGGAGCCGCACAACGAAATAAAACTTAAATCCAGGGATGGTAGATTAGACAGTTATAATGACCTAATCCTTTTCTATGTGGGTATTGGGGGCAACAACAATAGTACAACCCGGTTTCGCCGCTACGACGGATCTGGCGAAAGGATACTTTTGGCCGAGAAAAATGAAAAACCTTTTTTGCTGGAGGCAGGCCGCTCCGACACAATCTCTACTTTCGTACGTGCATCAAAGAGACAAACAGAAGTCTGGATGAACGGCAAGCGTTTATTTGTGGAAGAAGGCATCCAAAATACCAAAGGCTACTTTGGGCTGCGGCTTACCGCGAGCCGGCAGGTGATAAAATGGCTCACCCTATCCAAATTATAGCAAATCCACTCGATGAACAACAGCATACGGCTAACGAAAACAAATCAAAATGAAAATATCTCTTAACCTTACACTATGCTTCCTGCAACTTGCCCTATGTCTACAGGGGCAAGCACAACAGCAGAAAGCTGTAAATTCAGTTCCCAAAAAATACAATGTATTGTTTCTGATTGCGGACGACCTGCGAACAGATATGGGCATCTATGGCCATTCTTTGGCACATACCCCCCACCTCGATCAGCTCGCGGTAAAAGGCGTATGGTTTGAACATGCCTATTGTCAATACCCATTGTGCAACCCCTCCAGATCATCGTTGTTAACAGGGAAACGCCCAACAAGCAGTGGCCTGTATGGAAATAGAGAATGGTTTAACGCATCTTTTCCAGACTGGATCAGCCTGCCTAAATATTTTAAGCAAAACGGTTACACGACTATTCGGAGTGGCAAAGTCTTTCATGGCGGAATAGATGACACCGAGGCCTGGGATATTGGCGGCGAGAAACGACAATACGGCACCGTGATCAATGCTTCGGCTCCGTCTGCGGTGGACTCACAATCGTATTGGCAAGCCTACAGCAATTCAGCTCCCCGTATAGAACCCTACGCAGCGACAGTAGCATCCGATAAATGGGCGGCCCTAACAGGCGAAGATGCCAGGCATATAGGCGACACGAAAGTGGCGGACAAAGCCATTCAATATTTAGAAGATCTCAAACAAGCCAAGCAACCTTTCTTTTTGGCCTGCGGCTTTTCAAAACCGCATACACCCTTTGTAGCCCCTAGGGAGTTTTTTGATCTATACGATTTAGACAGTATTGCCCTTCCTCCTGATTTTTCATCGATGCCCGGTATACCGGTGGGATTTCCGGCCGGATCCATCCGCCGGAGAAATGCCGATTTCTTTGTCAACCGCACGGCATCGACACAAGAAGCCAAGGAATATATCAGAGCCTACCTTGCCTGCATAAGTTACATGGACTGGAATGTGGGCCGGGTACTACAGAAACTGGAAGAATCCGGATTGAAAGAAAACACCATTGTGGTTTTTTGGAGCGATCATGGCTATCAACTGGGAGAAAAAGGGAAATGGTCCAAAGCCGGTTCCTTGTGGGAACAAGGCACCCGAGTGCCCTTTATTATTTACGATCCACGGGCACAAGGTAACGGGCAGTCTTCTCCTCGTGTGGTGGAGCTGCTAGACATTTACCCAACTTTAGTCGACCTATGTGGACTACCCAGCTATAAGAACCTAGAAGGAAAAAGTTTAAAGCCATTGCTTTATGAACCTGATAAAACCTGGGAAAGACCTGCTTATACCGTTTGGAACGAAAATGGAAAAGGTGTTACGGGGATCACCGTTCGAACTGAAAAATGGCGATATGCGGAATTTTTCGGACATGGTACCGGAAAATCGCTGACAGATGTGGTTCGCGATCCCCATCAATTGATTAATCTCGCGAACGATCAGCAGTATGCAGACATTGTTGATTATTTCCACCAGCTGGTTATGCAACAGGTTAAGGGCAAGGTTGAGCTCCCTCCTTCAAAATAAGATATCGATTTTGCTAATAACAAAGGGTCTTCAATCATTAAACCCTTTGTTATTCAAGTCTTTTTTAATGCCCGAACAGCTGCATGGACGCATTCAACAAATTAATCCTCCAATTCTTTGAGGTATTCGATCATGGCATCCAAGCTCTGCAGTAGCTTTTCACCTTCAAATCCCACTTTCCGAAAGCGGATGTTCCCCTTTTTGTCCAGGATCAATGTTGTCGGAATGGATGTGATATCCAGCTTGCTACTGAGCTTTTTATCCTGATTGTAATAAAATGTAAAGTCAAATTCGGGATTGGCCTTTGCCCATTTGTACGCATCGTCCCAGCTGTTTCCACTGCCCGAATTGAGGACAACGAACTTCACCTGCGGATCATCCGCATATTTCTTGTATACCTGATGCAAATAGGGAAATGAGGCGATGCAGGGCTTGCACCAGGTTGCCCAAAAATCAATGATGACAATCTTGTCCTTCAGTTCCGTTTTGAGCAACGGTTTCTTGTCCATATCGACAATGCTGATATCCTCTGGAAATGGTGTACTGCCGATGATATTCTGAAACTCCTTGTAATATGCTTGTTTCCATTGCTTGTCAAGCTTGCTAAAATAAGCCTGCCGTTCGGCAGCATTGTCCGTTCCGTTTTTAATGATCGCTTTGTCGAGAAGCTCACGCGTCGCCGCATCAAAAGGAGCATAACGATAGGCTGCCTCCAATGCGGGTATTGCACTGTTTGGATCATTCCACTGCTGATACTGCATGGCCACTGCGCGGAGCAATGCCGCCGATTTGAGTGTAGGGATACTTTTAGTAAACCAGTCACGGGCCGCTTCGGGCTGGTTTAACTGCGCAAGGATAAGTCCCTGATTGGCTATAATTTCTGCTTTTACGGCAGCAATCTTATCCGCCCTGGCCGGATCATGGGCCACCAGATAGCCCGTTTCGGGGAAATAGCGTATTAGACTTACCGGATAGGCCGCAACACTGTCGAGTAGATACAAATTGAGTTTGGACGCCTCCTGCAGCATCAGCTTATGATCTAAGAGCAGCTGCACATACTGATTGTATGCACGCCATTTGTAGGGATCTTGCTCCCATCGGGTGATCAGGGGCAGGTATTTCTTGGCCTGTACGCTGTCACCATGCCGCACATAGTAGGTAAAAAGATAGTCGTAAGCGCTGCCATAGGCCGCCTCATTATCGGCGGTTTTAAGGCCAAGAAGCTGCCCGATCTTGGCAACCACTGCCGTGGAATCCTGCTCGCGAAACAATTTATTGAGCCGATAGGCTATGCCGATCTTCTTGTTGGGAAACTCGTCGATCACCACCTGGCGGATCGAATCTACTTTTTGATTTTGGCCGAGTATCAGATAACCCATGGTCACCTTGTTGAGGTTCCCTTCAAAGAGCGGATTGCTTCTAAATTTTTGTTCCACCACCGCCAAGCCCTTTTGCAACAGCCGCTCCTGCTGGGCCGGACCAGCGTTTTTCATCTGTAGCACAATCAGTCGGAGCTGTGCCTCGTAATTGTCGGGATACAGACTCAGCTCTTTTTTGAGATAATGTTCCTGGGTAGCTAAGATATGATCTGAGGTTTTATCCTGAACCGGTACGCTATATGATTTTCCCAGGTAATTGCCGGCAATCAGTTTACCCTGCTTATAGACGTAGATCTCATACTGACTGCTATCACTTGCCTGCTGCACAAATTTCTTGTCTTTGTCGGCGATCGTAAAGCAGGAAAAGTTGGCGTAGGCAGGCAGTTTAAAACGCAGACGCCAGATTTCACCTTCTTGCTGCATGGCCATGCGGCTCGGAAATTCGTAAAAATTGGAGTAGTTGAAATCTACGAAAAATGGCCCTGCGCCAGGAGCAGCAGTAGATTTCCCCGGATCAAAGCTGATGGTCACGGTATCACCGGCCGCTGCTTTTTGCGGCGAAATGCTTACTTGTGCCTGCACTCCCAAGGTTGCTGGCAGCAACAGCAGCAGCAAGGCCTGTCTAAATAGCAGCGAGGCCTGTTTATATAGCTTAATCATTCTGTTGGAGGTTAGCATTTGTGATTAGAATAGCACTGGCGATCGGTATTTTGGTATCGCTTTCAGTAAAGTCTGTTTTGACCTTCGAAAGTACAGGCAGGGCTCTGTTTGTTCGCACCAGGTCAAACCAACGGTGTCCCCATTCGCCGAGCAGTTCCAGCTGACGCTCCTTTTCGAGTGCCAGGGCGATGCCCGCTTTGTCCAGGGTTTGTGGCAATGCAGCAAGGCCTGCACGCTCGCGGATTTGATTGATATCCTGTAATGCCGCCGGCAACTTATTCTGGTTTAGCCGCGCTTCTGCACGGATCAGATACTGCTCGGCAAGGCGCAGCACGGTATTGTATTCGGTCACAGGTGCGCCTGTGCGCACCTTATACTTATACGGCATATAAAGCGTCTTATTACTTACCACATAAGGTTTTAACCACATCGCTTTACGTAAATCGTTCTCCTCATAGGCCGCTACCGTGGCATCATACACCTGATAGTAACTCCTTGCTGTAGCTACTGCCGGAACGATGCTGAAGCCTTCCCAGGTGTTGACCCCGGCAGTGGAAAGATTTACCGTCTGCAGTTGCCAGATCGCTTCTTTGCTCGTTTTCAAAAAAACTGTATTGAGGTCGCGCGACAGTTCATACCGATTATCCGCGATGACTTTGTCGGCCATCGCTTCGGCATTGGCCCAGTCGCCATGATACAGATAGACCCTGGCCAATAGCGCGTCAACTGCTTTTCTATTAGGGCGGGTACGCTCATTGCCCTGATAAGCATCCGCAATATCAACAGCAGCTTTCTGTAGATCATCCACCATGAAAGCATAGAGCTCTTCCCTGGAAGCCGGCCCCTTTTGATTGTTGGCTTCCAAATCTTTGGTATCCGTGATCAAAGGCACTTTATTGAAGAGGTTGCTCAGGTAAAAGTAATTGAACACGCGCGTAAAACGGGCCTCGGCCGATAACTGCGCTTTCACGGAGCTGCTGAGTGCCGACGCTTCGACACCTTCTATAATCTTATTGCTGTGATTGATATAGCTATAAGGTTGCGACCAAAGTCGGTCGAGATAAGACGTGGCCGGACTTAGTTTATTGTATTTGTATTCATCGTAGCTTGTAAAGGCTGAGTTATAATCGTCGGCCAGGCTGGACAGTACAATGGTCATCAGTCCACTGGCAAACTGGTTATTGTAGTTGTTCATACTGGTATAGAGTCCGCCCACGGTTGCTGTGGCCGTCTTTTCGTCACTGAAAGCCGACGCTGCCGCCACTTCCGTCTTGGGTGGGTCCACGACCAGAAATTTATTGCAGGAGATGTTAAGCAGTGGTGTCGCAAAAAGGCTGTAGATGATATATTTGTTCATAGGATAAGTCTTTAGTTTTATGATCATTAGAAAGTGAGCTGAACCGCAAATGTATACGTGCGCATGGATGGCGTGGCGCTGTTCCGTACCGAACCGAAGGGATTGACATCCGAAACATAAGCGCGGTCAAATCCAGGCATCTCGGGATCCATACCTCTGAAGCTTGTCCAGGTAAAGAGGTTCTGCGCATTAAACTGTACCACAGCGCGGCTCATATTGATCTTCTTTGCCCATTTGGAGATATCGTAACTGAGCGATACATTTTTTAAGCGGATGAACGACGCATCGTCCCATACTGCCGATGAATAGCGGTAGTAATTTCGGTAAGCCAGATTGGCTTCGTTGGCGCTGTTGGCTGTGGCGCGTGGTACATCCGTCACATCTCCGGGCTGCTGCCAACGGTTTAACACATATTCATCCAGGTTGCCCAATCCGCCAATGGTCGTTGCCTGTGGGCCGTAACCAATGGAGGGGCCCTCCTGCTTGACAAATTGGAATAGAAATCCAAGGCTCACATCGCCATAACTCAGATTATTGCCCATACCGCCATAGTACCTTGGCAGCAGGGATCCCAGCGTCACATAATCGTTGAAATCCGTAATTTTCCCGTCACCATCCACATCCCGGAATTGAGCGACCCCGGTTTGCGGATCCACTCCCGTAAACTCAAATCCGCGGACGATACGGGTGGACTCGCCAATGACGTATCGCCTCGCATCGCTGCTACTTGCAAGCCCGGGATATTCCAGCAGGGTATTGGAAGGGAAAGTGATATTGAAATTGGTTTTCCAGCTGAACTTTTCCTTCTGGATATTCACGCTGCTTAGCTCTAACTCAAAGCCCTTATTTTCAATCAATGCGGGTGTATTACCAAAATAAGAATTATAGCCGGTCTGCGGTGCGAGCACGATATTGATCAGCTGATTATCCGATCTATTGTTGTAATAATTGGCCGTAAGGAATATACGATCTCTGATGAAACCCAAGTCGAGACCCAGTTCTTTCTTTTTAATTTCTTCCCATCCAAAATTGGGATTAAACACCCGGGTTGGATAAAGCCCCGTGATGCCCTGGTAGGCAAAGCCCGTTCCCCAGGTATCGAGGTACTGGTAATCGCCGATCTGGTCATTGCCCGTCACTCCCCAGCTGGCACGTAACTTGCCGAAGCTCAAGATAGACTGATCCTGGAGAAATTCTTCGCTGCTGAACACCCAGGCTGCCCCGATCGACCCAAAATTACCGTACTTATTGTTGGGCCCAAAGCGGGAAGAGCCATCCCTTCGGTAGCTGAAATTCAACAGATATTTGTCGGCATAGGCATAATTGATCCGGCCAAATGCAGACTGGTAACGGTAATCGGCATACTGATTGTTGCGATTCACAAGGATACCTGCAGCGCCGATATTGTTTAGCTGCGAATCACTCGGGTAACTGCTGCCATCGAAATATTTCCCTTCGCTGACCCTTTGCTGCCAGGTTCCCCCCAAAAGTAGTTTAAAATCATGTTTACCAAAGGTTTTGCTGTAGTTTAATTGCGGTTCAATGATATAGGACTGATAATCCGAATTCCCGTAAGAGGCCATTGAACCCGTGCTCGTCAATGGATTAAATCCCGCATTGGGCAGCAGGCGTGTCTGGTCCATGCTTTTGAGGTTGTAGCCCAAATTGACTTTTGCGACCAGTTCGGGTAAGATCGCATATTCGGCAGAAAAGTTGGCCAAAAGGGATTTTGATTTCGAAACACTCGAGCGCTCCATATAGGCGGCGGGATTCTGTAAACTCTGTTGGAACCAATAATAGCCGCCCTTTTCATCATATAAAGGATAGTTGGGCGCCAGGTTATAGAACTGCGCAATATCGGTCGGTACGGTATTATTACGGTCCAGGTTAAGGTTGAAACTGCTGTTGAGCTTAAATCGCTGATCTTTGGACTGCGTAGACAAGTTCAACAGCGCACCACCGCGCTGATAATTCTTATTGCCCGGCAAGGGATCCCCCTGACGATTGAAATTGGCACTGGCCAGGTATTGGGTATTTTCGTTACCTCCGGAAAATGACAGCTGATAGGTCGAGAAAGGAGAAGATGCACCATAAAACTCCTTTTGCCAGTCGCTGTAGGCGGACTGATCCCAAGTGAGCAGATCCGGTGCATTATCTGCTGTCGCTTTCAAGTTATCGTTTTTAAAGCCTTCTTTCCGGATTTCCAAATATTGCTCGGTATTGAGCATCTTCAGGTTTCGAATGGCTTTACCGGAGCCCACATTGGCATTAAAGTCTATTTTAAGACCGCTCTTATTTCCCTTTTTCGTTGTGATCAGGATCACTCCATTACCACCGCGGGAGCCATAAATGGCTGTTGCATCGGCATCCTTCAGCACATCGATGCGTTCAATATCCCTTGGATTGATCAGGCTGAGCGGACTTTGGTTGCCATTGGCCGAGGTAAACTGGTTCATGCTTTCGTCCGAAAATGGAATACCGTCGATGATGTAAAGCGGACTGCTGCCATTAGTCAAAGAGTTGACGCCACGCAGCTGCACCTGAAAGGAGCTGCCCGGCAAGCCCGAATTGGAGGCGATATTGAGTCCGGCAACGCGCCCCTGCAAGGCCGCCAAGGGGTCTAGTACCGGTTGTGTTTCGATCTCCCTGCTCGTGACGCTAGATACCGAACCCGTATTTTTGCGTATCGAAGACGTCCCGTAACCGATTACCACTACCTCATCCAGGTTACCGGGATCTACCTCGAGACTGATGTCGATGATACCCTTAGCCTGAACCGTGACTTCCTTGCTGCGGTAGCCCACATAACTCAAAAGTAGTATATCATCCTGCTGCAGGCCATTTAAACTAAAACCACCGTTAGCATCGGTCATCGTACTAGCTACCTTATTTTTAACGCGTACACTAACCCCTTCAAGCGCTGCACCGGATCCATTGCTGACCCGACCGGAAATGGTCATCTGGACCGCCTTTGCAGCCCCCTTCCCCTGGAGTACAATGGTATTTTTGACAATTTGGTAGCGTATGCCTTTAGCTGAGAACGCCTGCCTGAGGAGTTCAGGAATATTGGCGTTGTTTAAATTGACATTTACTGGTAGATCCGGATTGATCTCATTGGGATCATACACAAAGCGATAATCACTGCGTTGCTCGATGGATTTGACGAGCTGTTTAAATCGGACATGGTCAATTGACTTGTCTGCCTGCTGGATCAAAGCATAGCCATTCACATGCATCAGCATCAATAGCAGGGTTTTTACGGACTTTTTCATAAGGTATTTAGATTGAAAATTCGTTTGTTACGATTTTGGTTAGGGAATAAGCAAGAGTTCGTTTTTCTCAATGGTATAATTGATACCGGCGAAGCGTAAAATCTTCAGCACTTCTTCAAAGGATTCTTTTTTGCTGATTTTTCCACTAAGGACTTTATTTTTATAGGCAGGCGACAGGCTATAGGTGAAATTGTACCAACGCGCCAGATCCGCTAAAATCTCAGGCAACGGTGTCTGGTCAAATTCAAAGTACCCGTCTTTCCAGTTGGCTATATCGGGCTGGCTGTTTTCCGCCAGCCGCTGGAAGGCTCCATTCAGCACATTCAGCTGGATCCGCTGTCCGGGCAGCAGAATCTCGTCCAGGCCAGCATTGCTGACCCGTATTTTCCCTTCGTCAAGCTGGGTCGTTAAAAGTGCGTTGTCCTTTGGATACAACTTCACGTTGAAAGCTGTCCCCAGTGCTTCGATACGGGTGTTCCCCACGTGCACAATAAAAGGTTTCGCTTTATTTTTGGCCACCTTAAAATAAGCCTCACCTTCCAGAAATACCGAACGTTTATGTTCATTATACCCCGGTTCAATTTTGAGCTTGCTGTCGGCATTTAACCACACCAGCGTACCATCCGGAAGTTCCATTTTAAATTCCTGTCCCCTTTTGGTTTGAAGCGCCACGTTGCTATCCTTATGCCGATCGAGCCACTCGGGGCTAAACGGCTTTTCCTTACTCAGGCTCACCACCTCATTTCCGATCAAAAGATCGGCCTGAAATTGACCAATACTAAAGGGCAATGGCTTCGGAGCTTGCTGCCGCGGGGAAAAGAAGTATATCGCCGCACCGGCCATCAAAAAAAACACCATACTGGCCGCAACCTTTAAATAGGCTTTTTTATGGCGTTTAGCCCGCCATTCGGGACCAAAAATATGCTGTTGGAAAAACTGGTCTTCGGCAGCCAGATCCAGTTCGGGAATGTCTTTTGCATTATTTTGCCGGCTGAGCTGATTGTACCAACTTTCGACAAGTGCATTTTCTTCAGTGCTGCACATACCCTGTTGGTACTTCTCCAGTAATTGTTTCGTTAATCGTGGTTTCATAGGTACTATCCTGTATACTATTTAGAAGACAGGATAGCGGCAACTTAGTGGTAGAAAAAAATAAAAATTGTGCGTATTTTTTTTCTCAGAACCGTCAAAGCATTGTAAATCTGCTTTTTGACTGTCTGCTCAGAGATCTCAAGTTCTGCGGCGATCTCCCGATAACTCCGCTGCTCGAATCGACTTTTTTTGAAGATCAAAGCCATTTTGCGGGGCAGCTTTTCAATCGCTTGATCAATTTGCTCCGCTAATTCTTTTTCCCGCAACAGATCGTCGGGCATCACTTCAAATGTTGGGGCTGCGTGCTCGAGGTAAGTCTCATATTTCCGACCCACATCCTGGCTGGCAATGCGGTTAATGACCAGGTTACGGGCAGAGCGATAAAGATAAGCCTGATACGAGTGTACGATTTCCAGACGCTCCATGCGATCCCAGAGATTCGTAAAAATTTCCTGCACAATATCACGTGCCTCGTCCTGGTCATCCAACATTCGGAAAACATGCACGTACAGATTGCCCCAATTTTCTTCATAAAGTTGGGTAAACAATTGTCTGACATGCGTTACGTTCATTCTCGATGGTTTAGCTATAGTTGATAAGTCAAAATTAGGCTTTATTTTTAGCAAAGTCAATTGATGATGGATTTCTTACAAAACCAGTAGAATAATGCAACTGCAAGCATTTTATCTTTTTTGCGCACATTTGAGCATTAAAAAAAGTAATTTTATATAAAACAAAATACTACTTTTTTATTGTTGTCAAGACTCTTTGGAGCAATTCGCTCAGCTTATCTAAATCCTCCTCCGTCAAGCTTTTAGCCGCGTCTTTGGCCACCGTTTGCCTGAAATTCTCCGAATTGTCGATAATAAACTTGCCTTGATCCGTTACGCTCAAATTGAAAATACGGCGGTCGGCCGAGGATTGCTGCTGCTCAACGAGATTATTGGCAATCAAAAATTTGAGCTGTTTGGAAACTGCGGGCGGACTTATGTTAAAGGCCTGCGCAATCTGTTTGACGATACATTGATCGTGGCGGTAAATATATTCGATCATATTATAGTGGGTCGCTGTTACGCCATTGATGTCGCCCCTATTCATATTGGCCAAGATGAAGCATTGTAAATCGGTAAATACTTCATAAAATTTGCGTTCGGTTTTGTTCATATCACCCAATATAGTTAACTTAGTTAATAATTACCAAAGTTAATGATTATGGAACATATTCACATCATACATGCCCGACAAAATAATCTCAAGAATATTTCGGTTCAGATCGAAAAGAAAAAGATCACGGTTTTTACAGGAGTTTCCGGTTCGGGCAAATCGTCTTTGGTCTTTGAAACGATAGGTGCTGAAGCGCAAAGGCAGTTTAGCGAAACACAGGGCAGTTTTATCCGAAACCGGCTGCAGCATATCGGCGTTCCTGATGTCGACAAAATCGACAACCTGAATGTCCCCATTATTATCAATCAAAAAAGATTGGGCGGCAATGCACGGTCGACCGTAGGCACTGCTACTGATATCTATGCTTCCCTCCGCTTGCTTTTCTCGCGCATGGGTACACCCTTTGTCGGCTATTCAAATGTCTTCTCATTCAATAATCCCTTGGGGATGTGCAAGGCCTGTGAAGGGCTGGGCATTATGCAGACCATTGATGTAGATCGGCTTATCGACAAGCAAAAATCGCTGAACGAAGGAGCTATCCGATTTCCGACCTTTCAACCAGGTGGCTGGCGCCTGACACGCTACACCCAGTCAGGCTATTTTGACAGCGACAAAAAACTGAAAGACTATACACCGCAGGAATGGGATCTTCTTTTGCACGCTGCCGAACACAAGCCCGAACATCCTGATCCGGAATGGGGAAAAACGGTCCAATATGAGGGTATTATCCCTCGCATTGAAAAAGCATTCCTCAAAAAGCAGTCTAAGGAAATCATGAGCCGAAAAGAGGCTTTAAACACCATTATCGTTAACAAAACTTGTCCAGTATGCAAGGGAAAACGGTTGAATGATACGATTCTGTCCAGTAAAATAGCGGGCAAAAGCATTGCCGACTGTACGTCCCTTTCGATCGATGAGCTGCTGGAATTTGTTGCTTCTTTACCATCCAACACTTTTGATGTTATTCTTACCGAACTGAAAAAGAAACTGCAACATATCGTTGACATCGGCTTGCAGTATTTGACTTTGGACAGAAGAACAGACACGCTGTCGGGCGGGGAAAGTCAGCGCATAAAAATGGTGCGAAACCTAGGGAGCGGGCTGACAGATTTACTCTATATTTTTGACGAGCCGAGCATCGGACTTCATCCAATGGATTTACAGAACATAGCTGCAATTATTAAACAGATACGGGATAAAGGCAATACTGTTTTGCTCGTTGAGCACGACCCCGATTTGATCCGCATAGCCGACCGGGTCATCGATATGGGACCAGCGTCGGGAAAAAACGGTGGCGAGATTGTCTATAACGGTACGGTTGCGGGGCTAAAAACATCCACAGGAAAAACAGGCGAGTACTTTGCCAAAACACCCCAACTGAATACTAAACCACGATCGGCACAGGGATATCTGGAAATCAGGCATGCCAAGCTGCATAATCTGAAAGACATCAATGTAAGTATTCCCAAAAAGGTGATGACCGTGGTAACCGGCGTTGCGGGCTCGGGCAAGAGCACCCTGATCAACAAAGTGCTGCCCAAATTTTATCCCGAAGCAACCATTATCGACCAGTCGTTATTTTCAATGGGCTCACGCTCCAATTTGTTGACCTACCTGGGCTTATCGGATGCGATACGAACCCTGTTTTCAAAAGCCAATCAGGTATCCGATAAGCTTTTTAGCCGAAATAGCCTCGGCGCCTGTGAAAACTGCAAAGGTATCGGCATCGAAAAAATTGACCTGGCCTTTATGGATGATATTGAACAGACCTGCGAGATCTGCGGCGGCTCGGGCTTTAAGCCTGCGGTCTTAAAGTATCTTTACAATAACAAAAATATTGTTACGGTGATGGATATGACCGTAGAGGAAGCCTATGATTTTTTCCCGGATAAACTCTATCGCCAGTCGTTTGACATGTTACTCCAACTCGGGCTGGGTTATCTGACCTTAGGACAACGTTCAGACAGCTTTTCGGGAGGAGAAAGACAGCGGCTCAAACTGACCAAAGAACTGAAGCACTCCAACAAAATTATCGTGCTTGATGAACCCAGCACAGGCTTGCATCCAAACGATACCGAAAAGCTGTTAAACTTTATCAATAACCTGGTGGACAACCACAATACGCTGATCGTTATCGAGCATAACCTCGATGTCATTGCGCAGGCCGATTGGATTATCGATATTGGGCCTGGAGCAGGTAAGTATGGCGGTACTGTAGTATTTACAGGTACCGTTGCGGATTTGCTCAAAGATAAAGTCTCATTAACGGGATCTTGTTTACGAAAACATGTCCATTCTGCAGCCGCAATCGGCAAAAAAAGTAACCCTCAAATTGAAACTTAGGATAAGCGCTTTATCAACGTTGATTCTTGGGTTTAGGATTGTTGAAATACACTATAAATTCAAACTGGATTCCCTTGATGTTCTAAATACGTTGTCTACGTATAAGTCCCCTATCGGTAAAATAGGCAAACGAATGGATCACCACATTCCTTCCTAAGTAAGTGTCATCGAACGGACGCTGGCTTTTTTGACAGTTTAAAAATTTAGGAATTATGCTTGCAATGAATTACCGGGGGCCCTATCGCGTACGTGCCGATAAAAATGCCCCCATGCCAGAGATCCTCCATCCGCAGGATGCCATCGTGCGGGTATTGCGCTCCTGTATCTGCGGGTCTGACTTGCATCTTTACCATGGTCTAGTACCAGACACCCGGGTGGGTTCTACCTTTGGACACGAGTTTATCGGTGAAGTGGTTGAGGTAGGCGCTGGAATAGAAAATTTAAAAGTTGGCGACCGGGTGATGGTGCCTTTCAATATTGCCTGTGGTAAATGTGCCTTCTGTCGGCAGGAGCTGTATGGCAACTGCCATGAATCCAATCCTGAAGCGACTGCGGTAGGCGGTATCTTTGGCTATTCCCATACTGCGGGTGGTTATGCGGGTGGGCAAGCCGAATATGTTCGGGTGCCCTACGCAGATGTTGGTCCGGTCGTCATTCCCGACTGGATGGATCCCGACGATGCGGTTTTGCTGACCGATGTTGTACCGACAGGTTATCAGGCGGCCGAAATGGCGGGAATTCAACCCGGAGATACGGTGGTGGTCTTTGGTGCCGGTCCAATTGGTATTATGGCTGCCAAGTGCTCCTGGCTGTTCGGGGCCGCCCGCGTGATTATAATCGACCATGTCGACTATCGGCTCGAATTTGCCGAACGCTACGCCCAGTGTGAGGCAGTCAATTTCCGCTCCATAGGCGATCCCGTCGTTTTTATCAAAACGGTCACCGATTCACTCGGCGCTGATGTATGCATCGATGCGGTGGGCTGTGAGGCGGCAGGTAACACCATGAATAGTCTTCTGGGAAGATACCTGATGCTACAGGGCGGATCGACCACGGCATTACATTGGGCGATTAATAGCGTAAAAAAAGGGGGTATTGTGTCTATTGTAGGCGTCTATGGCCCTACAAATAGTTTGGTTCCTATTGGTAATGTGTTAAATAAAGGAATCACCATACGGGCCAACCAAGCTTCGGTGAAGCGGCTGCTACCCAAACTGATCCAACATGTAAAGGATGGCGTTATCAATCCCAAAGAGCTGATTACACATCGGGTTCCGCTCGAAGAAGTGGGCGATGCGTATCACCTCTTCTCTTCCAAATTGGACGATTGTATCAAAACTGTGTTAATTCCACCATCGGCATCGATTTAAGATATTTTACTATGATAACAGATCAAACTACACCCGAAGATTTTATCAACGATAGACAATCGGAATATGGGCATATCAAGGGCTGGGGAATCGATTTTGACCCCAAAAACGACCCCACCTATCCCATCAAAAAACGAAACAACCAAGAACATCAGGGCTATTCGTGGCAGCGCCCCCCATTGCAGGAAGAAACGGTTGAGATACTGCATTCTGTTGAACGCCCCAACCTAACAGCAGTTTATGGAACGGGCAATCCAC
Source organism: Sphingobacterium zeae (assembly GCF_030818895.1). Classification (NCBI taxonomy): domain Bacteria; kingdom Pseudomonadati; phylum Bacteroidota; class Sphingobacteriia; order Sphingobacteriales; family Sphingobacteriaceae; genus Sphingobacterium; species Sphingobacterium zeae. Next base: position 3,655,524 of record NZ_JAUTBA010000001.1, read on the forward strand.
CCAAAGGACTGAGTGGCGCCATTCGACGGATTGCCTTTAAATATAGCGAATCCAGCTACGGTCGCTGGCTCCCGCTGGTACTGGCAGACCGTGTCGATATGCTGGAAGGTCTTGTTGAAGACATCGCGAAAGGCCATCTTCCCAATATCGCCAAAGAACTTGGACTAGGTGCCGAATGGAAGTATAATAAAAAAGCTTTCATAGGGAAAACTGTTGTCGCTGGGCTATTGATTGGATTAGTAGCTTTTCAGCTTTGTTCGAAAAGGAAAAAAAAGTAATATGATGCGCCGAATAAACCCCTCACCGTTTATTCGGCGTTTTTAAAGTTTAACGAATACACTTTTCACATCCATTTAGCTTTTTAATCAATAATTGTGCAATCTCCTAGCTACCCTACTGCTAGTCTCCCTATGAGATTGGTAATCGAACTGTCCGTTTTCGAACAAATACCGTTCGCGTCCGAACAAGAAACTGATTCAGAAAGAATTTTAACAGCTCATTTACAGCGTTTTGAATTATTGGCAAATAAATTGGACGGCATAACTGCACAACGTGTTATTATGATTCTGAATTATTTTAAAATAGCTTTTCGCCACCTTTCAAAAAATAGTGGTTTTACCGCAATTAATAGTATTGGGCTTGCTTCTGGAATGACCGCCGCCATTTTGATCATGTTATGGGTGCGGAGCGAATTTAACTTTGACCGATTTTATGCCGATAACGATCGGATCTATGCAGTAGGCATGAAAGACGTGTGGGCAGGTGAAAGCGTGGAGCATTTTTATACCCCAAAACCAATGGCTCGGGCTTTAAAAACTGACTTTCCAGAAATACAGACCATTACACGCGTGGATAAGGGGACCGGATTTTTATTAACCTGTCAGGATATAAAGCTTGCAAAAGAACCCGGTGTCTTCGTAGATAGTACCTTCCTAAACATATTTGATTATAAAGTGATTGCGGGCAATCCACAGGAGGCATTAAAAAACCCCAATCAGATTGTCTTGACAAAATCTTTGGCGGAACGATTATTTGGGCATTCAAACCCTATCAATCAGACGATCCGATTGGACAGCACGCAAGTGTCAACGGTGTCTGCAATTATCGAAGACATTCCAGATCATTCGTTTATGAAAGGAAGCACCTTATCTGGTGCCTTGGACATTAATGGAAAAAATAGGTTATTCGGATGATTATTGGGGAAATAATTCTATACAGACGTACATCAAGTTACATCAAAACGTCAATATCGATCAATTCCAAAAGACTATCCAATATTATTTAAGAAAGCACACAGACACCAAAGTTGCCAATTTTATTCAGCCCATTGGCGACCAGTGGCTGTATAGCAAATTTACAGCGCAAGGAAAGCCGACTTCACCACGCATTATCATGGTCCGCTCTTTCATTGCTATTGCCTGTTTGATCCTTCTTATTGCCAGCATTAATTTCATGAATCTGAGCACGGCGCAGAGCGAAAAAAGGGCGAAGGAAGTAGGTGTCCGAAAAGTTGTGGGTGCAAGTAAAAAATTGCTGATCGGACAGTTCCTTACAGAATCAATGGTGATTTCCTTTATTTCGGGCCTATTATCGCTATTGATTACGCTAATCGCACTTCCCTATTTTAATGAATTGGTTTCGAGAGAACTCGTTATTCCTTTTGACGATCTTCTTTTCTGGGCCGCTTTTGCAGGTTTTATTTTAGTTTCCGGAATTCTTTCAGGAAGCTATCCCGCATTTTATTTGTCTTCTTTCCTCCCAACAAAAGTACTCAAAGGTAAATACCTCCATATTCAACAGACATTCAACCCGCGCAAAATCCTTGTTGTTTCCCAATTCTGTATTGCAATCATACTGATCGTCACAACGTTATCAATTCGACGCCAAATCAAACACGCTCAAAATAGAGAAACCGGATACAACAAAGAAAGGTTAGTAAGTATTGTCGATCAGGGAGACATCCGCAAAAATAGCTTACTGATAAAAAATGAATTGCTGTCATCCGGTATTGCCAAGCAGGTTTCAAGGACATCCGCACCACTGACGAAAACGATGAGTTTCAATTACATGGAATGGGATGGTAAGCCCAAAGACGACAACACTATTTTTGCTAGAATGGGAGCCGATGAAAATTTGGTCAAGACCGCCGAGCTCGAACTCGTTGCAGGGAGGGATTTTGACCTAACTCAATTTCCAACCGACTCTGGGGCAATGATTATTAACGAATCGGCGGCTAAAGTATTTAATTTCGACGATCCGATCGGCAAAACGGTTGTTGATGGCAGAAAATGGCATATTGTAGGCGTCGTGAAAGATTTTATTCAAGAATCGCCTTTCAGCGCCATTTCTCCACTCGTCATTCAGGGCGCTTTCTCAGGCACTCAGGTCACCAACATACGCCTAAACGATCATGTAAGCACTTCCGAGGCACTTACGGCTATGGAGAAGATCTTTAAAGCTTATAATCCCGACTATCCCTTTGAATACTCTTTTGTAGACCGTAATTATGCAGAAAAATTCAAAGACTTTCAACAGTTGGGCACACTTTCGAGCCTTTTCGCACTGTTGACCATTTTTATTTCCTGTCTCGGTTTATTTGGACTTACCGCCTATATGGCAGAGAACAGAACGAAAGAGATCGGCATCCATAAAGTACTGGGGGCTTCAATTTTTAAGATCATGCGGATGCTGTCGCAGGATTTTGTACTGCTGGTCGTTCTATCCTGCTTGGTTGCCTTTCCGATCGCCTATTATATTGCCGATCAACTCCTCAGCGAATACACGTATCGCATTGCTATCACCTGGGATATCTTTTTTGCTGCAGGATTGGGCGCGCTCATCATAGCATTGCTCACCATGAGTTATCACGCGATCAAAGCAGCCCTTATCAATCCGGTTGTGAGTTTGAGAGATGAGTAAAATAACAGTGAAAAAGGATATTCCGCTGCAATACGGATTACCTAAAAGTTACCGTTGCAGCTGCCGGCTATCTCGACTTTTTAGGTAACGATGAAGGAATCAGACATTTTAAGCAAGCTGTATAACCTACCCGTGTTCAAATTGCTATTTCTGTGCTGCGGGCTCGGCATGCACCCAATAGCTAAAAGCCTCATCTTCATCGTTTTTAAGGTGCAATAATGCAATATTTGACTTGGGGGTTTTCCAGATTTTGAGCACCTCATCTTTTGCCACATCGGCCTTAAAAAGTTGCTTAAACTGTTCACTCAACAGCTCTTTATCGCCTTCAAAATTCGCATTTCCATATAATTTTGTCATATATGCAGACAGCGCATCCCTTTCTTTCTTTCCCAGATTAATTATGTTTTGTCTATAATCGATCGAATCAAAAGCAACTGTCAGTCCTGAATAAACCGTATTTCCTGATTTTCTATTCAGAATGCGAAATTGATAGCCTAGTGTACCATTGGTTGTATAGCCTGTATTTTGATTGATATTGTCTATTCTGTTCCAGTCCACATTCAAGAAATCTGCATTTGCATTTATCTTGATATAGGTAGAATCCCTTACAACCCTCTTGTTGTCTTTATAACCTGACAGATAAGTTTTATAGGTACCGGGCAAATAAAAGTAGTGTCCCCATGCTGATTTTAAAGAAAGCGAACCTGTTCCCTTCGCTAAAAGATTGACTCGACTGGGACTACCCTCTACTTCCCAAAAAAGAGAATCAAGTTCACTATACTTAACCGGAAGGCCAATCCATTCTTTTAGCTCATCAATGGTGCTGTCTTTCATGGTAAAGACCACCATATTAAATATATTGGCTGTTTTAACATCCGTTTCGAGGCGCAGTGGCATCATTGTTAACGATTCTTTGGGAATTTCTTCGTCCGTATCCAAATCGTTGTATTTATCGGAACAGCTGGCCATGAGCAGAAAGGAAAAAGCAAGTAAACTTAAATAGTTGAACATTATAAACGAGTTAAAGAGATAAATTATGTGGTTGTAAACACGCAAATATACAAAATATTTAATTAATTAAATAAAAAGTACAACAATTTTCTATTTCCATTAATTATCCACTATATATTTTTTTCATACTTACAGCTTTTTAAAATCATTCCCTTATTTATTCGAGCAATGCAGGAGAACAAAGAATTGAAAGCCTGGCATTGCGACTGCCCATCCACCAATACCAACTTCGATAAATCAGCAGGTATAGGAATAGAAAATATAGCGTTCTGACTGTCAAGATCTGAAGGGATCTGGCGTACATATGAATCACTGTCCGAGCACAGCGAGTTTGATTCCTATAGTCAGAGAACTAAAAAGATGACACAAAAGAATGCAATGATCTATTCCATACGTGCATTTATCACGCGATCAAAGCAGCCCTTATCAATCCGGTTGTGAGTTTGAGAGATGAGTAAAATAACAGTGAAAAAGGATATTCCGCTGCAATACGGATTACCTAAAAGTTACCGTTTCAGCTGCCGGCTATCTCGACTTTTTAGGTAACGATGAAGGAATCAGGCATTTTAAGCAAGCTGTATAACCATAGCAGAATACTATAAATATTGTACCTGCTATGGTTATAAGTCTACTCATTAAGTAATTACGACCGTGGAACAATCTTACTTGACATACTTCCAGCTAAAATCTCTTCCTTTAACATGTACTTCGAGATGTCCCGGTGCTGTACCCTCAAAAGCACCCTGCCACCAATTTCCGGACACGGCCCCTGCAGTAATAAACTGAACACCTTTCACTTTAATCTCTTCATACAAATGCATATGCCCCTGCAGCACTAACTTTAGGTTATGCTCTTTGAAAAGGTCGAACACCTGTTTTTGGTTTAAAAAAGTATCCGCAGCCGTATACCGCCCCTCCAGCACTGGATAATAAACCGATAAAAATGGGATATGCGAAATAATTACCAAAGGTTGGTCTTTGGCTGTGGTTTTCACAAGGTTCTGCAGCCATTCCAGCTGCTGGTCACCAATAACATAGTGGTTATCTCTGGTTTCCACACTATTGAGCACAATAAACCTCCATCCCTTATGGTCAAAGCTAAAATAAGTCTGGCCAAAAGTCTTTTCGAAGAGTTCAAAATCGTTGCTACCGTTACGCATATCGCGCGGCAAGCGGTCGTGGTTGCCGACAGCCATTCGGTACGGCTTTTTTGCGCGGTCAAAAAGCCCTTTCAATGACTTAAGGCGCTTTTCGCCAGCCGGGAGATCAGCCGCTTTTAAATTGTCAATATCGACATTGTCGCCACCACTGAGCAACAAGTCCACCGCTGGCGGAAGTGATTTTAACCTATGCTCCACCTGACCAAGGGTCGAATCACTATAAACGTGCATGTCGGTTAGAAACGCAAACTTAAATTCCTGTGCACACACTGTCTCCAGTCTAGAAAACACAATAAAAAGAAAAGATAAAATAGCTGTTGTTAAATGATTCATTACCATCCAAATAGTTGTTTAAGATTATTATTTAAAAGTACTTCCCCTTGTGGTATGGGACGATAGTAGAATTTTGGCGATTCAAAAATTCCGGTGTTTTCGATTGTTTCGACGGTACCACTATTTCCATCCGAAAGAAATACCCCCACATCCTGCCCAAAGCGTCCTACGCGATAATACTGCAATTCGCGACCTAGGCTGTTTTTCTCCTTCACTGCCGGAATGGATGATGAGGAAGCCAGCAATACGATATCCGGAACACCATCTCCCGTCATGTCATGCTGCCCCAAGCCGGAGAAGTAAATACCTTCACGTTTGTTTTTTAACAATTCACCCACATTCCAGCGCATCAGATCGTTAAAACGGAAACCCTCGAACGCAAGTTCGACCCGACGCTCTCTCCGGATCTCTAACACTAGATTACGCTGGTTGCTTTCGACATTGGAGTAACGTGTCGCCATAACTGGATCGATACCTACGCCTACAACCATATCTGGCATACCCGCACGTCTACGCAACAAATTAATACTGCGGTCAAGATCAGCCTGCGTCAGCTGTCCGAGCTCGGCCTTTGCTTCAGCAAAATTCAATAAAACCTCCGCATAGCGATATAAAGGAATATCGAGATTATTGCGCGCTTCCAAACTAAGCGTATTTTGAAATCCCTTGATCTGGTGGTAGCCCGAGAAGTTTTTGGCCAGCTGCTGCACATACAATCCGGCACCCTGTGCATAGGTATGCGAATAGATCAATTGCCATCCCGGATAAGCATACGTTTGTGCCAGACGTGGATCGCGGTTTTCGAACTCTTTGACGAAGGTATTTTTTTCATAACCTGGCTGGGCCGCATAAAATGAACCATCTTTCATCAGGTAGGCCTGCACAAGATCACGCAAAGGATAGTACTCATAATTACCAAACATACCCGGCCATGAATCTGCGTTGAGTACATTGTTGGCATAAAAGCGTCCAAGTACGATCTCTTTGTTATTTTCAAGATTTTCACTAAAAAATAAAGTGCCGTAGTCCTGATTGGGCTTACCGGTATTGTATATACTGAAACCGCCCTCGCGCATCTGCTGATCACTCAACGCTTGTGCTTTGTTCAAAAATTCAGTCGCCGTGGTTTTCAATTCCAGTTCGTTGTGGTATTTCCGGTAAGTTCCCTCATACAGGGCAAAGCGGCCATATTCCTGCAGCACCACCCACTTGTTGACCGTACCCGATTTGATCCGCGGCTGTACGTTCTGTGCGGCAAATTCAAAATCTTCCATGATTTTCTGCACGACCGTCGCTCGTGGGTCGCGCTTGGCAAAAAGATAATCCGTATCTCCAACCTCCAGTGCTTTATCCACCCAGGGCACATCTGAGAAACGCTGCACTTTCTCTACGTAAAATCGAGCGCGAAAATAACGGCCTAGCCCCTCATAATGTGCCTTTTCACTCTCACTGATCTTAGCCTTGCCCATATGCTGTAGAAAGAAATTTATTTTGCGGAGCTGATCCCAGCTCCAGCCTCCTGAGATCGTCGCCGCAGAGGCATTACCGGCCATAATGGTTTTTATCTCCGTATTGCCTGTTGTACTTGCATTGTCTGTAGTAGCATCCGATTGATAGATCCCTATTCCTGAAAAATTGTACAATCCATTGATATACAACTCCAGGTCGGTCGCTGTATTGAAGAAATTTTCGTTATTGATCGCAGTCTCTGGAACACGATCCAAGTAGTTGTCGTTACAGCTTCCAAGCAGAGAAAGACCTGAACATACAACGGCTAATTTTATATATTTATTTATCATGATAAGCAATTAAAAGGTGACTTGAATACCTGCAGAAAAACTTCGCTGAAATGGATAAGTAAGCCCATTACCTACACGGTCCGAACCTGCAGTTGGATTGGTATACGTATTTTCGTTCAGTGTCTCCGGATCAAAATAGCGCTTCACAGCAGACCATTCGATGATATTTTCAGCACTTAGATAAACACGTAGGTTATTGATCTTGGCGCGTGAAGTAATAGATTTGGGTAAGGTATACCCTATCGTCAGGTTTTTCAGACGTAGATAGGCCGCATTCAGCAAATAATTGGTCTGCGGAATGGCCAGTCCTTGGGCCTGGTCAATCCGGGTACCCAAGTTACGGTCGGCCAGCCAGGATTGTAAGATCGGGTAAGCCGCATTGAGATTTTGATCGGCCAGTCCCAAATTCAAATAAGCTTGTGAATGTTTCGCGCGGTCGATGTCCGAATCACTTCCCGGACGGTAGAAATCAAGCAAGTGCCCATAAAAGTTACCATAAGGCTGTTGGTATGTCCCCCAATATAGGTAGTCCAACGGATAATAATCGCGTTTACCAATGCCTTGAAAAAATGCCCTAAGATCGAAACCTTTCCAATCTGCAGACAGGTCTATACCAAATTGGTAACGTGGCGTGGAGTTACCAATGATCTTGAGGTCTTTGGTATCGCCCAGAGTATATCCCTTTTCAATCTTACCGTTACCATCCTGATCCACATAAGTAGGCCATCCTGGTACGATAGACAAGGCTCCCCAAGGAATAATCGAAGTCTGGTCCAGCTTGGCAATCTGCGCCTCATCTTTAAAAAGCCCGTTGCTTTCAAGCCCCCAGATCTCACCCATTTGCATGCCCTCATAATACTGGAGAATACTTTTATTAGGATTATCAAAACGTGTAATTTTGGACTGTGAATCCGACAGCAACAGCTTGGCATTGAAGCGCAAGGGCGCATTGGCCAATTCAAAGCGATCCTGAAAATTGACAGTCAATTCCCAGCCGTTGGTCTTTAGATCCGCTGCATTCTCGCGAGGCTCACTTGCCCCCAAAATGTTAGGCAGGTCTTTGCCTAGTGTTAGCATACCTAAGGTACGTCTGGAATAATAGTCAAAACTAGCCGAAAGCTTATTTTTCAAAACGGCGACATCCAGACCGACATTGGCGGTATTGACCTTCTCCCAGGTATAATTTGGCGACACCAACGAAGGAACCTGTATATAGATACCGCGTTCACTGCCAAACAAATAATCCGTATCCTTTTTTTCCATCGAAGGGAGGTAGCCATAGTTTGAGACAGACTGGTTGCCCAACTGACCGTACGAGGCTCTGATTTTTAACAAATCAAGCCCTGATACAGCGGACATAAAGTTTTCACGATCAATGCGCCAAGCTGCGGAACCTGAAGGGAAAAAACCAAAACGATTGGTTTTCGGGAAGCGGGAAGAACCGTCATAACGACCATTCAATTCGACAATATATTTGTCGTCATACGTGTAGTTCAACCGATAAAATGCACCACGTAAGGCATAAGTATCAATAGCTTCACCCATTTTCATTGTTCCTGTTGCAAACTGAATGGTTGGAAAGGATTCTGAAATAAGTCCGGCACGCTCAGCAGTGATCACTTCATACCGATAATCCTCCTGGTTAAAACCCAGTACCGCACTGACCTGATGTTTATTAAAAGATTGCAAGTATGTACCATAGATATTATAAACATTATAATAGGAAAAACCTGCTTCACGATAAGCCCCTGTTGTCCCCTCTTTACGGACATCATCCGGTCCATAACCGATTGCGTACTGCTTGGTGTACCAGTTGCGGTTTAAGGAATTGCGCTGAAAAGTGTAGTCGGCACTGACTTTAAATTTATTTCCAAAAAAGCGAAGCTCAGTATTAAAGGTAGATTGTACATCCAGACGTTTACGATCACTTTTACCGCCATCCACCATTTGTGCGGCAATAATACCTGCCGAAGAATTGGCCCATGTTCCATCCGGGTTCTTATCAAAAGAAGTTGGAAAAATATTATAGATATCGGGCAAACTCATCTGAGAAGGCGTAAGCCTACGTGTACTTCCGATCACTGTATTGTTACCAAATGAAATAAAATCAGAAAGCCTATAGTTTACTTTGGAACGCAGATTATAGCGGTCAAAATAATCCTCTGCTAGCTTAACAGGCGAATTTTGTCGGTTGTAGCTACCACTGATATAGTATTGTACTTTTTCATTTGAACCCGAGATTGACAAGTCGTGTGTATTTGTTGCATTCCAGTCGGACAAGAAATAGCGTGTCCAATCCCTATTACCCATATATTCCCAGAGCTTGGAATCTGAGGGGTTGATACGCACACCGGCAATGGAAGGGTTGTCAGATCGCTCTTTTGCATATTGGTAAAACTGGTCCGAATAGTTGACATTATCCCAGGGTGTATTATCGGTCGAAGTTTCCAATAGCCTCGAAAACACATAAGGGTCCGTTATTTTATCGGGCATTACTGTCGGGGTATTCCATGTAAAGTTATTTGAATAATTCACTTTCACATCGCCTTTCCCTGTTTTTGTCGTGATGATCAGAACCCCAAAGGAGGCACGGGCCCCGTAGATCGCCGCAGCCGACGCATCTTTGATCACCGTAAATGATTCAATATCCTGTGGCGCAATCCGGATTAATTCGGCCGCCGAAATAGGAACATTATCTACTAAAATTAATGGATCGCCTCCATTGATCGATGTAATTCCACGGATATTGATTTTAGGTTCCGCTCCTGGTGCTCCGGAGTTGAACTGTATATTCAAGTTGGGTGAAATCCCCTGAAGCCCTTGCGCAGCATTGGAAATAGGGCGGCTTTCGAGCACATCGCCACTAATCTGATCTACAGCACCAGAGAGGTTGGTTTTTTTCTGAGTACCATACCCCACAACGACCACCTCGTCCATTTGATTTGAAGCTGCGTCTGTGAGTTGAAAGACCACGCTCGATCTTTTACCGGAGGTAACAATATACTGGCACTCCTCTTTTGGCAGTAGTCCTGTATAAGTCACCAAAATACAATAGTTGCTATCCACCGGCAAATTATTGAACACGGCTTTCCCCTGCTGATCAGCCTGACCGGATCGTTTCAGGTTGCTATTCTTGTTTTTTATGGTCACCGTTGCATTGGCCAAACCTTTTGACTTCGCATCCTGCACGATGACAACAAGTTCCCCGCTTTGTTGGGCAAAACCCTTTTGGCCAAAAGCAATTGCTAGTAGCAGTAATAAAGCCGCCTTGGCTGGCCTTTTACCTGTTGAAAATTGTTGCATAGTTTTCATTAATAATTGAGCATAGTTTTCCCAGGCCTCCCTAAAAAGAGAGGCTCAATAGTGTTTTTTTTTGGCTTTTTATTGACTGTTTTTTAAGATCGTATAGGTATTTGTTTCGGTATTAAACTTGAGTTCGAGCTCATTTGCGATACAGATCGTTTGCAGAATCTGCGCGACCTCATTTTCTGTTGTATATGTACCATAGAATGATAGTCCTGACACATCGTCCGGAGAAAAGAGAATCGTTGTGCGGTAGAAAGACGCCAAGGCAGGGAGCACTTCCGCCAAAGGCTTGTGGTGAAATTCCAATATCGTTGGTACGATCTCTTCCACTGGTCTTTCCAGTTTCAAATCAGGTTCTTTTTTGGGTTGTACAACTTTTTCCGCCCAAATTTGCCCTGGATTCAAATAGGCAAGAAGCTTATCTTCCCCATTTTCGCCACGCTCCTTAATGGAAACTCTTCCTGTGATCAGGCGCACACTAGGCTTCCTGTTTTTGGCCTCCTGCACAACCCAAAAAGAAGTTCCTAAAGCCGTTGTCAGGATATTGCCCGATAGCACTGTAAATGGGCGCGATTTATCGTGTGACACCTCAAAAAAAGCCTTTCCTTGTAATTGAATCGCGCGCTGCTTTGCTGGAAAGGGTTGCATCAAGGAGATTGAAGAATTTGCCAAAACACGGACTTTACTGCCATCTTCCAATACAATCGTGCTATCCTGTACAACTGCATAGGTTATCACTTTGGACTTATCGACCATTTTTTCGACTTTAACGAACTGCCTATTTTGGGCATCCCCGCCACTATTCCGGTCGAGTAGATACCATCCAAATGAAAAACAAAAAAGAACAACTGCGGCAACCTTACCCCATAACAGCCAAGGTGGATATGCGATTTTAGTAGGTGTTTCGGTGGCTAGCAAACGGAGGTCTATCTTTTCTTTCATCCGCGTTTGAACTCCTTCCATATCGAAGCGGTCCCCTTCATCATCGAAGCGATAACTTTCATTTACATCAAGCTCCCGCAGCCATCGTGTCAAATGTGCACGTTCTGCATCCGTCAGCTTTGCTGTTGAATACCTTTCGATCAATTTTTCCAGTTCTCTTTTTTTATCCTGCATACACCTTATAGTTGCAGCAATGGGATGATCGTACCATCCCAGATAGGTTAAGTTTGTATAAAGTTTAGTTTAAGAAAATATGATGGCGGCAGCGATAGGACATTAGGCTAAAAGAACAGAAAAAAAGATAAGGACAGAAATACACTGGGATTTAGCTGTTGCTGCTGCATGTGCTGGCGCACAAGATTCAACGCTTTACTCAATTGGTTTTTTACAGTTTGAAGCGATATGCCCAGTTGTTCCGCAATTTCATGATTACTGAGACTACGTTGGTATTTCAAATTAAAAACAACGCGCATACGGTCGGGCATTTCAACGACCGACTGTTCGATCGCCACGAGCACATCCGTATAGTTTTCCTCATAACGATCTATGGGGAATAGGTCATGTAAACCATCTTGCAACAGTATACTATATTGCTGGATATGTTTTTCATACACCCCCTTTTTCCTGAAATGCTGAAATAGTTTGTGGTACAAGGCAGAAATGAGGTAAGCCCGCAGTCCACTGTGGATATTGATTGTGTGTCGTCTTTGCCAGAGGTCTACAAAGAGATCCTGAACGAGATCCATGGCAACGTCCAGGTCGCCGACCTTCTTGATAGCAATTTGAAGCAGGTGACTCCAATGATGTTCATAAATTTCATCAAAAGCACTGTAATCTGCATTTACCAGACGTGCCAATAGCACGGCGTCTATCGTTTTCACAAGCATACTCTGTAGATCAATAATTCTTCGTTGGCTGTAAAGATCATGCTTTAATACAACTACAGTATTAAGGACAGGTAAAGAATATATTAACAACAAAGCATACAACACTTTATACAATTACTTTTGTTGCATTTAGCTAAAGCGCACCTTTCGAATGCGCTTTAGTCTTCCAAAATTAGAGCTTTTTATTTTCGCTGCCTGTCAGTCCATCGGCCGATCAATCGGCTCGTCACAAAACTGACCAGTGTGCCTACCGCAGCCGTCAATGCCGTCTGCAGCACATCGCCCAGCGAAATACTGGCCCAGATGGAACAGATTGTTCCACCGAGTGCTGAGATGCGCATATCATTCCACCTCATCCGCTCCGCTCCTTTCTTTGGGTAACACGGCCTGTTTCGATTCTTCAGACGGGGGCCCTGGCACATCCTGAAATGTGCCACTCGATTTATTCCGTCCGTCATCCGCATCCTTCTCCTCCTCCATGACGGTCTTCACAATACCCAGACCTAACGCAATATATTTTAAAATATTTCCAGCCTTTGCAGGCCATTTAACAGGCGCCGCAAGAACCACCTGCAGCACCTGTCCTATTTTGTTTAAGATTTTTTTCATACTTATAGCTTTTTTAAATCATTCCCTTCTTTATTTGAGCACTATAGGAGGACAAAGAATTGAAAGCTTGGCATTGTGACTGCCCATCCACCCATACCAACTTCGATAAATAGCAGGTATAAGAATAGAAAATATAGCGTTCTGACTGTCAAGATCTGACGGGATCTGGCGTACATATGAATCACTGTCCGAGCACAGCAAGTTTGATTCCTATAGCCAGAGAACTAAAAAGATGACACAAAAGAATGCAATGATCTATTCCATACCTGCATTTATCGAATATTCAAATACACTTCATCCCCCATATCCCAAAGGCTATACACCAAGGCTTTAAGCTTTGCTAAAGCTTTACCGCTGTAATCCCCTCGGCCCTCACCGGTTAAAGTCGTCACCGGCGCGATGCAGCCCTGCAATTCTTTCCATGCATTGTTGGCAGCATGGATCAGAATAGCCTCCCGGCCGAGCACTACTGGAATGCCAATCTGTTCCCCATGCTTGGGGTAGCGCCGCTTTTCGAGTTTATACTGGCCTATGGGAATGCAGCTGATTCGCGGAATATTGTTTCTGTCGGGCAGCTCAATGGTATGGCAGATTACTTCGCCCTGATAGGTGATGGTACCGTTGGTTCCCTGTGCGCCATATGTACGTTGGAGCAACAGGATATGTTTCTTTTTCATTTGGTGGAGTACCCTAGATAACGTGACCGTGAATACTTTTTACCCTTTCTGTCGCAGACCAGCAAGTAAACGTGAAAATCGTCGGCTTCAAAGCCTGCCGGGAGGTGCAAGATGGCCTGCCCTTCGTACCGTCTCCAGACCTTTGCGTTTATAAAAGCATAGCCCTTTTCAACCTGATAAGCACAAAGGATAATCTGATCGTCCAGTGGATATAGGTTATCACTAGTCACTGTATGTGTGACTATTATGCGATCTATTTCGCGTTTTAGTATAGGCATATTGGCCGGCGCGATGGAACCGTCGCTCAAAAGAACCAGTGCTGGGTCTACCACAGGCCTTTCGGCCTCGTGCCTGATTGCTATACGCAGCGTGTGACTCAAGGCCTGCCCAAATGGAAGCGATCTTTTGCGCTTGGCCTGTTCAGCAAAGCCTTTTTTGATCAATCCATTGAGCGGAGCCAAAAAGGCACGCGCAATTTTAAATGTTTCCCGAACGCGCAGCTGCGCAGGAGTCGGCGCTTTTTTTACCATAATAAAAAGAGATAAAAAGGCTGAGCCAGATCGACTCAGCCCGTTAACATTAGATCAGCTGTAGCTCGCCTAGATACACACTTTTAGACACCTTCGTTTTTGAACGGTTGGATAAAAATAACCAGGTGTGCACCGAACCCGTAGTGAGGTGGTCAGGCACCATAAAGGATACCACTCCCGTCTCCCGCGTACTTGGCTTGGTGGAAGAGATAAACTCATCCTTTTCGGGGTGGTAAGCCAGCACGTAGACTAAATCATCACCAAAAGTTTCGAAAACGTCGCTACCGCCCGTCGACCAGCTGTAGGTCAATTCGCCCGAATCGTACGATACGGCTACTGTACCACCACCATACAGGCCACCGTCTGCAATGCTGATGTTGCCATAGTCGAGCGCATAGTTTGGATAAACGCCCGTAATGGCTTTGTTTCCATTAAATTGAAATGCCGCATTGATCGGCGTCAATTTTTCGGTGTTTTTAAGACCGAAACCAATTTTTAAGAAGAAGTTGATGGGCAGTAGGAAACGCATCAGCGTTTTAAATTTCTCCTGCTGCATCAGCTGTGCTTCCGATGCGGGCTTTGATTTTTTTTTGTAAAGCCCTTTAATGTAGTTGATACTCTTCCAGCTACTTCCGATTACTGAGCCGGCTTTACCCTTAAAGCCTCCGTTTGCTCCATGTATAATAGTTCCCATGTGTTGTCATCAATCCTTTTTTTTATACCGGTATTTCTGATTGACATAACAAACATAAAGCACTTTAAATCAACAACAAATAGCGTTGTAATGAATGACCGATCACTGACCTATGGGCTTCGTATTTTTGACTGATTATAGACCGATCATCATTTGCTTCTGGTGATGTAGCGGATGGTAGGACATGAGGTAAAACATCTCTCTGATGGTCAGTTGCCCCAATAGCGGATGAGGTAAGGTAAGGGTGTCGAGTTCATCTTCTGTATAGTTTTCAAACACATCGCTGATCGCTTTCAATGTGCTGTTTATTTCTGCTATAATACCTGCTTTCCGATCTATCGATAGGCTCCTCTGCGGCACAAATTGTGCGGGTGCTTTCAGGCTCGTTTTCGTGTAATTTTCTAACACAGTACGATAACTCCATGTTGGACGATTGATGTTTCCATATTTTTCACGAATGAATGTTTTGGCATTTAAGATTTTGGGGAATGGTTTTATCGTGAGTAAAATATGCTCCAACTGCTGTCCCGCAGTCCATTTCCCACTTTTTGCATAGTCAAATTCTGACTCGTTTAAACCATCAATATATTGAACCACTTCCTGATGATTTTTGATAAATTCCTTCATCAAATCCTGTTTTTTCATTTGTTTCCGTTTTTATGCAAACGACCTTTATCACAAAAAACAAAGTACAATGTCAAGTCACATAGATTTTGTTAAGGGTTTGCTAGGTTTATTTTAAATTCTGATTGCAGATTGTCCCATAAGAAGATTTAAATATATTCAATAAAAATGATTTTCAATAAGGCACATTTCCTTTTGTTAACCGCAACGCTACCCGCTGGATTTGGGGTAAGAATACTAAGATAACGATGACGATCAGCACCCCAGCTAGCATCCAGTCGTAATAATCGCGGGTAGCACGGGCCAATATTTGATGCCCTAGCAGTTGATTAAAATAACCTGTGGATACTGCTTTTGCGGTATACATATCGCTGCCGGCATGCATATATTGATTCTGAATATCCAACATCGTAAGCCGTAATTGCGGGTTGGTTTCTGTCAGTGCCTCCCGCACCTTCTCCCGAACTCCGGATTTTGCAATTAATTGCAGTTCGTTGTTTAATGCCAGGCTTAGGGTAAAACCTGTAAACCTGGCCAATATCCCAACAAGCGAGGCATTGATCGCAATTTTCGGCGGTGCCGATGAAGTGGTAAAGGAAACAATCGGTACAAATAGCACGCCTGTGGCTACACCATACAGCAATAGCGGAAGCAGAAAATCGACCGTCTCTCCCTGTACCGACACAAACAAGATCATATAGGCATAATAAATCGCCATGATTATAAAGCCAACAATAATCAGATGGATCAGATTATACCCCATCAGGACAAATCGGGAAGTAACAAACATACTCAGCGTGGTACCCACAATGACAGCTGTCCATATCGGAATGGTGCTCAATGGATCATTGCCTAAAATCACCTCTACGTAACCATAAGCAAGCCCGGTGCTTCCTTTGAATAGGTAGAATATAATCAGTAGGAATACTCCCAACACGAAATTCTTGGCCTTAAAGATCTTTAAATTGATCAAGGGTCTTTTGAGTTTTGATGCTCTGATTATAAAGAGCAAAAGAATAACTAAATCACCTAAACTGAGCATCCAAATGCGTGAACTATCCAACCATCCCAATTGCCGTCCATAGACCAGGATGTATCCCAACAGCAGAATGAAGGATACATAAAACAGATAGCCGACCCAATCCACCTGATAGAGTGGAATCTTTTTGCTAAACCGGGCTTTACTGTTCATGGTTAACACCACCGCCCCTGCCAGGATCATGAGCAGGACAATAAACCCGTAGAATAGCCAGTTAAAATCAAAGAAATAGAGCATCACACTGTTGTAGATGGCATAGAAGGGCACAGCAATTTGTATACAGCCGTAGAGAAGACTATAAGCAATCACCCGGGCGCGCACAGCATGTAATCTTGGAAAGATAAGCTGTAACACAATCCCCGACATCAAGGCGCAGGTAATTCCCTGCAAAAACTGGCAGATAACAAAAACGGTCCAATCTTTAAAATGAAAGCAGACCACGGAACATAATGCATTCATGGCCAGGGCAATCAGCAAGTATTTTCTCGGCGCAAAATATTTGACTATCCGGAAGTCGAGTGCGAGGAATGCTACGGTAGAACCATAGATAACGACCATGCCATATTGTACATCGGTAGGCTGTATGCCGTAAAATCCCATTGCTGCAACGGGACTACCGTAGAAAGCGAAACTAAATAAGCAGGTCATCAGAATGGCAAATATGACAGATCGCGCCACCCACTCCGACACCCAGGATCTGAAAATCGGTAGGTTATGTGCTTGCATCATTTCGCTTTTAAAACATAGACATTGGCATTCATTCCGGCAGAGAGTTTTCCTAACTTTTCAGCCGTATCGGTTAATTTAATCCGAACAGGAATACGTTGCGTGATTTTTACAAAATTGCCGGTCGCGTTATCCGGTGGAAGTAGCGAGTAGCGGGAACCCGTTGTTGGTGAAAGCGACTCGATGGTCCCCTTGAAGCGCTCGTTCGGAAAAGCATCTACCTCAATCGCTACCGCTTGCCCCACGGTGAATTTACCGACCTGTGTTTCCTTAAAATTGGCCATCACCCACTTTTCTTCGGCCTTGTTCACCAAAAAAGCCAAGGTTTGCCCGGGCTGTATCAATTGACCCTCCTGAATTGTCTTTTTACCGATCTGCCCGTCAAAAGGTGCCGTTATAACTGTATACCGGATGTCCAGTTCCTGCCTTTGCAGCAAGGTTTCCTTCATTTTTATCTCTGCCTCTATCGCCCGCTGCTGTGCGCTAAAATCAGTTAATTTGGATTCGGCTACCTGCAACGATGCGTTAGCCTGATCGTAATCAGATTGTGCAATGGATAGCGCGGTACTGACGTTGTCAAATTTTTGCTGTGTGGTCGATTCATCTGCCAGTAGATTTTTATAGCGTCCAAATTCTCTTTGCTGCTGCTGCAATCTGGCTTTCGCTCCCGCCAACTGCGCTTTGATGACCGCAATACTTTTACGTTGCGTTTCTTCGTTTGCGGCCAATATGGGTAATTTGGCCTGTGCACTCCGCAATTCTGCCGATGCGGCATCTTTTTTCAGTCCATACTCATCCAGTTCAATGACGACAAGGGTATCCCCTTTTTTAACCAGCTGATTGTCTTTGTAATGTATCTTGCTGATGTATCCGCCCACTTTGGCATTTATGGGTGAGAGATAAGCATCTACCTGGGCATCGTTGGTCTGCTCATAGCGATACCCTTTCAAAAAATAGGCAGCTCCCCAAATCAGGATGCCTACGAATAACGCAATGCCCAATCCCTGGGTCAGGCGGATCACAATTTGATCTGTTTTATTTTTGTTCATGATCGTTGATTAAAGAATTCCTACAATGGCCAATAGTCTGATATGGCTTACTTTTACGTTTGTCTGTGCGGTTGTGAGGTTAAATTTTGCTTCCAAAAGCGCATTTTCAGCCTCCATAAGATCGGTCAGCAATGATTCCTGATTTAAATAACTGCTTCTGATCACACGGACGGTTTCCGTGGTTTTAAGGATATTCTGTTCGGCCGTTTTGACACGCTCCAACGCCTGCTGCCGCTGTAAATACGCTTCTTTTACCTGCAGATAGATCTCATCTTTTTGAACGTTCGCTTTTTCCTGCGCCTCATTACGAAGCACCTGGGCATGCGCGATTGTATGTTTACTCTTGAACAGGTTGTCAATAGCGTACTGCACTTTGATACCTGTCTGACCAAATCCCCACAAATCATTTGAATACGGATAAAAGGAAATCTGTGGATAGGTGTAGTTATAGTGAGCGTACAAAGAAACCTGGGGCAATACCATCGCTTTCATCTGCCTGACGTTCAGTTCACTCCATTTGATGTCACTATGGGCTATTTTGTATGCCGGAGATTCGTTAAATGCCAGGTCTACATACGCAGTGTAGTGATCATCTTCGAAGACATCTACTGCAGCGCTGTCTGTATAGTTGATTGCCAATGTCGCGTCGTTTGCACGCCCCATCAGTATATTGAGCCTTTGTTTGGCGATTTCAATCTTTTTTGTCACATCGGAAATATTCAGTTCCAACTCGGCCAATTTCACCGAGGTTCGCAGCACATCACTCTTTAGCACAGTACCGTTGTTATGCAGACTTTCTATTAACCGCATCTGCTTTTTCTCTGCTTGGATCTCTGCGTCAAGAAAATCGTAGAAATGCAAAAACTTGTAGAGATCGAAATAGGCAACAGCGACATCATATTTTACGTGATGCTTTTGCTGCTCTGCTTCATACTGCTTTCGCGTCGTCTCTTCCTTTTTCAGGGCGATATTCCTTTTGTCCTTCCCCCCATTGTACAGATTAAAATTCAGGTTGTAGCCCACCCCATAGCCGTAGCCTTTTACAGGCACATCCTGCGGCGCAGCGAACAATCCATTGTCATAGATCAGAAATTTGGAATTGAGTTTTACATCGCCGCCCACCGATAGTTCGGGCAGCAGGCGGTCTTTGGCTTCCAAAATTGCTAGTTTACTTTGCTGCAGATCGAGGTCGGATAGTTTGAGCTGCCGGTTATTTTTCTCGGCCACGGTCCACATTTCTTCCAAACTTAAGGGTGCGATTTTTTCGGTCTGCTGCGCCCAAATAGCCGGCGCAACCAGCAGCAACAGTATGCCGAAAATAGGCTTGGCTTTTAAGCAATTTTTAAGCATCTTGTTGAATGCATCAAAAGCAAAAGTTAGATCGCATAGGGGCATGAGCGGACTGGCATAGGCGCAAGCCAGCCAATACCGATACGTTTTGTCTGTCTCTTCCGATGGATGCCGCAAGATTCGTTTATCCGGTTTTATGATTTTTTGTTCCATGTTGATTGTATGAAGATTAATACTGCAAAATTATCCAACACGGCAGCTTCTGTTTTTATATAATTAGCCTAATATTTACTAAATTTGGCCACATGGATAGCCTTCGCCAATTAATCAATCGGGTGGATCGACATCCCGGTTCCATCCTCGTCATGCGACAGCAGACCGAACAGCGCCTGCCTGCGCACCATCACGACAAGGCGCAGCTGCTGATGGTATATGGGGGCATTGCTTATTTGCAGACCGACGAAAAGGATTTCTATATTCCTTCCAATCATTACATCTGGATTCCAGCACACTACCCGCACAACCTGATGTTTAATACGCAGGACTTGTACATTATCAATATTTACTTTCCTGCACAACAATCAAGTGCTTTTTATGATGAACTGGGTATTTATCCCGTGAGTAAGCTGCTGGCAGAGATGCTCCTGTTTAGCGAAAAATGGCAGGGTGATTACTGTGCCGGCTCATGGGAATTTGAGTTTCTGACCACGCTTAAAGGTGTATTATCAAAAGAAAACCTTAAAAAATTCTCCATCCAGCTTCCGACAACAGACGATCAACGCCTCAATGCCATCACGGATAACATTAGAAATCGGTTAAATGAAGATCTCAGTCTGGATAGTATTGCGCAGTGGTCGGGTATGAGTGTGCGCAGCCTGACCCGATTATTTCAGACCAAGCTGCACATTACCTTTGTTCAATACTTAAAAATGCTGCGGATTATCCGGGCCATGGAACTGATCAAAGATACCGATCTGAACATGACGCAGATTGCCTATGCTATTGGCTATTCCAATATCGCTGCATTTAGCAACAACTTTCAGCAACTCACCAATATGAGACCGACGGAATTTAGGCTAAAAAAGGGCTAATGCTCCTATTCACTCCTTACTAACTCGCCACCAACTCCCGGTATTCATCGGAATTTTATCGGGTCCGCCTCGGGTCTTGCTCGAATTTGGCCCGAGGGGCACCCGAAGCCAATACGATGAAAATTGCTGTAAAGGCAGGAATTGGTAGGGAAAAGGTTGGGAGAAAGTGGCCAGTTGCCTAAAAATGCCGCCCCGGGTAGGGCGGCGCTCAAAATAGCCTCCTTTCAATAGGTAAACATGTAGGGAATACCGGACTACAGGCCGCGGTAGTGTCGGCGCAGCCGCTCCACATCCACATCGCGGTAGTAGCGTTTGTTGTGCACGCGCCTGGCAATGCAGATATGTCCATCGCGCTGCAGCCGATAGAGCGTTTCGGTGGAGATACCGACATGCGATTTGACGTATTCGGCATCCCGCAGCAGCACATTTTCCTGTTCCAGCTGCTCGCGCAGTTCGAGGTATGCCGCAAGCTGACGCTTGACGGCCAGGAGTTCCAGCAAGATTAATTTTTGGGCATAGGCCTGCCCTGGACTTAATCGTAAGCCCCTGAGGTATTGTTTTTTGGGCATTGTTATTAATTTAAGGTTTATAAAAAGTATATAACCCGTACACCCATCAGGCGTATTGGCGTAATCTTAGCAGCCCCATCGTACTCACGCTAATATCGAGATCGGTACGTTCAGGGAATAAAATCTTACGATTGACAACTTTCTTGGCAAAGTTGACACTCACAATAAAACCGCGGTGTACGCGTACGAAAGTACTTTTTGGTAGCATCGTTTCCACCTCGTCCATCGTGATGCGGTAGTTAAAATCGTCCTCTGCCTGCCGCAGGTGAAAGATTGCATAATTTTTACTGGACGATACCGCAAGGATATCAGTGAACAGTACAAATCGATGCATCTTTTTGAAGGTAAACCATTTCCCGATGGGCTCGCTCTGGACATGCATGTTGATGTGTACATTTTTCTGATGGAGCGCGCGCTCAAAAGCCACAAAAAGTTCGGGAAACCGCACCGGTTTGATGAGGTAGTCGGCCACGGCAATTTTAATGGCCTCGTAAGCATACTGCTGCGAATTGGTACATAGAATAACCGGGGGCCTTTTTGCCAGCGGCAGTGTCTGGTACAGATCCATCCCCGACATCTCGGGCATCTCCACATCCAAAAGCAATACATCCGGGGGATTGTCCATGATGCTGTTGAAACCAGCAATCGGTTTTGTAAAACAGCGCACATCACCTACCTCCTTGATTTGCCGGAATGCGCTTTCTGCGATACGGATATCGTAGGGATCGTCGTCAATAATCATTACATCGTATTTTGCCATTACCTTCGTTTATAAAAGTTAGTTTAACATTAAAATAGCGTGAACTGTCGGTCACTTCCATTCGTTGTCTTTAATTGTATTTGAGCTGTTGCTAGGATCATCATATAACTGCTATTTTAAGCCAAGATAATAATTAAACATAAACAAATCAAATTATAATTATTAAACAACTTTTTAGCCCTATTATTAATCGAAATTTCAACCCTCACGATCCCACCATGGATAGCCAGCTAAATTATATGATAACAACCTGATTTACAATAAATTTTAAATCTCTTATTTGGTCATTTAAGTCCGCTTTCCGCAGCCTATTATCACCTTTTCTTTAGCGACGAAAAATTTATCATTTAACTTATTTCTTTACCTGTTTACTATCCTCTTCTTTAATCCATCACGAGCCAACGCTACAAATATGGGCATTACATTTTATCTATAGAAGTAATGGGAAATAAAGTAGTTTACGGGGACGAATAGATTTTTCGCCCCCTAGTTCAATAGCACTTTATACATTCATCCCATTTTATTGCCTTTTTAACCCTATTGAAACCCTTTATTTCCCAAAAATTGCTATCTCGTTATAAGTTTGATAAATTGCTGCTCCATGTTAGACAGGCAAAACGACCAAATGCTTACATATGAGGAGAAATAAACATGCGCAGCTCGACCTTTTTTTTAAGGATATCCTTCCCCATTGGCGAGAAGATATCCCCGAGCTATCGTCACTCTTGGAAGCGGAAAAATTCGTTAAGGGCGAGCACCTGGTGAACGACTGGGGCGATCTGTATCTGATTACCGAGGGGATTTTTGGCAAATATGAAAAGACCTGCCCGGTACGCTATGCCCTTGCTGGCGAATCGCTGATGATCCCCAATCAGAAGCACAATTATCGCTTTGTTGCGCTGAGCGACTGCCAGACATTTCGCACCTCATTCCGTCAACTGGAAGCGATCAATGCCTACAACCCAAAGGTTTTTTACCTGTACGCCCACCTCAAGGATAAGCAGCTCGGCTATCTTGACTATCGGCACAAACTGCTGTCGCTGCACAATCAGGACAAATATGATTTTGTTTTTGATCATTATCCTGAGCTCCTTGCATACATTACGCAGAAGGAGCTCGCTCAATTTATGGGCATCAGTATGGAGCTGCTCCGGCGGATGATGCGGGATAGGGCGTATTAAGCTTCACGCCGATGGAAATATTACGTCCCGGCAGGGGCGCAAGATACTTGAGTATGGAATTTTGCGGGCGTGCTTCCACATTCAATAGATTATTGCCTGAAATAAAGTAGCGCATTTCATATCGCTTTATACGAACCTGGTAACCCAGCTGTGCTGCCAGTAAGGAATAAGATGGCATAGCAGGTTCTAGGTTTATATTTTTACCGAGATAACGTTGTTTGAGGTAGCGGTCAAAATTGGCGTTGCCGGCAAACTTCTTATAGCGAAACGCCACAGCCCATCCATACCTGCTGGTGGGGAGGTTGGGCATAAAGTCTCCTTCCGCCCACTTGCGCATGCTATCGTCCGAGGTATTTCTATTTTTGACCAGATCAGCGAACGCATTGAATGCCACATGGCCGTCGGTCGACCATGCATAAGTATAGCTCCCCATAAGCTCCCATCCCCTAATCTCGGTGTCTGATGCGCGCCATTCCTTCACCAAAAAGCCTCCAGACCGAGATAGGCCGGTATGGGCCAGATACAGATAGTTGGTAAAAAAACTGCGGTAATGCGTCGCCGACAATTTTAATCCGCCATAGTTTATGCCACCGGACAGCTCGTAGGCATTGGCGCTTTCTTTAGCGAGGCGATCGTCACCATTTTCTTCCACTAAGATTGCAAAATGGTCATTTCCGGCATACAGTTCATTTACCCCGGGTGCACGCTCAGCATGTGTATAGGTGGCCTGTACATAGCCCATGCCAGCAATAGAATAGTTGATATCGCCCGAAAAATGGTTTAACTTAAAATCCCTGTCGGAAAGATTCCCTCCGGCCAAGCCCCTGCTCCGCTGGTAAGTTGGATCGGAAAGAGTACGCCGGGCCACCCAATCGTGCCGATAGCCTACATGGACAGCGACAGGTTTGAACGCTATGGTCTGCAGGGTAAAGACCCCACCTTCCCGACTTAAATTGTTGGGTATATAACGCCGCTCCCCTTCCCCTTCTATAGCGGCAATGGAAAAATCTACTCCACTCACCGCAGACCAAAAACGGCTAAACTGTTGGGTTATTTCCGATCGAACCGCATGACGGGCACTGGCAAATTTATTGACCCGATACCTGCCCAGAAGCTCCCGATCATCCGATAGCTCACCTCTATACTGCAATTTGACCTCGGGTATCAGCCGCGTTTTGGGTTGATAAGCAGATTCCAACTGCCAGGCATAGGCATAGCTGCGCGTGTTTATCGGTTCATAGATCGGCGTCCATGTCGTGGGGGTATGGCTATGCACCGGCTTATTGCGCTGCGCGAAACCGGGTATACCGTAATAACTCTCGAGGGCATAAAGTCCGAGGCCTACCTGAAAGTTGTCCCTGATGTAACTGGCGCCGGCGTTGATGGCCTGTTTCGCGGCATGGCTATTGGGCATCACACCACGCTGCACAGGGGCATAATCTGTAATGCCGTGCACGACTTCCGTATACAGGGGCGTGTTGGGATCCTGCCCAGCGACATATTTGTTATTTCGGGGATTGGGCACCTTTTCGCCGTTGATAAAAGAATAATCTTCAAAGGTATACAGGTCGGCCTCCGACAAGCCCCACCTGGGGTCGTTTAGATTATCGATCACAAACTGGCTCAGATAGGGATACAGCGTCAGGTTGCGGATTGTTTCGCGGTCGACATTGACCTGCGCCATATCGGCCGTCAAATGATCGATCTTCGGATCGTAAGCAATCGGGGCCTTGGTATTGCCCGGGATCTTGAGGTTGCCGTGTGTGAGCCGCATGCCACCGATATGGACTACCCCATATTTTCCAACATTGGTATCAAAGGCAAGCGACTGGCTATTGCCGCTATTGGTGCCCAACTCGGCCTTGGCCTGAGCAGAAATTCCACCTTGCACCCGCGCTGCCGGAATCGTATTATCTTTGACATTAACAGCACCGCCAATTGCTTTTCCGCCGAAGAGCACGCTCGTGGCCCCCTTGTAAACCTCTATTTCGCGTAGGTTGTCCATATCGAAATTTGGATTGAGGTTTGGGCTGATTCCCGACAGATCATTGATGGATAACCCATTGGAAAGCACACTGACCCGGCTTCCACTGAGGCTACGAATCATGGGCACACCCGAATTGGGACCAAAAGAAGCATTTTGAACCCCCGATATATGGCTCAATTTTTCGCCGAGCGTTTGCGCCTGCACACGCTCCAGCTGACTGCGGTCTAGCCTCGTCTTTCGCTCATGTCCCGACACTATGCCGATGGCTTCGGCGGTGGGGAGTGTAATGTTCCGTAAGGTGTCCACTGCGGATCTGCGCTGCGCCTGCACCGTATTTGCGGTAGCCAATAGCCCCAGCGCTGCTAAAAAAAGTTGTCTCTGATGGTGTGACATGATGTAACCTGTTCCTGTTTGCGCTGCAAAAATAAAAAAGAAAACATCAAATGCAATAATGTTGCATTAATAATTTACAATGATTACCTTCGTCAAAATTTTTTACCACATGAAATACATCAACACAAAACTCGCGCTGGCAGCAGCGCTGATGCTGCTACTCGGAACAGCATCATCCTGTAAAAAAGAAACCGCATCCACTCCCGCCGACATCTCGCTTTCGTTACCTGCGGCGGTGAGCCTTCGCTACGGCGAAACTCAGGAGATTAACGTACCGAATGCCCCTTCTGCCACTGCAGGGATAGACTTCAGCTTTGACTTTTCGCAAACAGCAGAAGTTAATCTGGGCAACGGCGGCAAGCTGCGTGAAAAAATGCAGCAGGCTATTCAGTATAATAGCGAAAAGGGCAGCATACAGGTCAACAGTGCCCTACTCTATCCCAATGGTGCTCAATCGGGTAGCGCACGCATCCCCGACGCGTACAAAGTCACTGTAATCGCCAAAGCGTCCAATGGAACCGTGGTGGCCAAAGAAGACTTTTCATTGAAGATAACGGCGGGAACCCTTGCGATCAAAGGACTAAAAACTGGCAGCGAATTACCCTACGCCTATGTGCTGTACGGCGACGAATCTGCTGCTTTTGAAATCGATCCCCAAGGCATCCCAACAACAGGTGCCAGTTTTCAGCTGTCTTCTGCCGGCGGGCAGGACAATATCGCTTCGATAACGGGTACGCAGGTCACATTATCAAAAAATGCAGGCGATCCGGCCAAGAAAGCTGAAAAGACGTACGAGCTCAGCCCCGAATTGCGGAAAGATGGCTTTCCTGTGGCCTCCACAACCTTTCGGGTGATTCTGATTCCACAAATTAAATTTTTGTTCGGCCAGTATTATCCGGACCTCAACCTGACCATCGATTTTAGCCTGATCCACATCGGTCTGTCCAATGGCTATGTCTCTGCAGCACCCACATTGTATCCCGAAAACTATAAATCGGCGTTTGAACTGGTTTCGATACAGAAAGATGGCGTTGCCTTTGACGATAGCGAAAAGCTGTTTAGCGTCAATGCCCAAACAGGTGCTGTTACCGTGAAAAAAAGCGACAATTTAAAAGCGGGGAATTATCAGATCACTGTAAAGGCGCTGACCACTACCGGTCTCACATTTAACGCCAAACTTACCTTAGCCATGTCTGCAGGATAATGGCTATACCCAAGTTACCGTAACGGAACCATTACGGTAACTTGGATGCTATTTCTCGCTGTTTAGCTCGACAGCGCTTCGAGCATGGTATAGGTTTTAAAGATACTGAGGAGAAGCGCAAACAAGAGACAGTACCAGAGCACATCAATTTCCTTGGCCAGTTTGAACGCAAAAACAATGATAAACATGAATGGGCAGACCGCTATAAAAATAAACATAGCTGTTGCTATTGCTTCAAAAATATCCTCATCGTAATTCATCAGCAAGAGCATGATGCCGACGTAAAACAGCCATACCACCAGTGGGGACAGAAAGCATATCAGCAGTTTCCAAAGCAAACTGAGCTTTAGGCTTTTAGGTATTGCTGTGCGCTTATTCCTGTACAATAGGAAGCACATCGCGGCTACCGCTAAAGTCAGCATCGCCAATTGCACATAGGTATTGAAAATAGTATCGGCACGTGTGTTTACCTTGGAAGAGGACTTGAGTTTATCCCCGCTATACTGCTTTACCTGCGTTTTCTCGCCGTTGACAAATGTTTGTACCACCCTTTCGTTACTGCTACTATCGCGGAGTGTCCAGGTAGCGTCTTCCAGTCCCATCTTATAAAATCCTTCTATGACCCGCGTATTACCTTTTGTTCTTACCAATGGTCCATCGAGGCGTCCGCCGTTAAATTGCAACGAATCCGTCCCCTCCTCCGTTTGGATGGTGAGCTGGGTGATTGTTCCAAAAGGAATACGCGTTGCACTGTCCCCGATAATGCTTAACACGTCCTGATCGAGCTGTTGGATATTTTTATTTTTATTGTAATCATCGCTCCGGGCAGGCCTGTTGCTATATAAATAATCTATTTTAACAACAAGCAGCGAATCTTTTTTATAAAATTGAAAGCCATAGTAAGGTTCAAAATTCTTGAGTGTCGGATGCTTTAGTAAGACATACTGCGGTTGCTCAAAAGCTTGAATATATCGCGGCTGTGTGGTGGCACAAAAAGCGAACATAGCCACCATACCGATCAGGTAAGTACTTAGGCGCAGCATGAACGCAGGCGGGATGGCAGTCCGGGATTCGCTCTTTGTATACAACCAGGCCAAGCCGATCATGGGCAATGCCATGAGATCGGAAAGATCGACTGTTCGTCCTATACCAAAATAAGGATTCATCCATTGGATGAGCCCTGTCGAATACTCACTTTTCCAAAAGGTAAATAGCACTGCTGTGGCTATAAAAATCAATGCTTTCCGTTTGGGAAAGATAGCCGACCAGAAAATAGGGAAAATAAAAAGTCCACTAAAATCGGAGATCTTTCCTGTTAGCGCATTGTGAAATGCCCCTTTTAAATAAAAGTCGTTCACGAGCAGCAGCACCAGAAAAAGAATAAAAAGTGGCGAAGCAAGAATCCTTAAGCGTTGATACATAATCTAAGTTACCTTTTGTATTGATACCCCATTATAGCATTTGGTAACCTTTTTCATAGCGATATGTTTTAGGGGTCGCAACTCTTTTTTATTGCTGCTGCTGGGAATACGCTAGCAGAGATCCCATTCTACCTATAAGTTAAACCCAATTTCTTGGGCATGCTATACCAATGTTTTGGGTTTTCGATCGCAATAATTTGCGATCGAAAACCCAAAACATTGTGGTCAAAATCCCAACATTTACCAGAAAATGTAGTGCAACTTTGTAATAGCAGGTCGGATAAAGCAGGTCAGCATCCTAAAGCTTGGTTGAAGCAAGTCAAGGTACCGCTAAGCGATATCCGAAATGCCCAATAAAAAACACGATTATGAGACAGTACAAAAGAAAATTTGCGCTATTCCGGCAATGTCGTTAAGCAGCAAGGCTACCCAGGAAATCCGTCTGCTGGGTGCAGGTGATTCCGCAGAAAAACAAACAAAAGATGCAACAGCACAATATAAGCGCTTATGGAGAAGCACATCAATACATACGAATATCAACAGGATCAGCCGGCAAGCTCCCCTAAACGCGGTAGTTCAATCCGCTCGGGTGCACGCTGGATCTATCGTCACTTACCTGAAGTGATCATTTATGGCTATGCCTTTATCTACATGTACACGGGATGGGCTAAGTTTATGAGCATGGCCGCTTTTATCAAGGGTAATAGCAAGATCCCCTATCTAGGTCAGTACGCGAAGTTGATCGGCTATGGCATCCCCTCCTTGGAGATTATGCTTGCGATCCTATTGGTTATCCCAGTGTATTGGATTAAGCGGGCTGCCCTGTGGGCTTCGACTGTACTGATGATTCTATTCACTGTTTACCTCAGCTTGATGGTCAAATTTGTGGAGAATAAGCTTTGTCACTGTGGTGGTGTAATCGAATCGATGGGCTGGAAAACGCATATCGCCTTTAATATCATCTGGGTGATAGCGGGAATTTTTGCCCTGGTGAGAACAAAAGTTAAACATTCTAAAATTTAAACCCATGGAAAGAATTAAAAATTATGGGAAATTGCTACTGGGTGTAGCAACAATAGGCGGCGCGATATTGACGCAGTCTTTTACTCAACAAGCGGTTAAAACAACTAAATTCGCTGGAGAGGTTTATGTAAATGGTTCATCGTCTGGAAGCTACCAAAAACTCACTTCTCCAGGGGAATATGATCCAAACAACTGCCAGGAAACAAGCGATCAGAACTGTGCCTGGCGACGCACCAGCACACCTGGAACTGTTCCTGACAACTTTGACGCTTCAACTGCATCATCACTTCATGCCGCAGGCTTAATTGAGCCCATGAATGATGATAAAGGAGTTTATATTCCTTAACAACAAAGGGGAGTTCGCTCCCCTTTTATCTATTCCTCCAAAGCCTCACTGATCATTTTGATTAAAGCATTTTTGTTCTTTTCGGTATATGGATTAGGCGGATTCATAGCCACCACATCATCATTTTTACTAATCAAGATCATAGTCGGATAAGAACCTATTTCATAATAGCGAATGATCGGATGTTTATCATTTTGTCCGCCAGTCCAGAGTTTTACATCAAATTTATCAGTATACTCTCCTTTTTGCAATGAATTCAACCAGTTTTCTCTTTTCTTATCGATCGAGATACTGACATATTTAAAATTGGGATTATTTTTGAAATGTTCTTTTATAGGTTTCATATTTTTATGCAGCGCCAGGCATCCCCTGCATCCTGTAAACCAAAAATCCAACAAGACCACCTTCCCTTTCAAATCAGCATTGGTCACCATTTTTCCATTTTCGTCTTCCAATTTAAACTGAAATGACTTCGCTCGTGTTGTTCGCTTTTTTCTCAAATCACTTACATACTGCCTAAAATCCTCATTTTTCATATTCCCCATTAGACTGGTGAGATACATATCATCTAAATACTCTTTCGTACCACGTATCAATAAAGATGAAAATGCAACCTGATCGTACAAAGCACCATGATAGCGCTCTGAAATGAGTAAGTCAGCAAGTGCAACATTTGGTTTTATGCGTCTACCCAGCGGAGCCATTGTTTGCATCAGATCTGTAAAAGCCTTATAAGCTAAGAATTTCGGATATTCATTCGATGTCCCCCGATAGCGTTTCGGATCCCCATAAGATAGTTCATCCGTATAATATTTGTTGTAATACCTCGCGACATACGATCGCACACTATCTGGACTGAAATCCACCAACCAGTTAATATGATTGATCTCATCCCATTTTGTACGTCCAATAAAATCATAATAGTGGGTATTTGCAGTCATCGTATCAAGAAGCTGAGCGTATGAGGTCACCAATTTCTTCGCTTCTAAACATGCATTTAGGTTTATTGATTTATAGGCACTCAAATAGTCATTGATCTGCTTTTCCGTAGTTTTCTCATCAAAAGAACCGAAACTATTTTTTAGGGAAATAAGCCTATCGCTCAGTTTCTTTTTTAGTCTGAATAGCTCTAACTGGCAATCCAAAGAGGATTTTTGCCCTCCCGAGAAAGATACCCCATGTTGATACAACTGCATTTCCATGGGGTTATCTGCTTTTAGCATAAAGAAATTTCCACTATTCCCGATCAACCTATAATCGTCGGAAATATCTTTCGAATAATTCTTTGGCAACCGGATAAAAGCATAAAATGTAGCGGGTAAATTATCGAGGTCTATTTGAAACCGTCCATGCTTTACTTTCACTCTTACCTCTTCTCCTTTACCATACAAATTCTCCTGATCAACAAAATTAGTCGCATACCTAAAGAGGAATGAATCAACTTTTAGCTCCTTATCAATTTTACCATTAATCGTTAACTTTTGTGCGAAAAGTGCTGTTCCAAACGCAAAGAACAACATAAACAATATTTTTAATTTTAACATTATCTTATATTTTGAATTATTCCACTTCTATTAATTTCATCCTGAGGTATATTGAATACATAGCTAGGTGTATTAGGCTCAAGTCTATAAACGGCATCTCCTAATTTGCGCGATAGCACAATTCCTCTGCCCTCTTTGTTGAGACGCTTGATATCGTCCCAGCGCAGGCAACGCCATACCAATTCTTTTCGTCGTTCTTGGAGCACAAATTGCAAAGCCGATTGTTGATCTGCAAAGGCCACATGATTATATGTCCCGGTTTTATAGCGATTTAACAGCAATCGCTCAATCGATAATGAAGCTTGATTGAGTTCGCCCCGCCTCACGAGGCACTCGATCTTATTGAGCAAAACTTCGTCGACAGCAAAGCCATTAAAAGGTGTTAATCCGGTGCCATTATAGCCACGCTTCACGGTATACTTTCCGGCCCCATTGTTGATAAAATAAATCGATAAGCGTAAGTCATTTGGAGCATACATTTTTATCAGCGTACTATCCACGAAAACTGTTTGGCTACTATTGATCTGACCAGAATTTCGATACACGCCAGTGGCGCCATACATGATGAGTTCATCATTTGTCTTTGTAAATGGGGTATTCGACGTTTGCGAAACCTTATTATAATCGATCAACTTATCGTAGCGATTTAACAGGCTATCCGCATACTGCTCCGCTTTATCGTACTCTCGTCTATACAGGTAGATCCTAGATAGTAGTGCAAAGGCTGCCAGTTTGGTTGCCCTGTTCCGTTCGGGTAAGGGTATATCATAAGCAAGATAGCTGAGAGCGTTACTGAGGTCATCAAAAATAAAGTCATAGCACTCCTTTACTGTAGCCCTTTGCGAAGTATAGTCTATCGATGGGTCTTTCCGAATGGGGACGCCAAGATCAGTATGCTGCGTCAGTGCATCAAAAGGTACCGAAAAGTTCTTGACCAAATCAAAATAGGCTTTGGCCCTATGAAAAAGCGCCTGACCATAAATATCACGTAATGCAAATGTTAACTCACCTGTCTTAAACTGTTTTTCAACTTCGCTGATGATATTATTAGCGTAGAAAACACTTTTGTATGGTGCGTTCCAGTCATTAATCTCCAACTCACCTCCAAATATATCCTTGGCCCATATATACGAATTGCGTTCCGTCGCTGTAGCAGAAGCCAGCCAATCCTTTTCCGTGCTGATGTAATATTCATCAGCTGCCAACTGGGGAAGTACACCCGTTACCCCAACCTGTTCCGAATTATCCAGTAGCCGCTGAAAATCCTCCGCTTGTTCGGGTGTCAAAATGTTACTATTGGGAATTTCTTCGAGAAATTCTTTCGAACAGGCCGTTAAAACTGCCAGCAGGACGGTTATTAAAATATATTTTTTCATACTTTTAAAGGTTAAATTTCAAACCGAGCGTTGTTTCAAAGGGAGCTGGATAACCCGATAAGAAATTGGGATCCAGTCCTTGATCGTTTGCTTTCCATAAAAGCCCAATGTTGGAGCAGTATAGATAAAGATGCAATCTTGAAGATCGGTATCGCGTGAAGGGTGCAAAGGCATAGGAAATCCGGATATCCTGCAGTCGCAGCTGATCTCCTTTCACCGCTAAGGCGTCTGAATATTGGTAAAAACTCTCTCTATTTACATTAGCTGGATATACAAATGCTGGTACGGTGGTCCGGTTTTCATCTCCTGCATGCTGCCAGCGTTGGTCATAATCAGCAAATCGATAGCCTCCACTTATAAGACTGTTGGAATTAAAGGAATTAGGTCTTTTCAGATAATATCCAAGTTTATAAACGATATTAAAAGAAAGCTCCCAGTATTGAAACGAGACCGTATGCCGGAGACTGCCAAATTTTGTCGGAAGCCGAGAGCCAACAAAAATTTATACTTTGCCTGTCACTACTGTTGATAATGGCATTGTACTCATCCGTAATCCCCATATCACTTATCCCCATCGGATTACCATCTTCATCAAGACCTTTAAATCGGTATAGCACCAATGTATTAATAGGATATCCTTCTATCGGAATTATGCCTGTGCCGGAAACAATGTCCTTATTGGCTCCGGGGGTCCTATAATATCGCGTTACCTTATCTTTGACCTGATTAAAAATAAAGTCTGTTCTTACCTGAATTGCCTTCTTTTCAAACCAACTCAACCAAAGTTGAGCATCCACACCATGAGTCGATGTACGCGCTACGTTTCCATAAAATTCACCAACACCCACTTGTGGTGCAACGGGGCTCTGCCCCATTAGATCTTTGCCATTTTTCTGAAAGTATTCCACCGTACCACCGACTCTACCTTTTAAGAGGCTAATGTCTACTCCAAAATTTAAATTTTGCACGCGCTCCCAACGCAGCGAACTATTGGGCGGGTTTAAAATGACATCCATGGGCTTTCCCCACAAATTTGTGGTTCTATAGAGTTTTGAGGTTAGATAAGCCGTGGTACTTTTGTCGACGTTACCATTGTAACCATAGGTAGTCCGCATTTTTAAGTAATCCAGTTTATCGCTTTTAAGGAACTGTTTAAAATTATAGGAAGCCCCCATAGACCAAAGCGGGACACCCCTCTGATTGGCTGAGACACCAAATAGATTAGATTCATCCTTACGAATACTACCCGTTAAGGTAAAATTGTCACGATACGAATAAGAAAATAAACCATACCAAGAACGGTTATTGTCCTGTTGCCGAATACGGCCGCCCCCCTTGCTGATCATGGAATAACCTCCATTGTGGTAAAGTGGAAAGTAACTGAAAATATCAACTTCCGAGTAGCTTTCCAGTTTTGGATTATAGCCATACAAAGATCCGGGGCTGTCAAAAAGACTTTTATCTTTACGCCATTCCATCCCAATTAGGCCACTAATCCGATGCAATCGGCCTAAACGTTCATCCCAATCAAGCTGCACGCGTCCATAGTGAGACTGCATTCTTGTCTCACTTGAATCGAAAATATCTCCCAAAGGAATCGGCCGAGCGACAGTTTTAGTAATAAGATCAACCTGAGAGAACTGATTGACCAAATTACGCGTATAGAAAGACCGTTGATCATACAAGGTGCTGTTATCGATCCAATTGTTGCTCATCAGATAATCAGCAGCAATTTTGAACGAACGATATATCTTCGAGCTAATGCCTAATTGAAATCGGAGCTGCTGATCTATACCCCGATATTGTGTCAAGCCATTTTGCACTTCTTCTAAAGGCCGGTATTTCCAATCCAACAAGTAGCCATTACCGACGGTATCTGTATACGATCTTCTTAACGTGCTCATTGTGGCGGCTTCCAGTGCCCGTTCATTATCTGCCAGTCGTTCATACGGATACAACGGAGTATAACCATACGCATTACTTTCTGTGTTGGTATTTTTCACATACCAGAGATCGGTACTCACTTGCAGATAGTCCTTTATTATATTCCACTGGTTGTTATTGCGGATATTTAAACGTGTATTGTCGGCTGTCGCACTTTCGCTCAAGGAACGATCATAAGCCAAAGAGATGAGACTTCGTACCCGATCAGAACCAGCTGTAATACTAAGTTGTTGCTGATTTTGAATTTTGTTTCGGTAGAAGTATTTAGTCAGCTCGTCACGCACATCTACGGCCCTATATCTATCAATTTCGGCGTTTGCCACATCCATATCTAAATTCCCGGACCTCACCTTTTCGAGCAGGCTGACGACTGGTGAAATATTTTTATAGACCGTATTGATATCCTTGTCATAATAGCCTCTTTGGAAAAGATCGATTTCCGAATCTATAAATTCACTCGAGCTAAGCTGTTTTTGGTAAAACAAGTTAGGCTTTTTGGCGATCAGGAAATTTGAAGTAAAATCAATTGTCGTTTTCGTTTTACCCTTCTTTGTCGTAAGGACAATGACGCCATTTCCGGACCGCACACCCCATATTGATGCTGCTGTTGCATCTTTAAGAACGGTTACACTTTCTATATCATTGGGATTAATATTATCAAGATCACCTTCAAAAGGGAAGTTATCGACTACAATCAGTGGACGCGTATTTGAGAATAGCGTACTGCGGCCTCTAACACTGAGGCCATCAGGATTTCCAGCATTCTCATCAAGCAACAGACCATTTGTAACACCATCCAACCTCGATAAAATATTCATTGCTGGATTGCGTTGCAAAGCTTTATTATCCACCTGCACAAAACTTCCTGTGGCTCGTTCTTTTGGAATCTTTTGGTAGCCGGTACTCACCACCTCCACTTCGTTCAATTGATTCTCCAATGGTATTAATTGAACAGCCATTGATACCCCTGCGACATAGGATAGCTCTAAGCGCTTGAATCCCATATGGGAAAACGAAACAGTACCTTTGGGATTGATGACGTGTAGTGAAAAGGAACCATCAACTTTAGTAGAACCTCTACCCTTTTCCCCTTCGACTCGGATGGAGACACCTTGGATCGGTTTACCGTCAATAGACGATACGACGGTACCGCTGATGGAGAGCAACCCTTCCGCCCCGCTGTCCTTGCGGGGCGTTTGAGCTAATAAACTAAACATATGAACTATAAGGAACAGGATTAGAATTGCCCTTATATGAAACATTCCTTTTGAGGTCTTAGGCATCGGTATAAGGGTACATACCGACGTGATCTGCCGAAGACTATATACTATACAACTGTGGGAGTAC
This sequence comes from Sphingobacterium zeae, assembly GCF_030818895.1. Classification (NCBI taxonomy): domain Bacteria; kingdom Pseudomonadati; phylum Bacteroidota; class Sphingobacteriia; order Sphingobacteriales; family Sphingobacteriaceae; genus Sphingobacterium; species Sphingobacterium zeae. Next base: position 3,691,305 of record NZ_JAUTBA010000001.1, read on the forward strand.
TTTTTATCCCACGCGCAGTGCACTTTTTTTAAATTATTTTTTATGGCACCTTTTATAGCTGCCAGATATGCTACCTTATCCAATAAGGCAGCCATCAGATTTGATCTGTTTGTCATCTGCTTATTGTTAAAGGTTATTCGCCTAAGCGTTTAAAAATGTCGTGAATCCGCTTTGTCATCGCGAGTTCTTGTCTCGTTATCTGGGTGGTATCAGCATCAGAAATATCAATGCTATCGATTGCAATGGCATTGGTATGGGCCATAAAATAGGCTACAACCAAACGAAACAAATCCGCTGTAAAAACCTGTTTGTGGCTGACTACATAAATTTCGTTCATGTAATTAGTATCGGTATGGTTCTTCAGTAATAGATCGAGTGTTCGCTGAATACTGATGAGGTCGTATTTGACCCAAAATTCTTCAATTTTTTGAACAGGGTCGTACCCTTCATCGTGTATTTCATATAGAGCGAGGTCTAGCGCTATTAAATTTCTATATTTTTGGTTCATTTTATAGGTTCAATCAAGATGACTTTAGGCTACCCGAACGATTGATACGGACATAGCTTTCCCCTTTGCATTTTTCTGCAAAAAAAAAGGTTGTCATTTGCAGTTTATTTTAAAAACTACATGTATAACAAATAAAAAATTAACGAATCCGCAAAACGCCAAAAAGTTAGTTACAAGTCATCAATAGGGGTCGTTATGGCGTTTCCTCTCGGAAAGAATAAAAAAACCCGATCTATAATATAGATTTACAATACAGAATTATAGTTTTTAAATTTGCTGTTTAAAAATAAAAATACTACATTTAAGGTGTCTAAAGTCTCGCAAGAGCAATTTTATTAATTACACAAAATTAAAGGGTGTAGTGTGTCTTATACAGATCGGGAAACCTAGTCTAAGGGCCTTTCTAGTGCATACCGATTCGGCACGAACTATAATGCGGATGCCGCTATCCCCTATTTTGGTTTATATTGTTTAACCTGATTATTCTGGAGCCCGAATAATCTTACTAATTAGAATTAAATTGGAAAACCGAATACTCACTTCCTTGAGATAAGTCTGGCATTTTTGGCAGTGTTTAAATCGTTTTGTCATAATCATTTTGGTTATAAAACGATTCGACCCGAAAAACTTAAGTAAAAAAGGCGGCTAAATAGACCAGTTGGCGCCTCATAACTTAAGTTCATGGTTCCGCCAGAAACCTCCTTCTCATCCGAAGATTCAAAGGTCGCCACAAAAGTTAACGAGGAACGCCATACTGGAATATTAAGCTAATATAAACAATTCCAGCAATAGGCGATCACTCGGACAACTCGTGGCAATCTGGCGGATTTAGAACGAGTCGACATCGTTAGTGTTGGATCGCTCCTTCACTCAGTGTCGCTACAAATACAAAACAAAGATATATAAATAATTAGAAATATACAAATTAATCGAATTCTATTTTTAAAATTTTATGGAGAACTCCAGCGAAGGTAAATTTAGGGAGAAAGCTAAGATATTTAGGTTGCATTTTAATCTTTCTGAGGAAGATATTGATCAATTGCTTAAGGGGAAAGACTTAGTGTATTCAAAGGTAGAATCTGGGAAAAGGACAATTACTTTGGAACTAGCGGAAAGCTACCCATTTGTAATATTCGGTATTGATTATTGCGTATTTAAGAGAGACGAGACAACGTTTCCTGAATATGAAAAACTTCCATTGGCGACACGAGAATTACTCGAAAGTAAGTCAAATGCAGGAAATAAAGTTGGTTCGAAAGGAACAAAAAACAAAGCGAGCTATGTCGTAATCGTGATTAAAGATTTTAAGGAAGGTCATAAATTCATTAAGTCGGAGATAATTTCCGTTCTACCCTCGCCCCTCAATCTTGAAAAATCAATTGACTGGAATAAGGGCTTGTTAAAAGGACTTGTGAAAAATACAAATACATCAAAGAATTGGGTAGACGAGAATGGAAAAAAGCACAGGGAAGCTATTTATGAGATGATTAAAGAAGTTGACGTTAAACTTTTAGAGAAAGCAAAAAAAAGTTTCGATCAAGAGGCATTAAAAGAATTCGAAGAAAAATTAAGGGAAAAATAAATAGAGGATGAAATGACAAAGAAAGTATCTGGCGTAAGTATGGGACAGGTTGATTTTGGAATTATACCAATAGAGGGATTTTCCGGTGGTATTTGGGAAACCGACGAAATAATAGTTGGAGAGAATGAAATCGACAACTTTTGTTATATCTTTCTATTTCCCTCAGATGAAGATGACTATTCTTCTGGATGCAGTGAACGTAAATTTCAACTTTGTTTTGCTTTTGCCGGACATTTACATCAATGGAAATTTGAGAAAAATACTATTGTCTATTATTTCATAATTGGCAATAGCATCGTTCCTAACATACCGGCTTTGTCTCATCCGTCAATTCATCTCTTAAGACAGTTTCCATCTATAAATCTAACCAATTTTGAATTCGATAAAGTGAAATATGAATTTACTAGAATTCACGAAGAAATGAATAGGCTTGATATGCTTGAAGGAATTATTTTTCTACGTATAGATATCATTTTCGATGAGACATACAGGTTTATTGAGAAAAGGTATGCAAATAATACAAATACTTAACACATTAAAACAAAAATACAATAACAAATAAACTAAAAACTATGTTATCAATCGGATTATTAATGTACGTTATTTACGGAGGATTTATTGCCATCTGTCTTTTCGGGCTGTACCTTGTTCTATCAAGTCTCCTCGGCAAATATCTAATAGCGAAACGCGATCACACCGCAGCACTGCGCGAACAAAATGAAATTCTAAGGGATATTGTAAAAGCTGTTAAACCTAGGGATAATAATTTCCCACCTCCTCCCAATGTATGAGGAAAGATTGTTTTCGTTTATCAGGGAGAAAGGCGACCAATTATTGTGAAAAGTTATTACAATGAAAGAAAAGCGTAATCCGAAATGGCGGCCAGACGAGCTGATTCTAGCGTTGGATTTATATTTCCAATGGGAACCAGGTCAGATCGATGCTAGAAATCCGTTGGCTGTTAAATTATCCGATAATTTAAAGGAGTCAACCATTTAATTCGATAACAATGAATATGAATAGAAATCACTAATCATTGTATCAATAAAATTAAATAAAAATTCAAGTTCAATTTTACATATAATATAATTAAAATAATCTAATATTAAAGATATGCCAAAAGCAGGAGACCAATTCATTTCGACTTTAAAGAAAACACATTTAGGTTGGGGAACTCATAGATATACCAACTCTAGGCCAGCAATAAAAAATGAAGGATATATTCCAATACCTTCACGATATGCTAAGGGATTTTATATCACTAATTTACACGAAACTAGACAATCTAATATTTATAAGTTTAGCACCAGTGATGGCTACCTTATTGATAAAGAATTAAAGGCATCAGGAAACACTAAAAAAGGTGATAAATTTGCAAAGAATCTCCATGGTAATAATGATCTAAAGCTTTTAGGTAGCTGGTTTAATCATATCGGCGCTAAGATTGGAGACAAAATTAAAGTTGAGTTTAAATCTTCAAACGAGATATTGCTAACTAAAATATAGTTAAGCTAGTATTATAAGGCAATAGAAACTGGTGTTCCAGTTGAATAAATAAGAAAGCGCATGGAGTAAAGCTGATGGACTGTTGGTATAAAATGCCATCTGACACGTTCTTTTCCCATGCGTTTTTACATCTAAAATCTGAATAGCTCGATAGGTTAAAAGCCTGTGTTTGCGACGATAGTTTGTTAGATTTGTAATTTGTTCAATGCTAAGCAACCACCTCTTGAATATATTTTAATATAATATTAGGCTACTATACTTTCGCTTTTTTTTATCTTATAGCCATGTAAGTGTTAATTAATGGCATTTCAATATTGCTATAAAGAATAAAATACTCCCGTTCAGACATTTATATTTTGCAATTTACTCTTTAGCAATACTATATAAGATCATTAGCAAATCAGTCCAACGAAATTGCTATATTGCGACAGAATATAAGGGTTTTAGATGAAAGTGAAAAACACAGTAGATAAAGTCTCAGTCGAGCAATTGATAGAAGAAAAACACAGAAATAAGAAATCAGAATTGGATATTTATGACGCTTATCTTACTCATTATTTGCAAGTAAACAGTGAAAGTATATTTCATGACTATGCCATTCAATATGCAAGAGAAATAATTAATAGAAACCCCGTCGATCTACAAATTGTAGAGAATAAAAGTATTAATACCTACGATTATTTTCTTCCTATAGATGCACCTTTCAAAGCAGTAGAGAATCCAACGTTTAAATTTATTGATCTATTCGCAGGTGTAGGTGGCTTCAGAATGGCTATGCAAAATATAGGTGGAAAAGCTGTTTTCTCAAGTGAGTTTGAGAACAATGCAAAATTTACTTATGCATCAAATTATGGTGAGGTACCCTTTGGCGATATTACCAAAGAAGAAACCAAAGCAGCCATACCGCAAAAATTTGATATTCTCTGTGGAGGATTTCCTTGTCAAGCATTCTCAATTGCTGGCAACAGAAAAGGATTCTCTGATACTAGGGGGACCTTATTTTTTGAAATTGAGAAAATAGTTGAAACACACCATCCTAAAGTTGTGTTTTTAGAAAACGTAAAAAATCTTTTGACTCACGACAAAGGCAATACTTACAGAGTCATTAAAGAGATACTTGAAAAAAAGCTTGGTTATGTGGTATATGAAAAAGTCTTAAATTCAATGACTCATGCAAATGTACCTCAAAATAGAGAGCGTATTTTCATTGTAGCATTTGACCCTTTAAGGGTTCCCAACCATGTGAATTTTGAGTTTCCTGGCCCTATTGAGCTTACAAAAACGATACATGACGTTCTTGAACCGGGAAAACAAGAAGATAAATATTATTATAAAAAGAATCATATGTATTATTCGGAACTCGATAGAACCATGAAGTCAAGAGATACATTATATCAGTGGCGAAGAGTTTATGTACGAGAAAATAAAAACAACGTATGTCCAACCCTTACAGCAAATATGGGTGCTGGAGGACATAATGTTCCATTGGTTAGGGATGAGTTTGGTATCCGTAAACTGACACCAAGAGAATGTTTTTATTTTCAGGGATATCCAGCTAATTTTGTAACTTCAAAGTTGCTTGCTGACAGTAAACTATATATGCAAGCGGGAAACTCTGTAACAATGCCTCTTATTCAAAGAATTGCTGAAAATATCTTAGGAGTATTATAAAATGAGTATTTGGGGAAATTATGCTGCTGAACAGCGAAAGGAATATATTAAATTTTTGCAAGTTTATGGTGCGTTATCAAATTTGTTTAGACAAAAACAAGGTGATTTAATTCCCTACCTAGATTCCAAATTTCAGGAAACTGTCTTTGCTAAGATCTTTGGAGGACAAAACGTTGATATTGGAAATACACCGCATGATGTCCTTTCTATATTTGGTGATGTGAGAGTTGGTATCGGTTTAAAGACATGGATGGGCAGCAAACCTTCTTTCCAAAAAGTAATGCAACTTAAGCGCTATCAAGATGAGATCAATCAAAAACGCAACAATCTGGAAGAACTTTCAGTAAAAATTTCAGAAATCAAGAATGAAAAAATGCGACTTGATTATGAGAGGCTTGGACTTAAAGAAGATAGTAATATTTATCATTATGTAACTCGTGACGAGGGTAAATTCACTATTAATGAATGTACTTATCCATTGATTGATATTAATAATCTACAAAATTTTAATGAAACCTCAAGTGCACTTTCTTGGTCAGACGGTAAAAAAGAATATAGATATACATATGGGGATTCTCAAATCTGGCAAAAATTTGATCCAAACAAAAATGACTCGTTGATACTTGAACGATTTGATGTCAGCATTATAGAAGATCCTTTTGATTTCCTTTTGAGGGCATACGCTCAATTAATAGATTTTCCAAAAGAGGTTGATCATGAGATAGAGGAAGTTTATCTACCGCTATATTCCTTTCGATCCAAAGAAGTTGAGGAAAAATCCGGACTAAATGCCTGGAATGCGGCACCAAAAAATAAGAACAGTAACATTCCTAGACCATTAAATGAAGTTTATATCCCGATACCAAGAGAATTTCATGAAAAATACCCCGATTTTTTTATTAAAGATATTTTCCAGTTTGAAATAGTACGGGAACAATTTAATGGAGTTCAGGGGGAAAAACCTGAAATCAGATTTCATCTTCATTTACCAAATGGCAATGTAATCCCCTCTCTAGTTACTCAAAGCAATATGAAATCTCTCCAGTCTGGAAGCAATACAGAGTATGACAAAAACGGCAAAAGATTTGGTCAGTCCGCTTTAGGGCAATGGCTTCTGGTGGACGTACTCGGACTAAAGGATCGACAGCTCGTAACTCGCGAATGGTTAATAAAAAAAGGTACAGACTCTGTTCGCTTATGGAGAAGAAAAGATGATTATAAAAATATAAATATTGATTTTGCTCCAGTTGGTGCTTTCGAAGCATTCATGCAAGGTTTGCCAATACCAGACGACGGTGAAATAATCCCTTAGTTTACAATTATTATCATCATTTTTACTCTAATTAAAAGTCGGTCTCATATTAAATTATCATGTTTACCTTCAATTAACTGAAGATAATTCGTGTTTTCCTTTAAAATTTAAGATATTTGCAGCTTAATTCGATTGTACCGAATTTTTACAACAAACTATTAAAAATATGCCAAGCAATAGTTCAAATAGAAAATTCCCAAGAGTAATCATTATTGGTGCTGGATTTGGAGGAATTGAAGTTGCTAAAAAGCTTAAAAATAAGGAAGTTGAAGTTCTGTTGCTGGACAGAAATAACTTTCATACTTTTCAACCTTTGATGTATCAGGTAGCCACGGGCACTCTTTCGGCGGATTCTATCTCTTTCCCTGTTCGCAAAATGTTCAAAGGCCAAGACAACTTCCACTTTAGACTTGCTGACGTAAAGAGTGTAGATAATGTGGCCAAAATTGTAAGGACAGACGTTGGTGATTTTGACTATGATTATTTGATCGTTGCTACAGGTGCCACGACGAACTTCTTCGGCAATCAACAAATCACGAAATATGCTTTGCCAATGAAAAACATACAAGAAGCACTAAATATTCGTAGCTATGTTTTACAAAACCTGGAAGAGGCGGTACGGATAGAAAATCCAGCTGATCGTAAAGCCAATCTGAACTTCGTTATTGTTGGAGGTGGTCCGACAGGTGTAGAACTTTCGGGTGCAATCGCAGAAATCAAAAACAACGTTCTTGAAAAAGACTATCCAGAATTAAAAAAATCTGAGATGTCGGTTTACTTGGTCGAAGGACTTCCAAAAGTATTGGCCAATCTGTCTGAAAAATCTTCGAAAGATTCGGAAAGATACCTGAAAGATCTAGGTGTAGAAGTGTTATTGAATGTTCAGGTAACAGGTTATGATGGTAATTCGATTACTTTCGCCGACGGCAGAAGCATTGAGACAAAAACCGTGATTTGGGGTGCCGGCGTAGCTGGGCAATATCCTGATGGATTCAAAAAAGAAATTATCCAGCGCGGAAACCGTATACAGACGGACGATCAATGTCGCGTTATCGATATGCCAGGTGTTTATGCCATTGGTGATGTTTCGGCGTTTATTACAGATGATCTTCCTCGTGGCTTACCAGGTGTTGCACCGGTAGCTCAACAACAGGGAGCCTATGTTGCCAAACACATCCTTCAAACAATTTCCAACCAGCCAACTGAGAAATTCAATTATTTCGACAAAGGCTCGATGGCTACTATAGGCCGTAATAAAGCGGTCGTTGATATGGGAAAAATTCATTTTAATGGATTCTTTGGCTGGATGACGTGGATGTTCGTCCACTTGATGTCCATTTATGGATTCAGAAATAAACTCATTACTTTTGTAAACTGGTCAATTAAATTTTTCACAAAAAACAGCGGTGTACGTTTAATATTCCACAAGTACGATGAACCAGTTCCGGAAAAAAATCAGGCAGAAACAGTGCAATAAGGCAATCAACTATCTAAAAACCGAGAGTTTTTGATTGATTAAATAATATTAACTTTTTCGAAACAAGGAAGTTTAAAATATTGGCTTCCTTGTTTTATTTTTCATGTATCTACCGATACAATGTAATTTTTTGCGTATTATAATTTTCTTAATTATATCAATATTTAATATATATGAAAAATAACTGTTCCTAGAATAACAATAAAATGCTTATGTTGAGATTCCAAGAATCATCAGCTTTCTATTCAAGCACTGAGCATAAGGGAAATTCACAAACCTTAAAAAGCTAAGAACTAGAAGTTGGAAGTATATATATTATGCCGTGAGAGAAACCTTGTCGAAACTTATCAAGTTACAATTATCTAAATATTTTCGAATACTAGATTATCACATTCGCTAAGAAAATTCAGCCCTAAACAAAATTGGTTTAAGGATTCCATTTTTTCTAAGTGTCAAAATCGGATTTTTTTGAATACGGATAACAATCCCTTTACTTTTCTCAAGGTCTGATATACGCACAAAATAAATATATGCATTTTCACCGAGTTCCTCCAATATTTTGATTTCATTTTCAGTAATGTAAAAATCTAAACTATTCCCAAATGACGATTTAACTTCTATAAACCGATAATCATCTTTTAACGAACAAGTTAAGTCAAAGCCTGCTGCTGAATTAATTTTAGAAGTATGCTCAATATATGCTTGAGGATTTTTTATTCCATTCTCTCTTAGACGATTTAATTCATATTCAAAAGCTATCTGTTCGCCAACTTTTCCGATCTCCCGTTGAATTCTGAGCATATCCTCAAGCGTCGCTGGGCTGATAAATTTGCATTTTGAAGATGATATCTCCATTATATTTTCAATGGAAATGATCGATGCATTATTGAGATTATAACTCGGATAAAAACCTCTTATCCATTTAGTAAATGCTTCTCTTACCCTATCACTGACCTCAATCATAGGCATCCACTGCCGCTTCATAAGCCTAGAAATGTGCCTTTGTGCATCCGTTCCGTTTGTTTCATATCTAAATTTAGTTATATAGTCCTCAACAGTTACATTTCTAAAAGCGCAAAATTTCGATAATGCAAAAAAGTCTCTATCTCCATTATACATATGAACAAAATACTTAGGCGAATTTCCAATTGCATCCTTCCAAAACTGAGGTTTGTTAAAAAACTCAGATATCGACAGCGACAATTCTTTCTCAGTATCAATAAATTTATTCCTCATTACTTATTTAAATTATATATCCCGAAGCAATTTCTATATTACATTTTCAAAAATGGATTTAAGTTTTTCATTATAACGTCAGCCACAACTCTTTATTAGAACAGCGATCCATTCTATACAGTAATGCGCATATGTTTTAACGATGCTTTTAGTGCACAGGGTTTAAGGATGGTCCTAAGGTTTAAACAATTAAGTAACTCAAATCATTTAATATATTTAATGATTCTCTTTTATTTTCAGTGATAGAGATCTTAACCTCCTCATTGCTTTCAAACAAAATTCTCGGTTTATATACAGGGACATCTTTAGGTATAACAATTTCGTTATTACGAATGTCGATAATTTCATTTAGCGCTTTAAAAATTGCTGAAACAATTTCTATGTCTCTAGGGGAGTTTTCATAATTGATATGTTCATCTTGAAAAAAAGAGTCGACAATTTTTTCCGAAAAAGGGCTATTTAACTTATCAGGATCTACTTCGAAGTAATGCAACAAGAAAGTTAGATATCTATAAAATGAGTACTCAAAAAATAGATCAACATTTTGTTTACGCCAAATGTTATATTCTATATCTTTCACAAAGGCAAGCAATATTTTTCTAAATTGAATAGCAATAATATCTGCGATAATTTCAGGAGCCCTATCTTTTCCATAAAACTGAAAAAAATCATAGTTCACTTCACAGCGATCCATATTTGATAGACATACCCTAAAGTTATGTTCATAATTTTCTTTTATAGGTTTGGGAGGAGTTTGTGATTCAGCTTGATTATCGATATCTTTGATTGAAATAAACTTGGTTTTACGAATAAGCTTTCCTGCATTTCTTTCTAATTCATTCATGTCTGCAATTAATGGTAGTGCGTAGACTACGGCATTCCCGACCTTTCCACCTTCCGCATTTCCAAGCTCTCTCAATAGGAAATGTTGATTTGTACTTTTGCTGTTTATTTTAAATTTAAAATGTTGTTGCGGTGCTTCTTGGAAAATACTTCTATCACTAGGACTTGTAGCAACCAACTCTCCTTTTTTATATTGTATAAAGAGTAGATGAGAATTGTTCCCTGCTTTAATCCTCACGTCATATCCACCACCAGCATTTCCAGAAGGATCATTTTTCCCCTCGGTAGTGATATGAAAACCGGACGCCACAGCTTTCATATATTTAGTAAAAGGCGCTCTATATCCTGGCGTCCAATACTTCCATAAAGGACTATCAATAAAAAACCAATACCATTTATCTGCTAAATCCAGAATTTCATGGGTTATGTTTAGTTCCAACGTTTTTTCGTGAAAAGTCATAATTTTAAAATATATATTTGTATATAAAATTTAATAAAATCAAATCGTACATATATAATTGCAAATATTTAAGGTTAATTACATAATAGTAGCTATACTGAAATCGATTATAATTAAAAAATTGCCAAAGGCGATTTTTTATAAAAAAAGAATGGTATTCCCAAGAAATTGAGTTAATACTGATGATCATAATCTAAAAACATCAAAAAAATATTATGTTAAAATGTCCAAGCCGAGCTTATAAACCTTTTTATAAGCATTAATCCGTTGTGAACTGGCTAAAATTCCATTTATCTTAATTTTAATTTCCTGCTCCTCCTCAAAATCAGGATAAATAATCAGACAATCAATATTTCGGTCATCATCTACCCCCAGCTCCCTCCGAACTTTATTCAACCTTGCGTAACCAGCTATCTGTCGGATATCTTCGTGCACCAAATGGGTTTTGTATTGGAGTTTATATTTCGCATCAATAATCATGGAATTCTCCCCGTCCTTGATTAAAATATCAAGTGAATTACCATAGGTAGAATACTGGTACTTGATCTTATCGGTGTCATGACCGTTAGCCTGCAACAGCTTCTGATAAACATAAAGTTCAAATAGCCTTGGCATATCGAGCCAAAACGGTGGAGTATCTACTGCTCGCTTTTCTGTCGCTTGACTAATATTGTAGGCAAAGCGCTTAAGAATGAAACCTCCGATCCGCAATGCTTCCTTATATTCTTTAAAAAATGGGTTGTACTTAAATTGACGTAAGGCATCCTCACCTTCCAGGTTGCCTATATGTTCGAACGCCGGGCGGATATAATTAATAAGACCTTCAAGCAATTTTTCATTACCTTGGAAAAGACTACTTTGATTACCTATATAGGCTACAGAAAACTGAAAAACCTTTTTAAAAAAGCGGTTTTCAGTATTATCATCTCCAAACACCTGATACTCACAATAAGTTTTGGCCAATCGATTTTTAAGGATGTTATGCTTGACCTGCTGCCCCACAAGGATCTTTCCTTTAACTCGGCTGTTAAGGTTTTCTCGCACATTGTAATACGACTTCTTCAAACCTTTGCGAACGATCTGCCTAAGCAGTTGCAGAAATTGCACCACCAAGAATGGAGTCAGGCTGTCATCATCCTGCTCAATACAGATCATAGGGTCATCCCATTCGATCCGTATCAGGTCTGTACACTCTTTGGCAACTATAGGATCTGACATCGCATCCAAAAGCATTCTTAGGTAGTTGACCTGTATTCTGCTTTCTTCTGCTTTCAATTCCTCTGCCTCATCAGCTTTATCGCTTTCACGCTCGTCAACATCGGAATCCTTATTGCTCAATTCTGAAAACTGTTCGATAACATATTTATTTAGCTTGGGAGCAACATGTATATATTTCTCGCCCGGAATAAGCCAGTCTACACCAACATAATAATCTGCTGTGAGTTCAACTTTATTTTTTGACTTGATAATATGGTAGCAGTTATAGTCTTGCCCTCGCCTATTTTTGTATACCCGAGGTATGCACGAAGACCATCTCGACAGCTCATCCGCGCCGACGGTGTTGCCGTCGGAATCGTATTTCTGCTCATAAAGGATATGCCTGACGTGCTCGTATAATGAAATCTTCATCCGCTCAGAATTTATTTGGCTGGTACATCATTTGGAAGTGCCAGTATATGAGCGCGAGCTTCTTCGTGAAGCACACCGTCCTTGATATATTCTAGCAAGAGGGGTCTGATTTCATAATCCAATCGCATATCCATAGTGGCATGTTTCTTTTTGATAAAATAGGAATGACCGATCCATACGTCTTCTGGACGGAACTCTGCTGAAAGATAGACAGAATTTTTAAGCAGATCCCGCTTTTTTGTATAGTCAACAGTCGGATCATAATCCTGAACAAATAAACTGGACACTTTATTAAAAAGGTCTGAATCAAATTTATCGTTCAGATCTGGCTCGAGATTTTTAGGCAATATATCAACAAATGCAAAACGCCTACGGATGGCATAATCGATATGGCCGACGCTCCGATCGGCTGTATTCATCGTACCGATAATATATAGATTCTCTGGAAGACTGATCTTGTTTGAGCCGTCAACGCTATACATAGATTCGACATCTTCGCTACGGTATTCCAATGCGTAGATCAGTTCGCCCAGCACGGCGGACAGGTTAGCTCTGTTGATCTCGTCTAAGATCAAAACGTAGTTTTGCTCTGGATGGAGAGTAGCTTCATTGGCCATTAACACAAGTTGTTTGTTTTTGGCTTTATATTGCAGTTTATCCTCATTGACGTCTGACTCTATACCCCGTACAAAATCTTCGTACGTAAAGCTCGGATGAAATTGCATAATACGCATGCGGCTCGTATTATTTATATCTTCGCGCTGCTCCTGGGCATCGACCTCTTGGTAAATATACTTTGCAATAGCTGCCTCATAGGAATCATTGCCGATTCTTATGGCACCAACCTTCGACCATTTTTGACCTTCGTAATATTTAATAATATTCTCAAAACTAGCAGGATATTCCTTACCTGTCTTGTGAGTTTTTACAATGAACCCATTATCATTCACCTTGGTGATCTCATAATCAGCATAGTCGGACACACTACGGAAAGTCTGCCCCTGTCTGACTATTTTCTCAATAATCTCAACATTGATATGTTTTGGCTTCTCAACTACAGTGTTTTGATCCGCTTCAAAGAGCAACTTAGCGATTTCTTTGGCTGTATGGGTTTTACCTGTTCCTGGAGGGCCCTGTAAAACAATCTGCTTCTTGTATTTTAAAAGCTCTATCAACGGATTAGTATGTTGGTTCGCCGTCTCTTCGCTCTTTTCAGCAGATACGATATCAATCTCCGTTTTGTATGAGACGATGGGCGTCTGATTGCCAACACTTGGATATTGGTAGCCGTGCTGAAAAGTAAAATTATCTGAACTTATTGGATCGATCTTATATAATTTGCGAGCGAGATAGATAATTTTGGCTCTTTTACCTGTACCGTCATAATAATCTTCAAATTTGTCACTGTACCATTCAATATCTCCATATTGAACTTTCCAGGCCGCTTCATCAAGTTGCTTCTGATCAGTAACAAGATCTATAATTTCCGCTATATAGTGTACATTATAGCGACTGGTATAAAATATTTTAAAACTACCGTTTTCTTCGAGGCATTCTCTCAGCAATTTGATCGTAGCAGCTGTGCCTGATGGCTTTTTGTGATTCCATATAGTAACGTAACTTTCTTCCGTTTGCGGCCTGGCTACCCCCTCTTGCCAGCCAGTGGAATCAGCGACCATTAAACCTATCAAACTTTCTGTCCATTTATCTTTGATGAGATAACAGATACGGCTCAATAAATGCGTATAGTTTTGAGGATTATTGACCTTAAACCCAAAATCCTGAAAATACTCCAGCAGTTCCTTTATGACGGATGTCTTCACATATGACTTTCCGAAAAGATTTTGAACCAGCTGTTCCCGGTGCGAATCACTGAGCATAGTAAAGTTTCCAACGGGATCTTCTAAGTAAGCTATCGCATTTTTTACTGATCCTTCAGAAATCGGAAGTTCAAATTTGTAGGAAATCAATTGGTTCACCCAATTAGGCATTCTAACTGCTGCAGATGCTAAAACTCGCTTATCTGGATATTCGTTCAATTCATTTTTACGATATGCTCTTATATCACAATAACTAATGACAGTGAAAAGTAGTTTGAGAAAATCGTGATATTCAGATTTACCATCGTATTCGCTTTTTAATAGGTGATAATCATCCTTATTGGTTAAAATAAACTGCTTTTGCTGCTCGGTTACATCAAAATGCTTTAAACTTTCCAGGGCATCCTTCGCTTTTTGAAAGTAAAATTCGGTATCCTCAATAATGCTCCTGCAGTGTTCATTGGCGTATGCTGCACGGATGATCTGTTCTAATTCTTTTTTCATAAAATTTAAATATATGGCTGCGAATCCTACTTGAGAAAAAATATTTTTTGAATGCAAATAGACTTTTGCTCAAAGGGAGGTTACGCAGTACTTTTCACAATTAAATATAGGTAATTAAACGTAAAAATATTAATACTATAGCCTGAAATTAATAAAATTAACAGCACACAAATTACAAGTATTTATCAGATAATAAGTTATGTTAAAGAATTATTCTTAAAGCTATATTGCTCCAATATTGTTATTCCATAAGCCGAAGAAACTTTTAGACTTTTACTTCATTCTTACTAACTTTAAACAATGGCAAACTACGACGACCACAATGATAGTATACATGTACCACGCTTTGAAGAATCGGCTGGTTTCTATACCACCTCAAAGCGTAGCTATAACATGTCTAGAATAAGAAGCCGTAATTCCAAACCTGAACTAATCCTTCGAAAGGCTCTATGGTCAAAAAATATAAGGTTTCGCCTGCACGACAAGTCCCTACCTGGAACTCCGGATATTGTCATCAAAAAATACAAACTTGCAATATTCGTTGATGGTGAATTCTGGCATGGATTCGATTGGAAGAAAAATAAAGAACGTATTAAGTCCAACCGTCTTTTCTGGATTCCCAAGATCGAGCGCAACATGCAAAAGGATATTCGCGTGAATAGAGCCTTGCGAGATATGGATTATGTGGTATTCAGGTTTTGGACCCAAGATATTATTAAGAATCTTCCTACTGTGCTAAATCAGATAGAGCTATTTCTAGAAACTAGAAAGCTTTGGAAATAAGTAAATCATTCTTTAAATATATTCTCCCGATGCCAGGCTAAGTTTTGCTGCGATGGATAATAGGATTGTGTTATGGGAAGAGAAATTTCTCTTCCTTTCAATTTTAATAGGCTATAAGGATGATCCTCCAGCTCATCAATATGGTCGGAAACCATAATGGTATAACTTTCATCAATACTGACCAGTCCCCTATCAAATGCACGGTGCAAGTTTGGGCATAGTGCTATTCCATTGGTAACCTTATCGTCATGCGTAACTGCGAAAGGCACGATATGGCACGCATCAATAAAGTTGTACTTAAAGGTAGACCGCATCCGCATACCTGTCATGGCACAGGTGTCCTGATAAAGCTGCGGGATATAGCGTTTGAACAAACCGGATCTGACAAACACATCTTCCTCGGTCTGAATAGAAATATGTTTGTACTGTGCCTCGGGCTCATTTAGCACCAATGATTGTACTTCATGATAAAAGCTGTTAATTCTCACTAAAACACCCCCATATATTCTCACTAAAATGCCACCACCTTAAGTTTTTAATTAAGGTTTAACTTGTCGGAGTATTAAAGTCCGACATTATGTATAAAGTGGCAATGTATAATACGATAAAAACACTGCTATCCCACGGGAAATCGATACGGGAGATAGCATCAGAACTTGGGATGTGCCGCAAGACCGTTTCCCGGATACAGAAAGCCCTTGAGCGTGGGCTAGAGGAACCTTTGCCTCAGGTAAGGCCAAAGCTGCTGGACGATTATCTCGATGACATTCAGGTATATAAGGAGATGGGACTGAGCGCTATACTTATCCACCAGCGCCTGCATGAGCAGCACGGTTTAGATATATCTTATCCCAGTGTCGCCAGAAGTATCGAGAGATTAAAGAAGCAGGAGGTTTTTGTGCCGCTGCACAGCGATCCGGGAGAAGAAGCGCAGGTGGATTTCGGATATATGGGTACTTTCCGCAGGAATGGCCGCCCTGTAAAAGTATGGGTGTTTTCCATGGTTCTCTCCCATAGCCGTTACAGCTTTTATAAACTGGTGACCAGCCAGCGGGTGGACGAATTTCTGGACTGCCATATCAAAGCTTTCGAGTATTTTGGGGGTGTTCCGCGAACTGTCAAACTTGACAACCTGAAATCTGGGGTGACCATTCCGGATCTTTACGAACCGGAGCTCCAGCGCAGGTATTCTGAATTTCTTTCCTACTACAGCTGTGCAGGAATTGCGTGCAGGCCACGCCGTCCACAGGACAAGGGCAAAGTTGAATCATCTATCAAATATGTAAAAAACAATTTTTTAAAGGGCTTCGATGGCAATGGCTATGAAGATCTGCTGTGCGGGCTGAAGGTCTGGAACGAAGAGACATGCAATAAGCGCGTACACGGAACCACGCGCCGTATCCCTCTTGCCGTATTTGAACAGTATGAAAAGCATGCACTGCTTGCATTGCCCCCGGTGCGATATGAAATCCTGGAGGTCGGATCCAGAAAAGTCACCCGGCTGGCACACGTGAGCTACCGCCATAATTACTATTCGGTGCCCGCTGCCTATGCGGGCAGAACCGTCAGGCTCGAAAGCAACGGTACCTGCCTAAAAATATTTGACGGCAGCACCCGCATTGCACTCCATCAGGTAAGCGGACAGATGGGCATGTACGTTTCTCTGGAGGAACACCGTCCGGATTATAAAAAGAATATCAGCAGAGAAGAATATAAGCGGCTAATGGGAAGTATCGGACCTTCTGCACTGCTTTTCTTTGAACATCTTCTGGCGGAGGTGCCTACCCACTGGAGCCCGATGACCCGCGGGATACTTAAATTAAAAAAGCGGTTTACCGACGTGCAGATCGATCTGTCATGTAAGCGCGCGCTCCATTACAGAGCCTTCAGCTACCAGCAGGTCAAACGGATCTGCGAGAACGAGCTTTACAAGCAAAATTACGAGGAAATGTCTCCTATGGTGTATTCCAGCGAATACGAACACGAACTCGGACTATACGACAGATTAACAAACTGAAATAAATAATATGGAAACATTATTAGCAAATTTACGCCAGCTAAAATTGGCCACGATGGCCCAGAACCTTGAAATGAGGAATAGGCATGCCCTGGAAAAACAGATCAGCTACCTTGAATTTCTGGAGCTGCTCATCGAAGATGAAATAGTAAAAAGACAGTCCAATGGCTATCAGTCCAGGCTAAAGGAATCCCGGCTGGATACGCAAAAGATCCTGGACAGTTATGACCTGAGTTACCAGCCGGACCTGGACAGAAGGCTATTATTTGACCTGGCTTCCTGCCGGTTCATAGAACAGCGCTCCAATGCTATATTCATGGGGAAACCCGGTGTCGGGAAAACCCACCTGGCCCATGCGATCGGGCTTGAAGCGGTCAAAAGAGGTAAAAAAGTACTGTTTGCACACACAAATGAAATGGTCGAAAAACTGTTCGCATCAAGGGCAGACGGAAGTTACCAGTCCGTATTGCAGCGTTATCTAAAGCCTGACCTGCTGATACTTGATGAGCTGGGCTTCAAAAAAATGCCGCAGAACAGTCTGGAAGATTTCTTTGAGATCGTTCGCAGGAGGTACGAAACGGGGTCTATGATCATCACCACAAACCGAAACTTTGAAGACTGGGGAAACCTCTTCGGTGACAGGGTAATTGCTTCTGCTATTATAGATAGGATTGTCCATCATGCAACAATTGTAAAACTTAATGGGAACAGCTATCGCGTAAAAAATCTTATCGAACTACAGGATCTTTTTCCTGGTGAAGATACCGCAAGGACTAGAAGAGGGCGCCCTCGAAAGCAGGAAAACGAAATCTTAGATGATCAGGATAATGAATGATTATTTTTGCATATTAGTGGGGGCATTTTAATGAGAATCAGTGGGGGCATTCTAATGAGAATTAACAAAAGCCGTCATTCAATTCCTTATGCCGATAGTATGCTACACGCTCATTTGCAAAGTAAGCTGAAAGTAGCTGATCACGGACTGCGGCGCGGTTTAATGGATCACTGAACAACACGGCAAGTTTATAGTCGAACGCACCGTAGGCCACCACTTCAGCGAGTGTCTTGACACTTTTGATATGTGCATTGATCTGAGATCCGGGATTTGGGTATAAAAACCAAAAGTTTTGCCCTGCCGCCTTGTCAGACTGCAGATAATAGAATGGCTGTGTAAAGTCTGGCTGATGGCCAGTCCGCACCAGCAGGCGCCAGTTTTCCTGAAACAATCCCACAAGATCGACATTGACTTCGAAACGGTTGTTAAGTACAATACCCTTTTCGATCAGCTCAACCAAAGTCAAGAGCAAGATCGGCTTATGTGGGGCCAGTCCATATCTTGTACTGGCTCTTTTAATATGGGTAAAAGCGCTGAGGTATATATCTAGTTCGGAACTCATAAACGCAAAATAGGCAATCTTTTTAAATTTGCACGGCTTAGGAACAATGAAATTTAATCTCCAAGTTTGGATACCTACGTTTCATGGTTTCAACAGCAAATTCTCGACGCTCAAACTTTCCTTCATCCCATTTCCAATAAACTGGATACAACTTTTCCTTGGGATCAATAAGTACGCGCCAAGCTTCGAAACGAGTGCCGAGAGTTTCTTTAAAGATTTCGATATGTTCTTTGAATTCGGTCATACTGTCAAAGCATTTTATACTTTTTCAAATAAAAGCCTCCCTTGTTAACCTTCAAGGGAGACATTTTAGCTAGATGTCCGCTTTGGCTAAATGTTAACCGGCTTTGAGGCTTTATCAATGCTTCTTTGCTTTCACTTTCGCTAAGCTCTTTCTTTTCAGCCTGCTTAGGCTTCATTTCCTCCAACCGTTCACTGCGATAGTTTTCCATAATAGTCTTCACCCAAAAAAAGCCAGCTAACCAATAACTGGATAGTATTTTCTTTCTCTCACAAAAGGTACCTTATATTTCCCCTCCAAAAGTTTATCTAAGTTAGCGGAGAAAAGGCTTGGCAGAAAAAGAGGACCACTTGTCAACGTATCTATTTTACAATAAAAGTAATTTTCAAAAGGAAAGCTTTGAATGGCTAGATTTGAATAACGAGCTCCTGACATATATACCGTAATACAAGTTATATCTTTTACTGAAACAGCAAGGACATTATCAATACCCTTAATTTCGATCATATCATCCAATAATATTACACGTCGTCCCGCACAATATTTATAATGATTTAGATGGACTATAACAGTTGGGACTATTAAAGTACCAACCATTAAAAACCCAAGTAATAAGATAACCATATCAAAACCGACACTCCAAAAAAGCAGGAATATCAAAAAGCAATATATCAGAAGCACCCATAATCTTTGGAAATGGCTCCATAATGATATTTTCAAAACCATATTATTTATATCTCAGTATATTATTGTTAATAGCATCGATAAAATTCGTATATCCCTGAACCACATCTGTCGACACTTTATCGTATGCCCGCTCTGCAGTCACTACTCCAGCAGAAACTCCAAAAGAAACGGCCGCACCAGTTATTGCGCCAGCAGCCGTGCCTGGTCCCGGACCAAATGCACTACCGACCATACCACCGACCTCTCCGCCTACAACTGATGAAGCAAAAGCCCCCGCCAAAACACCCCCACTTCTAAACAAAGCGCGAACTCCTCCAATATTACCATTAGCATAATACAATCCATTCTAAGCAATATCAAGCCGACCTGTATATGGCCTACCGTAGCTCCCACTTTTGCTAGTAGTTGGCTAGGAATTCGCATCATCTGAGCCATTTGAATATGAGTATCTATTTCGGAATTAAGATTGCTAGTTTCCGCCACTAATACAGTCGCTTTAGCCAGGTTCGTACTAGAAGGCGTGATTTTTGTACCAGCATCCGTCTTAAAAGAATAGTTTACAACACTCCCCGAAGAAGTTTGTACACTTCCGTCAGAAAACAAATCAGGATGTAGCAGACTTAAATCGCTAGACATTTATGGCCAGTTTTAAGCTGTTTCATTTTTTTTGACACCTACAAAACAACGCGTTTTTTTATTGATGTTTACGAATTGAAATAGCTATATTTACTTAAGCTATTAACCAATAAAAATATGAAAAAGAAATTATTACTTTTGTCTATTGAAATATTTTTCATAGGCTTAATTTTCGGTCAGACCTGGACTGTCAAGTTGAAATTAATAAATGACACTCAAGATGAAGCTGTTGTTTATGTTAAGCAAAGTGACCAAATGAATTCCAGTCAAAATGTTCTTTGCAGAATAAAGCTTAGTGTCGATCAACAAAAGGACACTTCTTTCAAAGTTAACAAATATTCTATTTTAACATCATATGCAACTTTGAAAAAAGGAGGAAAAACTGAAAGTTCTTCAATTTTAATCAATAAAAATAACCTTAATTTTTCCCCTGAATTAAATATCCCCCAAACTATAACTGATATAAATAAACCAACATTGACAGATTTTACAAACTCATCGAAATTGCTTGAGTATGATCCATCAAAATTTCTAAATAAGAGTATTACTCCCAAACCATCTAGCGAATTATTCAATCAATATCTGGGTGGAATCGCAATATGTATACAAGTAAACGGGAAAGATAGTTTAATTGATAAAATTGAACCACAATTAATTAGCTCTGAAATAAAACCTTACTACTATAGTGCAGAAGATAAAAAAGAGTTTTATTTTTCTAATCAACTTGATCAAAATATCAAGGGTTCAATTCCAGGAATAACCGAACTTGGAGTAAACTTCAATACTTCAAAGCTTTATCATCTTAAAATAGTCTACAAGGGAATTGGTGAAATAGGCTGGAAGAATGATAAGAATATAGATTTAATTAGCAATTTCACAAATAGTCTCCCACTAGCGCATCATTATAAACTTGCAAAATATAAATTGAAATACGGAGATAGTTTAAAATTATATTTAATAAATAAAGCTTATTGTTTTGAAGGCATATATTATCAATTATCTGAAATGAAAAAAATCGACGAAAACCATACGTTAAATGCATCAGTATTCTTTGTAAATAATGGGAATTATAAAAATGAGGATAAAACAACTATCGAAAAAACTTTGGGCGGTGGATTTTTAGGTTATTGGAGTGATAACGCCGTAGTGTTTACAGAATTACTAGACTTTTCACTAAGTTCCTATTATGCACAGCAGAGGAATTTATTTGCTTCGCTCCCGGAAGAAGAAGTTAAAAAAAGATTTTTAGAAATGGGAAAACTCGATTCTACTTTCTCTCCTTTATCAAATAAAGCTTCAATCTTGGCGTATTTGGATAGCTATGTAAATTCCTATAAATTAAACAATCCAAATTTATCAAATAATTCAAATTTAATAGTAACACCTATAGCAACTGATAAAATAATAAACAATCTATCAATAAATGAAATAAATTCAAAATATGATGCTTTGAATGAGAATTTAGATTTTCTACTTCCTAAAGATGCCGGCTTAGAACTCAAGAAAAAATACCTAAATATTCTAAAATAAACTACACTTTGAGTTGGACATAAAATATATGTTCGGTTCAAAAATCACCAATCTTTTTAGAAATAGTTCACGTTACAGTCTCAAAAATTGATATAACGGTAAAGCCTTCCCTAGGTCGAATTTGTGGCGTAAAATAGTGCCAAATTATGAGCGATGAAAGATAATCTCTAGGTTTGGATATCGACGTTTCATTGATTGAAAAGTAGGATAGGTAACAATTAAGATCGGACTGCCACTGGATACGAAAATCAAAAAGCACCTTAGTAAACTAAGGTGCTACCTAGTTGTCTTATATTTTAACCGACATATTAAAGTGACATATAATCTTCATAAAAATGAATAGCTCAATAGCATATGTTTACATCAATACGAATTAAAATGGGGCTACTTTTTCTTTTGGAATCTGGCCATTTTTGTACTCCTTGATTTGACTGAAATAAAAACTAACACCAACACCGTCTATATACTTGAGCTTAGAAAAGTTCTCATTGATTTCTTGTTCGCTGTACCAGCCTATTCTTCTCTCTCCCCGTACTAGTTTCTTAACATCTTCATCTATTTTTTGAAGCTGTTCGACTGTCATAAATTTTAGTGGAGTTACAGCAGTAAATCCAAAGTACACCTCGATCACTTTCAAACTAGTTGGATCGAAAAACATGGAGACATAAATCTGCGCATCTTTATCTATATCTGTTAATTTACTGGCGTCAACATTTCTCAATACTATATCTCGAACAGTGTCAAAATAACTTGTCTTTAACATCGACGGATGAGGCTTAACTGCCTGGTCTACATTATAATATTTATTGTTTTTATCACCGACTAAAGTATAACTCTTACCATCTATGAAAGTATGTTCCAATTTCTCTTTATAATAGAACGTTTTGATCTCAAAACATTGATTAAGTGCGAAAAGATTAGCAGCGGTTAACGCTATTTTAATGAAAGTCATCATAAATAACAATTGAAATTATTGAGAAAATATATAATTGCTTCGGGAGCAAGACCATTGTCTAACATACTGAATCCCTTATCCTGTTTAAACTGATTTTTGTAATAATCCGATGCTTATTGGGCCCGTCATTATGGATGTTGGCCATCAATTCATTGGCTGCTCGTGTAAGCATTCCAAAGGAACCTACGGGTTCCACTACGCCATCCTGATCCACCGCCTCATGCCACTAGTACAAGTCCGGTAGATAGAACAGCTCCCTGCCCTCTGCTCCGATAAAATAGGGTACTTTCTTTTTCCAGCCCTTTACCGCGCGATGCTCAAAGGTACCACTCACAGGGATAAGGCAACGCTGCTTGCACAGACGGTACCAATAGGATTTTTTATCTTCCAAAATACGCTCGCTGCGCACATTGATCATATTGCGCCGGCGATCGGCCTGCAGCTTGGGGTCGTCAATATAGGTTGGCAATACACCCCACTCCATCTCGGTCAATCCCAGCTGGGCTGGAATCCTTGTCCTTATACAGGATCGGATACTTGGGAAAGGTAATGGCCTGGACGTTTTCCGGATAGTCATAATTGTAATCCAATTGACGACGCTCATCCCGCAACTGCGGAAAAGTCTTTTTGATAATTTCAATATCCGTATGGAGGCTAATATCCCAGTACATAATGGTATCCTTTCTTGTTTGCCTTTGATACGAATATACGCAATTTGTACTGTAAACAAGGATTGCCCCAAGGCAAGAAAATAGAGAATTTCAATTCGGAACTGATCAGGCTATCGAAGGACCTCAATAGCCAATACTTTCTTTTGGGTCTGCCCATCGCTAATGGTAGCCACCGCCCGGCCATATTCTAGGGAGAAAAGGATATCGATGGGATTTTTGCGTTGAAACTTGGTTTTGGTATGTAGGTAATTGATTATATTTTTCTCGTAGGGCTTGAGCATGCGCTTGTCCCAGTTCTGTTCCTTGATACGGTTAAGAAAAATCCGATAGCCTGATCCTGTCGTTAACAAACTTTCGATTTTATCGGCATCTTGCGGCAGCTGCAAGGCCCTTCCCTCCTTTGCTCCCAATTGATAGGCATGCTGATCGGCGGCTTCCTTATCATCATAGGGTGTTAGTAGAAAGCCTGTCTTTTCCTTGACATCGGGCCACTCCAAGCGCTGCAGCACAAAGTCGACATAGCCGGACTCGACAAGCTCGCGAAAGGAACTTTTGGTGACTTGTTCAAAGGGATTGTACAGCATAGGACTAAGATAGGATTTATAATCACAAAAAAGGCCGCCTGGAAAATATCCAGGCGGCCGTTAAATCTTATGTTGTAATCTGTTTTATTTTCCTTTAGCCTTCTCTGCCTTGATCTGCTTTACAAACTCTACAGTAACGTCCGCTAATTCGGCAATTTCAGATATCGAAAACTTATTCGAACACAAAAGATTTTTTATTACTTCCGCTTTTCCAATAACTTTTCCCTCTGCTTTTCCTTTAGCCTCTCCTTCTGATATTCCTTCAGATATTCCTTCAGCTCTTCCTTCAGCTCTTCCTTCAGCTCTTCCTTCAGCCATTGCTTTTTCGCGCGCTCGTTTCAATAGCTCCTCCTGACTACTTCGGATACTCTCGGCATCCCATTTATTCCTTAAACTTACGTTGTACATCTCTCGTTCCTCCGGTTTTAGTTTGCTATACTCTGCTAACTGAAATAACTTCTCAAAAATAGGCTTACGCAAATAAGTGGAAAGTCCATTTAGCGAAGACATATTTTTGAGTACATAAAGCCAACGATCTAAATCATTAACTAACTCTGCCTCAGCTTTAACAAAGTTAACCAATTCCACATATATAAATCCTAAATCGTCATAAAATATTTTACCATGATCTCGATAACATAAACAAATATCGTGCAAGAAATACTGCTCCTCCCCCGCATCAGGCATTGCAAATCCATCCATCAATACAATGATATAGACTTCGCTAATTGCATAATTCCAAGCCCTTCGGTTGCCTTTGGGTGCCTGATCCGAAATTAATTTACTACTGTAGTAGAGCATGCGCTTTTTCAAATTAACCTGCGACGTGCGCTGCACTTCAATAATAAACCGTTCCCCATTGTCTGCCGTACAGGTCAGATCAAAAATAACGGTACCGATATCCGCTGTATCACCCACATGTTCATTTTTGTTATAATACAGGTCAGCAATAACCTTGCGACCTCTAAAGAGCTCGTTTAAGAAAGCGATGAGAAGATCCTTATTAGTATCTGATCCGAAAACTTTTTTAAAGCCATAATCTGTCGTGATATCGATATATTTCGACTGTTTTAATTCACTCATAATACATTGTTTTTAAATTGGTTAACAATGCAAATATAAGTAAACAAATAGATTATTACTAATATTTTTAGCGCAAAGTATTATGCTATTTTAAGATTATAAAAGAACAAATACTCTGAATAACAATTACTCATCTTTTATTTCTCCAGTAAAACCGGAAGTTTTACAGACTGTACGAAAATAATCTTCTCTGTTTGTTGATCCCTGTGCAATGTTTATCACTCGTATGTTTAGCCACCAAATCCTTGAACAATTCGCGTTCGATAAGCGGTGAAATCTGACTAAAAACGTTTAAATTGACCATGACGGTGTAAGAATATAGAGCTACTTTTCTTCTTAGATCAGAATACATATTGGCTATTAATTATTGGTTAGTAGAGACAGGCCAGCTGCCGGTTTGAACAAACATACCTAACCAATCTTCCAAATGCCATGTTTTTACCAGTTTTCCGTCTTTAATATGATGGAATTCATGGATACTAACTCTCAGCTTTTTGCCCGAAGCCGGAATGCCCAAAAATTCGTTGTTGTGGGTAAAAACCATTTCTGCGCGTACACCCGCACGTTCATGTGAACCAAATATTTCATGGATATTTACCTCCACGTCCGAGAAAGCCTGTACAAAACCTTGTACTAACTTTTTGTAACCTTCGGATCCTTCCTGCTGACCTGGTGCCAAAGGAATATCCTGCCAATCTGGTGCTAAAATAGTGTCAACCACAGTATAATCGCGCTGGCTGAATACACCGTAAAATGCTTTTAATGTTTCTATTTCCTGTTCTGTCAATGCTTTTACAAAGCCTGACGGTAGTTGTTCTGTACTCATTATTTCTTAATTTTTTTATTAATTATTCTGTCACCACGACGATTTTTCCGGTTGCCCTTCCTGATTCCACCACATTATGAGCATCTTTTAGGTCATCGAAAGAAAAGGTTTGGGTCACCTTGGTATTGACCTTTACTGAGGCTAATAGAGAGGCAATTTCCTTGAGATTTTCAGCAGATGAGCTCACAAAAACGCCAAATCCTTCTACCTTCGCTTCCTGTAGTGAAGCCTCCAAAGCTTCTGCAAAATGAGGTTGCAGATAAACCAAACGTCCACCGGAATGAATGACTTTAATCGAACGCTGGATATGCTCTACAGAGTTGATGGCGTCTATTACGACGTCCACTTTTTCCAACTGCTCTTCGAACGGCACTTTGGTATAATCCAAAAATTCATCTACGCCTAAACTTCTCACAAAATCTTCATTTTTAGCCGAAGAAGTCCCGATCACATATGCTCCAAATTCTTTAGCGAATTGTACGGCAAAATGTCCCACGCCTCCTGAAGCTGCGTGTACTAACACGCGGTCGCCTGATTTTACATTTGCTTTGGTAACAACGGCCTGCCAAGCTGTTAAAGCGGCCATTGGCGTTGCACCAGCCTCTGAAAATTGGATGTTTTCTGGTTTTAAAACCAATTGATGTTCGGATGCAAGAACCTCGGTAGCATAAGTACTTCCTAATCCCGGCATGCTGATCAATCCGAAAACTTCGTCGCCTACCGTAAAAGTTGTGACTTTTTCACCCACTTGTTTTACCACACCGGAAACATCCCAGCCTAAAATGATTTGTTCCGGAACATTTCCTCCAGTGATCATATTTAACATAAAATCGCTGTTACGTACCAGAACATCTGCGGGATTGATACCAATGGCTTTGGTTTCTATTAAAACCTGATCGCCGGTAGCAACCAAGTCTTTCAATTGCACTTGTTTAAGGTTTTCTACACCTCCGTTTTTTTCTAAAATATACGCTTTCATACTAAAATTATATTATCTTTTATTTTATGAAGCAAAGTTAGAATGAATGGTTACGGCAGAAAAGACCCAATCAAACCGAAAATGGTCAAAATCAAACAGGACTTACATTCTGTATTGATGTGGTGTGGTAGTACTGTATTTCTTGAAAAACTTAACGAAATTAGAAGTATCCTCAAATCCCAGACACCAACCAATTTCTGAGATATTCCAGTTGGTGTGCTTTAACAGTGCTCTGGCCTCTGCACTTAACCGTTCGCCAATCAGTTGCGAAGTGGTTTTTCCGGTGGCATCTTTCAGTACCCGATTCAGATGATTGGTGTGTACAAACAATTGATCAGCAAACTCCTTAGGCGTTTTCAGTTTTACCTTTTGCATAGTAGATTCTATAGGGAATTGTCTTTCCAGTAGCTCATGAAACAAAGAACTGATTCTACTCACTGCATTCGATTTGCTTTGGTCATCGATTGTTAACGCAGGTAAAAGCCGCAGCCCCTTATGGATGAGTTCAAAAACCTGATTTCGCAACAGATCATACTTATAAATATAATCTGATTCGATTTCCGTGAACATTTTGTTGAAGAGTATCATTATTTGTTCGACGTCCTCATCGGTAAGATCGAGAATGGGAGTTCCACCTGGCTGATAAAGTGGATAATTTTTGATGTTGCCATATCCCTTCATAAAGTCTTCCGTAAACACGCAGAAAGCGCCCGTGGGCTGTATGTATTCAGGCGTCCAGTTGTACGGAATCTGCGGATTGGCGAACATCAACATGTTCTGCTTTACGTAGTAGGTGTGATCGGCATATTCAACGATATGAGGCCCTCGGATCAAGGCGACTTTATAATAATCTTTGCGGCTGTAGGGCATCGGAAATGCAGGTGCAGGACCGGTATAGTCCTGCATCGTAAACACATTGAAGTGCCCTGTTTTCTTAAAAATTTCACTGGGTAGTATCCCTAACTTTTCTCTATAAAAAGTTTCCAGCGATTCATTTTCGTTCTTCATTGTAAAATTAAAATCTCAGCATTATGCCATCGCACCATTCGCGCCTATGATTTGCCCGGAAACCCATTTGGAATCCTCGCTCACCATATTGACGATGAAGTTAGCGATATCTTCAGGCTGTCCCAATCTTCCAAAAGCACTGCTGGCCGCTAATCTTGCCACTCCCTCTTCGGATTTTCCATCCAGAAAAAGTTCCGTCTCGGTAGGTCCCGGTGCGACCGCATTCACATTAATACCACGGCTGCCCATTTCTTTCGCAAATATTCTGGTAAACTGTTCCACAGCCCCTTTTGTTGCACAATAAGTGCCGTAACCAGGGAAAAGTGTACGGGTAACTGTAGAACTTAGGTTGACAATGCTTCCGCCATCGTGCAATTTCGTAGCCGCCTGACGAAGGGTGTTAAAAACGCCTTTCACATTAATGTTAAACATCTGATCAAAATCTTCGGTCGACGTTTGTGCGATAGGTTTGGTCATCATAATGCCAGCATTATTGATGAGTATGTCCAATTTACCGAAAGCTGCAATGGCTTCATTAAAAAGATTTTCCACTTCGGCTTCTTTGCTTACATCTGCTTTTAAAGCAATCGCTTCGGCACCGCTGGATTTAATTTTCTCAACAATTTCGTCTGCAGCATTTTTGCTTCCATTATAATTCACGATCACTTTTGCTCCGTTTTCTGCCAAGGCTATTGCGGTAACTGCTCCGATTCCTCTGGATGATCCTGTTACTAAGGCGACTTTTCCATTTAGTCTTTTCATAATATTTCTCTTAATATCCATGCAAAGGTAACTTTAATTAAATTTAGAAAATAGGCGAATTCAAACAGTAGTGGGTAAGAATCAAGCACCTCTCAAGTTTAGCATACTTTTAAGTTCAGCAAGTTTTGCTCTTTCCTCAGCCCTTTGTTTTGTCGCCATATTCTTTTCGACATGTAATCAAAGAAAAAATTTCCTTGTGAGTTTCTGTGAGCAAATATTCTACAATGGATTGCCATCAGGTTGTTGTACACCTAAACCAAACGTCGGAGGTCGCTATCTTCAATAAAACGTTTGTGATCTGCCAAAACAAGAAATCTACTATAGATACTTTCAAAATGTTCAGCCGGGAAATCTATTTTCATATTTTTTAATCGATCTTTCAATGCGGCACGTCCACTCCTTGCCGATAAAAACAATTCAGGCAACTTTCCTCCTATGATTTGGGGATCAATAATTTCATAGTTTCTACGGTCTTTCAATACGCCATCCTGGTGGATGCCGGAAGAATGCGCGAAAGCATTTTTGCCAACAATGGCCTTATTGGCCTGTACAGGATTTGACATTGCCCGTTCTACCATACTACTTAATTCTACAATATATTTTGGATCAATTCCGGTTGCAATACCTAGATTTTCCTTTACAATGAGTGTCAAAATAATTTCTTCCAAGGCAGCATTTCCCGCACGTTCTCCGACACCATTAATCGTTCCTTCCACCTGAAGCGCACCTGCCATTAACCCAGCTATACTATTCGCTGTAGCCATACCTAAATCATTATGACAGTGGACAGAAAGAATTGCGTTCTCTTTTTCCCTTCTATTCTGGTTTACATAGGCTATCTTTTCAAAGTACTCAAACGGTGTACAAAAACCATTGGTATCAGGAAGATTTACAACTTTTGCGCCCGCTTCAACCACCGTATTGGTCATTTGAACCAAAAAATCGTTGTCAGCGCGGCCAGCATCTTCAGCAAAAAATTGTACTTCGTCACATTTATCAGAAGCATAAGCCACCATCTCATACGCTTTTGCCAAGATTACCTCACGAGTGGTATTAAACTTATGTTTAATATGAATGTCCGATGTTCCAATTCCGAGCTGAATCCGTGCCACCTTGGCGGTACTCAAGGCCAAAGAGGCCTCTTCAATATCTTTCCTATTGGCCCTAGCTAATGCACAGACGGTTGCCCTTTTCACCAGTTTACAAACCGCTGTGACTGCCTTAAAATCTCCAGGTGAACTTATTGGAAACCCTGCTTCTATCACATCTACCCCCATTGCATCGAGTTTTTCAGCAATTTCTAATTTATCATTCAGTGTCAATTGGCAGCCCGGCCCCTGTTCTCCATCACGTAAAGTAGTATCAAAAATCTTAACTTGTTTCATATTCAACTTATTTCTATAACTCAAAAGTACCAGAACTATAAAATTTAATATATTTGAAAATAAAACAATTGTTATTCAATAATGCCAAAATCCACCATCCCGTTCGTTCAATGTGCCAAGAACTTCTGCGATGGCACAATTGAATTACGTAACTATGGACAATTCAATACAGAAATGCATGCCCATGAACAAGTACAGGTACTTAGCCCAACAAATGGTACCCTCTTTATCTATACAGAAAAAGCCAGCTTCTGTGTACCGAGTACTTTCTTTGTATATATTCCAGCACATGTCCCGCACAAACTCATTTCCCGCTCCCAGCAACTGGCACTAAAAACCATTTTTGTCGATATGAACAATATGCACGACGACGTTAAGGTGTATCCATCAAATGAATTGTTGAATCATTTTTTGCTTTTTGGCCAACAACATTGGAAGCTGAAAGACCATGACACGTTGACCGCATCCACCTTAGAGGCCTTTAAGTCTATGCTCCCCATACTATTGGCAAAACCGATCCTGTTGCAAATTACGCCTGCAAAAAGTGAATTGATGATACAGGTATGCACGTATATCCTCCAACATCTCGACAATAAATTGTCAATCGCTGAGATTAGCGCTAATTTTTTTCTTTCGGAGCGGACACTTTTTAGACAGTTTAAGAAAGAAATGCAGATCACCATATTCCAGTTTATAAAACAACATCGCCTTCTAAAGGCGCTTCAATTATTGGAAAATAAGGATATGCATATCGCTGAGATTGTTTATCAAATTGGGTATGAAAGTGTACCGAACTTTTCCAATCTATTCAAAGAATATTTTGGACTATCCCCACAGCAGTATCGCGCGAGACTATAACATAATCTTATAGAATATATCTTATAACTGCTTCCAATTCGTTTTGTGAAAACGTCACATCTTTTGCGCCAAAGGCCCATCTTGAGTGACCAGACTTGACCAACCCGGGCTGGATCCATCGGTAATCGTAGCCACTACCCGGCCATATGCTAAGGATAGGTTGTAGATGGGATTGTGGAAGATCCGATAGCCTGATACTGTTGTTAACAAGCGTTCGATTTTATCGGCGTCTTGCGGCAGCTGCAAGGCTCTTCCCTCCTTTGCTCCCAGTCTGAATCCCACAACTAAATCTTACCTATTACTTCCTCAAAATCTGCTTTAATAAATTCCCAATATTTACCTTTTAAACACACAGGATCAAAGTCATTATCAGCATTTTCAAAATTGATTAAGTTAATCAAGATCGTTTTTTCATCGTGAGAAAACGGATATCGCTTTTCATGTAATGCAACCATTTGTGAAATCGAATACTTATCTAATAACTCGTGTAAATCCCAAAAATCTTTTTTACGTCCTCCTCGCTGAATCACATCGAGCTTCATGGCAATAATTTCTTCGATTGAGGCTAAACGAATATTATCTTCTTCGATAAGTTCTTGAATGAACGGGTCTGCATAGAAAACGTCCAATTTAACGCTGTTGTTTTTATCATTTCCAATCGTATAAGACTTTCCCATAGCGGGAGCAATATTGGACAAGTGATCGACATACGAAAAAGTATCTTTCAAGTAATTGTCAATTGACTCAAAGTCTAAACTACCATATGGAACATCCGAGAAAAGATCAATATCGACAGATTCCCTATGGCCTAAATGCAAGCTTAAAGCGGTTCCCCCAACCAATCGAAAAGTTGAAAAAATATCCGCTTTCATTAGTGTTAATAGTGTATCTCTTAATAGGTGATTAACAGTATTATAATATAACATAATTATTTGCGCTAATGTTTATGCAACAACATTGGAGCTGTTGTTGGCTCAGATAAAGCCTGCTGAACTTGCTCCTTGCCATAAAACCTTAGTATCTCATTTTTCTCTTCTTGATTTCCCCTTTCGAAAATACGATGAATTACGGCTTTAGCCTGTTTTTCCCAATCTATTTTATTGACATCAGTGTCCCAAAAAAGAACTTTTCGCAAAGTAGTCAAATCTGGCTTGTTTATACTTCCAATGTTTATTTTTGCATTTTTTATTTCATAAAAAGTTTGTAACAACGCAAAAGTCCCTTCTTCAATTCCTAGTGCCTGGTCAACTTTCAATGATAAAGGTACTGGAATGCCGCGTTTACCTTTTATGATTGCATTGAATATTTGTCTTTGTGTATCTATAGAGCGGGCAAATGGACTTGGCTTAATCGCACGCCTTTTAAGCTCTCTTTCTAAGATAAGCCCTGGATGAATTCCTTTAAAACGTTCCATACTTTTTTCCATAATACAAATGTAATCAAAATTGATTACACACTTACAGCTACACATAAAAATTCTTTAATGATATGACTCAGAAGTTCATTATTCACTCCGCGGATCGGGCTTTAGCGGCATCTTGGCACAGCGTATCACCTCGATAGATGGACAGCCATATTCGACAACAACTTTACCTTCGATCAAATAGATTCCTCCACCAAGGAGCGGATATTTTACCAGTGTTTGTGGAAAGTGTACCGTATCAAAAAAGCGTCCCTCGGCATCGAGGAAAGTGCCGAATTTCATTAGGTCGCCGCGCTTGGTCTTGACAAATTTTTCACAGACAAAGTCCCCCACTATCCGAATTATTTTACCTTCATGCAGATGGAGTTCCCGGGCCGGCATATCGCCACGGTAATCGCTTTTTGTAAGGTCGAAAAGCGTCCCGGTGACGCAAAAGCCGATCAGCTCCATCTCGTCGTAATAATCCTCCAGGATATCTTCTTCCAAAGGTGGCAGTATAGGCTTGCGACTCTCGGTCTCAAACAGTGCTATACCCGCTGCCACAGGCTTATGCTTGCTCATCATCAGATGTGCCGCCCACAGCAATTGCTTTTTGCCCGTCCCCGTAAAGCGCAAGGCTCCAACGCGGATCAGGATAACGACCTGCTCAATACCGGTCTGTGTCCGTTTAACAAAGTTCTCCAGACTCGTATACGTGCCATTGGCTTCGCGCTCCTCAATAATGCGATGGGCCAGTTTACCTTCCAAATTGAGCAGGCAGTCAAAACCGAGGTAAATATCTTTACCCCGAATGGAGGTATTAAATACCGACTGATTGACACAGGGCAGGCAGATATTGCCACCTGAAATTCGGGCCTCATTGACATAGACCTTACGGTTGTAAAAGCCACCATAATTGTTGAGAACCGCAACCATAAACTCCAAAGGATAGTAGGTCTTGAGGAAAAGACTCTGATAACTCTCTACTGCAAAGGATGCTGAATGCGCCTTGTTGAAGGAATAGCCCGCAAAGCTTTCCATCTGCCGCCAGATCTCGCGACTGGTTTTTTCGGGGTACCCCTTGGCCTTACAGTTTGAAAAGAACTTATCCTCAATTTCGGTCAGGTGGTCTTTGCTGCGATATTTGCCCGACATCATACGCCGCAGCACATCGGCATCGGCCATATCGAGTCCACCATAGGCATTGGCAATTTTCATTACATCTTCCTGATAGACCATTACGCCATAGGTCTCTTCGAGCTGCTCTTTAAATACAGGGTGTGGATAGACGACCGTCGCGGGGTCGTGATGCCGACGGATGTACTCGCTCATCATGCCCGAACTGGCCACACCTGGCCGAATAATGGATGAGGCAGCCACCAACGTCAGGTAATCATCGCAACGCAGCTTGGTGAGCAGCTGCCGCATGGCCGGACTCTCGATATAGAAACAGCCGATGGTATTGGCCGATTTTAATTGCGCTGCAATATGGGCATCCTGAAAGAAACGCTTGGGATTGTCGGTATCGATGACGACCCCCAAGTTTTCCCGCACAATGGTACGGCAATCTTTGATGTGGCCGATGCCGCGCTGCGAAAGGATATCAAACTTCTCGAAGCCGATATCTTCGGCCACATACATATCAAATTGCACGGTGGGCAACCCTTTTGGCGGATTGTCCATCGCCGAATAACAGGTCAATGGTTCCTCGGAGATGAGCACGCCGCTGGCATGGATGGTGCGCTGGTTGGGAAAGTCGGCCATGCGGTTGTAAACGCTCAGAATGGTATTGGTCACCTCATTCTTGTTGAGCATATGCTCGGGCTCATGCACCAAGCGGTCGATCTCGGCCCTTGGGTAGTCCATACACTTTACCCAGCTCGCGCAAGATACTCCGAGAACGAAACGTACTCATAGCGCCCATAAGTGCGGTATGACCTGTCTGATAACGATTAAAAATAAAATCATAAATCTCATCACGTTCGTTCCAGCTGAAATCGATATCAAAGTCTGGCGGACTCTTGCGCTTGGGGTTAAGAAAACGCTCAAAAGGTAGGTTGAGCGCAATGGGATCAACATCGGTTATCCCCAGGCAATAAGCCACTGCAGAATTGGCTCCCGATCCACGGCCTACATAGTGAAAATTGCGCCCTCGTGCATAGCGGCAGATCTCGTCGGTGATGAGGAAATAACTGGAGAAACGCAAGTTTTCGATAATCTCAAGCTCGCGCTGGATGCGTTCGGTGGCCACCCGGTCCTGACGACCATAGCGCCTGGAGAAGCCATCTATGCAGTACTTGTGCAGGAGTTGCTTATCGTTGTAGCGATTGCCCGTAAAGGTTTCTTTATTCTTGACGCTGGTAAAATCAAAACTGAAAGAACACTGGCCCAGTATGCGGTTTGTATTGGCGAGCAGCTGCGGCAGATCCGAAAATAACCGCATCAGCTTAACCCGGGGGATAAATACCTCGTCCTCGGCTGCAGTCTGATTCGGGCTCAGTTGCGAAATCAGCAGGTTGTTGTCAATGGCCCTTAATTGCCGATGTAAGGTATAGTCGGCCTTACGAAAACTCACTGGTGCCAGGATAACACAGCGGTCAAGCACCTTTCGGTCCATCAACTGGACACGTGTACGCTCAATGGGTCTGATGCCAATGTATTCGTAGTCCTTTAGCGGAAAAGCATTGAGTTTGCTAAGGGGATAGATGACAAAGACCTGTTCGAATTCGGGTGCACGCTCGGGTGCAGCACGGTTTTCCATATTAAGCTTGGTCCGATAGTCATTGATCTCCCGAAAGCCCTTTTCGTTCTTGGCGATGGCGACGAAACGAAGTTGATCGTCGTGGCGAAACTCCATGCCGGCGAGCAGGTTCAATCCTGCGGCCCGCCCCAGCTTAATAAAGTCAAGCGAACCGGAACTGTTATTGATATCGGTAAGTACGGCGGTATCATAACCGCCAGCAAGCATACCCGAGATAAGATCCTGCAGGCTGAGCGTGCCAAAGCGCAGGCTATAGTAACTATGTAGATTTAAGAGCATGATCCCCTCCTTTCTCCGGCAGCGGCGCACAGATGGCCTTCATCAGAAATTCGGCGCCATAGCGTTTTCGGATCTTGTCCATGGCCTGCATCAGATTGACTTCCTCGGCGCTATCGTCGAAGAGGTCGGTCTGATAGGATCCGTAAATTAAACCCGAGAACTTAATCCCGATAAGGCGTATCAGCATCCTGCGGCTATACAGTTTCTTGAAGAGTGAAAGCACCACATCGGTAAGCTTTCGATCCGAATTGGTATAACCGATCTGCAACTGCTGCGTATGGGTATCAAAATTGCTATAACGGATCTTGAGGGTGACACAGCTGGTCAGCTTTTGCTCTTTGCGCAGATCAAAGGCCAGTGTATCGACCATACCGATCAGGGTGCGGCGGAGTACATCCATATCGATGGTATCCTGCAAAAAGGTGTTTTCTTTGGACATGGACTTTTGCTCCCGAAAAGGCAACACGAGTGAATCATCGAGCCCGTTGGCTTTGCGCCAGATATTGATTCCATTCTCACCAAGCACTTTCTGCATGGTGAACACCTCCATCTGCTGCAGGGTGCCGATCTTCGAAATTCCCATATTCCGGAGCAGCGTAAAGGACTTCTCGCCTACCATTGGGATTTTTCGGATGGATAGCGGTGCGAGGAAGCCTTTTTCGGTGCCATTCTGCACCTGCTTTTCGCCGCAGGGTTTGGCTGTACCGGTGGCAATCTTGGCGACGGTCTTATTCACAGAAAGACCAAAGCTAATGGGTAATCCAGTCTCTCGGATAATACGCTGGCGGAGCTCCTGTGTCCATTTCCAACAGCCAAAAAAGCGGTCCATACCGGAGACATCAAGGTAGTGTTCGTCTATACTGGCTTTTTCGACAATGGGCGTGTCTTCTTCGATGATCTGCGTGACGATACTGGAATAGTGACTATAGCGGTCGTGATCGCCCCGTACGACTACTGCGTCTGGACACATGCGCAGGGCCAGCCGCATGGGCATAGCCGAATGTACGCCAAACTTACGGGCTTCATAGGAACAAGAGGCTACTACCCCGCGGTCGCTGTTTCCTCCTATGAGCACGGGTACGCCGATGAGCTTGCTGTTCTCCAAGCGCTCGACAGATACAAAAAATGTATCAAGATCACAATGTATTATACTCCTTTCCATGTTTTTCAATTGTACCAAAAGCACTGCATTGTGCCTTTTGATTTTTGGCAGTTGACGTATTCAAAAATACTAATATTATTAGCAAACAACCAAGAAGGCACAATGGTTTAATTTTTATCACATTCATTGTCAGCATAATATTTTATATTACGATGTCAGCTTAAACAAGGTGGTGGCTTTTCTGTTTATCACAAAACAGAACCTATGAACGAAAATAGATTCAGCTATTTGAAGGGTGAGGCATTTAATCTTTAGCTTCTTTTTAACGTTTTTGTCGAAAAGCAAAATATATGATAATTGCACTAATAAACATTAAAATGGATGCTAGAAAAAACGGAGCTCCTGAAAATTGAAATGGTGCTTTATCGTGAGTGAAATAATAAAATAAGTTTGTCATAATTGGAGGACCCAAAATAGCCGTAACACTCACTAAACTTGATAATGCCCCCTGCAGTTCACCTTGTTCATTTGCAGGAACATTTTTACTGATTATTGATTGAAGTGCCGGTCCGCAGATTCCACCTAAGGAATAAGGAACGAGAAAAACAAACATCATCCACCCTTGATTAGTAAATGCAAAAAGCATTAAACCTAATGCATAAAATAGCAACCCAAAATATACACTTTTATGTTCCCCTAATTTTGGCGTTGTCCACCTCATTAGAATGCCTTGTACTAAGCCAAGCAATAAGCCAAGCAAACCAAGCGATAGACCTACAGTTCTTTCCGTCCAATTAAATTTATACATAGTAAAAAAATGCCAATTGCTTTGTACAGCGTGGAGGGCAACATAGACCAAAATTAAAGCGATGACGAGATTTGATATTTTTGACTGTTTTCTCAAAAAATTAACTGTTCCAATAGGATTTGCACGTTTCCAGCTAAACGACCGACGTTTATCCTTGTCTAAACTTTCCGGTAGTATAAGCAGGCCGTAAAGAAAATTGACCATGCATAATATAGCAGCGAAATAAAAAGGAACTCTTGCGCCATAATGGCCAAGCAAACCACCTATTACAGGACCTATAATAAACCCTAATCCAAAAGCTGCGCCGATTAAGCCGAAATTTTTAGCTCTATCTTCATCGGTCGATATGTCAGCTATATATGCACTAGCTGTTGAAATACTAGCCCCAGTAAGACCGGCAATGATTCTTCCAAAAAACAACCACCCAATAGAAGGCGCTAGTGCTAAGAGTACGTAATCAAGAGCAAATCCAAAAAGAGAAATTAAAATAATTGGGCGTCTCCCATACTTATCACTAAGATTACCCACTATAGGTGCAAATATAAATTGCGTAATGGCATACGCAAAACCAAGCCAACCTCCATATCTCGCAGCTTCACTTAGGTCATTATTGATAAGTTCTCCAATGAGTTTAGGAACTACGGGAAGTATAATTCCCCAACCTGTAATATCAATCAACAACGTTATAAATATAAATCCAATAGCTGCTTTTTTACCTGTTTTTTTCATCCTGTAAAATTAAACAGCGATAAATAGCAGGTATTGACAATTTAATGGTGTTTACGTACAATCTGAAAGCTAATCATATGCTGTAAATAGTTCAGATAAAAAGGACATAAATTATTATTCGTTTCTATAGGTTTTTGGCGACACCCCCACTATTCTTTTAAAGTATCGGCAAAAGACACTCGTTTCTTCGAAATGAAGCTCGCTGCTAATTTCTTTAATTGATAAATTAGAAGATTTCAGTAGTGTTTTAGCATGTAGAATGGTGATATGATCAATCCACTGTAATACAGATTTTCCAGTTCTCTGTTTCAGGAAGGTGGAAAGATATTGTGGTGTTAAATTTAGCTTATTAGCATAAAACGCAACGCTTCTTTGTTGGTTTGCATGTTTTGAAATGAGTAGATAAAAATCGTCTATAATCTCATGTGTGCGGTTTTTAACCAAGCTTTTGTTACTCGGTAAAGAAGAATATACTTCAGAAATCATACTTATGAGAACCATAACAAGATGTCGAAGCATTTCCGTTTTATTATGGCTAGGTTTTTTATTATAGAAATTTTGTATAAGCGTCAATAAATCATTTTGCAACTTAATTTCTTCAGGTTGAAGTCTGATAACTGGCTGCCATCTCATTTGGTTGTTCATTACAAACTCACGTAAAATTGGAAATGCTGTAATAAAATCTAACGAAAGACCAATGGTTACAATTTGGGCATCGTCACTCAATGATTTTGTATCCATCATCAATTGCGGCTGTAAAACAGCAATATCCCCTGCGCTCATTTCATATTCTAAAAAATGAATCTGTGCTTTCATGGATCCTTGTATCAGAAATCCTAACAATAAACCATCAAATAGACGGCTATTATTTGTATATTCCTTTTTAGGATCATTTTGCTGATTGAGAATAACTATTCCTTCCGTCTTTTTTGAAGAATCAAGATTGTACAATTTATAGACATTATCCAAAGTTATCAATAGAGCCATTTGCAAATATCTAAAAATTGAAATCATATATTAAATTAATAAGGTACTAAATCATCAATATGAGGTAGTTCATCTCATTATCAATAATTTAAACATAGAACACTTCCTATATCAGTAAGAAAAAAGTTTGAAAAAAAACTGGAGCATTTAGAAGTAGAGCATTTGGACTAATTTATAAAGCTACTTTAATAATCGTAGCTATTTTTAGGGGAGATTACATTGGTACAACCGAAAAAGACATTATTTATTCTGCCTTAGAATACTTATCTTCAGAGGAGTTTGCTAGAAAAACAAATAACCAAAATATTGGAGCTTAACTAAGTGTCCATTTTATTGTTGTAACTCCACTCGAGGGAGTAAAACGAAAACTATAAAGTAAGGATAGTATTAGACCATCTGTAAAGTTATTCTACGACGAGACAACTTGAATTCGATGTTTTAAAAGTTAGCAAAACAAGATTATTACACTTAATTGAAACTGTTGATAAAAAAAATATTATTTGAAGGTTCTACAAACTAGAATAATATATAGTTTGGCAAATTACCACCACACCTGTCTATTATTTTGATAAGTAAAAATCCTTTCTTCTGTACCTCTTGTTTTATTATGTAAGAGGAAAAGCGCGCTTTGCGGACATTCGCTAAAATTAACCGATATATCATCCGCTATTTTTAATCCAAGCGATCGCCATTTGCCACTATTCCAATACATCAGCTCATACTCATCACCTAACTCAATGTCATTCCCATCTCCTCTCATAAAACATACTACGCGATTAATTTCCACAGGTTTTTCGTAGGACATTCCCACCCAACCTCCGGAACCTTCAGGAGCATCAAAAAAGGTTAATAAATCGTGATCGAATGCTGCTCCTTTTTCGTATTTTTTTTCTGGAACCCAAGATCCTTGAGTTCCAATAACCTTCCCAACGTATGGCTTCTTATCACCGTTTTTATAAAAGTATAATTCGGCAATATTGGAATGCCCATTTTCGGCGGAAAGCAATCTCCAATATTGAAAGTTTTGACGTTGCTTATTGATTTTAACATCCGTATCAAAATTGTCAAATACATGGAAAGTAACGGCATCACTAAAATCACTTTTATTAGCTCCCTGAATTTTCATACCGAGCTTTCTCAAATTTGAAACATATACATTT
Source organism: Sphingobacterium zeae (assembly GCF_030818895.1). Lineage (NCBI taxonomy): Bacteria > Pseudomonadati > Bacteroidota > Sphingobacteriia > Sphingobacteriales > Sphingobacteriaceae > Sphingobacterium > Sphingobacterium zeae. The sequence continues at coordinate 3,731,483 of NZ_JAUTBA010000001.1, forward strand.
TCTAACATGGGGTATTTTCTAAACAATTTCAATTCCTGCTTTTTAGTAGTATCGGCTTGTATCAGCTCTATCGTTCCGTTGGGATGATGAATAAATGGTGGGCCTATCTCTTCAACACCTAACTCCGCTTGTCTTACGGGTAAAAATAAGGCGTCTTTACCGATATTTTTAAAATAGGCTATTCCATTTTTATTTTTGGCAAAATCCAAGATTTTCCATTCAGCGTTATCAAATACTGCTAAATAAACATACGGATCGTCAGTGTTGACGTTTACTTTAATATCTGCGGTTTCCATATATTTGTCAGTCACATCTTGTATATAGGGGGTTGAAAAAAGTATGGGTACCCTATTTTTTTGCTTTTTTATTAATTCCTCAATATCCTTATTTATTTTATATGTTTTGCGAAAGACTTTGACCATGATATGGTCCAATTTATGAGGGGTTCCTACCTTGTCGCCCGCGGCCTCGAAGACGATTTCTTTTTTGGTATTGTTTACTAAAAAATTCCAAGAATGCCCTAAGCTTCTAAATGGCCATTGTGGAGTAAAATCCATTCCCGAAGGTATACCATTGGCTCTCATTACAGCATTAGCCAAATAGGTGTAACTGTCACAAGGGCCAGATGTGATCTTAGATAATACCTTCATACTTATGATTGTAAAGTTTTGGCTGGAATTTAGCTGAGGGTTCATATCCTGTCTTAATGCTTCGTTTAAGATGTTGCATGCTGTATATGAACTTCGTGAAGGTAAAGATGCGTATTTTAGGTTAGCCAATTTATCATTATATTTTTTAAAGAAGTATTCCTTCCAGTTATCAAGTATTTGACCATCATAAATCTTGTAGGGCAAAATAAACTCACAAAATTCATCGAATGATAAATGTCGAGCCCAATCACTATTTTGCCAAATTTTGAAGGAATTTTCAATATTATTAATCAGGAATTTAGATGTGATTACCTTGGTATCATAGACTCGTTCGAAAGGAAGTTTCTCGTACTTCGCTAGCATTTCTCTATAAATGCTATCCCTTAAAGAATTGGATAGGCCTGATACACTATCCATCACTGCCTCAATCTGATGTAGCATGCTATCTATCTTCTTATTAGGTTTATAAGAATAATGGTAAGTCATATTCTCCAAAAGATACTTGGCAGATTTATATTTTAGGCTGTCCTCATCATGTCTTGAATAATAATCCAAAACATACTCTAGTTCTGGCCTATTTTTACCAGCGCTATTTAAGGTATTTTCCAGATCTGCATCTGCTGATTGAGCGCATGCATAGCATAATACGATAACAAAAAATAAAAAAAACTTCATCATAAAGAGGTTAAGTCAGTTAATAAAAAACACCAATTGTTCTCAAATCATCTGTTCAAGGAGCGTAATAGTACATTAAAATGTTGGGTCTAAAAATTACGCATAAGACCTTCTTTCAATAGCGACAGCCTAATCCTGGAAGAAACAAATAGTGAAGCGATGAAAGTTAATACAACGAGAATACAGTTCAAAAAGAAATCATTGTTAACGATGGCTAAAAGACTGTCCTTATAAGCTTCGTTTGTGATACAATAATAGAAGGGAACGCATAAACAACCAATAAGTATCAAAAAAGTGGCTATGATAACACCAGAGTCAAATCTTTTATCAGATTCCATTTTCGCCATTTCAAATTTATTTATTTCTGATATGACGGCTTTAGTTAATGGAGGTCCGGGGGTAATAGATCCTTCCATCAAATGTTTCAATTGGGAGTGGGCAGATTTGATCTCCTGCAGTTTATCGGCCAACGCTTTATTGACAGCGCATTGCCGTAACAAATGTTTTTTTTGCTGCTCGGAAAGATTGCCATCAACAAAATTCCAAAGCATATTTTCGGTGTACTCGTGTTCAGACATCTCGGAAAAATTTATATTAAGAGTTTTTTTAATCGTGTTCTAGCTCGATGAAGTCGGGTTTTAACCGCACTATTCTTGAGATTTAAAATTGTGCATATATCTTCAATAGACTGTTCATTTAGATAGTATAATGTTATGATCAAATTATCGGCTTCGTCAAGGTCAGATAGAGCTTTTTTAAAGGCCATATTTAACTGACCTTTATCTAGCCACTCAACTTCGGCTTCTTTTTCATAAATCTCATTAGAATACTGCTGCTCGAAATCTTCTACTAAAAATAATCTAGATGCTTTTCTATTCGCAGAGATTGTCGTGGTATAGGCCACACGATACAACCAGGTACTAAATTTAGACTTGAACTCAAATTTATGTAAGTTTTTATATACCTTGAGAAAAATATCCTGCGTAATCTCTTCTGCAAATTCTCTATCACCAGTAATCTTGATAACAATTTGAAAAACAAACGAACTATACCGTTCTATTAAAATCGAAAAAGACATCATATTTCCATTAAAAACTTCCTCAATAAGTTTTTCGTCACTCGTTTTATTTGTATCAGATACCATTTAGGTTAGTACATGATTCTATCAAACATCTCTTCCTTGATTTTTATCTTAGGAATAACTGCTTTCTTTAAATACCCAGGTATCTCACTTCTACTTATTTTAGCCCCCCCAAATTCTCGCTGCAGGGGACCAGAGGTAGATCGTTTATAAACCTTAGTAGCAAACCAGGTGACGTGATCATGTGGTAATGCGATTCCCAAAATCATTCCTGGCAGACCATTGAAATGCTCTGGTCCACCGGACAACGCGATATCTTCAGTATAAAATGCCACAACATAGATAGAGTCGCCAAACACTCCATTGGCTCTAATACAATTGTATCCCGCTATGTTGCGTGTTTCATCTGTCAATTTCCATTTGATCGACATGGTCTTTTCATCCATATTAATTTTTTTGTCAAAAATGGTCATTGCTGAAATAGCATGTTTTTGATCTAGATCTGTAAATACGGCATTTTGAGCAGTAATCTCACTTAATATGTTTCTGCTTTCAACGTATTCTTCGGATTTGTACAACGTATTATTGTCTGCATACTCCAAAGAAAAATAAAACGTATCGAATGGCTCTGTCATTTTTGTAAAGTTGTCAATCAATCTTTTACCTTGCGGGGTCTGATCATCAAACATATTTTTAAATTGTGCATGGTTATTCACCTTCTTTTGGAATTGAATGATACCTGACGTCGAAACATTTTGCTGCCCGTGGGAATCGCCAAAGAAGAAAAGTAGGGCGATAGTAATTAACACTATTCTTTGAATATTTATCATATCATTTTTTGTTTCTTTGTACATATTGTGATTCATTTTAATTTCCCATTTTGTTAATCTCCCAAATCAAGCCAAGTGAAAAGTTTCTTCCGATCGAGGAGTAGGTATTTTCAACAATCAAATTATTATTTACAGATCTTGAAAAACCCTTATTTTGGTTCAGAATATCATTTGCAGATACTCTAACTACCAAATTTTGATTTTTAAAAAATGATCTAGCAGTAGAGAAATTTACAATACATCGTTCGAACTTTTTACTAAATACATTGATAGGCTCTTGGTAATCGTAAGTCCCATTTAATGAAAGTTCATACCTCTTGGATGGATAAAACAAAAACTCTGGAACAATTAAATATGTCCAATAATTAGCATTGAGATTTTCATCCAACGAAGATTTGATCGTATTATATTTTGTATTGAATAAAATTGAGATATCATATTTTTCCGGATTTCTTTTTGAAAATTTTAATGAGAAATTAAGTCTCTGTACTTTATTTTCATTCAAAAGTTCATTAATATAATTGGCTGTTTGTGCAAAACTATAACCAACATCACTATTAATCTTAATATCAATCGGCGACAATCTAAAGGAATAAATTAGGTAGCTGTCAAATGATTTTTGTTCAAATTCTGAAAGATTAGCAAACTCATAAATACTTTTTCCAACTGAATCTATCGTAATTTTAGGAACTATAGCGTGTTGTTCCACTGCATATAGACCATTTAATAGGATGGTTTTATCTTCCATTAACATGTAATCCCTATAATTTAGATTAAACGACTGCTTAAATGCAGGTTTAAGCAATGGATTGCCCACAAAAACATTCAAGGGATCATCATTAATCTGTATAGGTTGAACCTGACTTATATTGGGCTGTACGGTGTTGCCATTGTAGTTAAACAATAACCTATTTTTTCTCGGAAATATATATTTGGCTTCTAAATTTGGATACCAATTGACAAACTTTCTATTGAGGTTATTATTATTAAAAAAATCTACTTGATCTTGCTGATTAAGCTCAATACCAGGAGCAATTTTCATCTGGATATGTGCCTGTGAATATTCAAACGACGCCCTTAATTTATGAGTAGCTTGTTTAAGCTTATATTTCATTGCAGTATGAAAAACAGACGACGCGGTGTCAATATCGGAAATTTCAGTAGTATTATCAGATTGTTGTAATGACAACTCATATTCTGATATTAAAGTTATTGCTTTCCCAAATTGATTGTTGTATGCAATTTTCCCACCATACTGTAGGTTAGTTTTCGTATTAAAACGACGTTCATTCAGCCTTATTAGCTGATCTTCTTCATCCGAAAGGTTATAAAATAAATTCTTTGCATACAAATTGCGTTCGGTTTCTGCCCTAGCATTTGAACTGTTTAAGCGAATGGAAATAGAACTCAATGGACTGAATTTCCTATTCCACACGAAGAAACCATTAAAACTAGAGCCGTCTCCGTTTAGATAGATATCCCGCTGGCTCTCATTCATTTTAATTCCACTTTGCCTTATACTGCTATCCGAAAACATGCTTTGAACATTGTTTTTACTTTTTAGCCCTTCTAGAAATAGATTAAATGTATTGACTGAATCTAGCGCCATTTTTATTCTCAAGTCAGCCTTATTTCTTAAATTATTTGTATTGAATTCTTCTTTAGAGAAACGTGTGAAACTGTTGTCAGGTTGAATATTTTCAATTACGGAATTCTCAAATCCTCGTGTGTTATAATCTGCAATTTTATAATTGGCATTGATATAATACTTTTTGGCTACAAAATTTTCGTCAAAATGTGCTCCCCCCGTTTTCACTGTTGGAATTCC